>CAZINT010000001.1:0-416063 GCA_964540825.1 uncultured Gammaproteobacteria bacterium
ATGTTCGGCACGGATAAACGCTGAAAGCATCTAAGCGTGAAGCCGTCTTCAAGATAAACATTCGTTATAGACCCCTTGTAGACTACGAGGTTGATAGGTTCTACGTGTAAGTATCGTAAGATATTGAGCGGAGGAATACTAATCGGTCGAGCGCACTACGAAAGCACTAAGCAGTGCTGAGATTGTAGTCAATTACACACACCACTATTGCTTTTACAACAAACAAAACACTGTACTTAAAAAGACCAGTGTCTTGGTGACTCAAGCGAAGAGGCCACACCCGATCCCATCCCGAACTCGGCAGTTAAGCTCTTCAGCGCCTATGATAGCCTTCGGGCAAAAGTCGGCCGTCGCCAGGACAATGGTCTTTTTTTATTGCCTAAATTTGGTTAAATTGCTATTCTAGTGCCATATGACTGCTTCACTTGTCCAGAAAACCGCTGCGTATGTTGCAAAAATTCTTTCTACCGATGGCAGTGGACAGGATTGGTATCACACAGAGCGTGTCCTTGCGACTAGCCGGCAGCTCCAGGCCCTTGAAGGCGGAAATAGCCAGCTTATAGAGTTATCCGCCCTTCTGCATGACGTAGGCGACTATAAACACTATGACTTTAATGAAACAAAGGGTAAATTAGTGCTTCGAGCAACAATGGATATTTTAGAAATTGATCAAGAAATGCAGCAGCAGATTATACGAATAATTGATGAGGGTGAGTATAAAGGAGAGCAGACCAAAATCCCCTCTACAATTGAGGGAAAAATAATTCAGGACGCGGATTGGCTTGATTCCCTGGGAGCGCTGGGTATTGCACGTGTGTTCGCCAACGGTTGCTCGGTGCAGCGTCCTATTCACGATCCCAAACGTAAAGTGCGAAAGTATTTAACGCACGAAGATTTAAAAATGAAGAAAAAAGAAGGAACAAGCTTTAATTATTTTTACGAAAAAGCTTTAAAATTACCCGGCATGATGAATACAGCGGCAGCGCGTAAAATTGCTGAAGAGCGGGCAAAATTTATTGAATCTTTTTTAGCGGAATTTATCGCTGAATGGAAGGGGGAAAAATAGTTTTTAAAGTAATATATGACGCGCGACGATATTTGGAGTATGATGGAGTGGTTCCGTGTTATTACAAAATAGTTTTGTATTGAAGTGCCTATGTCTTTGCCAGTATCACTTTTTTTAGCTGCTTTATTTGGCGCCCTTTTAGGGCTCGGACGAGAAAGTAGTGTTGGTAAGGAAGTTACCGTAACCAGCGGTTTACGAACGTTTACACTCGTGTCGCTCATGGGTGCTTTTGCAGGAGTTTTTTATCTTCAGCAAAGTATCAGTGCTTTTATAGTTATTTCCGCCGCAGTAAGTCTGCTTATAATTGCGTATTACGTTGTTTCTTCGCTGAAAAGCGGGCAAGTTGGTCTTACTACCGAAATAGTGCTGCTGTATACTTTTTTTATTGGCTTCTTAACTGTTACGCAATTTATATCGGTTCAGCTTGTGCTAGCGTTGGTAGTTGTTGCGCTGCTCATTTTATCACTCCGTGACCAGGCTAAAAAAATCATTACCGGAGTGTCTTCGGAAGAAGTGCGCTCATTTATTAGTTATGCAGTCGTGGCGCTGGTAATACTGCCTTTTTTACCGGATAGAGGTTTTGCTCTGAGTAACATACCTGGTGTACAGGATTTTTTACGGGGTTTTAATTTTTCTCTGGGGCAATTTGCTAATCTCGAGATTTTTAATCCTCGTAAATTATGGTTTATTGTGGTTTTAATAACGGGTATTGATGTGGTGGGGTATGCGCTCGGTCGATTGCTGGGAAGTAAAAAAAGCTACATCATAACGAGCTTCGTGGGAGGATTTGTGTCTTCTACTTCTACCACACAATCACTTGCTCAAAAAAGCGTCGGCTCTACTCAAGTAAATCGTTTGGTGGGAGCGGCGGTGATTGCAAATTTAGCCAGTTTCTTACAAGTTTTTTTGCTGGTAGGACCGCTTAGTCCGATCCTTGTTCTACGACTCGCTCCAATTATTGGAGCGATGGTGGCAGCAGCGCTGGCGTTGGCTGTTTATTTTTTATCGCAGTCAAAAAGTGCGGGCATTGCATTAAAAAATACGGACGAACCCGAACCGCGGCGAAAAATTTTTTCCTTAAGGAGCGCGCTTGCCTTCGCCCTGTTACTTACGGTTATTAAATTTATTACCAAAGTTTGTCTATTGTTATTTGGGCAAGCTGGATTTTTAGGAAGCTCAGTAATTGCCTCGCTCGCCGGTTTAGATGCGATTTTGATTAACTTGGCTGAGATTGCAGATAAAACAATCACCTTTAAGACTGCGCTCGTAACGTTTATACTAGTTAACGCAACGAATTTAATCAGCAAAGTCGTCTATTCATACCTGCAGGGAAGTAAAACATTTGCGCTGCGGCTCGCGGGAGCGTTTGGGGTTATTATTTCAGCAAGTGTAGTTGTGTATTTGATCATATAAATTTTTGTCTTTACTTATAATTTCGTATGTCCCAACTTTCTTTGGTTGAGCAGGCGCTCGGCAAGGACGCCGAAAACCTGCTTGACTTTAATGCGCCTAAGATTGCTAAAGAGCGTTTATTTTTGCCATCTAAAAATTTTATCGATACTGTTTTTTCAGTGTCCAATCGTCCAAAAGCTGTCCAAAATAATTTAAAAAAATTGCGTGATCACGGCCGCCTCAAAGGCACAGGGTATCTATCTATTCTGCCGGTTGACCAGGGGATAGAACACTCGGCGGGAGCAAGCTTTGCTGTAAACCCAGATTATTTTGATCCGGAAAATATTATACGTTTAGCGATTGAAGGCGGGTGCAACGGCGTCGCCTCAACAATGGGAGGGCTTGCTATGGTCAGTAAAAAATATGCCGACAAAATTCCTTTTATTGTAAAACTTAATCATAACGATTTACTCCGCTACCCGAATACATATGACGAAATAGTATTTGGGTCGGTTCGCCAAGCAGCAAGCATGGGGGCGGTCGGAGTTGGTGCAACGATTTATTTTGGTTCACCTGAATCAAGTCGTCAAATCGAAGAGGTGAGTAAAATGTTTGCTGAAGCGCATTCATTCGGTCTTTTCACTGTGCTCTGGTGCTATTTACGAAATCCCGCTTTTGTAGTTGAAGGGATTGATTATCATGACGCAGCCGATCTAACCGGTCAAGCTAATTATATCGGCGCCACTATTGGAGCAGATATTGTAAAGCAAAAATTACCGCTTAAAAATGGTGGGTATAAGGCACTTAATCGGGGAACGAAAAAGTTTGGTAAGTATGATGAACGGATGTATGCTGAACTTGCGAGTGAACACCCGATTGATTTGTGCCGCTACCAACTTTTGAATAGTTTTGCGGGGCGCGTAGGGCTCATTAATTCAGGCGGTGAAAGCGGAAAGAATGACCTTAAAGACGCGGTGTATGCAGCTGTTGTTAATAAGCGGGCGGGCGGAACAGGGATTATTATGGGCCGCAAGGCTTTCCAAAAAACATTTGAAGAAGGAATTCAAATTTTAAATGCTGTGCAGGATGTGTATTTGTGTAAGGAAATTACGATTGCATAATATAAAAAATATCTCAGTAATAAAAATATCCTGACTCGTTCAGGATATTTTTATTACTGAGATCGCCTACGCTTACTCGTGATAAAAAATTTTTCATGAGTAAGCGAGTGGTAGGCGATCAGAATCGCACCATTCGCGCAGGGGACGAACTGTTTGGGGGGGGGCTAGGGCTGGTGAGCGCAGCAGTCGAGAAACCCCTTGTGAGGTATCGACACCGTCACCACAGAACACCCGGGCTGGTCTTCCGGGGCGTGGTAGCCCTGGGTGCGGCAGATGACCGCGTCCCTCGCCCGTTTTGCTTCGAGGGACTGGGTGGTCTCGGGCGCACTCCCGCCGAGCCAGATGAGGCTGGCAAGCACACCAAGCACGAGCACCACCTTCGGGTTTGGGAGGTCGTTCGGGACTTCGATTCTTTTTTTCACCGCACTTCTCCTTAGAAGTTGTGATAGTAAAGATATGCTTTTCTAGCCCTTTTGTCAAGCCTTGAGTTAATTAAATTTTAAATATGTTATAAAAAACTTGACACGCTTTTTGCGCGTGGTATTATCTATAATAAGCCAAAAATATATACCCAATAAAATTATCATTCTGATAAAAATTGACTAATTTTATTGATTATATAATCTGCGTCGCTCAGAAATTGCTTAAACGAGCAACTTCTCTCACTTTTCTCGATTATGGATATCGAAATACTCAAAAAATTAGGATTTTCTGACAAGATCAGCACCGTTTATCTGACGCTTCTTCGGCTCGGACCGTCTTCAGTGCGTAAATTAGCCGAAACAAGCCAGATGAACAGGGGCAGTGTTTACGAAGGACTCAAATGGCTCCAGGATCAAGGTTTGGTAGATTTCTATGAGAAAGATACTAAACAATACTTTGTCGCTGAAGACCCCGACAAGTTGGCAAGTATGGTCCAAAATCAGATTGCTGATTTGAAAGAAACAGCCGTACGGGTGTATGATTTTATTCCTGAACTTAAATCTTTGCATAATAAAGGTTCTGAGCGCCCGGTAGCCCGTTATTATGATCAGTCAGAGATCCATACGATTTTAGAGGATGTTCTCGCGGTCTGTGAAGCGCGCGGGGAAGTGCTCTATCGCATCTATTCCACCGCTCCGATTCGCGAAGAATTGTATCGCGGATTTGAAACATTTAGCGATGTACGCGTGGCTAAAGGCATCGCGGTCAAAGCGATCGCACTGGGCACGGGCGGGGAGCTGCGCGGTCTTGATGAACGGCGCTGGCTCACGCGTGAAAGTGCAACGCCAACGTACATCATTATCTATCCGGGTAAAGTCGCTTCGATATCCCTCAATGCGCAAGGCGAGCTGATTGGGGTGGTGATTGAAAACGAAGGTGTGTATGAAACACAAAAGATTATTTTTGATGAACTGTGGGAAAAATTAGCCTAATATGTTTATTGTGGATTTTGATGACACACTGTTTAAAACCGAACGCTTTAAAGAAGCACGTAAGGCTGCTCTTTTGGCTGTGGGCGTTAGTGAAGCGATTTACGATGTAACCTATCAAGAAGCGCGTAACAGTACCGATGGGCTTTTTACCTATTCAGATCAACGTCATGCCGAAATGATCGCCAAGCGGCGTTTTGATAAACAAGTTGTTTTGGATGCGCTTGTGGCTACGACGTATAATGTAAAGCATTTTTTAGATGAAGAAGCCGAGGCATTTTTGACAGCGCTTAAAGAAACCAATGAGCCGCTTGTTCTCCTGAGTCTCGGCGATCCATCGTTTCAAGAATTAAAAGTTAAAGCATCGGGAATTGCGCATTATTTTGAACGCCTTTTTATGGTTGATCGATCTAAACTGCAGGTAGTTCAGGAACTCATGGCGGCAGACACTGCCCAGAAGATCTGGTTTATTAATGATAAAGTGCAAGAAACCAAAAATATTGTCGAAACGTTTCCGTCAATTGCCGCTGCGCTAAAGGTTTCGCCAAAAATTCCACTCGAAGAATATCAAGCGAGTTTGCTGCCCTATTTTTCTTCTTTAATACACATTGCTGAGTATGTCACTAAGTAATTTTAACTCATGGGGTGTTGTTGTGCTTGCCGCTGGCCAGGGTAAGCGTTTGGGGTGCACCGATACACCCAAAGTCATGTCGTTAATTGGGGGAAAACCAATTATTTCATATACGGTTGGCACCCTTAAGTCGCTGGGGCTTACTCCGGAGCAGCTTTGTTTAGTGGTGGGTTTTGCGCACGAAAAAGTGCGCGACTATTTTAAAGATGAGGTATGTTACGCATATCAAGCCGAGCAGCTTGGAACTGCACATGCAGCATTTTTAGGCGTGCAAAGTTTTGGCGAACGTGCAGCCGATGTGCTTATTATGGGCGGCGATGATAGTGCTTTTTACACCCCTCAAACATTGGCTCATTTTATGGAAATGCACCAGGCAGCACAAGCAAAAATTTCTGTTTTAACCACTCGAGTCGCAGATCCTGCGCGACTTGGCAGAATTATCCGGGACGATTCAGGGAAATGTATTGCTATTTTAGAAAAAGAACAGATTAAGCCTGAGCAGGCTTCCATCAACGAGATTAACACCGGTACATACTGTGTTGACCGAATGTGGTATGAACAGCTTTTTCCAACGATGCGAAAAATTGAAGGGCTGGGTGAATACGGTTTAAACCGTGCTTTTGAGATGGCTGTTCAGCAGGGTCACAAAGTGCTCGCAGTTGAAATGGAACGATCAGAAGAGTGGTTCGGAGTAAACACGCCAGAAGAGTTGGCGGAGGCTGATCGAAGAAAAAAGACCTTTTGAAATTGCTGGGGGCGAGTATTGCTCCTTTTCTAGTCATGAGCGAATGATTATTAGAAAGGGGGCAGTATTTTCAAACTTTTGCTGAGAAGGAGTGTGTTCATGCTGGTGCAACAAGCTGCTGCAAGCCCGACGAGTCCGTATGAGCGCATGCTCGAAGAGGCAGGCGACACCTTGAGTGTTCCCCTCACCGTCTTTGATGTTCTCGACGACGAGAAATCGTCTCGGGTCAATGCCGTCGAGGCGGAGGTGGTGCCAGGCAGCGTCGCTCAGGCGCCCTGAGGCTGTTGTTTCCATTTAGGGTAGCAGGGGTTTCCAAAGAGAAGCTCCTGCTACCTGAATATTTAAAATTTTGTAACTATTAAATATATGTGTGGGATTGTCGGCTACGTTGGGAAAAAAGAAGCCTTACCCATTTTGATTAACGGGCTCCGGCGGCTTGAATACCGAGGCTATGATAGTGCGGGTGTCGTTATTGTGTCCGAAGGGAAATTAACCCGTATTCGCTCGGTTGGAAAAATTGATTCACTGGCCGAAAAGGTAAAATTACAACCAATTAAAGGCACTGTTGGAGTGGCGCATACGCGCTGGGCAACCCATGGGGGAGTAACCGAAGACAACGCGCATCCGCATACTGATTGTACTGGTGATTTAGTTTTAGTGCATAACGGTATTATCGAAAATTATCGCGAACTTAAAGAGCGTTTTTTAAAAGGACATGTTTTTAAATCAGAAACAGATACCGAAGTTATTGCTCATTTGATTGAATTATTTTATCAAGGTGATTTGCGCCAGGCTGTCGAACGAGCGCTCCATGAAATGAGTGGTACCTATGGGTTGGTAGTCATGCACAGCAACGAACCGGGTAAGCTGGTCGCGGCCCGGCTGGGGAGCCCGATCGCAATTGGTGTAGGGGATGGTGAATATTATATTGCATCGGACACTTCACCCATGCTCGCCCATACTCAGCAAGTATTATTTTTAGAAGATGGTGAGCTTGCTGAAATTACGCACAGTGGCGTGCAGCTCTTTACTCTCGAAGATCAACGAATTTATAAAAATCCAGAACGCATTGAATGGGATGAGGCCCAGGCGCAAAAAAATGGTTTTGACCATTTCATGCTCAAGGAAATTTTTGATCAGCCGACGGTTTTGCAAGATGCGCTTCGCGGCAGGCTTGACCTTAAGGCAGGTACAGCGCACCTCGGCGGTCTTAATATGACTGACGAAGAAATTCGTTCCATCAATCGTATTGTACTCATTGCGTGCGGTACGGCTTCGTATGCGGGGATGGTTGGCAAATATGCTTTTGAGCGTTTGGCAGGTATTCCGGCCGAGGTAGAAGTAGCGAGTGAATTTCGCTATCGCGACACTATTCTTGACGAACGAACGCTTGTGTTTGCTATTTCGCAATCGGGTGAAACAGCGGATACTATCGCAGCTATAAAAGAAGCAAAACGCAAAGGGGCGTTTGTACGCGGCATTGTCAATGTGGTTGGATCAACCATTGCGCGCGAAACCGATGGGGGAACATATATTCATGCTGGACCCGAACTTGCAGTGGCATCAACCAAAGCGTATATGAACATGGTCGCGGTTTTAATGCTCTACGCGATTCAGTTTGGACGCTTGCGCCGCCTGACGGTTGCAACGGGCGAGCGACTCGTTAAATCACTTCTTGAATTGCCGGAAAAAATGAATCAGGCACTTAAATTACAAGATCAGGTAAAGGCGCTGGCCGCGAAGTACAAAAATTACCGAGACTTTTTTTTCCTAGGCCGCGGTATTAATTACCCTGTTGCACTTGAAGGTTCGCTTAAACTTAAAGAAATTTCCTATATTCATAGCGAAGCATTTCCGGGCGGCGAAATGAAGCACGGGCCAATAGCGCTCCTCAGCCCAGAATTTCCGGTCTTGGCTATAATGACCAAAAACCAGCTCTATGATAAGATGAGAAGCAATATTGAAGAAGTAAAAGCGCGTAAGGCGCCCATTATTATCCTTGCAACCGAGGGCGATACTGATGCTGTCAGGCTCGCTGATGATGTTGTCTACGTTCCGGCAACTATGGAACTTTTAGAACCGCTCGTAAACACGATCCCGCTCCAATTATTTGCCTATTATGCCGCAACGGGGCTTGGCCGAGATGTGGACCGTCCACGAAATTTAGCTAAGAGTGTTACTGTTGAATAATCTTTTATGAAATATAAAGCAGTTATTTTTGACATGGACGGCGTCCTTATTGATAGTGAATTTCACTGGTTTGAAGCCGAGATGAATTTTTTGAAAAAATACGGCATTACCATGACGCGCGAGATCATGACTAAAATGACCGGCAGAAGTTTGCGTGAAACGGTAAGTATGATTAAGGAAGAATATAAGCTCGCCGCACCAATCGAAGAATTAATGGGCGAAAAAGCCGCGGCCAGCGAAGCAATATATGAATACAAAGCACAGGTGATGCCCGGGGCGCACGACCTTGTTAAAACCATTCATGCGCAGAGCGGACGCTTGGCGATTGCTTCCGGATCGATGCTGCATCGTATTGAAAAAATCGTGCAGCGATTTGATTTGGCGCATTATTTTGAGCATCTCGTATCGAGTGATCATGTTAATTATGTCGGCAAACCTGACCCCGCAATTTATATCTATACCGCAAATAAGTTGGGTTTAGATCCGGCACACTGTGTTGTTATCGAAGATTCTGTTAACGGCCTCAAGGCGGCCAAAGGTGCGGGTATGGACTGTATTGCTGTTCCTGATCCTCGGTGGAGTCGCGGTAATTATTCTGAAGCGAACCTTATTGTAAAAGGCTTAACAGACGAAAAAATTATTGATTTTCTTGAATTGAACTAACTGTGCTCCTATGAAAAAAGTTGTAGTGATTGGTGGAGGGACCGGGACAACCTCAGTGTTGTCGGGGCTCAAGCGCAATAAGGATGTTGATCTTAGTGTCATTGTCAGTATGACTGATGATGGCGGAAGCAATGCGGTGATTCAGGACGAGTTTGGACTTTTGCCGCTGGGCGACCTGCGCAAATCTATTTTGGCCCTCGCTGAAGTTGGTGCTGAAGACACTGTTTTGCAAAAATTATTTACCTACCGTTTTGACAAAGGGAACGGTTTATCGGGCCACACACTCGGCAGTCTCATTATGATTGCGCTTAGCGATATAGCTGGATCAGAAGTCGAGGCGATTAGCGCAGTGAGCGAAATATTTCATGCGCGCGGTCAGGTAATTCCGGTTACGCTTGAACACGCCTGTCTCGTCGCTGATTATGATACGGGTAAACAAGTCCAAGGCGAGCATCTTATTGATGAGCCGCCGCTAACGGAAAATACCGGGCGCATCATCAAGCTTTCTATTACTCCAGCGGTGCAGGCCTATGCTCCTGCTCTTCAAGCTATCGCTGATGCCGATTATATTATTGCCGGTCCAGGGGACCTCTATACAACTACGCTAGCTAATATTATCGTCGGAGGTATTGCTGAAGCTATTCAAAAAAGTAAGGCAAAATTTATTTTTATCAATAACCTCATGAGTAAGCGCGGTCAAACTAACGGCTATAAGGCCTCTGACCTTATCAACGAAACCGCTAAGTATGCTGGGCGAGTGCCTGACGTGGCAATTCAACATGTGGGCACAATCCCGGCCGAAGCCGTAAAAAAATATCAAGAACGCGGTGAAGAGCAAATCGCGGATGATTTAAAAGAAGATGATGGATATCAGATAGTGCGAGCCGATATTGCTTTTAAAAAGGAAGTCGCTCAAGATAAAGGTGATACGCTCGCGCGCAGCCTCATTCGCCATGACGGCGAAAAATTGGCCCGGGTACTTATGGAAATAATGAAGTAGTTGTATATGGAAATTATAAAATCAGACGAGACACGACAGCGGGGGATTAAATTTGCAGTGGTAGAAAATGGAATCGAAATGGGGCGCATTTTTTTATATGTTTTATTTAATGAGCTCCACAGCGAGCCATTTGGTTTATTAGAAGATTTATTTGTTGAAGAACAGTACCGAAGCCAGGGAGTCGGACGAAGATTAATTGAACAAGCGTTAGCACAAGCAAAGAAAGAGAAATGTTATAAAGTTATTTGTACCAGTCGTTATGGACGTGAAGCGCTGCATGATTGGTATAAAAAGTTAGGATTTATTGATCACGGAACTGAATTTAGGATTGATTTTTAGCATATGGTTCGATCTCGGCCTAAATCACCAGAGAATGTAAACGCCCAGCTGCAAGGGTTTTATTTTGATACGTTTGCTGCAAGCCCGAGTGCTGAGCAGGATTCGTTTGGTCAAAATTTGGGTGCTCAGCCTGAATATGCGGAAATTGATGCCAAAGTTACTGTGCAAGGAATCAAGGAATCGCCAGGGATATACGAAAATTATGTTCATTTTTTACGCAAAAAATTTAAAGACGAAGATAAGGAATTTTTTACAGAGAATCAGCGGCGGTATGAAAGTGTAAGGCCCGAAGTCGAAAAGATTCTTGCTCAGATAGAGAGTGCCTATGCCGATGGTTTTTTCAGAATTTCGGTGGCTAAAAAAATCTCCGGGTATACCGGGCTGGGAAATGATGGAATTGCTATACAATTTCACAGCAAGGACGGTGAAGACTTAATTTTAAAGTTTTTTCATTCCTCTGATCGGTCAAGAGCCAGCAGTACTTCATACGCTCGGTACGTTGAAGATTTTCCTGCTCAAATAGAAGCGCTGCGGCGCACAAAAGATATGGCACGGGTTGTTAGCATGCATTCATATTCCTTCGAACACTCAGTTATCATCATGAAGTATGAGCAGGGTAATTTATTGCTCCCAAATAAAAAAAATTTTGTTCATCCTACACAGAAAGCAATTGAGGGCGCTATCAGCGATATATATGAACTTGCAGTCCGGGGTGTAGAAAGTGGCGGCGGAGGCGATGACTTTATATATAATCCTGAAACCGATTCGATTACCATACTTGATCCTAAATTTAGGAATAAAAAATGGACCAAGCAATGGCAGGAAAGTTATGAGGATGCGTATAAAGAACCCGCTACACCTGACACGCGGCTCGCAGTACAATTACTCTGGTTTTTAGAGGTTTTGGTAGATTTGAAAGAAAAAGAATTGGGTAAAGAATGCGAGAAAGAGGAATATTATGCTGCAATTAAGCCGTTATTTCAAAGTTATTTTTTATATAACCAGAAATTTTTTCCAGAAAAAATAAACGTTCTTTTGCACCAAGCGGCTCGTTCTCGAGATGTGTCTTCGATTATGGTTAATGCCGGAATATACGAGCATGAAGTTTCTCGTGAACAGAAGTATGTTTTGGGTAAGGCGTTTCTAGAAGCGTTGATTTCCTAATTGTGTTTTATGAATCTTTACGAATTTGAAGGAAAAAAATTATTTGCCAAATACGGTATTGTGACCCCAAAAGGTGTCGTTGTTCGGCGAGGTGACGATGTACAAAAAAAATACTTGTCGCTTGGGATTAAAGATGTGGTCGTTAAGGCCCAAGTACTTTCTGGAAAACGCGGAAAAAATAATGGTATCAAGTTTTGCTCTTCAGCTATTGAGGTAGAAAAGGCGTGCGAGGAATTATTTGCTATGAATATCCGAGGTCAGTATGTTGCGGCAGTACTTATTGAAGAAAAACTGAATATTGCTGAGGAGCATTATCTTTCAGTCACATACGATACAAATAAAAAACAACCTGTAATGCTTTACACTACAAGCGGTGGTATGGATATTGAAGATGTTTCGGAAAAGGAAATTAAAAAGCAAGAATTAGATATTAGGAAAATTGAGATAACAAGTGACAGCACGATCGGACAACAATTGTGGAACTGCTTTCTAGAGGAAGATGCTCGAGTGGTTGAAATAAACCCGCTCGTCAAAACTGTAGAAGGAAAATGGTATGCAGCAGACGCCAAAGTTGCGCTCGATGAAGACGCCTTCTATCGCCACAAAGAGTGGGAAGAACTTGAGCCCCGCACGATGATGGGTCGCCTGCCAACAGAGCGCGAAATTGCGGTTAAAAAAATTGATGAGGGCGAAGGGTATTATCGTGGCACTGCGGGTAAATATATTGAACTGGACGGTGATGTGGCGATTTTGTTTTCGGGCGGGGGAGCGAGTATCGCGAATATGGACGCCCTCATTAAGTCTGGTTGTACGCCGGCTAACTACACTGAGTATTCAGGTAACCCACCGCGCGAAAAAGTCTATCAATTAGCTAAAATCGTTTTATCGAAACCCGGACTTAAGGGGCTCTGGATTGCCGGAGGAGTAGCGAATTTTACCAATATTGGCGAAACATTTCATGGTATTGTTGACGCGCTCGATGAATTAAAACCAACGTATCCGATTGTGGTACGCCGAGCTGGTCCGTTTGAAGCAGAGGGTATGCAGCTTATGAAAGAATGTGCTGAGCGTAACAAGCTGAACATGCGATTATTTGGCAAGGAAACGAGTATGAGCGCAACCGCACAGGTCTTGGCTGATCTAATAGTAAAATAATATGAGTATTCTTTTAGATAAAAATACAACAGTTGTGGTCCAGGGTATGACGGGCAAAGAAGGTCAAAAGGCTGCTAAAGCCATGCTTGAGTATCACACAAATGTAATGTGCGGGGTGACGCCGAATAAGGGCGGTCAAGAAGTAGAAGGTAAGCTCGTTTTTAATTCGATCAAAGAAGCCAAAGAGGCTTGCGGGGAAATTACAGTGTCGGCAATCTATGTACCGCCCTTTGCAGCCAAAGCGGCTATTCTTGAAGCGATTGATAATGACATTCCGCTTATTAGTGTTATCGTGGAACGTATCCCCATTAAAGACACGGCGTACTGTTTGGCCGCAGCGAAAGATAAAAATATTCGTATTGTTGGTCCGAGTAGTTTAGGGTTTATTGTGCCTGGTGTCGGGCGGGTTGGTGTGGTGGGCGGCCCTTTGGTTAATGAAATTTTTCAACCAGGAAGTATCGGGGTTATCTCGCGTTCAGGTGGTATGACCAATGAAGTCTCGTGGCAGATTCGTAAAGCTGGCCTCGGGCAGAGTGCTGCCGTGCATGTCGGGGGAGACCTGCTGATGGGCACGACGTATGCCGACCTCCTCGAACTATTTGAAAAAGACGAAGCAACCAAAGCGGTGGTATTGTTTGGGGAACATGGTGGTAGTTATGAGTTTGAGATTGTTGACCTTATTAAACGCGGCGGATACACTAAACCACTCGCTATTTATATCGGTGGTAAGTTTGCCAGTATTTTGCCGGAAGGTATGAATATTGGGCATGCGGGAGCGATTGTGGGGAGGGGGCAAAGTGCGGCTGAAAAAGAAAAAGCCTTGGCAGATGTGGGTGTGATGATTGCGGAGCGGTACGAAGATCTGGTAGAGTTAGTGAAACCTCACGCTTAATATATACTATATGCAATGGAAAACTGCCCTGACTCAAGTAACCCAAGATGGTGAGGTGGTGCGCGGCTATAATCTGGCCGATTTAATGCGGCAAAAAAGTTTCGTTGAAACAGTTTTTTTGTTGCTTCGTGGAAAATTACCCGCGGTACAAGAAACAAAAATGATGAATGCGCTTTTTACAGCAGCTATTGATCATGGCGTGGGTGTTGCTTCGACAATGGCGGCACGACTCTCTGCTTCGGCAGGGAACAGCCTGCGCACTTCACTCGCGGCAGGTGTATTGTCGCTCGGCGAGCGTCATGGGCTTGCGATAGAAGGAGCGGCACGCTTTTTTCAGGAAAACAATAGTACAGAGACGGTCGCCGAACTGTTACTAAAAATGAAAGCGGATAAAAAGCGCGTACCTGGTTTTGGGCATCGACTGCTAACGCACGACCAGCGAGCCGAACTTCTTTTTACATTAGCAAAAGAAAACGGGTTGTACGGTAAGCATTGTGTTTTTGCCGAAAAGGTTGCTGAAGAACTCAACAAAACAGCCTCAAAAAAGCTGCCCATGAATATTGACGGAGCAATGGGGGCGATTATTTCCGATATGGGTTTTGATTGGCGGGTTGCCCAAGGGATTTTTATTATCGCTCGCGTACCCGGACTTGTAGCACATATTTATGAAGAAATTGCGAGCGGCGAAGGGCTCAGACGCCTTGAAGAAAATGAAGAAGAATATATTGGTGAAACCGAAAAACAAATTACCGAGTAATATATGTCAGATTATTCTATTGCAATCGTACAACCAACAAGCGGCTACGAACTCCTCGACAGTGGCGATGGCGAAAAGATGGAGCGCTACGGTGAATTTATAGTTGCTCGTCCTGACCCACAAGCCCTCTGGCCAAAGTTACTTCCCGAAACTGAGTGGGCAAAGGCGCATGCGGTGTTTAGCCGCGACAGTAAAAACACGGGATGGGAGCTTAAGAAAAGTTTGCCCGAAAAATGGCAGATAGATTTTGGCGGTCTCAAGTTTTGGATTAAGCCGACGTCGTTTAAGCATACTGGTTTATTTCCGGAGCAGCAAAGTAATTGGGCTTGGATTCAAGAACAAATTAAAAATCACAAAACAGAAAATCCAGACCAGCCGGTTAGAGTTTTGAATTTATTTGGCTACACGGGTGGTGCATCGCTCGCCGCTTCAGTAGCAGGAGCCGAGGTTGTGCACGTGGACGGATCAAAGTCCGCAATTGCCTGGGCGCGTGAAAATGCGGAAATTTCCGGCCTAAAGGATAAGCCGGTTCGTTGGCTCCTTGATGACGCAGCTGCTTTTGTGCGGCGTGAGATCAAGCGTGGTAACAAGTACGAAGGTCTTATTATGGACCCGCCAGCCTTTGGTCATGGACCAAAGGGGGAGATGTGGAAAATCGAAGAAAGTTTTTTGCCGTTCTTAGAAATGTGCCGTCAAATTTTATCTGACCAGCCGTTATTTTTCCTGCTTAATGGGTATGCTTCGGGGTACTCTGCTCTTGCGTACAAAAATAATTTAGAGAGTCTGGTCAAGAAGTTTGGAGGAAGTATTGAGATGGGGGAGTTAACAATTGAAGAAAAATTAAATAAACGCTTATTGCCGTGTGGCATTTTCGCGCGGTGGCAGGCATAATTTTTGTATATGACTGATAACTTTATAGGTGCTTTGCTCGTTGTAGGATTTCTAGCTCTTTGGATTATCACCTGGGTGAGCATTTCCTATCTCGCAGGCCGCGTGAGCGGTTGGCAGAAATTGGCCTTACTGTACCCGGACACTGCAAAAGAACAGGTTGGTGAAAAGAAGCGTTGGCTCTATATCAGGTTTGGAAGATCGCGTTACAATGGTGCGGTAGTCTTTGAGGCCTTGCCTATGGGCCTGCGTATTAAAACAATCTGGCCCTTTCGTTTTGGACAGCCGACAATGGTGATTCCGTGGGCTGAAATAACTGAACCGGAAAAAATGAATACCACCGCTTGGGATTATATGTATACTCACCGGTTTACAATCCAGGGAGCCAAGCATCCCGTTAGCTGTTCAACCGAAAATGCTGAATGGTTATCGCGTAAGAAAAAAGAATTCGGATTTTAAGGTATGAATCTTCAGGTCCTCTACGAAGATAATCATCTTATTGCTGTGTACAAGCCAGCTGGTGTTTTGGTGCAGGCAGATGACTCACAGGATAGTACGCTCATGGATGAAGTAAAATATTATCTTAAAACAAAATACCACAAGACGGGTAAAGTCTTTTTAGGTTTACTTCATCGGCTCGACCGCCCGGTATCCGGAGTGATTCTTTTTGCCAAAACAAGCAAGGGCGGGAGTAGATTGTCGGAACAATTTCGCAGCCATACGGTTAAAAAAGTATATAACGCAGTGGTTTTGGGTGAACCGAAAAGTAAACGCGGTGTACTGGTTAATTATTTGGTAAAAGACGAAAATAAAAACCGAACCACCGTATATGACAGGGAAGTGCCGGGGAGTCAGTATGCTGAACTCTCATATACAACATTAAAATCAAATAAAAAATATTCACTTGTAGAGGTGGTGTTAAAAACCGGTCGCTCGCATCAAATTCGTTCACAGCTTGCACACATGGGCAATCCGATTGTTGGTGACCTTAAGTACGGCGCGCCAGAGCCATTGCCCGATAAATCTTTGGCGCTCTCGGCTGTTTCGTTAACTTTTGAACAGGCAACGGGGGAGGAAAGTATCACTGTCACAACTGATCGGCCTGAAGCATGGAAGACTTTTATAGAATAATACCGTTCGTATGAATGCGCTTAAATTTCACGAACAACTCAAAGGTAAAATTGAAATCAAGTCACGGGTACCGATTAACTCTTTGGAAGATTTAAGTCTGGCCTATACGCCTGGTGTTGCCGAGGCGTGCAATGCGATTGTTGAAAATCCGTCACGAGTGTATGATTTGACGCGTAAAAATAATATGGTGGCCGTAATTACTGATGGCAGTGCTGTTTTAGGGCTCGGGAATATTGGTCCCGAAGCGAGTTTGCCGGTAATGGAAGGGAAGTGTTTGCTCTACAAAGAGTTTGCCGATGTCGACGCGTTTCCAGTCGCGCTCAAAACACAAGATGTCGAAGAAATTATTAAGACTGTGCAGCTGATCACGCCGATGTTTGGCGGTATTCACCTGGAGGATATCTCTGCGCCGCGTTGTTTCGAGATTGAAGATCGTCTTTCGGAGCTTTTGGATATTCCGGTATTTCATGATGATCAGCATGGTACCGCAGTTGTGATTCTGGCTGGCCTCTATAACGCACTTAAAGTGGTTCACAAAGATTTGGGTGAAGTTGTGGTTGTAATTAATGGGGTTGGTGCCGCGGGTGCTGCAACAGCTAAATTACTTCTCGCCGCCGGTGTTAAGCATCTGCGGCTGGTAGATTCAAAAGGACTTATTTACGAAGGCCGTGAGGGCTTAGATAAGCTCAAAACCGAATTCGCTGCCGTGAGCAATCAAGATCGTTTAAGCGGGGGGCTCGCAGAAGCTATGCAAGGTGCGGACGTGTTTATTGGTGTTAGTAAGCCAGGCATACTGACGAGCGAGATGGTTAGAACAATGAATAGAGATGGTATTGTGTTCGCAATGGCGAACCCTGTGCCAGAAATTTTACCGGATATCGCGAAGCTCGCCGGTGCGTCAGTAGTTGCGACCGGCCGCAGCGACTTTGCTAACCAGGTTAATAATTCACTTGGTTTTCCGGGTATTTTTCGCGGCCTTTTGGACGGCAAAATTAGAAAATTAACTATGGAGATGAAACTTGCCGCTGCTCAGGCACTCGCAAGCACTATCGAGGCGCCCGATTCAGAAAATATTTTGCCCAACCCGCTCGATAAAAGCGTAGCCAGCATCATTGCGGCAGCAATTATTAAGGTGGGTCGTTGAAATTGAACCGAATATGGGGTAGGGTACCTGACGCAAGCACCTATCCCATGAAAGATCAAACTTTTTGTATTATCGACGTCGAAACGACCGGCATGAACCCCCAGCATGACCGGATTATTGAGATAGGTATTTTACGGGTGGAACAGGGCAAAGTAGTAAAAACATATCAAACTGTACTTAATCCCGAGCAGCGAATTCCGGATGTCATTACTGCTATTACGGGTATTACTTCCGAACAAGCAGAAGATGCACCAACGTTCGAGGAAGTCAAAGACAATATTTGGGATCTAATCGAAGGAAGTATTTTTGTGGCGCACAATGCGCGGTTTGATTATGGTTTCTTGCGAAGTGAATTTAGACGTACCGGTCGAATACTGAGCGTGCCAACGCTCTGCACTGTAAAATTGTCTCGGGCGCTTTACCCGGAGTATAAAGAGCATAATCTCGACGCAATTATTCAGCGGTTTAGTTTTGCGTGCGATCGGCGTCATCGGGCGTTTGACGATGCCAAAGTACTTTTCAATTTTTTAGAAGCGGTACACTGTGCGTTTCCAAAAGCCGCACCCGAAAAAATAAAAACGATTTTAGGTAAACGTTCACTTCCACCGCAATTGAGTCCGGAATTGTTAAACGGCTTGCCCGAGACGCCCGGCGTCTATGTCTTTTACGGACCGGAGGGGGAAGTATTATACGTTGGTAAAAGCGTCTATATCCGTTCTCGTGTTCAGAGTCATTTTACCAATAGTTTGTCGTCAGCTCAGGAAATGCGTTTGTTTAATCAGGTGGCGGATATTACGGCGCATGAAACCGCCGGAGAAATGGGCGCGCTTCTGCTCGAGTCACACCTGATTAAAGAATTGATGCCGCTCTACAATCGATTGCTCCGTAAAGTAAAAAAGCTGGTTATTGCCCGGCGGAGCATGTCTCAAGATGGCTTTTTTACCGTTGCTTATGAGCGTTCGTTTGTGGAAGTGCTGGAAGATTACGAATCAGTACTGGGTGTTTTTCGCTCAGTCCGTCAGGCCAAAGATGCTATCCAAGAAATCACTCGAGACGCTGAGCTTTGTCCGAAATTAACAGGTCTCGAAGATGGCGGGGGAGCTTGTTTTAAATACCAGCTCGGCAAATGCCACGGGGCATGTGCAGGAGTTGAAACGCCGGTACGCTACAACCACCGTTTTACGAGTGCCTTTAGTAAACGTACGATTCGTATCTGGCCGTATGCCGGAGCAGTTGTTCTTGAAGAACGCGGTGATGAACAAACCGGAGAACTCTTTTTTATCTACGATTGGCGGATCGTTGGCGCATATCATTTTGAAAATAATGATGTAAGTGAATTTTTGCCAGTCAAAGATTATTTTGATTATGAAAGTTATAAGATTATGGTACAATTTTTGCTGAAACGCCAAAACAAAAAAGGGTTTAAAGTAATTCCTGTTCAGGAAATGAAAAAAACACTAGCACAATTTA
The DNA here is from genome assembly GCA_964540825.1 of uncultured Gammaproteobacteria bacterium. Taxonomy (GTDB): domain Bacteria; phylum Patescibacteriota; class Patescibacteriia; order Magasanikbacterales; family GWA2-37-8; genus CAZECR01. The sequence goes on from CAZINT010000001.1 coordinate 19,161, forward strand.
CCGCTGTTTAAAGTATATGCTTGAAAAAATTGTTGACCTGCATGTTCATTCGAAGTATTCGCGGGCCTGTTCCAAGAGCCTAGAACTTCCGAATATTGCCAAAGCCTGTGCCGAGAAGGGGATAGATATTATCGCGACCGGGGACTTTACGTATCCGCTATGGTTTAAGCATCTGGAAGAAGCGTTGGTTGAAGAAAATAAAGGTGTATATAAAGTTAAAGATTTGGAATACCCAGTTCGTTTTATCTTAGGAACAGAAATTTCGTGTATCTACAAACACAAAGACGCTACTCGTCGTTTGCACCTCCTTATACTTGCTCCGAGCCTGGCAGCAGTAAAGCGGTTTAATGAAGCCTTAGAAGCCCGCGGGGTTAATCTAAAGGCCGACGGCCGGCCAATTATGGGGATTCACGCCAAGGAAATAGTTCGAATTGCCCTCGAAATTGACCCTGGGTTCATGATTATTCCGGCGCATGCCTGGACACCGTGGTTTGCTGTGTTTGGTTCAAAATCTGGCTACGACACGCTTGAAGACTGTTTTGAAGAAATGACGCCACATATTCGAGCGATTGAAACCGGGCTTTCAAGCGATCCAACAATGAATCATCGCCTGAGCAGGCTCGACGGTATTACGCTTATATCTAATTCTGACGCACATAGTCTTGAAAATCTTGCTCGCGAAGCTAATGTGCTGGGCTTTGAAAGTGAAAAGGAAATTACGTATGAAGAAATTACGCGCATCATTAAAGAAGGGGATAGGAAGAAATTTTTGTATACCATTGAGTTTTATCCCGAAGAAGGAAAGTATCACATGGACGGGCATGCGGATTGCGGCGTGTGTTTAAAACCGGAAGAGAGTAAGAAAGAAAAAAATATTTGTCCGGTTTGTAAAAAGCAGTTAACGATTGGGGTGCTGCACCGCGTTGACGATCTTGCAGATCGCGCTGAAGACAAAAATACCGAAAATAAATTTATTCCACATCGCTATAGTGTTCCACTTCGGGAGATTATCGGTCAGGTTTTGGATGTTGGTGTTGCAAGCAAACGAGTAAAGGCTGAATACGAATCAATGATCAGAAAAATTGGCAGTGAATTTTACATTTTGTTGCATGCTACCAGCGAAGAGCTTGAAAATAATATTTCTGATGCGAGGATCGCTTCGGCGATCAAAAACATGCGGAGTGGTAAAGTAAAAGTGCATCCAGGGTATGACGGAATTTTTGGTACAGTTGATGTTTTAATTGACGCTAAAGCTGTACCTGCTCAATCGCGCTTGTTCGAGTAAGGCGTATAAAAAATGAGGTACAAAAAATCTTCCTTTGCAGGAAGATTTTTTAGAAACTATTTGCGTTTCTTAGCTGCGGTTTTCTTTTTTGCAACTTTCTTGGTTGCTTTCTTTTTTGGAGCTGCTTTTTTCTTAGCGGCTTTCTTTTTGGCTGCCATAGTAGGTACCCCCTTTCTGTTCTCTTCTAAAGAAGAGAAGTTGAGATAGTTATTTTTTTCAAATTTCTCCTTGCGGAGGAAACTCGCGATCGCGAGAAAAAAATTTTTGGTGAAGAATTTTTACATTACAAGCATGGATGTAAAAATTTTTCTTTCGACCTATCATCATTATAGAGTGTTTTATAAAAAAAATAAATAGTTCAAGTAAGAGTTATGCACAGGTCGAGTAAAATTTAGAATAAAAAATTTAAAAATTAAAAATTTTGTAATCAGCATGCTACCTATCTTGACTTAAAAAATAAAGTATGATATCTCCTCTTCAGAGGAAATAAAAAGGAGTTGGTCATGTCTGCAAAACCAGTGTCGCCCGATGCCAAAAATTTTTTTGCCGCGCTGCGCACGCTCGGCATTATTCTTGGTGTCGCTCCGCACCGCCTCAATCTGAAGGGCGGTGTCATCGTTGTGACGTGTGGCGACGGCGATCATTTTTTTGATGTTATCTGGCATCTGTTGACGGTCTATCTGCAAAGCCACTTGCCGTGGGCCTGTCGACTTCCGCTGAAGATTGGCTTTTTTCTTCCTTTTATAATTTGGTGGTTCTTATCGCCCCGCACGCACATGCTCGTTTTGAATGGGGGAGCGTGTCTCCTGTCGCCGTGCTGGCCGAAGCATGAAACGTTCGATATCGGCCGTGCTCTTGAAGAGCAGGTTCGTGTGGCGACCGACCTGAAGGATATCTGGCAGGTGATTCTGTATGCGCACGCACCATGCGGGGCTGCAGGAAGCATGCTGCCGAAGGAACAAGTCGCGCACCTGATGGAAGCGAAGATGCGCATCAAGGGACTTGATCCTCGCTACAAGGTGGCCTGTTTTATGCATCTGTGTTTTGATGATGCAGCGTCCACCTGGCGGCGGATTCGACAAGTTCTTGGTTTGAAGCGTCGGACGTACTTCGTTTCTCGCGAGGCTTGGGAAAACCGGCGGTGCGAACTGCCGTAATTGCCTGAGTCGCCCCTCTTCAATAATTCGATCCGCTCTGCGCTCTGCGTCGGGCGGATCTTCTGTTGTTAATTGATTTTGCCTGCTCTGTTTATAATTTAGAGTAAAATAAAAACGAACCGACGAGATAGTCGGTTTGTTTTTTTTGTGCCTTCGGCAGGAATCGAACCCACATATGCAGCTTCGAAGGCTGCCGTCCTATCCGTTGAACGACGAAGGCTTAAATTAAAAACCCTAAATCCTACTGTCTAAATCCTAAACGCTGTTTGGGATTTTTATTCTCGGATTTAGGATTCTTCTGTGGGTCGGCTGGGGATCTCACGCGTCACTTTGTTCCTTCGCGGACACCTCGGGGTTTCCGCGTGCCTTCCTCGGCAGGTAGGAAAATGCTTTTCCTACCACCTTTGGTTCGATTGCGTAACAAAATCTTCCTGCTAAACCCGTGCTTAATTTTAGTAATTTTCTTCTGTGGGTCGGCTGGGGATCGAACCCAGGACCTTATCCTTAAGAGGGATCTGCTCTACCAGCTGAGCTACCGACCCGTTTTCTGGTAATGCTTGAAAAGCCTTACCAAGATAAACGATATTGAGATTTTTGTCCAGTCCCTAGAGTGGGCCGCCGGCTTCCCGCTTAATAATGTTAATTTTAGGCCCTTTCCATTTCTTTATTTTAATGGCGTTTTCCGCAGCGTCGGTCTGGGCTTCTTGCTTACTGGTGCCGTTGCCCGAAGCAATCATTTCTTTGTCGAGGAATACACCGACTTTAAAGTTTTTAGCGTGGTCCGGTCCTTCTTCGTGGAGAACGCGGTAGGTTGGGGTAATACCAAGGAGTTCTTGGGCCGATTCTTGGAAGCGACTCTTGGCGTCCATGTAGAGACCTTGTTCGAGGACTTGTGGTAGGCGTGAAATAATCCAGCGGGTGATGAATTGGCGAGATATGTCGTAGCCTTGGTCGAGGTAAATAGCGCCAATGACTGCCTCGATCGTGTTAGCCATAATATATTCACGGGCTTTGGTGCCGCTGTCTTTGGCTTCGCCGTGGCTGAGGAAGAGGAAAGGCTCCATGCCGATTTCGTAAGCAATGCCGGCGAGAATTTTAGCATTCACGAGCGCTGCGCGCCAGTTGGTAAGTTCGCCTTCGGGATTGAGATATTCTTCAAATAAAAATTCGGTAACAATGAGTTCGAGTACCGCGTCACCAAGGAATTCGAGGCGTTCGTTGTGGCCCAGTGGAAAATCGTGGTGTTCGTTCAAGTATGAACGGTGTACGAAAGCCTGCACCAACAAATTAATATTTTTGAAGGTGATGCCAATATGGTCTTCGAGTTTGGCAAAGCTTTTTTCTTGAACTTCTGGTAGTTCGGCGACCGAGGGGATGACGGGCATATATTCTGGGTATATACCGCATTTCGCATAGCGCTAACTCATGAGAGTAAAGGGCGATAGGCGAGAGGCGATAAAATAAATAAAAATATTAAACAGTAGGAGCGGGCGTTGCGGGAGTGGTGGCCGGGGTTTCTTTTTGCAGGTCATTATACATTGATCCGAGTACGCCGTTGATAAATTTGCCGCTCGAAGGACCGCCATAACTTTTGGCAATTTCAATCGCTTCATTGATGGCGACTTTTGGTGGAACGTCGCTTGAAAATTTTAGTTCGTAAATACCGATGCGCAAAATATTGCGGTCAACGATCGTGATCTGACCAATCGGCCAGCTGGGGGCGTAGTGGGTGAGGATGGCGTCGATTTCCGCGCGGTGCTCAAGTACGCCGTCAACCAAAGTTTTGGCAAACGCTTGTTCTTCGAGGCCGGGACCAAATTCGGTAAGGTTGTGGTCGACGATAGCTGGAAGGGCGGCAGTTGGTTCCCCGCGAAAATCCCATTCAAACAGAGATTGCATGGCGATAGAGCGGGCGAGATGACGATTGGACATAGAACGAGTGTCTAAATCCCTAATAGGCTACTGTCTAAGAACATAGGTTAGACAGTAGGAACTAGGGTTTTGTCTAAAAATGTTTATTTTTTAGCAGCTGCTTTCTTGGCAACTTTTTTGGTAACATTTACCACCTGGCGTCCTTTGTACATGCCACAGTTAGTGCAAGCACGGTGTGGAAGAATTGGCTTTTGGCACTTAGGACACTTTTGAATCGTCATTTCGGTAAGTGCGAAATGAGCTGCGCGTTTGCGTTTGTCAGAGGATGTCCGACGATGACCGGGTAAACCCATACGGAGCTATTAGTAAGTAGATATTAGTAATTTGTACTAAAGTAGTATGACTATACACTAAATAAGCCAATTTGGCAAGAGAAAGCCCCAGCCAGGCCTAAACTAATTGATTTTTAGCCTCTACTCAGGTACTATTGAGGAAATTCTATGGAAATAGTACTTGAAAAAGACCTTAAAAATTGGAAAACCAACTCTTTTCCCCAAACGTGGGAATGGGGAGATATTTTGATTGCTGAAGGGAAGCTTGTAGAGCGCTTACGGATCGTTGAAGGCAGTGTTACGCTCGCCCAGCTACAGTTGGTGTATAGTAACTTGCCGTTTGGTTGGCAGTATGCTTTTTGTCCAAAAGGGCCGGTGTTCCCGGAAGGAACAAAGAATAAGGAGCAAGGAGCAAAAGTGTTTGAGGTGCTGGGCAGCTATTTGAAAAAGAAGAATTGTTTGTTTTTAAGAATTGAGCCCGAGTCAGTTGAACAATATCTAGTATCTAATATCCAATTTCAAAAGTCTATCAATATCAACCCTCGTACTACCGTCATCCTTGATCTTGCTAAAACTGAACAAGAGCTTCTCGCAGCTATGCACCAAAAAACGCGCTATAATATCCGTTTAGCGGAAAAGAAAAATATACAAATAAGTTCAGAAAAAAAATATGAAACATTTATTACTTTAATGAAGAAAACAGGGGAACGCGACGGCTTTCGTTTGCATGAAGCAAAACATTACCGGGCAATTTTTGATTCCACATTTAGTTTACAACTCACGGCTGAGCTTGATGGAAAAGATATTGCAACGGCTGTGTTTGTAGGCGCTGGAAATACGTTTACGTATTTGTATGGAGCGTCTGACCACCAGTATCGTGCGCTCATGGCGCCTTACCTTTTGCAATGGGAGGGGATTAAGCTGGGTAAAAAATTAGGCTATACACAATATGATTTTTTTGGTATTGCGCCGAGCGCGAAGGAGCAAGGAGCTGGGAACGAGGAGCAACCGGGCAGTGATTATGCATATGATCCGAAGCATCAGTATGGTGGCGTGACTCGCTTCAAACTTGGTTTTGGGGGGGAAGTTGTGGAAGCACCGGGAACGTTTGACTTGATTCTTCAGCCAACGAAGTATAGGATATACCAGCTTCTGCGAAAAATCCGCAGATTAGTTTAAAAAATGTTCTCGTCGTTTAATGGATAGGACACTAGCCTCCGAAGCTGGTAATGCGCGTTCGATTCGCGCCGAGAACACTAAAAACAGGCAAGTAGCCTGTTTTTGTATACTTGACTTTTATAGTATTTTTGGTAGTGTCGACCTACGTGAATATGTATGTTTCGTGACAACCTGCCCGTAGGGAGGATTTCATGAGTCTCAAAGACAAAACACCAGCGCAAATTCGTCAGTTCCAAATCCTGCAATGGGTCCGGCGTTTTGCTACGCCGCGGCATTGCAATCAGAAGCGCCTCGACCAGCTGCGCCAGGAACAAGCGCAAAAGCTCGCGAGCGACGCTCAGGCATATACGCTTAGGTTTGACCCCGATCACAAACTGCGTATCTATCGCAGGCAGGTTCGGGTGGTCGTGACTCCCGTCGTCACGATCAAGCAGCTCACGAATCTGTGCGCTCGGCTGGACATCTCGGCCCTGGCCACACGCAAGCTCTGTATCCAGCTTAGCAACTTTTCATGGCTCGGTGCTGTGTACGAAGAGTCCTACCGGATCGCGCCAAAGCACCGTGGTGCTTGGGTCGCGCGTAAAATCCGCGGCATGGCTGCCTGAACCACACTTTTCATTTTGCCTTCAGTATTCCATGAGCTTTGGAGTGCTGAAGGACTGCATAAAAAAGACGAGTAATCTTTACTCGTCTTTTTTAATATTTCTTAGATTAACGTTACACTTACGACTTTATCATCTTCTTCTTTAAAGCGCATCAGGCGAACACCCTGTGTCGCGCGTCCGCTTGAGGGGATTGATTTGAATGGCATGCGAATCACCTGGCCTTTGGCCGACATCATAACGATATCCCGCTCGTCAGCTTTGGCTGTATCAACAGCGCTTGCGTGAATGACGAAACCAGTTTTTTCACTGACTTTGGCGGTCTTGATGCCGCTACCGCCACGACCCTGTACTTTGTAGCTGGCAATCTCAGTGAGTTTGCCGAGGCCGTTTTCACCGATAGTCAAAAATTCAATACTTTTATTTTTTGGGTCAACCGTATCCATGCCGATAACTTCGTCAGTGCCGTGGAGGCGAATACCGCGTACGCCGCTTGCGGTGCGTCCCATGGCGCGAGCGTCACTTTCTTTGAAACGAATAGCCTGGCCTTCTTTGGTGGCAATCATGATGTCATCATTGCCGCTCGATGGGCGAACCCATTCCATACTGTCGTCAAGGCGAAGTTTAAGGGCGATAAGACCGTTGCGGCGAACATTGGCATAATCTTCGAGTGCTGTTTTTTTGATCAGCCCTTTTCTGGTTACCATGACCAAGTATTTAAGGTTGGTTAAATCGCTTACCGAGAGCATGGTACTTACTTTTTCGTTCGGTGCGAGTTGCAAGAAGTTGACCATTGCCTGGCCCTTAGCGGTACGGCTTCCCTGCGGAATCTCATACGCAGAGAGCTGGAAGACACGACCGCGGTTGGTGAAGAAGAGAATGTTGTCATGTGTGTTGGTGGTCAAAAGCTGCTCAACCGATTCTTCTTCTTTAGTGGTGACACCAATCACTCCTTTACCGCCGCGCGACTGCTGGCGGAACGTATCCGGAGGTAAGCGTTTAATGTAGCCATCGGTCGTGGTCATGATAATGGTTGGCTCGTTCGGAATGAGGTCTTCAACGGTGAAGTCCTTAATGCCATGAGCGATAATCTGAGTGCGGCGCTCTTCGCCGTATTTGGCTTTAATTTCTTCAGTTTCAGTTTTAACAATACCCAAAATTTTTGCTTCGGACGCGAGGATTGCTTCGAGCTCTTTAATGATGGCTTTTTTCTCGGCGAGCTCATCTTCAACTTTTTGGCGTTCGAGGTTGGCAAGTTGCTGGAGGCGCATCTCAAGAATGGCAGTAGCCTGGCGGTCGCTGAATTTAAATTTGTCCATGAGTTCAACTTTGGCTTCGTCTTTGTCTTTTGATGCGCGAATTGTTTTGATGACTAAATCGATTTTATCGAGCGCCATTTTGAGGCCTTCCAAAATATGGGCGCGTTCTTTGTTTTTGTTAAGGTCAAATTCAGTGCGGGCACGAATCACCACGCGACGGTGTTTGATAAATTCTTCGAGAACATTTTTGATGTTGAGGACGCGCGGTTGAATGCCGTCCACGAGCGCGAGCATGTTCACGTGGAACGTGGTCTGGAGCGCGGTGAGTTTGAAAAGTTGGTTAAGAATTTTTTTCGGATACGAATCTTTTTTGAGGTCAATAACAACGCGGACACCGTCTTTGTTGGATTCGTCGCGGAGGTCTTTGATGCCTTCGATTTTTTTCTCTTGTACCAGGGTGGCGATTTTTTCGATCATTTCGGCTTTATTGACCTGGTAGGGGACTTCGGTGACAATAATATGGAATTGACCAGCCTTTGTTTCTTTAATATCCGCTTTCGCGCGCATCACAATACCACCGCGGCCCGTAACATAGGCCGAAAGAATATCTTTTTTGTTGTAAATAATACCGCCGGTAGGGAAGTCGGGGCCTTTAATAACTTCTGCTAAATCCTCGACAGTTGCTTCGGGGTTTTCGATGAGTTTAATAACACCATCACACAGTTCGTTCAGGTTGTGTGGGGGGATGCTCGTCGCCATACCAACTGCGATACCCATGGTACCGTTGAGGAGGAGGTTCGGAATTTTGGTTGGCAAAACGGTTGGCTCAACATGCGAGCCGTCATAGTTTGGAATAAATCGAACGGTTTCTTTTTCAATATCAAGGAGCATTTCTTCAGCTGCGGCAGTAAGCTTGGCTTCGGTATAACGCATAGCAGCCGCAGCGTCGCCATCCATGGAACCAAAGTTTCCCTGGCCGTTAACGAGTTGGTGGCGCATGGAAAAATCCTGGGCCATACGGACGAGCGAGTCGTAGATGGCGCGGTCACCATGCGGGTGGTATTTAGCCATCACCTCACCAACTACGTTGGCGGATTTACGGTATTTGGCATTATGGCGCAAACCAATTTTCCACATCGCATACAGAATACGGCGGTGTACGGGCTTCAGGCCGTCGCGAACATCGGGGAGCGCACGTGAGACAATAACGCTCATCGCGTATTCGAGGTAGGACTGCTTAATTTCATCAACGATAGCAGCGGGCGTAATCTTGCCGGCTTCCTGAACGATCAATTTGGGTTGCTGGGACATACAGGGTACGAGTCAATGGCTAATATTTGGTAGTAGTAGAATAAGGTGTTGTCGTGGCGGTTGCAGTTGAGCTGGCAGTAGTAGTTGTTGTCGCAGCGTTCTCCACGATAAGCGTCAGCGCCTGCTTAATTTTTTCTTGCGCCGATATGGTACTGGTAGTTTGGTTTCGCGGGGCAAAAGCGTTTTGCCAATTTTTTTGATTTTCAGCAATAAGTTTTTGCTCGGGTGTTCCGCTCCAGCGGAACGAACTGATTTGCAGTTTGAGTGACCACCCCCAGAGCACGCCAATAATCACCATAAACGAAATGACTCCAATCCAGAGATACCGCCTCGCGCTACGATTATGCTGTACAAAACGTTCGTATGAGTCGAGGTCGGCGCGCGCTGCCTCGTGGGACGCGGAAGTCTTTTGAACCGGCTGGTTTTCGGGTTTTTCAAAGTTTGCTTCATTAAAAACCAGGCTCGGCATCGGGCTTGCTGTATGTTTACGCGGTGCTCGCTTTGGTTTGGCTGTGGCCGCTCCGGTACTTTTTTTTCGTGGCATACGAATGAGCGCAGTAGCGGGGCTCAAGGAGGAAAAGAAAGCCGGAATCAGTCCGTTGCTTCTTGAGCCCCCTTACTGTAAGTTCCCCCTACGTGCGTAGTTAAATATTTTTTTCTAAAACCATAAGCTGCATGTCTTCTTGAGGCAGGTCTTTGGCTTTGAGAATAACTTTTTTGTCGGTAAGTGTTGCTTTGAGGCCGCTGGCTTTAATAAAGTCTTCGATCGGCTTTACTTCCGGATCGCTGTCGGATTGGTACCCCATCGGGATAACAATGCGCGGTTCAAGTTCATTAATAACTTCGGCGGCAGCGCTCGGGGTGAGATATTTTTTCTCGCCGCCAACAGCAAGGGCAAGAACGTCAATTTTACCTAGTTTTTCAACCAGGTCTGCTGAAAGTTGCTCGTGGATCGCGCCAATATGGACTAGCGACATACCTTCGGCCGCAACTTTAAAAATGACCGTTTCGTTTGGTCCGGGCCACGCGCTAATGAGGACGCCTTTGATGTCGAATTCGCCGAGCGTGCTAATAATAAAAGGGTCTTGAGAGAGGGTGGCGCTATTGTCTTCGCGGTGCGAATACAGGGCGACACTCGGGGAAAAGCTGCGCGGAAAATCGCCTTTTTCAGGCTTGTAAGGGTCAAAGAGAACGACAACGTCTTCGTCCATTTGTTTGGTCTGTAATTTAAGACAGGTTTGGCCGAGCCAGGAGAGGTGCATATACGAAGTCTGTAAAGTCTATAAAGTTTGTAAAGTCCTTAAAGTCTTTGTTCGAAGTGCTGCTATTTTAGCATAGAGACCTTAAAGAGTGCGGTTATTCTAGCATAGCCGCTAGGTTGAGGCAAGTATTGACAAAAACGCAAAAATATGCTATTATAACCAGTTAAAATTCGTTCTTTTTACAATAATCCCAGCCTTTGTTTCAGCGTATTTTAGACAAAATAGATTGAAACGAAGGCTGGGCAACCAGCTTCCTTCTGGCCGCTATGGCTGGGAGTACTGCTCGAAAGAGCGGAAAGAAGCACGATCAATGGCAACTGCAACGGCACGCTCGCTCGCCGGCCTCATGCACGACCTGACGAATGAGGAATTGTTTGTCCTGACGGAGTCGGCCAACCGGGCTGCGCTCAAGGCGTTCCTTTCAGCTCGCATCGCAAAGATGTGGCGACAGATCTCCTACGATCCGACCGTCGGTATCGTCCGGCTCATCGAGCGGGCAGTCGGCCCGGCTTGCCTCGGCAACATCAGCGTCAACATCACCGAAGAGCGCTTCCCGCTCAAGGGCACGAGGGTTCGGTCGGTCAAATGCCGCATCGAGGCCGGCCTGGACCACGAGACACGTGAGAATGCTGCGAAGCGCCTCACTGACGCCGGTCACGTCCTCGCGAGCATTGGTGACCTGGCGGGTTTTCTGCACGACCACCCGGACGAAATGGCGAAGTTCGGGGGCTGGGTTCTCGCGCTCAGCGAGGATTCCCGCTATACGAAGGAGTCGGTCGGCTTCGTTTACGTGCCGTGCGCCGCCAACGTGGGCGGGGCTGACCGTTACTTCTCTATGTGCGACTTCAACGACGAGCTCACGTCCCTCTGGGGCGTCCTCGTCCTCGGTTAGCAGGAACCTCGGTCACCAGGTCGCTTAGCCCCAGTGGCAAGCGTCCGATCCTCGGTTCCCTTGACCCTCGTCTCGATTTAGCCTTCCAAGGCGAAGATTGAGCCGAGGGTCTGTTCTATTTTAAGCCTTGACAACCGCCTAAAACAGTGTTACTTTACGTCTATACATATAAGTACTTGAAGCAGCTCCATTTTAGTGAGCGGCACTCGACTTTGGCTCAGCCTAGCGGGATAAACAGTATTTTTTTTATGTCCGATAACGACAAAACAGCTAAAAAACAAGATTTTAAGGCTCTTCTCCAGAGTCATTTTACCGAAATCCCAAAAGTTGGGGCGATTGTTAAGGGTAAAGTACTTTCGGTAGACAAGGGTGAAATTCATATTGATGTGGAAGGCATGACGACCGGTGTCGTTCGTGGCCGCGAACTCTTTGCCGAATCCCGCGAATATTCCGGTCTGCATGTTGGGGATGAAGTAGAGGCAACCGTGGTTGAACTTGAAAACGAAAATTGTGAAATGGAATTATCGTTCCGCATCGCCGGTTACCAGAAGGCTTGGGACGGTATGATCAAACTCATGAAAGACGGTGTTACCATTAAAGGTAAGGTTGTGTCCGCCAATAAAGGTGGTCTCATGATGCAGGTGGAAGCCCTCGCTGGTTTCATGCCGGTGTCGCAGCTTAATCCGGATCATTACCCACGCGTTACCGGCGGCGACAAGAATCGCATTCTCGACAAATTGCGTGAAATTGTTGGTCAGGAACTGGAAGTAAAAGTTATCGATGTTGATGAGAAAGAAGAAAAACTCATCGTCTCGGAACGTGCTGTTTGGGAAGATTCTCAGAAAGCAGTACTTGAATCCTACAAAGTTGGTGACGTCGTGAACGGCGAAATCAGCGCCCTTACTTCATTTGGTGCATTCATCAAATTTGGTGAAGGACTTGAAGGTTTAGTGCATATCTCCGAAATCGCTTGGCAGCGTATTGATCACCCTAAAGATGTTGTTAAGGTAGGGGACAAGGTCAAAGCGCAGATCATCCAGCTTGATCACTCCAAGATTTATCTCTCCATCAAACGCCTCGTTGACGATCCATGGAAGAGTGTTAAAGATAAGTACAAACAGGGTGAAGTCGTTAAGGGTAAAATCCTTAAGATCGAACCGTTTGGTCTTATGGTTGGCCTCGATAAAGATATCCATGGTTTGGCTCATATTTCAGAACTCTCTGATACCCCGCTTGCCAACATCAACGAACACTTCAAAATCGGACAAGAAATGGACTTCGAAATCATGTCGCTTGAACCTGCTGAACACCGCCTTGGTCTCAAGGCAGTAGGTGTCAAAGGCAAGAGTGGCCGTAAACCAGCTGCTAAGGCAGAAGCACCGGAAGCAGAAAAAGCTGCTGAATAAGAAATAAAAAACACGCTACAGAATTCTGTAGCGTGTTTTATTTTTGAATAAGTAATTTTATATATGGGGTAAGTTGTCTTGTCGGCCCGTATCGACGCCAGGTCTTTTTAAAAGATGGGTAAGAGCGTCAAAATCTGTTTTTGCAGATTGAGGTGCTTTTTTTACGGATCCTTTGTGAAACTGAAGTGTTTTTGTTTCAGCTAAGTCTGGCGCTCCGCCTTCTAATATTGGCAGCATTTGGGTTTTAGTATGTGCAGCTGGAACACCTGCAGCCGAACTATAGTCGATTGGTTTTGGCGGTCGTTCTTTGAGGAGAGCGGTCTTGAGTTTTTCGCGGCGGGTTTTTTTATTTTCGGTGTTTTCGGTTTCCGCAAAGCCTCGGCCAAGTGTTTCTTGCTGCGCTTTTCGTTTGGCGAAAACGTTTTTGAGTCTTTCAGCAGCGCGTTCAAAAAGAGTCTGGGCTTCTTTGGTGTTTGCGTCTATCTTTTGCGGTAAGAATTGATTGTGTGCGCGCATGTAGAACGATTGTTCGTTGTAGGTATCGGCGTTGCGAGCGGTGGTTTGTTTTACTTCGCGGGTATTTTGGTCGATTTTAAGGCCGCCGTCATGCGACCCGTAACGGTCCGTTTCTTTTTTGTAAGCTTCAAGTGCTTGGTGTACTTTTAGATCATCTTCCTCGGTCCAGGTTTTTTTGGAGCGCGAGCTGAATGTTTTGCTTTCAGTCCACAACAGTTCCTGAGCTCGGCGTCCTAACTCGAAAGCAATATCTGCTTCGCTTTTACCGTCTTTTTTCATGTCTTCACTTGTCACCCACGGATGTTGCTTTTCAATTGGTCGGCCAATTGAAAGAAGCCATAATTTTTGTTCCTGAATTCGCTGGTACATAGTTTCAAGCAGATCAACCGACTCCTGGGAACCGTTTTTGGAAATCGCGCGAAGTCCAACTTGAATGTCTTGAAGCACGTTTATATCGTAAGGGGTTAATTGTAAATCCGCCCCCTCTACAAGGATAGCTGTACCAGTTGTGGCAAGCTCAATTAGGGCAAGCCGTTCACGATTATTTCGCAAAGAAAAATCCCAGGGTTTGGTAGGGGATTCTGTTTTGAAACGTTTATTAAACTCTTTTAATTCAGCAATTGCCTTTAAAAAATCTTTAGCAACTTCTTGTGCTTCGCGAACATGTTTTTCCTGTTGATTCACCTTACGCCACTTAGTAAGTGCTGCGTGGCGGATAGCCGCCTCTTTTTGGTGCGGAAATACATTGTTATTCTTAACTGCGTCAAGAAAAGATTTATCAGGACCGCTGCTATTAAGAATAAAAACCATGAGTAAATCTTTTAATATTTCTTGGCGTTTAGATACGGGGAGGGGTTTGTTTTCTACCCAATTTTTTTTGAGTTTGGAATATTGATCCGAAGTAAGTCCAAAAATTTCAGCTTCAGCGTTGCCGTCGGACGATTCAAACGAGCCGGTTAATAAACCGAGCTCTTTGTTCGGCACAAAAAAATCGACAATAAGCTCTTCGTTTTTTTGAAGGGTCGAAATTTTATTTTCTTCGTCAACGATCTCTTCATAGATATGAGCAAAATCTCCTTCTTGAAGAGCTGTGGTTTTGGAAACCGGGAATCGAGACCAACGGTCTTGAATTTTTTGCCACTGTTCAAATGTGAGTTTAGCGTCTTTTAAAAATGTACCTTGGGGCAGCTCGCGAGCGTTGAGAAGCTCAATGGATTTATTAATAGTTGTATGTGAAAGCTGGTGATATGTTGCTCGAATAGTTTCATGGCGCTTCTCAATCGCTGCGTCGTTATTGGCAGCGATCTCTTTGTGCATCCAGATAAGCTGCTGCAATCGTTCTAGTTCTGTTTTGTCGCTATGGTAGCGAGGGTGAAGAGCTCGGCGGCGTGATTCAATTATCCAGTGAAATTGCAAAGACCGAATTTCGGAAGAATACAGATCAAGGTGGGGAAGATGTAGCTCGCTCGTTAAATTTTCCAGCTCTTTTCGGATTGACCGAAGCTCTGTTGAACTTTGTTCGGTTTTAGAAGTTCTTTTTTTAATTGTTGTTTTTTCTTTTTTTAGAATGTTATAGGCGATTTCCAAATTATTCAGATCGCTGCGAATATCGTTGCCCGTATCTGGCCAGAGGAGCCAGAGCCGTTGAAGCTCTTTTTGTTGATCGGTGTCAAGAATTTTTTGTTCCTCAGGACGAAGTTTTTCACCTTGGGCAATATGAAGAAGTCCAAGCAGCAGATGTGGTGCAAGTGTTTCTTTTTTTTGAGAATTTTTTACATGATAGCTTGTTTCGGTCGATGAAACAGGCCGTTGCTGCTGCAAAAGCGTGTAGAGATCATCTTCGTCCTGTACCTGCCATTTAGCACCCGCATCAACATGCTCAGCATGACGTTTTGGGGCATGAGGCCCCAGGTCGTTATATCGGGGTTTCCCCCGTAGATCCATGTTCATAAGTAATAGTAGTATAGCACAAAATACTAAAACGCCCCAGCCTAGCACATTTTAAGCCTTTTGTCAATATGTACCAGGCCTCTTTAGGCTAAGATAAGCTGATTCGTAAGCCTTGATTTCTTGGCTAAAAGCCTGTATGCTACGGGGACGGTATAATTCATTAGTATTACGTATGAAAGATTTTTTAAAGAATTTTTTACTTATTTTTGGGGCCTTACTTCTTATTGCCGGCGGTCTTAGTCTGGTTAAATGGAATAGCGCCCAAAAGCCGGAAATTGTTGGTGTTAACCAGCTGGCCGAAGAGATTAATGCCGGCAAAGTTAAAAAGATTGTTGTTCAGGGCGATACACTCAGTATTGAGCTTAACGACGCCAAAGCTGCGCCGCAGGAAGTCAAAAAAGAAGCTCAGGAATCATTTGGCGACATCATGAAAAATTATGGCGTGACCGATGAAGCCCGGGCCAAATTACAGGTAGAAATTAAAGATCAGAGTTCCTGGAAATTTTGGCTGGCTAATTTGATATTGCCGGCGCTGCCAGTCCTGATGCTGCTTGGGTTTCTGTTCTTCATGACCCGCGGCATGCAGGGAATGAACAATAAAGCGATGGGCTTTGGGCAGAGTAACCCGCGCCAAGTAAAGCCGGACGATAAAGATAAAAAAACATTTAAGGATGTAGCGGGCGCCAAAGAAGCCAAAGAAGAATTGGTTGAAATCGTTGATTTTTTGAAAGATCCTAAAAAATTTGCCGAAATCGGCGCGAAGATCCCCAAGGGTGTTCTCTTAACCGGTACACCTGGTACTGGTAAAACCTTACTTGCGAAAGCGGTAGCCGGGGAAGCCGACGTGCCATTTTTCCACATGAGCGGTTCAGAATTTGTAGAAATGTTTGTAGGTGTTGGTGCGAGCCGTGTACGCGACCTTTTTGCGAAAGCAAAAAAAGCTGCTCCGGCCATTATCTTTATTGATGAAATTGATGCCGTAGGCCGTCGCCGCGGTGCGGGTATGGGCGGCGGGCATGATGAACGCGAGCAGACGCTTAACCAAATTTTGGTTGAAATGGACGGGTTTGAGCCAAATCTTGGTGTTATAATTATGGCGGCCACCAACCGCCCGGATGTACTTGATCCGGCACTCCTTCGCCCGGGTCGTTTTGATCGCCGGGTGACGATTGACATGCCGGACATCCGTGACCGTGAAGAGATTTTGAAAATTCATGCGATGGGCAAACCCTTTGCTCCGGAAGTTTCGATGCGTAAGATTGCGGAGCGTACCCCGGGATTTTCGGGGGCAGACCTCGCGAACCTTTTGAATGAAGCCGCGATTTTGACCGTGCGCAAAGGCATGAAAGTAATTACCGAAAACGAAATTTTACCAAGTATCGAAAAAGTACTCCTCGGACCTGAGCGCAAGAGTAGGGTTATTTCGGATCATGATAAAAAAGTTACCGCCTACCACGAAGCAGGGCATGCCATCGTTGGATATCTCTTGCCAAATTGCGATCCGGTTCGCAAAGTATCGATCATTTCACGCGGCTCTGCGGGTGGCTACACGCTTAAGATGCCAACCGAAGACAAGCATTATCACACACTTGCACAGTTCCGTGATGACCTCGCCATGTCGCTTGGCGGCTATGTTGTAGAAAAAATGGTCTTCGGTGACGGTAATATTTCAACTGGCCCATCGAGCGATTTACGCAACGCTACCAAGCTTGCTCGCGGCATGGTGACCCAGTATGGTATGAGTACTAAGCTCGGTCCCCGTACGTTTGGCGAAAGCGAGGGTATGGTATTCCTCGGCGGTGAATCGCACGCTGAGCGTGATTATAGCGACAAGACGGCCGAGATTATCGACCAAGAAGTGTTGGCGCTTATCTCGGAAGCCGAAACGCGCGCACGCGACCTCATGACCAAAAATAAAGCGGCTATGGAACGCATGGTGGCAGCCCTTATTGAAAAAGAAACAATTGAACAGGATGAAATTAAAGCAATTATGGGTGAGCCGCCTCAGAAATCCGAAGTGGTTTTGGAAAATCAAGTTTAAGACGTAACCTAAAATCCCTCGTTCACGTGAACGAGGGATTTTTAAATAGTGAGAACGGGCCGATGCTGCAAACGCTTTGCAGCATCGGCGAGTGAAGGAAAAACTTCAACCGAACACCCGCCCTTTGTCGGTCCGGACGGTGTCCAGCCTCGAGTAGCGAGGCTCCACATCGGACAGGGTTGTGGGCTTGCGCAAATGCCGGGCGATGACGAGCAGGCATAGGGACATGCCGATCATCACAGCGGGCTTTCGGTTGGTACCGAGTTCGACCCAGCACTCGTAGAGTGTGTAGCCGGTCGAGCGCGCGCCGATGAGCAGTGCACTACTCGCTGCCGCCAGCCACTTGATGCGGTCGGTGCGCTTGAGCCAGCGCCAGCGCCCGCTCAAGAACAGCAGGATCATGAGCCCGCCAACGAAGACCGGCCAGAGCGAGCGCGCAGGCAGGCGGATGGTGGGGAGCTGTGCGCGTCCTGTCCACCCTGGTTCGAACGAGGCGTAGGACAGGGTGAAGCACCCGATGATCAGCACGCCGAACGCATACTGATAGAAGGTGCTAAGGACGTCGCGGCCGAACCACCAGGCCAGACTCAGGACGAGTCCAACCAGTCCAAGCGGCCACAGATGGGGAAGGGCATTGATCATGGTGTACCTCCAGGATAATAATCCTGGCAACTGTTCCTCGGGTTCGAGAAGTATTTGCCAGAATCTCTATCATGCTACCGTTATTTCTTAACGAGAAAATGTATCATAGTGAGGGGTGTATGTCAATATGTAACTGCCGATAAAAGTGTGCTATACTATCTCTATTCAAAATAGTTATTTTTTAACCCTGTGAATGGTATGCGTGAGCCAACCTATGGACGAGCACTCCTCAAATCGTGGCGCTTTGTCTGGCATAATAAAATTATTTGGATTTTTGGGTTGCTTGCTTTGCTGGTTGGACAATTCGGTTTGAACCATTTTATCGGGCAGCTTCTACTCCTTGGCAGCAATACTGCTGCGCCTGGTAGCCTGTTTGCTTGGCCTGATAGCTGGCCGGTCTGGCAAATTACGACTGTTGAACAAGGACTGCTTTTTAGTTGGCTCCTGGTTATCGCACTTGCAATTGGTGTTTTGGCAGTCGTTATGGGTGTTTTGAGTCAGGGGGCGCTCATAGCGAGCGCAGCCGATTATTTTAAAAATGAAACCCCGCCGCGACTTTCGCGCGCCTGGCACAAGTCAGTACGCCGCTTTTGGCCGCTCCTCTCGCTTAACATCATTCAAAAAATTATCAGTGGAGGTATTTGGGTGCTTACTTTTTATCTGCTCAGTATTTTTAAGGCCGAGACTGTCAGTGGCTTTTGTGCTACCGTTATTACTATCGGTGTAGCTGGCCTCCTCATGCTTACGGTAACTGCAGTTACGATTTACGCAGCTGGTTATATTGTAGAGTATAATTTTTCGCTCCTCGCTGGTCTGGTAGAAGGTTTGCGTTTATTCGAAGAACATGTTTTGGTTTCTTTAGAAGTAAGTCTTATCCTCGTAGCCTGCACGCTAGCGCTCTATGGGGTGGTGTATGTTGGCGCACTCCTTACACTTATTCCTTCGTGGTTTATTTGGGTTACCGCTGGTTTTACGGGTTCGTTCGGGCTTTTTGCTGTCGGTATGGTGGTAGCGTTGTTTTTGTTTGGAATAATGGTGGCAGTGCTCGGAGCGATTTTCAATGCATTTACAACCAGTACCTGGATGTATTTCTTTATGCGCATGCACCACCAAGGTGTAGCAAGCCGTATTATTAATTTTGTTGAGCGCACGATTCGAGTTAACTAATATATATGCTGTATGTCTGATTTTCCTTCGATTAATGATCTGGTAAAAAAAACTTCAGGTAAAGCTTCTGCAGCAGGCAGTGCGGCTGCGGCAGTACCCGCGCCAACAACGGTTGATATCGACAGTACGGAAGGCAAATTTGCCGAAAAAATGAAAGCTATTGGGCTCAAAGAAAAGGAAGATATGGTTGCTGCAGAGGCCGCGGCCTTAGGAGTGCCCTATATTGATTTAACTGGTTTTCCGATATCAGCGGAAGCACTCCGGGTTTTGCCCGAAGCCGACGCTCGCGCCGAGCGCGTGGTTTGTTTTTTCTTCAATGGCGACGAACTTCGGTTGGGAGCCCTTCAAAAAACAAAAGAAGTTGATGAGCTGGCGTATCAGCTGGGGGAGCGGCTACATGCCCGAGTTGGGGTATATATGATTTCAGAACACAGTCTCGAAAAAGCGCTGGGTTTTTATGCGAATTTGCCGATCGTTAAACCGGTTACCAAAGATATTAATATTACTGATGAAGAATTAGAAAAATTTGGTGTCGGGATCGATAACTTATCAAGTCTGCAAGAAAAATTTAAGAATGTTTCGATTACTGATATTTTAACGCTGATGATCGCCTCGGCGCTTAAGGTAAATTCTTCAGATATGCACGTTGAGGCAGAAGAAAACGGTATTGCGGTGCGCTATCGTATTGACGGGGTTTTGCATGATGTGGCTAATTTACCAAAAGAACAATGGAAACGTTTTATTTCGCGCATTAAACTTCTAGCCGCGCTTAAAATTAATGTTTCCGAGCGTCCGCAAGATGGACGAGTTACGCTTAAACTGACTTCGGGCAGTCTCGATGTTCGCGTCTCAACGATGCCAACGACCTATGGTGAGAGTGTGGTAATGCGTATTTTGCATAGCGGCAGCAAGGGAGTTACGTTTGATGACTTGGGGCTTCGCGGGGACGCGCATGATCGCCTCAAGCGCGAAATTGAGCGGCCTAATGGGATGATTATTACGACCGGTCCAACCGGAAGCGGTAAGACAACGACCATGTATGCTATACTCCGCACCCTTAATAAGCCCGGTGTAAACATTATTACGCTCGAAGACCCGGTGGAAATTAAAATGGAAGGCATTAATCAAAGCCAGGTGGAGTCGTCGCACGACTATACGTTTGCCAAGGGGCTTAAAAGTATTTTGCGCCAAGACCCGGATATTTGTATGGTTGGTGAAATCCGCGATCTTGAAACGGCGGAAATTTCTATTCAAACCGCGCTGACGGGCCACCTTATGCTCTCAACGATTCATACCAATAGTGCGTCTGGTGCAATTCCGCGCTTTTTATCCATGGGTGTAAAGCCGTTTTTATTGGCTCCGGCGCTTAATTCGGTTATCGGGCAGCGTTTAGTGCGTCGTATTTGCGAAGTATGCCGCGAAGAAAAAGCGCTTACTCCCGAGCAGGCTGATCGAGTACAAAAAGTATTCAGCTCGCTGCCAGAGGCAGAAAAGAAAAATATTGATGTAACTAATTTGCATTTTTATATGGGCAAGGGCTGCGAAGCTTGCAGTGGCCTTGGGTACAAGGGCCGCATTGGTATTTACGAAATATTTACTATGAGCAAAGAAATTGAGCAGGTTATCTTGAGTGCTCAGGTGTCGGAATATGTTATCCAAGAATTGGCGGTTAAAAACGGTATGGTGACTATGGTGCAAGATGGGCTGTTGAAAGCGCTCGACAAAATTACTAGTGTCGAAGAGGTGTTCCGTGTCACTGAATAATAAAATATCGAATTTCTAATGCTCCATGTCAAAAATTTGACATTGGAAACGAGGGTTTTTACAGTGGGGACTTTTTACATCACTCGAGTTGTGGTATACTACGTATACTTTATTACCAATTTCTAAGTAACTTTTACTTTATGATGATCCGTCGCATGGAAACAAGTCCGGCTCCAGAGCCGCCAGTACGTTTTTATAAAATTATTGCCCTATCATTTTTGTTTTTAACGGTCATTATTTTGGGTGTTGTAGTTTTTATTACTTCTAAAAAGGCGACAATTGTCGTGGTTTCCAAACAAGATAGTCAAACTGTGCCGCTGACGATTAAAGTTACTCCAGACAATGCGGGTGGGCAAACGATTCCGGGCACCGTAAGCTCAACTTCTTTTGTGTGGTCAAACACCTATTATCCAACCGGAACTAAAGTTATTGAAGGCACTGCCGGCGGGCAAGTAACCTTGTACAATAAAACCGCCGTTCCTCAAACGCTGGTTAAAACTACCCGCTTGCTCTCGCCAAATGGTGTATTGTTCCGTTTGTCTGATACGGTAATTGTGCAGGCTAACGGTGACATCACGGCCACCGTGTATGCAGATAAGCCTGGTGCAGATAGCGATATTGCAGCTAGTCAGTTTACTATTCCAGGGCTCGCCGAAGAAAAACAAAAAACAATTTATGCTGTCAGCACCGCGGCTATGACCGGCGGCGCTAAGAAAGTTGGGGTACTCAGTGATGATGATATTGCTAACGCGCTTAAAGATTATAAGGATAAAGTAAAAGATGCCTTCCTTGCGACTATTAAAGACGCTTCTTCGAGCCAGGCAGTCATGCTCATTAATCAAAATGTATCAGCAAATCATAAAGCAGGGGACGAAGTGGCTGATTTTACCATACAGGGAACCAATACTATTTTAGTGGTTTCGTATAATTCCGCCGATTTGGCGAAGCTGCTTAATGATGCGCTGAGCACCAAATTCGATAGCTCATCCGAAAAATTATTGTCGCTCAATAAAGATCCGGTTGTAAATGTTGGTTCGTATGATGTAGCTAATCGTACAGCGGATTTATCGGTAACCCAGGAAGTTGTGGTAACGCTTGATTCAAATGGCGACAAACTGCTCGCCAAGAATTTCCTTGGCAAAAAGAAAGAAGATATTCAGCGCTATATTTTAGGTCTTGATCATGTTTCGGGTGTTGATGTGCAATTCTCGCCAGGCTGGATGCTGAGTGCTCCGAGTGTGCCCGACCGAATCAAGGTGGTGGTTAAAAACATGAATTAAGTAAGAATTCTATAAAATAGTTGACACCCTGGTTCATTTTTGATAAAAAGTACGTAGTACAGAGTCCAAAAACCAGCCCAGCCCCAACGGGGTATGGTACCACTTTTGGCGCTGACCCAAAGTCAGCATGTGCTGAACAATTCCACGCAAAAGTTAATTATTCGGGTGGAACCGTCTTAAATCTTTAAGACCCCGATGTCTCTATACAGAGGCGTCGGGGTATTTTTTTACCTATGGATACACTAAAAATTGACCAAAATCTCTTTGCTGAAGCCTATTCGGCAGCTGCAATCGGTGAGCGAATTCGTGAAATTGCCCGTAGCATTGAGCAGGATTTGCCGGGCAGTACGCCGGTTATGCTGGGGGTAATGAAGGGAGCGGTTATTTTCTTGGCCGATCTCGTTCGAGCAATTACTGCTCTTGACCTCGAGATTGATTATGTTCAGATAAAAAGTTATGGTAATGAGGAGGTTTCTTCGGGGAAAATCGAGCTGGTGCAGGCCCCGGGATTGCCCTTGGCCGGCCGCGATGTCATAATTGTTGAAGACATTATTGATAGCGGCCAAACCGTTAATTTTTTACGTGAGTATGTTATGAAGCAAGGGGCCGCAAGTGTTCGGGTTGCCACCCTCCTCTATAAACAGGAGTCAGCCAAACTGGATGTTCCGGCTGAGTATATTGGCTTTAGTATTCCCAATAACTTTGTTATCGGCTACGGGCTCGACTATAAGCAGTTGAAACGTAATTTGCCGAGTATTTATTCAAAACAATAATTTTTCCTATGAACAAAAACGAACTCGATCATCTCCGTCATTCCGCGGCGCATCTTTTGGCCGCAGCGGTTTTGGAATTATGGCCGAAGGCCAAGCGAACAATCGGGCCGGCGATTGAAAACGGATTTTATTATGATTTTGATTTTGGAGGCGAGAAAATTGTCGAAGAAGATTTGATTCGGATTGAAGAAAAAATGCACGCACTCGTTCCGAGTTGGAAAGGCTTCGAGCGTAAAGAAGTAAGCGCGGCAGAGGCCAAAGAATTTTATGCCGACAATGAGTATAAACAAGAATTAATTAATGAATTTGCGGGTGAAGGTCAAACATTAACCTTCTACACCTCGGGCACGTATACTGACCTTTGCCGCGGGGGACATAGTGAAGACCCGAGTCGCGACCTGCAGCATTTCAAATTATTGTCGATCGCTGGGGCATATTGGCGCGGCGACGAAAAAAATAAAATGTTAACCCGTATTTATGGCACGGCTTGGCCGAGCGAACAGGAACTGGCAGAGCACCTCAATCGTTTGGAGGAAGCTAAAAAACGTGATCATCGCAAACTTGGCAAAGAGCTTGATCTGTTTGTGTTTTCCGATGTAATTGGTCCAGGTATGCCGCTTTTTACCCCGCGCGGTACGGCAGTTCGAAACGAAATTGTTCGTTTTTCACGTGAACTGAATAGTCAGATTGGTTTTGAAGAGGTGCATACGCCTAATGTCAATAAGGCTGAGCTCTTTAAAATTTCGGGGCATTACGACAAATATAAAGACGACATGTTCCGTGTTGTGTCACATTATTCTGAGGAAGAGTTTTATTTAAAGCCAATGAATTGTCCGCAGCATACGCAGATTTATGCATCTAAAATGCGGAGCTATAAAGATTTGCCGCTGCGTTTCGCAGATTTTGCCAATTTGTATCGCGATGAGCGCCCGGGTGAATTATCTGGCCTCACTCGTTTGCGCTGCTTCTCGCAAGATGATGGTCATTGTTTTTGCCGCGAAGATCAGATTGAAGCCGAGTTTAACGCGGTGCTCGGTGCGATTACGAAAGCGCTCTCAATCTATGGTCTCAAATATTCCATTCGCCTTTCACTTCGCGATCCGCATCAAAAAGAAAAATATTTAGGTGATGATGCGACCTGGGAAAAAGCTGAAGCTACGCTTGCTAAACTTTTGAAGGAAAATAAAATTGAGTTTCAAGCGGTTGAAGGTGAAGCGGCTTTCTACGGGCCAAAAATGGATATTATGGCCACCGACTCGCTGGGCCGAGAATGGCAAGTTTCTACTGTCCAGCTCGACCTCAACATGGCAGTCAGATTTGGTTTAACCTATGTCGATAGCGATGGGACACAAAAGAATCCGATCATGATTCACCGTGCGCTTATCGGTTCGCCTGAACGCTTTATGGGGATTTTGATTGAACATTATGGCGGTGCATTCCCGTTGTGGCTAGCTCCAGTGCAGCTCGCCATCGTGCCTGTTTCGTCTAAGCATATTGAAGCGGCCAAAGGATGTGCGCAAAGTTTTAAGGCGGCAGGTATACGTGTAGAGATCGATACAGCCGATGAGACGGTGGGTAAAAAAGTCCGCAACAGTGCCGGACAAAAAATCCCGTATATTGCCGTTATTGGTGATCGTGAAGCAGCCGGTGATATTTGGACTGTTCGCGTTCGTGGTCAGGAAGAACAGATCAAGATGATGCCGGAAGAATTTAAACAAAAAATACTTCAAGAAATAGCTGCCCGCAGCTAGGAAGTTGAGTGTGATCCTTCGAGGGCCTATGGCAAGTGAAAAATTACCTAAAATTATCGTGCTTGCCGGTCCAACGGCATCAGGCAAAACAGATCTGGGCATTCTCTTGGCCAAGCATTTTAACGGCGAAATTATTTCGGCGGATTCACGGCAGGTTTACAAGAAAATGACAATAGCAACAGGCAAACCCCGCGGTGTGTGGCAAGAAGTTGATGGCAGCTCGGCGTACGTAGTTGAGGGTGTTCCGCATTATCTTATGGATTTAGTTGACCCAGGTGAAGAGTTTACCCTCGCTCAGTTTAAAGAATCCGCACTCAGCGCTATCAGGCATATTTTTCAGCGTAAAAAAGTGCCGATTGTCGTGGGCGGAACTGGTCTCTATCTGTGGTCATTAATTGATAATTTATCACTTCCGCCGGTTGCGCCAAACAAAAAATTGCGTGATGGTTTTGAAGGAAAGAGTCTCACAGAATTAGTTGAACTTTTGCGTAATATTGATCCTAAATCGGCACTGAAGATTGATCTTAAAAATCAGCAGCGAGTTATTCGTGCTCTTGAGGTGGCTATTCTGACGGGCAATTCATTTACAGAACAGCAGCTTAAAGGCGTGCCGTTGTTTGATGTTTTGCAGCTAGGCATCCAGCGGCCGCAAAACGAGCTCAACGAACGCATTAATCAGCGTGTAGAGCGTCAGTTTAAAGAGGGTATGATCGACGAGACAAAAGATTTGCTTCGTCAGCGTTACCAATGGAAGCTCCCGAGTATGAAGGGGATTGGGTATAAAGAAATTGACCACTATTTACAGGGGGAGCTAAGCCTTAAAGAAGCGTGCGAAAAAATTCAGGGTGCAACGCGCCGGTATGCCAAGCGACAGCTCACGTGGTTTAAGCGGGATGATCGTATTACGTGGATTTCACCCGAGTCGTTTGATGAAGCGGTTCGGCTTATTCAGGATTTTTTGGCAGAAGACTAAGGGTGTTTAGAGAGAAATCTCGTTGCCTGTCAATGTGATAGTTTCGCCGGTCACTGCGTCTTCGGCTGTAATAGTAACTTTTGAAACAAGAGTGTTTTGAGTTGGATTTTTGCTCTTGAGCAGTATCGTAAATGGCCAAGCCAGCACATCCACACTGTCCGGCATTTCTCCTATAGTCCAGGTAAGTTTTTTGGTGGCCGTATTGAAAGTTGCTGTACCCGCTGGTACGGTAGAAGTAGCGATAGCGCCAACATCACCAAAAACTGTAGCGGAAAGATTAATATTTTTGAGCGGATGAAGCGTGTTGTTAAGTACCCAGGTAATCGCATGCTGCTCTTGCGCGCCTTCGGTGGTGACAGTATCACGAGCTTCAAAACTAAGATCCGAATGTATCGCAACGACAATGGGCGAGCCTGAAGCGGTTTTTTGAGCTCCTGATCCGTCCGTGTAGATAACGGTGGCCAAACTTGTTATTTTAGATTCAACAAAGTTTTTTAGATCAATGTCGTCATTAGTTTTGATCGGCAGTTGGATGTCAATATTTAATTCTTGTCCGGCACTGAGCGTCGCGAGCGCAGGAATTTTTTTCTTAGTCCAGCTAATTTGACCATGACGCAGCGTCTCGCTGATTTGTTCGCCCTTGATATCGCCGTCATATTTATCGGTGATCGCAGACCATTTCAGAATACTTTGATTTTTGTATGATGGGCCGTCAATTGCCAAGAGTGCTGAAATATCTTTGATATCGCTTGTACTTGTATTTTTAATATTTACGGTAAAGTTAAGTGTGTTGCCCGGGGCTGCTGATTGGGCGTCGAGTTTGCCGTTTATTGCCACGCTTACGAGCGTGCCTGTTTTTACAATACTGCTTTCAACGCCGCTATCAACAATTTTGTAAAGTTCGCCAGTTCCCGGAGTTACGATAAAGAGGCTGGCGCGCACCGGGAATGATCCGCCTTCTTCGTCGTTGAGCGTGCCGCGAACAATAAAGGTGCGGGGTGAAGCACTGGTGAGAGTTGAGGAAGCGGTATTTTTAAGTATCCACTGTTTACCGTCGCTGAGGGCAGGTGTCGTTGAAGCGATAGTAAAATTAGGAGGAAGTACCGGGGTTAAACGAAGTTCAGAAAAATTTGCTGTACCAGCATTTTTTACAGTAAAGGTAAATTCAGTGGGGGTGCCCGGACTAATTTTATCGCTGGCCGCTATTGCTACGCTAAACGGCGAGTTGGTCACGGTGGTCACCATGTCAGCTGTTTTTTGGAGCGTAGAATTAATATTTTTGGGCTGATATTTAAGCGAAAGACGGAGTGACCCTGCTTGATTAATAGCGCCATAGGTAACCCCGGTAATTGTAATAGTGCCGTCACTATTCGCTGGAATGGTGCCGATGTCAGCTTCATTATGGGTAGCGTTGCCAAGGCTGATGGAGCTCGTAGTGTAGATAAAGCCGGCTGGGTACCAGATATCAAGCTTTGCATTCGTGATATCTGTGGTTTGATTGTTGTGGTAGGTGATTTTATAGGTAGTTGTCGCACCAAGTGTCACACTATCAGGACCTTCAACGCTCAAGGAGATCTGATTATCGGCCGCGGCTCGGTTGCTTGGCAAAACAAAAAAACCGATCCATGCTGCAAAGGCCATAAGCGAACCGATGATCAAAACCATCATAATAAAACCAAGTACCGGGTGTCTTTTTTTGATATCAATTTTTTTCATGTCTGGCATGCGTCCGCTTTCGTTTTGATAAATTGACGCGAGGCCGCTGTCGATTCGCTGTTCGGCTTCGGTCGGAAGCGATTTTTTTCGAGCGGTTAGTTTTTTAGTGCGCAATTGGGGTTTTTTGCGCGGCGTTACTTCTTGGTTTGGAGTAAGGTCGTTGATTTCTGAAGACATAAGCAAGGGAATAAATTCAAAAAGGTAATCAAGGATTAATAAACTTAATGATTTTTGTTCAGGATAATGCTCCAAATACTATCCTTAGTAAAATTGGGTACGGAAATTTCCGCGCCATTTGTCGCCAGCGTTATCTCGTCGCTGTTTTTCCAGATAGGATTCCAATCGTTGGGGAATATGATTTGGCTGTTGAAAGAACTAACCGAACCGGACTGGCGCTGTGCGACCAGGCTGTAATCGCCCGTAGGTGCTTTTGGTGAAAGAAGTTTTGCTAAAAATGTACGATTATCGGCCGCTGACTGGGTGGTGACTTTAAATGGAAGGCGATAGGTAAATTGAACTTGGTTGGTCTGTCCGGCAGTGGTAATTATCCAATTGCCGAAAGAGGTTTTCCCAAATTCGTTAATAACATGCGTGCCGGAAGCGGGATCAATCGTAACTAACTTCTCTTGTTCAGTTAAAAAACCGTCTTTTTTGTACCAGTTCTCTGGCGCGCGGAAACTGGTATCGTCGGGCCAGGTAAAGCCAGCGGCAGAAAGGAGTGTGCTCCCTTCAGGGACATAGACGCGGATATAATCAGTATTCGGTGCGCCATATAATTTTTGGGTTGCGTCACCTTGGTGGGTGCGCGTAATAATTACGGTATCAACAATAGAGCCATCAGCATCGACCACAGCCTGGTGCGTAATACTTTGTTTAATTTCGGCATCACTTTTTTGACCTTGAATATTGGTGTTCACGACCATGAGATAATCTTGCCCGTCGCGGGTAGGAGTCATGGTACCGGCCCATCCAAAAGAAGCAACACTTGCTTCAGTGGCGGCGTCGGTAAAGTAGGCTTGAATATCCTTTTCTTGCAGTGACTCCTGGATATTTTTGAGCAGGCTCAGTGTAGTGGCTGAGTTTAAATTTCCCAGTTGACCAATAAGCGTGTGTGCCAAGTCACCCAAAATTTGTTTTGGCTTATTGAGTTTTTTTTCCGGGCCTTCTTCGACAACTTGTTGGAGCGTGGTAAGAGCGTTATCGGTGGTGAGAGTGAGTCCGCGCTGTTCGTCGGTAACTGGGCCGACAAGGGCTAATATTTTTTCAAGTACGGGGGCGTTAACGGCAATAACGCCGTCGAGGGTTATTCCGCGGCTATGGCGATAAAACCAGAGCATTTTTTGGCTGCTCGCACTAAAATCGGGAAACCAGTTAGCGTCTTGGAATTCCCAGCGTTTGTTTGTGAGCAAGAGTGGAGTAGGGGGTTCAACGTATTGATCGAGCTGCCCCTGGAGGTCGTAGCTGCCTCCAGCCGGGATATCAAACTTAATAATTTTACCGTCTTTAACTTCAATTATCGCAAAGCTGCCCACAAAACCGCCAGTCGGGCGAAGCTCGGCAGGATTTTGGAAAGCAATCAAATAGCGGCGCAGGCCTTCGCCGCCAAAAATTTCGTTAATAGGTTCTTCGAGACTGCTGATGCTTGTAAGGTCGTTGACCGTGGCGGCAAAGAGGGTGCGAAATTTGGTAAAAGCGTCTTGGTATTCGGCGGGCAAGACTGCCGGGTCGACGTCATTCAAATTCTCAACTGCCTGTTGGTAGTTAGGTAAGGCAGGTTTGAGTCCTTGTAAAACGTGGTTTATTTTGGAAAGTGGCGTCGTGCTGGCTGTTTCAGCAGTTGTGACGCTCGCGAGGAGGTAGCTGTTGCCAACAGTTATTTGCTGACCGGCAATAAGGAGTTTTTGGCGGCTGGCAATTTGATCTTTGACAACGGGAATGGCGCTGACGATTGTTTCGAGCCATTGATATTTTTCAAGAGTGGTAATCGCGGTATCAAAATGACTTAATGCGGCCTCGGTAGAATCTGTCGCGTCGGATAGGTTGGAGGCGAGGAGTTGCCGGGTCGAATTTTCCAGAGCTTTAAAACCGGCGGTACTGTTTTCAACCACGGCTACCTTATTTTTTTGGAGTTCAACATAATAACTTCGTGCCGGAAGCGGTACGATGCCAATGAGCGTGATAACAAGTAAAGCAAACGCAGTTGCTCGTTTGCTCGGCCCATTGAGTAATACGCTGCGGGCGTTGCCAACGAAATGTGCGGCGCTATTTTCAAGCGTCTGAGAAAGCGCAATAATTTTTTGGTCATAGGCAGTCTGCCAGTTGCGCAGACGCGTACGAAGCGGAAGTGATGGCTTTTGCGTTTTAATTTTTTTGACGCTGACGGCAGCTCTATTTTTTACTGCTGGCAGCACAACTGATTTTGGCAATGATTTGGCGGCTTCGCCTCGCGCAGGTGCTTCGCGGTGCAGGTACTCTGCTGGAGCGGCAGGAGGAAATTTTAAAATTCGTTTTGCTCCCGTGGCAATTGCTTCAAGTTTTAAAACCTCAACGCGTGAGGCGGGGGGAATTTCAGTATGTTTTTGATGATGATAGTGATAGGCAGGATTGGTTGATTTCTTTGGCGAGGAAACTTCAACCCGATCCCATAAGGATGCGGTATTTTTTTTAAGATTGACAATGTGGGGTGAGGCAGGCGGTTCTGTGGTAACGTGGTGGACAAAAAAATGCACCTGATTATCATGAGGAGTTGCTGGCGGTCTTTGTTGTGTAACTGCTTCGGGGCAAGTGGATTTATTGTGTCCAACCTTGGTACATAAGCCGCAGCGACGCAGTTGAAGATGTTTGCTTTTTTTAGGCATGCAGGAGACGCTAAAATCTAGACGGTAGTATACACTATTTTCAAGTCTTCCCCTAGCTAAAAATGGCTTATTTATCCACTCCTTCTAAAGTTTCGTTATGTGCTTGAGCTCTGTGGTATATGGTAAGTGTTTCGATCGTTAATTTTTCCCAAGAATAACGTGAACACCATTCGTATCCATCGCGAGTAAGCTGCTTGAGGAGTTTTGGATTCTTTAAAGTGTCAAAAAGTACTCCGGCTAAAGCCTTGGGATCGCGTGGGTCAAAAAAAACAGCGGCTGAGCCAAGAATTTCCGGTAAACAAGTGCTAGTAGAGGCAGCTACCGGCAGGCCGTAGCTCATGGCTTCAAGGGGTGGAAGGCCAAAACCTTCGTAGAGGCTTGGAAAAACATACAGCGAAGCATTTTTGTAAAAAAAAGGCAGCTGCTCGTCGGGGATGAAGCCGGTAAAAATCGGTTTATTAGGGGTGGCTGCCGGCAGATTCGATTGGAGTTTTTGGTAAAAGAAATTTTCTTTACCGATGAGCACTAATTGGTAGTCAGTTGTTTGCTGACAAAAAATTTCCCATGCTTTTATGAGCTGGTCAAGATTTTTGTGAGGATAAGCAACGCCAACGTAGAGTAGATAGGGTTTGGTGATGCCATATGATGAGAGGTTTAACGAAGTTTCCTTCCGGGCTGGCTTAGAAAAGGCTGCTTGGTAGGTGGTAGTAATTTTTTCAAGTGGTATGTGGAGTGTCTTGTGAATATCCTGCTTTGTAAATTCACTTGTGGCGATAATGTGCTGCGATTTCTTCGCTGCATGCCGTAGCACTTTTTTGTACATGAGCTGTTTAAACCAATACGTCAGCGGCCCGAGGGTGCTGGCCGCTCGGGTGGGATAGTGCATAAGCAGCAGATCATGAATTGTTACGATGAAAGGTTCGTTGTAGCCAAGCGGAACGTTCCAGTGCGGAAAATGCAGCAGATCTACCTTGGCGGAGCGAAAAATTTTGGAAAGCAACAGCTGTTCTTTCCAGCCATACCAGGGTATATCGGCCAGGACTTTGTGAAAACGAGGGTTGACGGGGATATAGGAATCCCAGTTTTGACGTCGCAAAAAAATAGTAAACGTGTCGTCGGTATTCGTTTTTTCGAGATGGAGAACAAGTTGTTCGATGTACCGGCCAAGACCGCCCTGCTCGGGTCCAAAAAGGCGTGCGTCAATTCCAATATGCATACATAGTTTAATACTGTGTATGTAGTATACCTCCAAACACCCTGTGTGCACTAGTCGGCTTTAAATACGTTATAAAAGCTGATTTTTTGCCGGTGGATTGATTTATTTGTGATTTTGACGTATACTTACGCAATCTAAACTCTTCTTATGCCGTATCTTAGCCAAATTTTAGGGAGCCGTATTGAAGATAGTGCGGATACCTTTGTCGGAAAATTGACTGACATTATTGTGAAACCGACTACCGGGGCCTATGCTTCCCTGCTTTTTTTGGCAGTTAAAGAGCCGGGCAAGAAAGAGTGCCGATTTATTCCTTTTAGCCATGTTGAAAACATGAGCCGGAGTCAAATCGACCTCAAAAGCCTGCAGGAAAAAATTCCGGCCCAGAGCGCTGAGGATGATTGGGTGTATCTTTCGCGTGACGTACTTGATCAGCAGATTGTGGATGTAGCTGGTGCGCGCGTGGTGCGCGTGAACGACTTGCGTATTGGCTTGTTTGAAAAACAGATGTCAGTTTTGGGTATTGACGTCAGTTTTAAAGGCCTCTTGCGTCGTTTGGGTTTGGCGGCGTTTGATGTTCGGGATTGGTTTAAGGTCAATCTTATTGACTGGCGTAAAACGCAGCTCGTGAAAGGAGCGGTGAAGTTAAGTACCCTTTCGAGTGATTTGATCCGCTTACACCCGGCTGACCTTGCCAATATTATTGAAGATTTGAGTATCAAACAGGGAAGTAAACTGGTCGAATCGCTGGATGAAGCGACGGCTGCAAAAGTTATGGAAGAGATCGATCCTGAGCTGCAAAAAGCGCTTGTTCAACATCTGAGCCGTGAAGAAGCTGTTAAAATTATTGGACAAATGTCGATTGACGAAGTCGTAGACTTATTAAAAATTTTACCCAAAGAAGACGCGCGGGTTTTTATTTCCCAGTTAAAAAATGTCGACTTCAAAAAAATCGAAAACTTAATTGGATATGAAGATGATACTGCAGGCGGCCTCATGACTACTGAATTCGTAAGCGTGCCGCTCGGGTGGAATGTCGAGCAGGCGCTCGAAGAAGTGCGCCGAATGTCGCCGGAACTGCGGTCTATTTTGTATGTCTATGTGGTTGACGGCGAAGGAATTTTTAAAGGGGCTCTGTCGCTCAGACGCTTACTTGTGGCTGAAAAAGAAGCTCGGCTCAGGGATTTAGTTCAAGAATTTTCAGTGCAAGTAACGCTTCGATTGGGCGATAAGATTAATCAGGTGATTACGGTTATGACAAAGTACGACCT
Organism: uncultured Gammaproteobacteria bacterium; assembly: GCA_964540825.1. Lineage (GTDB taxonomy): Bacteria > Patescibacteriota > Patescibacteriia > Magasanikbacterales > GWA2-37-8 > CAZECR01. Next base: position 51,633 of record CAZINT010000001.1, read on the forward strand.
GTATTTTGCAGCTGTGCTTGATGATCGCGGTAAATTATTAGGTGTGGTTTCGATTGATGACGTTATGCGCCAAATTGCGCCTAAAGCCTAGTCGTATGAAAAAAAGAATAAAAATACTATTTGCCAAAATTGCTGCTGTCTTTGCAGTTATTGGCCCGGGAATAATTGCGGCCAATGCTGACAATGATGCCGGCGGTATCACAACCTATTCGGTAGTTGGTGCGCAGTTTGGTTTTAAAATGCTCTGGGTATTGTTTTTACTCACCTTTGCACTCGCGATTACCCAGGAAATGGGTGCGCGAATCGGCCTGGTGACCAGGCAGGGCCTGGGGGGTGTCATTCGTGAAAATTTTGGCGTCAAGCTGACGGTGTTTGCAATGGTTGCTATGCTTATCGCTAATATCGGGACAACCACTGCTGAGTTTGCGGGTGTTGCTGCCTCATTTTCATTGTTTGGTGTCAGTAAATATATTGCGGTACCAGTTATTGCAGTGCTGATTTGGATTATTTTGTTCAAAGGCTCATTCAAGACAACCCAAAAATTATTTTTGATTTTTTCGCTCCTGTACGTTGTGTATATTATTAACGGGCTCATAATTCAGCCCGATTTTCACGCTGCTTTTCAGGCACTTGTTCACCCGACACTCGAGTGGAACACTGCCTATTTAGTAACTGTTATTGCGCTTATCGGCACAACCATTACACCGTGGGGACAATTTTTTATTCAGTCCTACGTAGTCGATAAAGGGCTTGATATTAAACACTATAAAACCGAAAAAAAAGAAGTCTATTTTGGGGCGCTCCTTACCAACATTGTTAGCTTTTTTATTATCGTCAGTACTGCTGCAACGCTGTACAAATATGGCATACACGTGACTGATGCGAGCGAAGCCGCGGCAGCGCTCCGCCCGTTGGCTGGCAATTTAGCCGAACTGCTTTTTGGTGCCGGCCTCTTTGCCGCTTCGATGCTGGGGGCATTTATCTTGCCCGTTGCAACTGCGTACGCGCTTTGCGAAGCGTTTGGTTGGGAATCGGGTTTTGATACGAATTGGAAAACCGGGCGGATTTTCTATAGTATTATTTTGTTCATGATCACGCTGCCAAGTTTAATTGTATTAATTCCCGGCGTTTCACTGGTTAAAGTTATGCTTCTGTCGCAAGATATTAATGGAATACTTTTGCCGTTCATTCTTATTTTTGTGATGAAGATCGTAAACAATAAACGCGTGATGGGCGAGTATACCAATAAACCTGTTGGCAATACGATCGCCTGGATCACCATTGGATCACTGATTGCGGTGACGATTGCGCTCGTTATTTCTTCTTTTTTGGGGTATGCTTAATGACATATGCTAGAACGCCGACCTAACATTCAAGAAGACTATTATCCCGGCAGCAGCGATTACCCCAAACACAAAAAGACACCTGATCTGCCAAATTTTTTTGATGCAGCATATCAAGGATTGAATCCTGAACAACAAATTATTTTGAAAGATTTAGTACAAAAGTGGCGATCGGCTAAAGGCCAAGGTAAGCGCGTCTATACCGAAGAACTCAAACTAACCCTTAGGGAATTTGGTGTCTGGCGTGACGCCGCCTTTGATTTTTTGAATGAAGTAAAACGTCCTTCAGTAAAGAAAGAAGTCGTGGCTGCAGCCGCTGCCGAATCAGAAGAAAAAATGTCAGCGACAAAAGCGGAGGTAGCTATCCCTGGCCAGTGCGAGGATGCTTCACGATCGATACAAAATATTTTGTCCGATGCGGATGGCGAAGATGATGAAGGTGGATATCCTCAGGAACAGCCTTCGGTTATAGGTTCTCGGCGGTCTGTTGTTAACGAGTTTCGTCGAGATTTTGAGAGTAAGACTCGGGACCGCCTGTCGGGTATGCCTCATGGACGTGTTCGTCACGTCGAGGTTAAAAATGGTACTCAGGTGCAGCACATTGGTAAACGGGGGCCGCAAAAACCTCGCTATAAAGATCACCGTTCACTTGATGGTCGGCTCTCTGCAGACGACCAAAAAGCTGTAAAACGTTTTGAAAAATCTCTTGAGATTGAACGTCTTTCCCGGCCAGTACGCAAGAAGCCCTTGCGCGAGGCGCTGCCAATTTTTGAGCTATCAAGCACTGCGGAGCTACGACGTGACAAACCCATAGTAGAGCCTAAACTCCAATCGACGAGCGGTGTAGAACAAAAAATTCCTGTAGCGCAAGCTTCGGCATCTTTTGAGGATGCTGATCGGAGACAGGTATATCTCGATCCTTTTCTTGACAGGCCTCATTTTTTACGTGATGCGCGAAAAGCCTGGGGGAGTGCTGGGGCAGAAGTTCGCCGTCAAACTGCTTCAACTGCACCGTCTGAAACGGTGCTGCCAAATATTTTGGAACCTGAGCATAAAGGCCCTGTGGCCGAGCAGACAACTGCACGCCAGAATTTTCTCGATAAACTAACCTCACCACTAAAGGAATTTTTAGAACGCCTGCGCGGTAGAGAAGTCGAATTGCATTCAAAAGAAGCGCGTGAAAAAGAACCGGTACGACGTTTTCGAATTCACGTCGAATACGATCCGCCGCTTAAGTTTTCAAATCTTTCTGGTTCACTTCCAGACGCGGCTGAGCGCGCTGACAAACGCAAGGAATTTGGGGAGAAACTTGGTATCACCGAAGCACGGTACGGCACGCCCGAGGACAAGTTGCTGAGCGGACTAACTGATTTGATGCTTTTTGGTTTTACCGATAGTAAAGATTTTGTGTACTATGGAACTGAGGGTGAACTCAAAAAAATTTGTGCGAAGATGCGTGATGTTGGTTTTATAGCAGGAACCGAAGAATTGCCCCTCAGCGAACTAGATCCTGACCGGACGTATAAGCTTGTTGTGCAAGGGATTTCACCGCAGGGCCTCAATCGCAAGATCAGTTATATTAAAACAATTCGAGATGTCTTGAGAATACCGACGCTTGAAGCAAAAGAAATTGTCGATCTGCAGGTAGCTATGGAAAAATCCACCCAGCACATGCCGACGGAATTACCCGGCAGCTTCGCTGGCGCTCGGGTGCGGTCTGTTGAAGAAGCGCTGCTTGCAGCAGGAGCAAAATCAGTTCAGGTTCAGCCAGTCTCTTGAAGCAAATGTAAAAAGCGTCGAGCCGCTTTTTCCCAGGTATATTTTTTGGCCTGCTCTAAACCGTCTGTTCGTAGACGGTTTTTTAATTCGGTGTTTCTGGTTAATCGAATCAGGGCTTCGGCTATAGATGAAGGTTTATTCGGGTTAGTATAGTAGGCAGCCCCTTCGGCGATTTCGGGCAGCGACGATCGGTTAGAAGTGATAACGGGTGTGCCGCTGCCCATGGCTTCAATAACCGGAAAACCAAAACCTTCATAAAAACTGGGGTATACAAATACTTCGGCCAGGCTATAAAGTGCTGGTTTATCCGCTGCTTCCACGTACCCAATATACACAATCCGGTTTTTAAACGGTGAAGTAGCGAGGCGTCTAAAAATAGGTTTATTTTCCCACCCGGCAGAGCCGGCAATGACGAGTGATAGGTCGCTTGGAAGGTGTGGTGCAGCTTGTTCAAAGCCTTCGATCAGCCCTATAATATTTTTACGCGGTTCAATGCTTCCCAAAAATAAAATATATTTTTTAGGTAAGGTGTATGTGGCGCGAAGCGTTGCTTCGGCAGGTATTTCTTGAAGCGGGTAGGGAAGGGGGATAAGGCCGTGTGGAATAACAGTGATCGTTGCTGGATCGATGTGGTACCGCGCAATCAAGTCGCGTTTGGTATTTTCGGAAGGTGTCAAAATAGAGTGTGCCTGGCAGCAGCATTTTTTTGGGTCAATCGCATAGTGCCACAAGCGTTGTTTTTTGGAAAAGAAATGAGGAAAAAATTCGAATGAGAGGTCGTGAATTGTAAGAATGTGTTTGGTGTTTTTGGATAGTGCCGTAAAATTGAGATTCGGCGAAAAAAAATAATCGAGCCTGGAAATTTTTTCGCGTTTGATAATAAGCTCGTCGATTTTGGGAAAATGGAATAGGCGGGTTGCGGCGTTGAAGAGTTTGTTAGGATAATGTGTGACAACGTAGTGGATATTTGCTTGTTGCCAGGCGGGGAGCAGGGCGGTAAGCGCAGGTTTGGCATTGGCGAACAAATAGTACTGGTTCACCGTGTCAATCGCAAAAAGCGCGTTGAGGAGTTCAAACGTATATTCACCAACCCCAGTGCGAATAGGGGAGGCTAGGGAACGAATGTCGATACCAATGTGCATACTAGTGGTTGACGTTCAAAAATTGTCGTGGTTTACTTTGGTGCAAGGAGGGCCTATGAGTGAAAAATCGCTTGTGCCTGAAGGCGCGAGAACTGTTTTGGTGGAGACAATTCCGCCAGATAAGACGACACTCGGGGTGGATGGCGACAAACAGCCAAACCCCGAAGCTCTTTCAGAGCAGCTTGCGCGCGAGCGCGGTCATGCTGACCCGCGACCCGATGGGTTGTTCTAGCCGGCTTAGCCGTTTTTTTGGGTCGCGCACATATCGTGCGCGACCCTTTGCTTTTTATACAAGCGTTGTTTGGTTTAATTTTTTCTTAAACTCTTCGTAGCGGTCGTTGACATATTTTTTGATACTTGTCTTGAAAGCGGCGCTCGAAAATGTAAGAGCGTGTTCACGAATATGGGCGCTATCCCAGCCTTCCGAAGTGAAGTGAAGTACTGCGTTCAAAAGCGACTCCCAATTTTGTTCATAAAAGAATTCGCCTGTATCGTGCGCTATGATCGTCTCGGTGGCGCCGCCAGCGGCAAAGGCAATGACCGGGCGGCCGCTGGCGAGGGATTCAATCGGAGTGATGCCAAAATCCTCAAGCTGCGGATGGATAAATGCTTGCGCACGGCTAAGAAGTTGTGCCTTGGCTTCGTCATCGATACGGCCCAAAAATTCAATATTAGGGCGAGCCTGTTTTTGAAGATTTTTAAGTTCCGGCCCCGTACCAAAAATTTTGAGCGGATACTGCAAGCGATTGAAGGCCTGTACTACCAGGTCGAGTCGTTTATAGGGAACCAGGCGCCCGCCGGCAACAAAATAGTTGTCGACCTTGGGAGCGATAGTAAAGCGTTCAGTATCGACCGGGGGATAGATAACATCGCTCGTTCGGCGATAATACTTTTGAATACGACTTTCAACTGTGTGTGAGTTCGCTATAAAATGATCTACGCGGTCGGCGCTCATTTTGTCCCACAGGCGAAGGCGAAAAATAATTTGAGGTAGGAATGCTTTAACAATCCAGTTGGAATTAAGGTCGGCGAGATATTCGTGCCGATCACTCCAGAGGTAGCGGGGTGGGGTGTGACAATACGAAATGTGGAGCGTCTCAGGCGGGACGATAACGCCTTTGGCAAAAGCGCTTGTCGAAGAAATGACAACGTCAAAATCATTAAGATTATAATTTTCCGTTGCATTTGGCATCCAGGGTAAATACCATTGATAGTGGGTTTTGACGAAGGGTAATTTTGATAACCATGATTCACGAATCAGGTGTTTGGGAAAGGAGCTGATTTTTTTAGGATCATGAAACAAAACAAACAGCGGTGCTTCCGGCCACAGTTCATGAAGTGTTTGCAGTACCCGCTCCGCCCCTCCGTCTTGAGCAAGATAGTCGTGTACTAAAGCTAATTTCATACAATCGCACCGTCTTTCCTAACGACAATAAAAGGTGTTTTAATGAGAATAATAATATCTAGGAATAAATTCCAATTTTCAATATAAAATGTATCGAGCCGAACTTCCTCTTCAAAACTAAGGTTGCTCCGTCCAGAAATTTGAGCAAGCCCGGTAATGCCTGGCTTGATGGCAAGAACGATACGATGGTGTTTTTGGTATTGGTCAACCTCGCGTGGTTGGTGGGGGCGAGGTCCGACAAGACTCATGTCGCCGCGTAAGACGTTATAAAATTGCGGTAATTCGTCGAGACTCCAGCGGCGAATGAAACGGCCGAAAGGTGTGATGCGCGGATCGTTTTTGATTTTATAGACCGGTCCGGTTTTGATGCTGTTTGTTTTGATCAGTTTTTTTTCTTCTTTGAGCGCGAGGTCTCCATTTTTCCCGAATTGTTCGCCTGTGCAGTATTTTTGATACATTGATCTGAACTTAAGGGTGGAGAAGTGATCGCCTCGCTGGCCTACACGGGTATTTTTGTAAATAACAGGTCTGCCGCTCTCAATAAGGATAATTAAGCTAACGATGCCATAGATCGGCCAAAAAATAAGAAGAAAAAACAAGCTGCCGATAATATCGATGAGTCGCTTGATAATACGCCCCCAGGCAGTCAGACGGGTGCGTCGCAGCTCGATGATAGGAATGCCGGCAATGGTTGAAACGGCGGTGTTCGTGGCGATGGTAGCAAAAAGATCGGCTGAATATTTGAAAATAATGTGGTGTTCATTCGCAAAATCAATAGCTTGCAAAACTTCTTCTTCGCTTTTTTGCGGATTAGTGAAAATAATTTCATCGGGCAATGTGCCCTTGAGACGCTTAAGTGCGCTCGGATCAAAATGGTCGAAGGTTCCGACTATAGCGTAGCCAAGATGCGGTTCGTTTTGGAGTGTTTCAATAATGCTGTGTGCAATAGTTTGGGTGCCGATAATGACTGTCCGGCGAAGACCGATGCCGGCGCGGTATAAGATCGCTTTGAGGCCGCGAATGACGAGGCGCCCAAAGATCACATACAGCATGGCGAGCATCCAACCGATTAAAACGAGAAAGCGAGAATCAAATTTTTGGAGTGTAAAAAAAACATAGATAGTTATTGCGGCAAAACCGGTCGAACAAGCGCTGATGATACGAGTGATTTCACGAGAAAATTTGCGATTCGGGTTGGTGCTATAAAGGCCGGAGAGGCTAAAGAGTATAAGCCAGCCTAGGCCAACCCAGAGAACTGTTTGAGCGTAGCGCGTGAAGGAGAGCGCAAATAATACAGGGCGTACCGCAGTTATTGTGGGATGAAAACGCAGTGCATAAGCACTAATGCCCGCCAGAATAAGCATAAGATAGTCGACGGGTAATTGGAGGAACGTAAACGTAAGTTCAAAGCGCTTCATAACCCCAGGTTTTACGAAAAAATAACGAAAATCTGACCACTATTGTATGCTAAGCAGCTCCAAGCGTCAATCAGGTTTTGCGGCTAACGACAAAACCTTCCCGAAGGAAGGTTTTGCGCCATTATTGTAAGCCGAATTTTGTTCCCATCTTGTGAGGGGTGATAATCATTTCTCTGGTTTGGCCATTACTGGCCGAATCTAGCGAGCGAACTTTTCGCGCCACTTTTATAGCGTCTCTCGGGCGCCGATAACAGGCACGCTGCTCTTGCACCAGACAGGGTTTAGCACTGCTCTATTTCGCAATAGAGCGAGTATGGTAGCTTTGATCTCGAGAATCAGAACCTCCATACACTTTTCACCTTTTGTCCCGACGAAAGCCTGCCTATCAGCAGGTACACGGGATTAGTATTGTCTCTGTGCCACTGTCCCGCTCCAGAACTTTACAGCTTGGAGGGTGGGTATTGCCCACTATCCTTGTCCATTCTTCAAAAACCAGCCTGTAGGCTTATTTTTGGATCAAATGGGGTGTTCGGACTTTCCTCTCCGGTTTAAGGGAGCGATTATCCATAATGGAAGTTGTTAGTGTACTATACAGTAGCGTGCATGTCAACCGTTTGAGATATGCTTGTCAATAGTCAAAAATGTTTTTTTGAGCTATACTGACAGGGTAGATCTTAAGTAGAATTGTTCGTGTGCTTAACATATATAATGCCAACAACCATGACCAAACCCCGCTCGTGGGAGGCACGGTTGAATTAAATAAAAAACCAAATTATCAAAAATATACCGATCCAACCGGTGAGTTCAGCGGTCAGGAATTGAAGTATAGTTTTTGGTATGTACGTCATCGTTTAGTGCTCTATAAGGCGGCAATCGGTGTTCTCCTGGCACTTGCGGTCGGTACTGCACTGTATTCACTTTTTCAGCTTGGCACATACCTTATATTTGGTTTGCAAGAAAGCGCCGCAGTTGATAGGGGGTTAACGACCTTTGAAAATTATACCGCCATCCAAGATCGTTTTGCCCCTAAGCCTATTCAAATTCTCGGTACAACGGTTTACGCTGGAAGCGGCAGTAAGTATGATTTTGTGGCTGAAGCAAGTAACCCAAATAGTCAATTTATTGTCACTTTTGAGTATCATTTTACCTATAATTCAAACCAGCAAACACCGTCCCAAACGACTACGCTTTTAGCGGGCGAAGCACGCCCGCTTCCGTTTCTTGGGCTTGAAACAAGCGGTTACCCCAGTACGGCGGCGATTGTTATCGAGCATATTGCCTGGAAACGTTTATCCAATCATGAATATCTTGATCCGGCCGCTTTTCAAAGTACGCGACTTAATTTTTTGGTCAGTAACTTTGTGTTTACCCCGGCGAGCGATGGAGTTGTTGCCAACGCCGACAGTATTCGATTTAGCCTTACCAACCAAAGTGCGTATAGTTACAAGTCGGCCCAATTTTATGTCGGACTATACCTTGATCAAAATTTAGTTGGTATTTTGCCGCTTACGATTGATGCTTTTAAATCACTTGAAACAAAACAAGTTGACCTGCGCAGTTTTGGGTCAAACGTGAATGTTACTGATGTACGTGTCTTTCCGGTTATTAATACCTATGATCCGTCGGTATATTTACCGCCGGATAGATAGTCTGGTTGGCGCGGTTATTTTTGATGTGACTTCCGTATGCTGAATTTCCATAAATTTTTTTCACGCAGTTTTGATTGGATTTTGATGGTTGCCGTGCTATTGCTTGTTGCAATGGGTATGGAAGCAGTATATAGCGTCGACTTGTCACGCGGCCCGGAACTCGTGCTTTTTAAAAAACAATTTATCGCGCTCGGGATTGGTTTAGTGTCGGCTGGGTTTGCAAGTATGCTGCACTACAGCTGGTTTCGCTCAGGAGCAAAGCTTGCGTACGCGTTTGCTTTGTTTTTATTGGGTTTTGTTTTGGTGTTTGGTCAAACGATTCGTGGCACCCGCGGGTGGTTCGTAGTGGGCGGATTTTCATTTCAGCCGGTTGAATTTGCTAAAGTAGCCATTATTCTTATTCTCGCCGCGGTAGTGGCGCATTTTGGCCGGCGATTTGAGCGTCCGCTTTTCTTTTTCGGGACGGGTGCAATGGCGCTTATTATGATGGCCCTTGTTATGCGTCAGCCGGATTTAGGTTCGGCAGTTTTGATTGGTACGATTTGGTTTGGGCTCATGTTTTTGGTGGGGGCTAGGGCTAGGCATCTTGGCGGACTGATTATTGTTGGATTACTTTTTTCTGTTGCCGCCTGGTTTTTGTTTTTACAAGATTACCAGAAAGACCGGTTGCTTAATTTTGTGCATCCTGACCGTGACCCGCTGGGTACTGGGTATAACGTAACGCAGTCGACCATTGCGGTTGGAGCGGGGAAATTATTTGGTCGGGGACTTGGGTTCGGTTCACAAAGTCAGCTGCGTTTTTTGCCGGAAGCCCAAACTGATTTCGTGTTTTCAGTGATTGGTGAAGAACTTGGGTTTGCAGGTACAGGGATTTTGGTAATTCTGTATGGCGTCATGCTCTGGCGGCTCGTTATAATCATGAAAAATACTAATGATGATTTTGTATCAGCGACGATTGCCGGTATTATTGTTTTATTCTCGAGTCAATTTTTTATTAATATCGGCGCCGAGATCGGCCTACTGCCAGTTACGGGCGTAACACTGCCGTTTGTCAGTTATGGCGGGTCATCGCTGATTATCAATCTCTTGCTTATCGGGATTGCGCAGAGTATGGTAGTAAAGAAGTACTAATGTAAAGCATGTATTTATGCCATTCAAAATTGTTTCAGCGTACGAGCCAGCCGGCGATCAGCCTAAAGCCATTGATCAACTAGTTGCAGGACTTAAAGAAGGGTTTAAAAAGCAGACCCTCCTCGGTGTAACCGGCTCGGGAAAAACGTTCACCATGGCGAACGTAATTGAGCGTGTGCAAATGCCGACTTTGGTAATCGCGCACAACAAAACATTAGCCGCGCAGCTTTGTAATGAATTCCGAGATTTTTTCCCCGAGAACGTCGTCGAATACTTTGTTAGTTATTACGATTACTATCAGCCGGAAGCATATATCCCAACGAGTGATACTTATATTGAAAAAGAAGCCCAGATTAACGAAGAAATCGATCGCTTGCGCCACGCGTGTACGCAGGCACTGCTGACGCGCAAAGATGTTATCATCGTAGCCTCTGTTTCGGCGATTTACGGGCTTGGTTCACCCTCAGCGTACCAAGAAAAAGTATTGCATCTTAGGGTTGGTCAGCAGCTGGATCGCCGGGGGATGATGGAGCAGCTTATTGCCATGCAGTTCGAGCGCACCACCGCCGATTTGAAGCGCGGGGCTTTTCGTATGCAGGGGCAAGTCTTTGAAATTATGCCGGTCAACGAAGAAATGATTTACCGATTTGAAATTAGTAATCATATTGATCGTATCGAACAAGTTGACCCGGTGACACGCAAAATCAAACGCCAGCAGGAAGATGTTTGGTTTTTTCCGGCTAAGCATTATGTGGTCGGCGACGAAGCGCGTGAGCGGGCATTTACACGCATCAAAGCTGAGCTTGAAGATCAGTTGGCCGTGTTTGAACGCCAGGGAAAATTACTCGAAAAAGATCGCCTCAAACGCAGAGTCAGTTATGATTTGGAACTGATTAAAAATATTGGCTACTGCAATGGCATTGAAAATTATTCACGTCATTTCGAAGGCCGCGCTGAAGGGGAGCCGCCCTTTACCCTGATTGATTATTTCAAATATGGCGCTCAGAAGTTTTTAACGATTATTGACGAGTCGCATGTGACGGTGTCGCAGGTGCGCGCGATGTACAACGGAGACAGGGCGCGCAAAGACACGCTCGTGGAACACGGGTTTCGTCTCCCGAGTGCACGGGATAATCGCCCGCTTCAGTACGGGGAATTCGAGAAACGCATTGATCAGGTGGTATATGTTTCGGCAACGCCAAGCGAATACGAATTGAAAGAAAGCGAGCAGGTGGTGGAGCAGGTCGTGCGTCCAACGGGCCTGGTTGATCCAGAAGTTATCATTCGCCCGATTACGCCAAGTAAAGCAGATAACGGTTTGTCGCAGATTGAGGATTTGATGATTCGCATTGACGAACGCATTACTCAAGGGGATCGTGTACTTGTAACGACACTCACCAAACGCATGGCCGAAGATCTGACGCAATTTTTGGAAGAGAAAAAAATAAAAGTAAAATATTTACATAGCGATGTCGAAACACTGGAGCGCATTAAAGTTATCATGGAACTCCGTCAGGGCAAGATCGATGTTTTGGTTGGTGTGAATCTTTTGCGTGAAGGGCTCGACATGCCGGAGGTGTCGCTCGTTGCCATTCTTGATGCGGATAAAGAAGGGTTTCTTCGCAGTGAAACCAGTTTGATTCAGACCATCGGCCGTGCGGCGCGTAATGTAAATGGGCAGGTCGTCTTGTATGCCGATCATAGTACGGGCTCGATTGAGCGCGCGATCGCGGAAACCAATCGCCGTCGCACCATTCAGCTCGCGTACAACGAGAAGCACGGTATTACTCCTAAAACAATCCAAAAAACAATCCGTAATATTTTGGAAGAGTTCGGTATTAGTGAAACGTCGCCCGGTGCAAATAGTAAAGAACAAAAACGTCGCCGAGCTGAACTCGCAAACCTCGATACGCTGGGGGACGACCGACCGCTGAGCGCAATTATTAAAGACAAAGAAGCGCAGATGAAAGATGCGGCTAAGGGCCTCGAGTTTGAACTTGCAGCAATTCTGCGCGATGAGATCCGTGAATTGACGGCCAGGCAGAAATCGAGCGGCGAAGTAGAGAAGAGTAAAAAGGGACGACCGACGAAAAAGAAATAATAGAAATAAAAATATCCCGATGTTGTCGGGATATTTTTTTGCCACTGGAAATTTCGAGAAGTTTACAGTGGGAACGCGCGACAGGCTGCTGGGAGGCAGGTGTCGCGGAGGTGGGGTCAGAGAACGTGCAGTAGCCCGTAGATACCGATGGTCAGGATGCCGAGGGCCTCGCCAGCGATGATACCCCCTCCGATGAGGGGGCTGGTGCTCATATCGTCGAGGCCTTCGTTTGCCGAGTCGGGATCGTCGACCTCATCGCTGTGTGGTCTCGGCGTGGTGGCCGATTGCACATGGAGCGGCTCTTCGCGATAGCCGATGGAGACGACCTCGGTTCTGATCCCGCTGCCTTGGCAGGTACCGCAGGCATCTTCGGTGGCCGGCTTGAAACGAGTAGCAGCCGCTTCGGCGCGCGCCTCGTTTTCGATGAAGCGAGAGTAGCTTGCGAGTACACCGCCGATCATGTACCAGAGCGAGGTAGAAAGCTCGACGAAGCCTCCGAAGGAGGAGGCGTACGGCGAGGGGAGGATGATCGCGTCGATCATGAAGCGCAGGAACTTGGATGCCTTTGTACCCCGCTTGAGATAGTTGCGGTAGCGCTGGCTCCGCGCAAGGAGCTCCCGAAGGAGCTGGGTCACGAAGCCGATCGCGAGGCCGAGTAGGACAGCCTTCTTTGCGACCTCGCGCTTCTGCATGATTTTCGCCAGCTTGGCCGGCGGCGCTTTCTGGTCGATCGGCACGATGAAGGTGTCGATCGCCCCCTTGAGCTTGTACGTCATTGCTGACTGCCAAGCGGTGGGGCGATCTTCCTTCTTCATAATGGTCTGGTCTTTTTGCAGGATCGGGTAGGCCTTCATAAAGAAGAGGGGGAGAAGGACAGAGAGCGCGGCAGCCATCGGGATGCCAAGGACCTGGTACCAGAACTGGGTGCGTCGAGGTGTCGACAAACGCTTGCCGGTCGATCTGTCTTGCTGCATGTCGCCGCCGATGCTCATGTTGAGGAGCATGATGGAGGCGCATAGGAGCGCCGTGTCGACGTTCGTGAGCTTTGTCATGGCCATCACGTAGATAGCGAACACGGTCGCGCTCGAGACAGGGTTCGAATCCGTCATGCCAAGCGAGAGACCGTTGACGAGCAGGAACACGGCGCTGAGAGCGAGCGCGAGTATGAGGTAGCTGATCGGCTGATAGAGGAAAAAATGTCCGACGATGATGACCGCGAGGGCCGAGCCCATGATCCACAGCATCAGGAACGATGACTTGATTTTCTGTTTGTCTTCGTGCTGGATGATCTCGAGGGCGATGACGTTGGTCGTTGTCTTGGTCTGGCGTGTAAAGAGCTTCATGGTGATGCCGAGAAGCTGGGCGATGAAGGCTCCGAGGATCATGCCGAGCATGATGATGAAGAAGACCTTGCGGAAAGGGTCTCCAGGCTCGAGCCATTCTATCTTGACCAGGTAGGGCACTAGCTCCTCGCCGATCAGGCCGAGTAGGAAAGCAGGTAGGGTGAGGGTGACGCCGAGGATCATGCCGACGCCGATGGTGGAGGCGGATAGGCCGAGCGGCTCGAGAGCAGTCAGCTTCATGCTGGCGATGCCCATGGCGTAGCCAAGGCCGGTGCCAGTCGCGAGTTTGCTGAGAGACTTGTCGAGCAACACTTTGTTGCACAGGGCGCGTAAGATGTTGGCCGCTCCAAGTCCTGAGGGGAACTTGAGGTTCATCTTGTCCACGAGAAGTGGAGTGTACGCCATCCCGACGCCGATGCCGAACAGTGAGATCGCTCCGTGGAAGAAGATGAGGGGCATGATCGGGGTCGGGAGTCCGTACCAGACGCGCACCTGGATGAGGATGCCCATACCAGTCACCGAGGCGACACTCGCCGCCAAGGTCTGGATATAGTTCCCCATGTGCATACCTTCTGGTCCGTACCGGTAGGTGACGACGCTGCCGAGGATGGAGGCGAAGATCTGGGCACCGATCGCGAAACCGATACTGAAGTTCATGTAGAGCGCGGTCACCGCGGCCAAGGGGCCGAGGATGAGCATGGAGACCACGATCAAGATGGCGTGGAGCTGGGGTGTTCCGACCCCAGGCCAACCGAGCTTCGGGATTTTCATGGTACTACCTCCGCCACGTACGTTTGTGGTTGAGCTATCAGAGAGTTTGGTTTCACCTGCCAAATAATTCTGGCACGCAATTCCATTTCTCTCTGCTAACATTGTCAAAGACGCTCATAAAAACTATTTTGAACGTAGCACGAAATAATCAGAAAGTCAATGGTTTTCATTATTAAAAAACCAACCTTGATGAGGTTGGTTTTTTAATTTTCATAGCACAGCTCATTAGAGACGTGCTGTAAGAAGTGCGGCCGTCCTTGCTCAAGGGACGGACCGCGGAGGTGTGCGGGCGGGGGTAAAAGTCGGGGATTTAATCTTCGATTTTGCTGGGGAGCGCAGCCTCGATGCGTTTCCGATACCAGGACAGAGCGAGGGCGCTGGCGAGTGAGCTTGCGACCAAGATCGCGAAGAACCGGCTGTGCGGGATGTGCTCCCACAGTTTCTCACCCGTGTCGCCGACAAACTTGTTGCCGACGGCGGTGGCAATGTACCACCCGCCCATCAGACGCCCGACCTCATCCTTTGGCGCGAGCTTCGAGATGAGGGAGAGAATCATAGGAGAGACGAGCAGCTCCGCGACGGTCATGACGAAGTACGAGCTGATCAGCCAGGCAGGAGAGACCTTGCCGTGATCGCCGCCGACGAGGCCGGCGATCGTCATGATGCCGTAGGCAGCTCCAGTGAGCATCATGCCGATGACGACCTTGGTGGGCGTTTCGACCTTGATTTTCCAGCGCTCTTCGATCTTACGGATCGCTCGTTGCAGCGGCTTGGTCAGGATGATGATGAACAGCGAGTTGAACAGCTGGAACACTTCAGGATCCCACGTGGTCCGGGTGTTCTTTTCAGCCCACTCAGTGAGTGTTCCACCGTTTTGGTGGAAGGCCATCCAGAAGAATGTGCCGACCACGAAGATCAGGTTGAGCCACTTCAGCCGAGCGGTCTGCAGGGCTTCGAAGACAATGTTGGTCGACTTCACGGTGCGGGGCCAGGTTAGGCTAAGGATCGTCAGAGTGATGCCGCCCCAGAACAGGGCGTCGATCGGCTTGTACTTCAGCTGCGCGATCGGGAGTGAGCCGAGCTTCACAGCGATGAACTCGTAGGCCATGGAGAGCGGGTTGCGCAGGGCCGCCGTGACGGGCAGGAGTTGGAAAATGGAAGCGATCGTGTAGATGAGGACGATGCTTCCGATCATGAGTCGTAGTCGGCGCTTCTTCAGGACGAGCGGGGACGGAGGGGTTTCGACCGGCTTCGGCAGATTCAGGTTCTTGGCTTCGGCGTGGCGATGCGCGGCAGTGTCGGCGCGGAGGATGGTCTTGCGGAAAATGACGAGGGTGATCGTGGCGATCATCATGCCGACCCAGGCAGTGCCGAACGCCCACGACCAGCCGTGATAGCCGTCGGGGATGATCTGGGTCTGCGTGAAGGGAATCTTACCTGTGCGCATCAGGTTCGCAGCCAGCGACGCGATTGCTGCGCCGATGTTGACGCCGAGGTAGAAGATACCATAGGCCTCGTCGCGCAGCGGGCTGTTCGCGGGGTAGAGGGCTCCGACCATGGAACTCATCGTTGGCTTGAAAAGGCCGTTGCCGATGACGAGGAAGACGAGGCCGGTGTAGAACAGAGGGCGACTGCCATGAATGGCGCCGATGCCGTGGCCAATGCTCATGCAGATGGCGCCGATCAGGGCCGAGAGCCAGTAGCCGAAGCGCCGGTCCGCGTTCCTGCCGCCGTAGTAGGGCGACAAGTACACAAAGGCGATGTAGGAGCCGTAGACTGCGAGGGCTTCGCTGCTCGACATGCCCATGCCGCCCTGCTCTATGGGCGTAGAGCAGTAGAGTTTGAGGAGCGACAGCATGAGGTAGAACGAGAGCCTTTCCCACAGCTCGATGAAGCTGAGTAGATAGATCACCGCCGGGTGGCGGCGTCCGTCCGACTGTTCCGGATCGTACGAGTTGAGTGAGGTTGCGAACTGTTTGAAAAGATGGAAGATGCGCTCGGGCAGGTGGAAGAAGAACAGAGGGATCTCGAGAACGCTGCCCATGATGTGGCAGGTCACCGCGACCGATGCGGTCAGGTAGGTCATGGGCCAGTAGCCGAGCTTTTTGGGCGACATGCTCGGTGGGTCGTTCATGTTTTCGAACGTAGTCTTGAGGAGTCCTCGCAGGCGGCCGATGGTGAGATCGACGCCGGTGAGAAGAAGTCGGTAGCTGTAGATGAGTATTCGGGCGAGGCTCAGGGCGAGGTATGCTCCACAACTGCCGATTTTCTGGAGGCTGATCAAGAGTTGCCGAGTGGGTCCGTAGGTGCTGAGAATGCTGCCCCAGCGCGGCAGCTCGGTCTCGATGAACCACGTCTGGTAGCAGTACCCGATGTTGGTCAGCCAAGTCGCGCAGCCGAGCGTGTAGCGCACCTTGGTGGCCGTGTGTGATGTAGAGATCGTGTTTAGGATGTTCGAGAGCATCATCGGCAGGTACTGGACCAACCAGTCGAGTGGCCAGCAGATGATCGTGCAGCACCATAGCAACGTGCGCACCGGCGCGCTCGCCAGAATGTAAGAATAGGTGCTGTTCGTGTGTTTCGCAACAGCTCCGGCGATGCGCTTGATTGCGCGATCGATGGTGTGGGCAGCCGACATGATCGACTGCGTCAGATAGGTTCTGACCTGTTCCTCGAGGTCGGGGAAGGTTTCGGTCGCAGTCGACTTCATGGTTGTCCTCCGTTTTTTTTGGTGTCTGGTTACCAGAGAGTCTGGTTTTGCCTGCCGAGTATTTTTCGTCAGACAATTCCGTTTCTCTCTGCTAACGTTTTCAACGAACTAAAAAAAGTTAAAGCTTTATACCGTTTGACTATAGCGAACTTTAACTCTTGAAGCTAGCATAAAAAATGAGTCTCGTCAAGGATTCTATTGAGTACAAAAAAACCGCCACAGGGCGGTAGAAAGATTTAATGTGGAAGTTACTTTTCAGGAAAGCTAGCAATTTTTTCTTGTAAGTCAGCAATTTCTCTTTGTGTATCGGCGGCGAACTGTTTCAGGTCAGGTTTAGGCAAGGCAATAATAACCTCTGGTGCGAGCTCTAGAGGCCGTCTAAAATCATGGTTTTTTTGCTCTGCTGGGCTCTTTTCGAGCATAGAGTAAAAGTAGACACGATACAAGTATATAGTAGCACAAAAACAGGTTTTTGTCAAGTAGATTTTTGGCTTAATTGACAAAGAAAAGTGCCTCCCGTACACTAAAGATAGAGTTCTTTTTCCTCTTTATTCTTTGTGTTGACCTGATTAAACGGGTCTTTTTGTCATTTATATGCAAGATAAAATTGTTATTAAAGGTGCCCGCGAGCACAATCTCAAAAATATCACCCTCGAATTGCCGCGCAACAAAATGATTGCATTCACCGGGCTCTCGGGGAGTGGCAAATCCAGTCTCGCCTTCGACACCATTTTTGCTGAAGGCCAACGCCGCTATATTGAAAGTCTGTCGGCCTATGCTCGTCAATTTTTGGGCGGTATGCAGAAGCCGGATGTTGACGAGATCGAAGGATTGTCACCGGCTATTTCTATTGACCAAAAAGCGCATAGTGCCAATCCGCGTTCGACGGTTGCAACCATCACAGAGATTTATGATTATTTGCGCGTCATGTTTGCGCGCGTCGGGAATCCGTATTGCCCGGTGTGTGGTACCAGAATCGAGAAGATGACCGTCGACCAGATGATCGATCGGATAATTGTGGAAACAAAATCACAAAACGAAAAAACCAAAAAAATTAAAACGGAAGAAAATCATTTGACGATTTTTTCCCCCGTAGTGCGTGGTCGCAAAGGGGAGTACTACCAAATGCTCTATGATTTGTATAATTCGGGATTTTTAGAAGTGCGTGTCGACGGCGCGATTAAAAGTTTGCGTGAACGGGTGCTTTTGTCCAAAAATAATAAACATACCATTGAAGTCGTCGTGGATAAAATTCCGCTCGTTAAAAAATGGGAAGCCGATGATCTTTTGCGTCTAACGGAAGCGGTGAACAAAGCAGTTGATTTATCGAATGGTTTGGCGACGGTGGCGTATCCAGGTCAAGCCGAGCATGTCTATAGTACCGAGTATTCTTGTCCGAACGATGGGTTTAGTTTCCCGGAAATCGAGCCGCGGCTTTTTAGTTTCAATAGTCCATACGGCTACTGCGAAGCGTGCACGGGTCTTGGTACGAAAGAATTATTCAGCACCGAAATTTGCAGTGTCTGTGAAGGCAAGCGTCTTAATAAAACAGCGCTCAGCGTTCGTGTTGCCGGCAAAAATATTTGGGAAGTCACGAGCCTGACGATTGGTGAAGCTCGTGAATTTTTTGCCGAAGTAGAATTGTCGCTCGATGCCAAGACCGTAGAAATTGCCGGAGCGGTGTTTCGAGAAATTAGCAACCGCTTGCAGTTCATGTTTAATGTCGGGCTGTATTATCTTAATTTAAATCGTAAGGCCGGAACATTATCGGGAGGCGAAGCGCAGCGTATTCGTCTCGCGTCACAAGTTGGTACACGTCTCGTGGGTGCGCTCTACGTGCTTGATGAACCAACAATTGGGCTGCACCAGAAGGATAACGATCAATTGGTAAAAACTTTGCGAAGCCTTTGTGATATTGGTAACACCATTATTGTGGTTGAGCATGACGAAGACACTATTCTCGTCAGTGATTGGATTGTGGATATTGGTCCGGCTGCTGGAAAGCATGGCGGTGAGGTGGTGTATTCTGGTCCACTCGGAAAGTTGCTGCAAGGAAAACAAATGGCCACTGGCGTGATTAGTCCAACAGCCAAACGCAAAGCAGCCGCCCTGTCTGATGAAAATGAAACATGGGGTTGTAAGGTTTTGGGTGACCCTAAAAAATCGATCACGGGCAAATATTTACGCGGGGATCTTAAAATTGAAATTCCAGAAAAACGCCGCAAGGTAGATGCGTCGACGCCAAAAATTAAAATTAAAGGCGCCGAAGAACATAATCTCAAAAATATTTCGGTTGAGATTCCGCTGCGCCGGTTTGTGTGTTTGACTGGTGTGTCGGGTTCGGGAAAATCAACGCTGATGAATGATGTGCTTGAAAAAACGCTGGCCAATCGTTTTTACCACATGAATAAAGAAGTGGGTAAGCACAAAGAAATTACCGGCACCGAATATATTGACCGCATGATTGTGATTGACCAAAGTCCGATTGGACGTACACCGCGTTCGAACCCGGCAACCTATACGAAAGCGTTTGATTTAATTCGTGAATTATTTGCCTCCACAGCCGAAGCAAAATTGCGCGGTTTCAAGAGTGGGCGGTTTAGCTTTAACGTTCCGGGTGGGCGCTGCGAAAATTGTGAAGGGCGCGGAACTTTGGAAATCGAAATGCATTTCTTGCCAAGCGTCGAAATTGTGTGTGACGTTTGTAAAGGAAAAAGATTTACCAACGAAATTTTGCAAGTACAATATAAAGATAAAAATGTAGCTGAAGTTTTGGCGATGACCGTAGAAGAAGCCGAAGAATTTTTCCGTGACATTCCGCTTATCAACGATAAATTAAAAATTCTCAATGAAGTCGGCTTGGATTATCTGACGCTTGGCCAATCAGCGACGACCCTGTCGGGCGGTGAGGCGCAGCGTATTAAACTCTCCAAAGAATTGTCCAAACACGGTACAACGAAGACATTGTACCTGCTCGACGAGCCAACGACCGGTTTACATTATGACGATGTGCGCAAATTAGTTGGTGTGCTTGATCGCTTGGTGGGGCAGGGAAATACAGTTATGGTTATTGAGCACAATCTTGATGTTATCAAATGTGCGGACTGGATTATTGATTTGGGCCCCGAAGGCGGAGACAAGGGTGGTCAAGTAATAGCCACCGGTACCCCCGAAGAGGTTTCGATTAAAAAAGGCAGTTTTACCGGAGAGTATTTGAAACGAATGCTGAAGTAAATTTTGACGAATAAAAAATCATCCTTCGTCCTAATGTCACACACGTATATGAATTTAGGACGGGCGAAGGATGATTTTTGGTACGTCAATACTGTTTGGTGTTAGCCGCTATATTTACAAAATATTTTGTAGCAGCATTGACTGAACCCTTAAAATATGTTATACTCCGGTATCTTCTGCGCCGAGCAGAGGATTTTTTTATTTACAACGTTCTTTACCAGCTGTTTCTTGGTGGTGAAAAAGGCATTTTGTGCCTTATTTTCCACCAAGAAACCGCCGTGCGTCGGATACGCATGTTTGTGTCCCAGGAGTCCAGTATATGGAGAAGTCCCCAGTCATCGCCCGTCTCGCGTCCGGCATCATGATGCTCGCCGTTATCCTCAGCCTCATCGGGTGCGGTCAGGAGCTAGAGCCGGAACCCATCTATGACACGGAGATCAAGGATTATTACTACGCCGATTTTACCGCCAGCGGGCTTATCCCTGAGCAGCTGGCGTGGGTCACGGTGCGTAACATTCCGGATGGTGCAAAGCTCGCTCTCCTGTATGGAAGCAACGCAAGCGATTCACGTCCCCACCAGATCGGGTTCCTGGTCTGCCTGGCGAATGAGCAGGTTCACTCGCTCGCCATCGGCGAGATGGGGATGATGGCTTCGAAGCGGGTCGAGGTCGGAAGCACCTACTACAGTGGCGCTACCACGGTCAAGATGATCTGCACAGTGCTGGTCGGTGGCGCCTACCACGCTGCTCTTCGTAAGAAGTAACTCCCGTACCCGGTACCTGCCGGGTTCCCGGTCAGGCCGCGATTCAATTCGCGCTTGGCCGATGTTCCTGAGTACTTTTGCAAAAGTTTTGAGGAACAGAATAAAAACCCCTGGTGTCAGGAGTTTTTTTATTTTTAGTATGGGGGAGGGGTGGAGCGAGAGGGGGAAATATTTCTCGCTCCACAGTAGTTGGGGCGGGCTACTTGGCGCTCGCAGCAAGAACCAGTTGGATTTTGGTGCGCGCCTGGCCGCCGAGCGGAGTTGGTCCGATGCCGGGAACACGCTCTGTGCCGGTGATGAACTCGCTGTTCTCGCTCAGGAACGCTTCAGCGGTGATGTCGAACGTGAGCAGGCAGTTGAGCGGCGGAACGTGAATCGTCCAATAGGCCGGCAGCACACACTTGGCTGCTCCGATCTTGAGCTCGGCCATTTTAATGGCGCTACCGTCGCAGTCGATTGCGATGGCTGCCCCACTGATGCTGTCACACTGTTCGAAGCGGTTCGGCGCGCTGTTCGGTGTCAGGAGCTCGATCGCAAGGCACGCCTCGCTCGCGCTGCACATCGAGAAGGGGTCGCTGGGTGCTGCTTCGGTGGGTGTGGTGAAGCTACACCCGCCAATGAGGAGACTGATCAAAGCGGTCGCAATACCAATTGCTCTAGACATGGTGCTCTCCTTCGTGAGTTGCTTTGACCCTACCAGGAAGCCCTTTGCTTTTCAAGTGCTTCTTTTTTGGTATACTACCCGTATTCTATGGCCTTAGCACTGCAGGAATATTTAAATGATCCAAGCCAGCTCCCCGACACCCCAGGGATTTATTTGTATTATGGCCACAACAAAGAATTACTCTACGTGGGTAAGGCTACCTCGCTGCGTAGTCGTGTGCGCAGTTATTTCCGAGGTAAACGTACCCCGCGCCCGATCGAAGAAATGATCCACGAGGTTGTCAAAATTGATTACCGACAAACTGATTCGGTGCTCGAGGCAATTATTTTAGAAGCTTTATCAATTCGACGGTTCCACCCAAAATACAACGTCCTCGGGAAAGATGATAAGAGCTGGAATTATTTAGTGCTTACCCGCGAAGAATTTCCGTCGCTCCGGACAGCGCGTGAGCATGATCTCGAGGCACTCAGTCGCGCTGAAATTAAAAAGAAGTATCTCAAAATTTTTGGTCCGTTCCCGGGCCTCAATGCCAAAGCGACGCTTAAACTTTTACGCCAGTTATTTTGTTTTTCAACGTGCGAGCCGGGTGCAGGGCGGCCTTGTTTTTATTATGAAATAGAGCAGTGCCTGGGTGTGTGTATGGGTACGGTTACGGCCAAAGAATATCACGAGCTGGTTATTCGGCCACTCAGTTTATTTTTGGATGGAAAGAAAAAACAGGTGGTTAAAGAATTTGAAAAACAAATGAAGGTTGCGAGTCGCGCTCAAAATTTTGAAACAGCGGCGCGCCTGCGCAATCAATTGCAGTCGCTCTATCGCATTCACGACGTCGCACTCCTTAATAATAGTTTTTATGCGGACGAAGGATCAAACGATCCGAATGCCAAACGGCTGCGTATTGAAGGCTATGATATTTCTAATCTGGGCATGACCGACAAAGTAGGAAGCATGGTCGTGTTCGATAATAATGGGCCGATTTCAAGTCAGTACCGCAAATTTACGATTAAAACCGTGGAAGGTCAAAGCGATGTTGATTCGCTCGCCGAAGTAATTAATCGTCGGCTTAATCATACCGAGTGGCCCTTTCCGGATGTATTTTTGATTGATGGCGGGCGACCGCAGGTTAACAAAGTGAATCAAGTATTGGGCGAACGCCAAATTCATATTCCGGTGGTGGGTATCGCGAAAGGACCTGAGCGCAAGCGTAATGATTTTATTTTGGGCACGCTTACACCTGCTTTTATCGGCTTTGTCGATGAACACCGGAGTCTTCTTGTTCGCGTGCGTGATGAAGCGCATCGTTTTGCTATTACCTTTAATCGCAGTAAACGAAAAATTACATAACTGTATGAAATTGCATTATTTTATAACGCCTTTTAGTGTCGTCGAAACAATTGTAACCGCAGCGGATACAAAAGTTATTCATCATGTCAAAGATGTTTTAAAAATAAGTGTCGGCGAAAAGATTGTGCTGGCCGATGGAGCAGGGAATAAAGCGTTGGTTCGAATTGCAAAAATGGGTAAAGATTTTTTGGAAGGACAATTACTTGAGCGCGAAGTTGTGCTCCCTTTAACGCCTACAGTTGTACTCTACGCCGCACTACTCAAGCGGGATATGTTCGAGCTTGTCGTGCAAAAAGCAGTTGAGCTCGGGGTGACTAAAATTGTGCCGCTCATAACCGAGCGAACGGTAAAATTAGGTTTAAATACCGAGCGTTTGGAGCGTATTATTATCGAGGCCGTGGAACAATCCGAACAAAGTATCGTTCCTGAGCTCAGTCGGCCACTAACTCTAGCTGCTGCACTTACCGAGGCCCAATCGAGTAGTTGTTATTTTTTTCAGCAAGAAGGAACTAAAATTGCCGAAGTAGTCCCGCCAAAAGAAAAACCAATCGCTCTTTTTATCGGCCCTGAAGGCGGCTTTGCGCCTGAGGAACTGCAGCAGGCTCAGTCGAGCGGGTGTACGTTAGTTAGTCTTGGCCCAACGATGCTGCGTGCTGAAACAGCGGCTATCACAACGATTTTTTGGGTACGAAATTTGGCTCAATAGTTTTTCGGTTGTCAGAATAAGCTGTGGGGTTTATACTAGGATAATTAATCCTGATCATATGAAATTAAGCGTCAATTCCATTGCCCCTGAATTTACCTTGCCTGACAGCGAAGGGAAAATGCACAGTCTTAAAGACTATCGCGGTAAATATGTGCTCATATACTTTTACCCCAAAGACGATACGCCTGGCTGTACCACCGAAGCGTGCAGCTTCCGCGACAATCTGCCTCATTTTGAACAAAAAGGGTTGACCGTACTCGGCGTCAGTGCGGATAGTGCTGCAAAACACCAAAAATTTGCCGCGAAGTATAAGTTGCCGTTTACGCTGCTCTCCGATGAGTCAAAGGAAATGCTCTCGGCATATGGTGTTTGGGGAAAAAAGAAGTTTATGGGGCGAGAATATAATGGTATTTTTCGAAATTCTTTTTTGATTGACCCCGCGGGAAAAATTCTTAAGATCTACGAAAACGTCAAACCGGCCGAACATGTCGCTGAAGTATTGAAAGATTTTACGGAGCTTACAGCTTAAACCACGCTCATGGCTGATCTATTTACGGTTTCATATGGAGAAATTTTATGGGATTCTTATGAAAATTCTACTGAGCGTATTTTAATAATGGCCACTCTGGCCAGTCAGTCAAAAGAAATGCTGGGGCTTGCTGCCACTGACGGCCTTGCAGAATTTGAAATGCAGAAAAATCAGCTGCTTTTTCCAAAACCAGATATTCGTTTGTTTAAAGCTAAAAGTGATGCTGCTCGAGGCTGGCAGCTGGTTGATTACGACGATCGACTGTCAGGAGACAAGATTACGCTCAAAGACTGGGTTCGGGAATACGAATCTGTACTCGAATCGGATGTCGTAAAGAAGGCTTTAGAGGCAAAAATGCCGGTGCTTAGAGCGGGTTTTTTAGCGGAAATCGCTCGGCGTTTAGCTGCTGAAGAAGGTCAAAACCAGGCACTTCACCACCAAAAGTCTTGACAATTATTGTCAAATTTACTAGTATATTACTGCCTTATGCAGAAACAGCCGATCCCCACAGACTCCTGGCGCGAGGCATTAAAATTCATCAATAAATGCCCGATTTGCTCGAATAGCTATACGCCCGAGCAGGCAACTTTGTTTGGAAAAAACGAAGCGGCCAGTTTGGTGCATTTAACCTGTACAAAATGCCAAAGCTATTTTGTGGCTATGATTCTGGTGCTCGGTCAGGGTTTTAGTTCTGTCGGTATGGTCACCGACCTGAGTCTCAAAGACGCTGAACGTCTTAGCAGTCTGCCGGCCTTAACCATGAATGAAGCAATTACCGGTTTTCAGTTGATTCAAAATACAGCAATGTTTAACTCATTAATTTTAAGTGGAACTACAGTATGACATATTCGCTCTCCGCTACTTCGCGTACGACGCGAGGAGATACAACGCGTGAACAGGGCCAGATTCCAGCAGTACTCTATGGTGCGGGTGGAGAGCCTCAATCGCTTGCAGTTGATTTCCCAAGTTTTGTAAAATTATACAAATCCGCTGGTGAAGCCAGTCTTATCGACCTTACCGTTGATGGCAAGGATGCCGGTAAGGCTCTGGTGCAAGACGTACAGCTTGATCCGGTTAAAGATCGTGTAATCCACGTTGACCTGCGCCGTATCGACATGACTAAACCAATGACTGCTACGGTTGAACTTAAATTTGTCGGTGAAGCACCGGTTGTTAAAGCTCAAGGCGGTACAGTTGTTACCAACGTTAGTACGGTTGAAGTTCGTTGTTTGCCAAAAGATCTCGTTTCCACGCTGGAAATTGATTTGGGCGGACTCAATTCGTTTGAGGATGCAATCAAAATTAAAGATATTAAACTCCCTCAAGGTCTTGAAATTACTTCTCCTAGTGAAAACGACTTGGTTGTTAAAGCGACTCCGGCAATTACTGAAGACGAACTCAAGAAAATGGAAGAAGCCGGAACAAGTGCAGTTGATCTGAGTAAGATCGAATCTGCTAAGAAGAAGAAAGAAGATGACGAAACTGCTGAAGGCGCTGCTCCAGCTGGCGACGACAAGAAAGCTGCCTCAGAAAAGAAATAATATACTTCCAAAAATAGAGCGTTATAAACGCTCTATTTTTTTGTGCTCGGGGTGTGGTATACTCATTATAGTATGCCGCTAGTGTCACGTTTTAAACCTCAATATATCGGCCTCGTTGTAGTGGGACTTTTTTTGATTGTCGGCGCTGCAGTCGGGTATTTGTGGCTCCGAAAAAACGTGCCGCCGGCAATAGATACAATGCCTGAGCCGCCGGTTTCGTTGTGGCACAGTGCGTTGACCGGTTTACCGGTTGGCAGCGAAGCTGAAGAGCATCCGCAGGTGGTAGGGATTATGTTTGATAATCATGCCGATGCCCGGCCGCAGTCAGGTCTCGACAAGGCAAGTATCGTTTACGAAGCGCCGGTCGAAGGCGGAATCACTCGCTTTTTTGGAATTTTTTCGGCGAGTACGACTGCTCTAAAGGTCGGCCCCGTCAGAAGCGCGCGCCCGTATTTTTTGGATTGGCTTCAGGAATATGGTGACGCAATGTACATGCATTCAGGGGGATCGCCCGAAGCATTGCGGCTTATTGGAGCACGGGATCTTTTTGATGCAAATGAATTTTATCGCGGGGCGTATTATTGGCGCGATGCCAGCCGCTTTGCCCCGCATAATTTATATTCAAGCAGCGCTAACTGGCAAAAAATGATTGTGAAGTATGGTGCCGATCGCACTGCCCTGCCGTGGGAAGGCTGGAAATTTGCTGACGAAACTACCCAGGCACGTACCGCTACGTCGCCGGTAAGTGTTATGGTTGCATATGCCAGTACCTACAAGGTTACCTGGCAATTTACCGCTGCAACGGGGCGGTATGCTCGCTTACTCAATGCTCAACCGTACACGACGCAAGAAGGCGTGCCGATCATTGCTGATTCGGTGGTTTTTCTTAGTATGAATGTCGCAACAATTGATGACGAAGGTAGGCGCGAAATTCAAACTGTTGGTTCAGGGGACGCTACAATTTTGACGGGTGGTAACCTAATCAGGGGTACGTGGAGAAAGAATGGTCTTACCGATCGAACGCGTTGGTATGACGCGGAGGGTGCTGAAATTACCTTAGTATCCGGGGTAACCTGGGTACAAATTGTACCCAGCGAAATTGGCCTTACAATCGAGTCGAAAGACTCATAATGACCAGGCGATCAAACCCAGCTAAATCTTTGCGAAGCTCGATACTTGCCGTCGGCAAGTATTTTTTTATGAGCAAGCCTATACCACTCTGTTGACTTGGGTCAATTTCGAAATACACAACGAGTTTATTTTTATAGTAGGGGAGTAAGTTCCTGCTTATTTGCTCGAGTAATTGTCGGTACAAGGCTAAGCCGTTTTCAGCTGCGACCAAAGCTGATTTTGGCTCGCGTTGAATGCTTTTTTCCGCTTCAAATTGGCCAATAGTAAGGTACGGGAGGTTGGCCGTGATGACTATGGCAGATTCATTCAGGACTGCTTGATTTGGCTGATGATTAAAAAATGGTGCCAATAAGTTTCCTTTTAGAAGTGTAAGTTTTGTTTGGTGAAGTTGGCTGTTTTTTTGAGCAATTTTAAGAGCGCCTGAAGCAATGTCGGTAGCTAAAGCAATAATTTTTTGATGAGAGCATTTTTTAAGGATGCTAATCGGTATACAGCCCGTGCCCGTGCCGATATCAATAAGTATGATGGTAGTCTGCTGTAAACTGCTTATGTATTCGCACGCAGCTTCAACCAGTATTTCAGTATCAGGACGGGGGATAAGGGTATGTGTAGTGACGTAAAAATCAAGACCGCAAAACTCTTTAGATCCGCGCAAAACAGCGACGGAGTAACCGCGCCGATACATCCAAAGAAAATAAAAAAACCGGAGCGTTTCGCTAACTGACAAACTATACTCCGGATGGGTAAAAATATATTCTTTTGTTTTTTTGAGTGCGAGTGACAGGAGGGCTTCAAAATCCTGATGCGGAATAAGCGAGTAGTACTTTTTTTCGAGCGCCTTGATACTGACCATATTTTTAGGCGTCAAGCGCTTGGTCAGCTTCTTTGACCGCTGCAATAATAGGTTCTAAATGACCTTCGAGAATTGTGCTGATATTATTCCAGTTTTGGTGAATGCGGTGGTCGCTAATGCGATCCTGGGGGAAATTATAGGTACGAATTTTTTCACTGCGATCGCCGGTACCGATTTGACTGCGGCGTTTTTCAGATAATTCCGCTTCACGTTTTTCGCGTTCAAGTTCAAACAAGCGTGAGCGAAGCACCGCCATAGCTTTTTCGCGATTGGCAGTTTGCGAGCGTTCGTCTTGGCACTGCACCATCGTGCCGGTCGGAATGTGAACGATACGAACAGCCGAATAGGTGGTGTTAACACTCTGCCCGCCAGCACCGCCTGAACAAAACGTATCGATGCGTAAATCTTTGGCTTCGATTTTCATTTCCGTTTCTTCAATTTCGGGGAGGACTGCTACCGTAACGGTGGAGGTGTGAATACGCCCTGATTTTTCCGTATCCGGGACGCGCTGCACCCGGTGTACGCCCATTTCGTACTTCAGGTCGGCATAGACATTGTGCCCGGTAACGGAAAAAATAACTTCTTTGTAGCCGCCAATGCCAATTTTATTGCTATCAAGCAAGGTGGTTTTCCAGCCCTGGTTTTCAGCGTAGCGCTGGTACATGCGGGCAAGCTCAGCAGCAAAGAGTGCTGATTCGTCGCCGCCAACACCCGCCCGGATTTCGACAATGACATTTTTTTTGTCGAGCGGGTCACGAACGCGCGTGAGTTCCACTAGTTCATTTTCCAAGGTTTGTTTTTTTGTCTGGAGTTCAGAGAGTTCGATTTCAGCCAGGGCGCGCATTTCGCTGTCAGCTTCTGCATTTACCATTAAATCAGTTTCGGCAATTCCTTTTTCAACAGCTTCAAGCTCTTTAATTTTTTCCGCTACAATTTTGCCGTCACTATATTCCTGCGAAATTGTTTTTAATTTTTGAGTATTACCAATAACGGCCGGGTCCTGGAGGCTGGCTTCGAGTTCTCTAAAATGTTCAATAAATTGTTGATATTTGGGCAGCATATGCTCGTTCTAAAAACTTCTGCTAAGAAAAAACAGACCAACCTAAAGAGAGTATAGTCTGTTTTTGGAAATTATAAAAGCTACTTGGCCTCTTTGCCTTCGGCTTCAGCTTTGGCTTTTTTCTTGGCAGCAGTGGCAGCCTTTTTGACTTTCTTGCCTTTGCGGGTAGCTGCGGCAGCTGAGATTTTTTCAGCGCGTTCCTGGAATTTCTCAACACGGCGAGCCGTATCAACAAATTTTTGTTTACCAGTGTAGAAAGGGTGGCAGGCACTGCAGAGTTCCACGCGAATTTCTTTCATGGTACTGCCTGTAACAAAGGTGTTTCCGCAAGCGCAGGTAACGACCGCGTCTACATGATATTCTGGATGAATGTCCTTTTTCATACTCTTTGGTGCTTAAAATGCAGGTTAAATGTGCGCTTAGTATAGCATGGGGGTGAAAGATTGTCAATAATAACCGGGCTATAGGCACTGTATTGCCAAAAAGTCATTGTTTAGTGTATACTGAGGGTAATTAAACGCTTATAAAGCGATCCCGATAGGGAATAAAGCGGTTAGGTATGGATGGTTTGCAGCCTCAAAGAGCTTGGTATAAACGATGGTGGGGAATACTACTCATCATTTTTTTGGTTATCGTGTTTATTATTATCGGTTTTGTCGCTGCAGTTACCTTTAGCTATTGGCGCCAAATTAAAAATGGCGGCGGAGCGCTGCTCGAGCAGGAAGTGTATAGCGGCTTTACAAAGGCTACTGATACATCGGCCTTTGGGTCAATCACTGCCCCGAGTCGTTCCGAGCTTGAGCGCTCGGACAGCCCGTATCTCGGGAACGCCGCTGCGCCGATTGTTATCGTTGAGTTTCTTGATTTTCGTTGTCCGAACTGCGATACTGCGGCCCCGATTATGCGCCGGGTACTTGAAAAATATGGAAGCAAGATAAAGTATATTGCGCGCCATTTCCCTGTTGAATCAACACACCCTGGGGCATCACGGTATGCCGAGGTGGGGTGGTGTGCACAGCAGCAAGGACGATTTTGGCCCGTACTCAATTATTTTTTCGATCATCAGACCGATTTGTCTGACGTGTTGTCGCAATCTGAATTGGTCGCGGTAGCTGCGGCAACCCAACTTGATGTTGGAACGCTTACAGCTTGTCTGACAGGTTCATCTGCTGCTAAGACTGCCGTGAATCGAGACTATGTTGATGGGGCAAAATTTGGCGTACGCGGCACGCCTACATTTTTTATTAACGGTGAAAAAGTAGAGGGTGTTATCCCGGAAGCAGTCTGGGAATCGTTCCTTAAACAACAATAAATTTCGTATGTTTAAAAAAATCTACCTGATCGTTGTCTTCGGTACACTTTTGCTTTTGGGGCAGACTGCGCTTGCCCAGAGTGAGTCAAGTATTCCGGAACTCAATTCCTTATGCTGGCATAAGGCAGATTGTGTTGAGCAGCGTAAAGTGCTTGACCCGCTAGCCTCTCCGCAAGAATTAGAAAGAGGCTGGATTTCGCCGGAGGGTGATTGTAAAGGCGAGGATTGGGGTAAGTGTTTGCCTGCCGGGCAGACGGAAACGAGTATTTCGTTTGGAGGCCGCAAACAGTTTTTGCATATCGGAGATTTTCTTGGAACAATGTATACCTATGCGATTGGCATTGCGGCTATTGTGGCGGTGCTTATGATTATTGTTTCGGGTTTTCAGTGGGCGCTTTCAGGCGGAAACAGTGAAACAATTTCTACGTCAAAATCACATATTGTTGGAGCTGTGATCGGGCTTTTAATTGTGTATTTATCATATTTTATTTTAAACACCCTTAATCCAACTCTGGTTAGTTTTCGTCTGCCGAGTGTCTGGATGGTTAAACCGCAAACCTCTATTCCGGCTTTTTGTTCGCAGCTGCCCGCTAGTACAAAATTTTCGTATGCTGCTGAATTTAAAGACCAAACCTCAGTGGTTAAACCGACAGACAAAACCGTGTACGATATGTCACTTCAGGATACAAGTACCTCAAACCTGGAAAAATTTTATTGCGGCCATCGTTTTTTTGTTCAAAATGGCGGTAGTAACACGTGCTTTGGCGACTACTGCCCGTCAGTAAACGGCAAAAGCGCATTTTGTATCTTTGATGGTGCTACTCAAAAATACGGCTGCCATGAAGGGAACATTTTTATCAATACAACGCATAATTCGCTTGTGAAAGATCTGTTCCCAGATTGGGCAACACGTGAATGGAATGACCCTTCGGTAAACACTATCCTTGATTTAGATGCCCTTTGTTCGCCAACAACGGATTTTACATTGGGTATATCAAATTCAACCGTACAGTCTTTTGACGTAAAGCCCAGTAGTTACGCTGAAAATAAAAAGCAGAATATTGCTCTATCGATAGATCCTCAGAAAATTGATGAAGCAACACAGCGGTGTACGGGTAGCGGTGGTACGCTTAAGGGCTTTGTGCTTTCGTTTGACATGAACCAAAGCTATAACACGTCTAATCAGCGGCATTTTATTGGCACAAACGGTGAAGATTTAGGTGATGATTCGTTTTTCACTAAGCGATGGAATCAGATTCCGGTAAGTTATTTTTTTACGGGCGATCAGCTGAAGAAAAAGGTAATGTTAAATATTGAAGTGTCAAAAATAAAAGATATTTCTAATCTGTTTGGCAGAAGCAGTGTTGAAGATCAAAAAACATATTTTGAAAAATTTGGTATTTCACAATAGTTAATCTATATGTCTGAAAATATTGTCATTAAAGGAGCGAGAGTTCACAATTTAAAAAATCTGACGATTGAAATTCCTAAGAATAAGCTCGTCGTTGTTACTGGTTTATCCGGCAGTGGAAAATCAAGTTTGGCCTTTGATACGGTCTATGCCGAAGGTCAGCGCCGTTACGCCGAAAGTTTGTCGAGCTATGCCCGGCAATTTATGGAAACGCGTGATAAGCCTGACGTTGATTCAATCGACGGATTGTCGCCAACTATTGCGATTGATCAGAAAATTTTTACCCAAAATCCCCGCTCCACGGTTGGAACCGTGACGGAAATTTATGATTACCTCCGCCTCCTGTTTGCGCGCGCTGGTGAACAGTACTGCCCGGACTGTCATATTTTGGTTGAGACGCATACTGCTGGCGAGGTGGTTGAAGCGGTCCGCGATTTGGCGCGTAAGAAAACGCTTGTTTTAATTTATGCACCCCTCATTCGCAAGGGTCATGTTGATCACAAAGTGCTGCTTGAACAGGTGGAAAAAACTGGGTATGAATGGCTGAGAATTGATGGCGAAGAAATAAAAATTAATGAGCTCGCTGATTTTGATTTTGACGCCAACAGTAACTACAACGTCGATTTATTGATCGGCAAAATTACGGATATTAAAAAACAAGATCCAACCAAGCCGGTAGAAATTGCACTTGACCTGAGTGACGGTTTAGTAAACGTGGTAATTGATGAAAAGACTCAGGTATTTTCAACGATTGGTCTGTGCTCAAACTGCGGCCGAACCATGCCAGTTCTTGATATGCGCAGCTTCAGCTTTAATAGTCCTTACGGTGCTTGTCAGCGCTGCACCGGTCTTGGAATTACGATGGAAGTTGATGCTGGTCTCGTGATACCGAATATGCGTCTTACCTTGGCAGAAGGCGCTATTCAGCCCTGGACACGCATTACCGGTAGCCACAATGCCTATCAGAAATTATTGGCATCGGTAGCCGAAAAATATGGTTTTTCACTCAATACTCCAGTTGTCGATCTGCCGGCAAAAATGCTCAATATTATTTTGTATGGCACGGGTAGCGAAACCTTCCTGTCCGAAGGTAAAAAAATGACTTTTCCCGGGGTTATTCCTGATCTCATGGCCAAGCATTTAGAGACAACGTCTGAATATGTGCGCAAAGAAATAGAACAATACATGCGCGAAAAAATTTGCAGCGTGTGTCAGGGCAAACGTCTGCGTCCGGAGTCGTTGTCGGTGAAAATAGGTGAATACACTATTTCCGAGCTTGCTGCGATGAGTATTGAAGAAATGAAAGAGATTTTGCAGGCAAAAGTTAAGACTTCGAAATCGAAGATCATGCAATTAGTAACCAAAGAGATTGTTCCTCGCCTGACGAATTTAGAGCGTGTCGGTCTTAGTTATCTCAATATGGATCGCGCCATGAATACGTTGTCGGGCGGTGAAGTCACGCGCGTGCGCCTTGCAACTCAGTTATCAAGCGGGCTCTCAGGGATCATCTATATTCTTGACGAACCGTCGGTTGGTTTGCATCCTCGCGATACTAAAAAATTGATTGAAACCCTTAAATATTTGCGTGATCTTGGCAACTCAATTTTGGTTGTCGAGCATGATGCCACTATGATGCATGCAGCAGACTACCTGATTGATATTGGCCCTGGAGCTGGTGTATACGGCGGAGAGCTCATGGCAGCTGGAACATTGCCGGATCTCAAAAAAGCCAAGCAATCACTCACGGCAGATTATTTGTTTGGACGCACTACAATTGCACGCCGTAAAAAATTACCTAAAAAAGGAGCAGCGGGAACAAAGTCGATTGTAATTACTGGTGCTCAAGCCCATAACCTCAAAAATGTTGATGTCGAAATTCCGCTGGGTCAGCTGGTTTGTGTAACTGGTGTTTCAGGTTCAGGTAAGTCTACGCTTATTATTGATATTTTGAGTAAGGCCTTGGCCAAGCATTTTTATCGCGCCAAAGAAGAGCCGGGCGTTCATAAAGCAATTAAGGGTTTGTCAAATATCGATAAAGTTATCGCGATTGATCAGTCGCCAATCGGACGAACGCCGCGTTCAAACCCGGCAACCTATACCGGTGTCTTTAATCTTATTCGTGATTTGTTTGCTGCACTCCCCGAGGCGCGTATGCGTGGGTACGATGCCGGCAAGTTTAGCTTTAATGTAAAAGGCGGCGGGCGCTGTGAGGCATGCAGCGGCGACGGCTCCATTCGTATTCCAATGCAATTTTTGGCCGACGTGTTTGTGGAATGTAACGAATGTAACGGCTGGAGATATAATCGCGAAGCCTTGGAGGTGCATTATCACAACAAACATATTGCTGACGTTCTGCGTATGACGGTTGAAGAAGCGTATCAGTTCTTTGCGGATGTTGCCCCGATTGCTGAGAAATTAAACGTGCTTCGCGAAGTTGGTCTTGGCTACGTGCAGCTTGGACAATCCGCCACAACGCTTTCCGGCGGTGAGGCGCAGCGTATTAAATTGTCACTTGAACTTTCTCGCCATTCCACAGGCAAGACATTATATATTCTTGACGAACCAACAACCGGTTTACATTTTGAAGATATCAAGCGCCTCCTCCAAGTACTTGATCGTTTGGTAGAAAAGGGAAATAGTGTTCTTATTATCGAACACAATGTTGAGCTCATCCGTTCGGCCGACTGGGTAATTGATATGGGCCCTGAGGGCGGCGACGGCGGCGGGGAAGTCGTGTGTGTCGGAACACCGGACGATATCCGTAAATGTAAAAAGAGCTGGACCGGAAAGTATTTGCTCTAAACTAAATAAAAAATCTCCCAAATGCTTGGGAGATTTTTTATTTTTCTTATTTTGCAGTAGTTGGAGCTTTCTTTTCAACCATCTTGCGTTTGAAGTCTTTGTCGCGCAGGAAGTTAAGTTTAGCGCGGCGAACTTCGAACTGGCGAACAATTTCGATCTTGGCAATCACTGGGGAGAGGATTGGGTAGATCTTTTCTACACCAATGCCTTCAGAGACTTTGCGAACGGTGATCGTGGCGCCAGCTTCATTGCCGTGTTTCACGGAGATAATGGTGCCTTCGTAGATTTGAATACGTTCCTTTTCTTCACCTTTAGTGTTGGTTTCTTTAATTTTTTGATGAACTTTGACGACCATGCCCGGTTTATACTGGACTGGAGCGTTTGCTTGCATTTCTTCGGCCATACAAATCTTGGGTTAAAATGTGATTTCGAGTGTCCAGCGGAAGGGCCGGGGCCAGCTCTGAAGTAAATAAGGTAGGCCTATTTTAGCTAAATTAGGCTTTTTTGTCAATACCCGAGGTCGTAGCTATGGCTGGCTCAATTATTTTGGCTATTTTCTCAATAGTTTCCGAAAGCTTACCTTCTTTATTAATGATCTGATTTTGGAACATTTCACGCTTGCCAAGCTCAAATTCAGCCGATTTAAGCCGAGTTTGGAAGTCTCCTTCGGACATTTCGCCGCGGTTTTTGATATGGTCAACCATCTGTTCTTGAGATTCGGGCACCAAAAAGATGGTTAGGCAATTCCCCGGAAAGGTTTTCATCAGCTGTTCAGCGCCTTGCACATCAATATTAAAAAGTACCGGATTAGTCTGTAAAATTTCAACTGTTTCGTCTTTTGCGGTACCGTAATAATCACCATGCACTTTAGCCCATTCCAAGAAACCGTTGGCTTCTTTTTTTTGCGTAAACTCTTCAACTGTAACGTAGTACATTTTTTTATCTTCCGTTGAAAGCGTGCGCGGCTTGCGGGTTGTGTAGGTTACACTCGAGCGCAGCTCGGGGTACATTTTGAAAAGGGCTTTGGCAACTGTTGTTTTGCCAACGCCGGCAGGGCCGCTAATGATGATAAGAGGGTGCATAAAAAAGTACAATTTGTTATTTTATTTTTTTCAAAAAGTCAGATAATTGTGGGGGTAGCGGTGACTCGAACACTTGATAGTTTCCTTCGAGATCAACGAAGCCTAATTTAGTAGAATGTAAAAACAGGCGCCCGAGCTCATCGTCCCAGCGGTGTTTACGTTTTTTTTGAAAGTAGAGTGGGTCGCCGACAACGGGGTGATTATACGCCAGCATGTGCGCTCGAATCTGGTGCATGCGGCCGGTATGAATTTTGACTTTGAGAAGTCCAAAATTAACAAAACGTTTTTCAATCAAGAATTCAGTTTTGGCTTCTTTGCCTACGGCGTTAACTTTGCCGCGCATCATTTCGGGGTGCGCCGCCATGCGGTCATTATTTTGCGAGCGAGAAAGCGGAAAATTAATTTCGTCCCAATCCTTGGCTACTTTGCCGTGTACGAGCACGGAGTACTCCTTTTCAATCGTGCGTTTTTTAAATTGCGCTTTGAGGTGGTCAAACATTTTCTGCGTGCGCGCGACAACAAGGAGGCCTGAAGCATCTTTATCGAGACGATGCACGATACCGGGGCGTTTTGGATCGTCACCAACTTTTTTAATTTCCGGATATTTTTTACTTAAAATCGAAGCAACCGAATTTTTTTCCTGAGCCTGAGTAACGTGGGTAAGAAGCCCGGTTGGTTTATTAACAACAATATAATCAGGCGTTTCAGCAATTATTTCTAATTTTGGCTCAGTTTTGGAAACCGCTTTCTTTTGAGTCGGTGTAGGGGTTGCCGGGGCCGCGACAGGTTCAATGAAAGTTATTTTTGCTCCGGCCGATACCAAATCACCAGCCTTGCGGGGCAGTTTACCGTTTACCTGAACACATTCTTCCTCTATCATTTTTTGTACTTGTGAGCGGCTAATATTAAGCTTTTCGGCTAAAAAAACATCCAGCCGCCGAGCGGCTGTTTCAGGGGTGATGATAATTGTATCAGGAGTTTTTTTAACCATACATGTGTACGTGCACGTTAGCATAGCTCATTCAAGCCAAAAATACAAGTTGTGAAGCCTCTTGACACTGCTTTTAAAAGGCTCGTTTAAAAGCGTAAAAAATGCTATACTTAAACTAATTTTAGAGTATTTGTGCCTGAATGCATCTCTCTTTGATTCAGGCACTGCAAAGAGAGGGGGTGATTTCTGTGGGTAGCAAAAAAGCACTTCATATGATCACGTTTCTTTTACTGGTGATCGGTGGTTTAAATTGGTTATTAGTAGGTTTATTTAGTTGGGATGTCGGCATGCTCTTTGGCGGCATGGGCGCAACAATTTCGCGAATTATCTACGTTTTAGTTGGTTTGTCCGCCATTTACGTTTTAGCAACGCATAAGGGCGATTGCAAAATGTGTGGCAACAGTATGGGGATGAAGTCTCCAATGTAGTCTATAGTTTTACAAAAATAAAAATCCGCCAATGGGGCGGGTTTTTATTTTTAAAATTATTTAAGGAGCGGCATAATTGGTCTGGTGCCACCCGACGGTTTAATTGGCCCGCCAATTCCACCTTTTTTGAGTGTTTGAGCAATGCTCCCAACGGCGTGGCTGCCAGCGCCTTCGCTCGATCCGTGCATGCTAGTCGAATCGCCGACTTGGTAAATGTGGGATGACTCGTGCATTTGGCTGATGCTGGTTAGGCCTTTTGGGGTGCTTGGTGTGCTCGGTCGTCCAAGGCTGCCGCCGATGCCGACGGTGTTAGTGGGACGTCGAAGTGGGGGAGTAATTGCCATATACTCTAGGTTATGGATAAAAAATGTGCGCCCAGATGGAATTGAACCATCGACATCCACCTTATAAGGGTGGCGCTCTAACCCCTGAGCTATGGGCGCGTTGTAACAGGCCTTACACGTAGTGCGCAAAAGTGCCGTTAGTATACCAGGTACTTAATCTTTTTCAAGCAGGTTGGCGGGTTGCTAAACACACGTAAAATTGGTACTATAAAGAGTGATTATGAGCCTTAACACCCGTCTTTTTTTTAAGATAAATTCACTCGTCGGCCGAAATAGGGTCTTCGATTTTTTTGGTAAAGTCGGCGCCGAATACGTTATCATAGCAATGGCCGGGTACTTTGGAGCAGTTATTTTAATTCAAAATTGGCCAGATTATATTACTTCATTTGGAAAATTACTCTTTACGCTATGTGCGTGGTCATTTGGGTGGCTTATTAACTTGGGTGTTGGAAAAATCGTTCGAGAACCGCGGCCGCATATTACCTATCCCAAGAGTAAGCTTTTATTTTCCCCTCTGATGTCGTGGAAGTCGTTTCCTTCGGATCACAGCATGTCAGCTTGGCTGCTCGTTTTCATGGCGCTAGTTCTTCAAATTCCTTTTGCCGTACTCTTGCTTGGAGCAGTCTGGGTTTCGTGGGGTAGGGTATTTGCCGGCGTCCACTATCCTTTAGATGTGGTGGGGGGAATATCTACGGCAGGATTGGTAACAGTCCTTTTTTATTTTTTAGCGTAAGTAATTATATATGTCAGAGTCAAAGAATCCGGTCGGTACAAAAAATTAAGATTTTATTGTTTTGAGTATGAATATTGTTATATTGGCTGGGGGGCAGGGGACACGTTTGTGGCCGCTCGGACGCAAAAATAATCCGAAACAATTTTTTCCGATGATCAGCAAAAAACCGCTGGTCAAAGAAACATATGATCGTTTCGTAAAGCGTTTTGGAAAGAAAAAAATATTTTTCTCGGTTACTCAAGAACTGGTGCCGTATCTTAAAAAGATTTTCCCCAGTGTTCCTAAAGAGCAGTTTATTGTAGAGCCAAGCCGTCGCGATACGGCGCCGGCAATGGGGTATGTGGCGGCAAATCTGTTTCTAACTCATCCTGATGAACCAATGGTGTTTGTCCCGGCAGACCATTTTATTGCTGATCAGCAAAAATTTCTAGACTGCCTTTCCATTGGTGAACAGCTTGTTGCTAAGACAGGAAAATTATTGGATATTGGCATAACGGCCACATTTCCAAGCACGGTGCTGGGTTATACGAAAATTGGTAAATTGTTGGAAAAGAAAGAAGGTATAGAGATTTTTCGTTTTGAGGGGCATACCGAAAAACCTGATTTAAAAAGAGCGACAAAATATGTCACGAGCGGGCAATACTTGTGGCACGGCAATTATTACATGTGGACCCCGCGTTCTTTTTTAGCGGCTTTTGAGCGATATCAGCCCAAGATGTCACTAGTGCTTGAAAGTATCGTGTCAGCTCTTGCAAATAAGCAGTTCAAAAATATACCTGGCCTTTATGATCAGCTTGATAAAAACGCTTTTGATTATGCAATAACTGAAAAAATTTCCAAAAAAGATGTCCTTATCGTCAAAGGTGAATTTGGCTGGAGTGATATTGGCGCGTGGGATGTGCTGCACGAACAACTCCGTGAGCCAGAAGGAGATGCTAGTGGTAATGTGATAAAGGGAAATGTTGTGCATATTGATACAACCAATTGTTTGATCTACGGTGAAGAAAAACACATTGTTGCGGCAGTGGGCCTCGATAATATTATTATTGTTGATACCCCAGACGCACTTTTGGTGTGCCCCAAAAATCGCGCCCAAGATGTAAAAAAATTATTACCTGAGATTGAGAAACGAGGTTTAAAGAAATATTTATAAACCTATGTCTTTTAATACCAAGGCAATCATATTTTCTTTAGTCATTTTCGTTGCTGTTCCGCTGGTAGGTTGGCACTATTATCGCAAGCTTCATCCTGTATACGTGCCCGTGCCAATTCCGCCTCGTCCAGAAGTTACCATCACGCTTTTACCGGGTTGGAACCTTCGCCAAATTGGTGATTATTTAGTGCAAATGAAACTTGCGAGCTCCACCCAGGATCTCTATGATTTAGTAGGCGAACCGGCTGTCCTTAGAACGCGCCGCGCCGGGCCACCACCAAACCTTGTTCCCGAGCTTACGACACTCAGCCGAAAACCGGCGACGGTTTCATATGAAGGCTACCTGGCACCCGAGACATATCGGGTATTTAAGGACGCGAGCCTAGAAAGCATTGTTACAAAAGTGATGGGTCAACGTGAGCGGGAACTGGTTGATCTTAAAATTGGAGAACTGGATATTAGCCAACATGTTTTTGGTAGTAAAAAAGGCATATCAGATCTGACGGTCCATGATGTTATGACGATGGCGAGTATCTTAGAGCGAGAAGCGCGCACTCCGGAAGATAAAAAAATTGTTGCCGATATTATGTGGCGACGGGCAGCGGCTGGAGCTGCGCTTCAGATTGATTCAAGTGTTCATTATGTTGTGGACCGCCTCGGCGATGTTTTTACCACCGACAAAGAACGTGATGTTGATTCACTCTGGAATACCTATAAATATCCCGGACTTCCGCCCGGCCCAATTTCTAACCCGAGTGTAGTGTCTATCAAGGCTGCGCTTGACCCGACACCGAACGATTATTGGTATTTTTTGAGCGGGAGCGATGGGGCAATGCATTATGCCAAGACACTTGAGGAGCATAATCAAAATAGAGTTAAGTATCTTTAAGTTTTATTTATAGTAGTATGGAACGTCCGCGCGGCCGATTGTCAGATTCACCCCCGTTATCTTCGGAGTTAATCCGACAAAAAGAATTGGAATATAAAGAAAAGGATGAAATGCTGGCGGCCGAGCATAGTCATCGCGAAGGTATTTTTCAGCTTTATCTGGAGCGGTTTTTGAAAAGTTCACTCCAGCATAAAGAAGGTTTGATCAAATCATTTAACGACGATCTTGATGATAGTTTGGGAGAACAGATAGTAAAACTTCAGCGTCAGTTCGCAGCCATCGTTAAGAGTATTGGTGGTAAAGAAGGTGTGCCAACAGAAGTTGTTGAAAAATACCAAAAAATTATTTTTGAGTATACGCTTGCGCGTCAGGAATCATGCAACGATGATCAACGCCTTAGTGAGATAAGTGTTGAACTGTGCGGGAACAGTACTCCTCCCTCAAAAGGAAAAACTCTTTTTCACGAGCATCTGGGCCGTATGCCTCAAGGAATGATCGATGCTGTTCATGAAGAAGCTTATTTTATTGTGACCTGTCATACGGCTGAAGATTATTACGCTCTTCGTCCTAGGCAGCGAGAGGATATTCAGAGTGGTGGAAGTTATCATCGTTCTTTTATTCTACCATTTGAAGCTGAATTAGCTCCTCGAATTTTATTGGTAAATGCCTCAGATGACCTCAATTCCTTGTCTCAGGAGCGAATCGTGCTCCACGAGCGCCAACATTTTATTAACGACATCCTTTTCAATGTTCAGGATAGAATTAAGGATGAAATTGTGGCATATATCCGAGATATGAGTTCAGGAAAGGAGTTGGTGCGAGCCTTAAATGAACCTCTCTATAAAGATCTTTTTGCTAAACTTGAAGGTAAGCAGTTAATAAAAGTCAGGCTTTTGATTGATGAGGTTGGTGGTCTGCTTGATAAAATTGATCATCTCGCAGGTGCAGCTACATGGGGGCATGTTGGATCTGAACGTCAGTCTCAAATTCGAGCAGTAATTGTGGGACAATTAACCCAAGGGACAATAGAAGAACTAGTTGAAAAACTTCGTCAGATAGAAAAATTTTACCGGCTACGCGCTCAAGAGATTGACCGGGGGATTAGTGCTATGATTGATTTTAGCACCCTTGATTTTATAGCTTTTAACGGGGTTCAGGAAGGAATTATATTCCCGCGCGCTTATCAGGCGCACGTTAAAAAATATCTTCACGCTCAGTCCACTTGGGAAGATGCCAAACGCCGTGCTCTAGAAGACCATTTTTTTGACCCGCGTTCGACTGCCACCATGCTTGCTGAATTAAAACCTTTTGCTCAAAAATATAAGGAAACCCGCGCACCTCTTCTTCGAGATGGCATAAGTATTCCTTTTGGCTCGCTGGAGTGTCGCGTAGAATCTTTGCGAGACGGCATCTATATGGGTCGAGATCCAGGTAACTCGCTTGCAGCTGTGCGAAGGTCTGAGAATATTTTGGATGCCTTTACAAAACTTTCTCACGAAGAACTCGTTACCATGATTCATGCAAAAGATACTCGAGTACCGGCACAAAGTCCTGAGACTGAATTTGTAAAAAATATTTTAGCGAAAGAGAATGTTTTTCCGGAAAGTATTGAAGTGTATGGTAAAGAAGACCAGCACGAAATAGTATTTTTGATTTACTATTATATATCTCAAAAACCTGACTCCACAGTGACGTTTAATTTTACCGTTACTATTCCCAAGTTAGAAGGTTTTTTAGATATATATTATTAGTTTGATTTGTATGCTCACAACTGATTTTGATTTTGAACTTCCGACTGATCGTATTGCTCAAACACCCATTGAGCCGCGCGATCATTCACGCCTCATGGTAATCGATAAAAAAACGCATGAAGTTCACCATAAACATTTTTACGATATTCTTGACGATCTCAAATCAGGAGATCTTTTGGTTTGGAATAACTCCAAGGTTTTTAAAGCGCGTCTCTACGGCCGTATCATGCTCGACGAGGCAACTGATGGCCTTAAAAAAACAACCGGCAACAGCAGTTCGCCATATTCAGATGTTATTTTGAATGTTCCGGAAGTGGAAGTTTTTTTGGTTCGCCCCATGCCCAATCCAGGTGTCTGGAAAGTGCTCGCAAAACCCGGCAAAAAATTGCGCCTGGGTATGAAAGTGGTTTTTGCCGAAGACTTTGCAGCCGAAATTCTATGCAAAGAAAAAGACGGAACGATTTTGGTGCAGTTTAATGAAGACGATTTCAGCGTGCGTGCCAAAGCTAATAAGTATGGTGAGGTACCGCTCCCGCCATATATTTCTAATGAACAAGCTCAAAGCCCGACCGCGTCGATTGATGCTCGATACCAAACTGTCTATGCTAAAGAAGAAGGGTCTGTGGCGGCTCCAACCGCTGGATTCCATTTTACTCCGCAACTGATTCAAAAATTAAAAGCAAAAGGTATCCAGTTTGCCGAAGTCACACTTCACGTGGGGCTTGGTACATTTCTTCCCGTAAAAACCGACAACGTTGAAGAACACAAAATGCATAGCGAATGGGTAGAGGTGACGAGTAAAAATGCCGACCTGATCAACGCTGCTAAAGCTGAAGGCAGACGAGTGGTCGCAGTTGGCACAACAACAGTGCGTACGCTTGAGGGCGTATATCAGACGTGCGGAGAATTAAA
Source organism: uncultured Gammaproteobacteria bacterium (assembly GCA_964540825.1). Taxonomy (GTDB): domain Bacteria; phylum Patescibacteriota; class Patescibacteriia; order Magasanikbacterales; family GWA2-37-8; genus CAZECR01. Next base: position 94,058 of record CAZINT010000001.1, read on the forward strand.
AGCGTTTTGTGGCGACATTAATATTTTCATCACACCTGGATTTGTGTTCAATGTTATCGACGCGATGATCACTAATTTTCATTTACCAAAGTCGACGCTTCTCATGCTCGTAAGTGCGTTTGCGGGGGATAGGGAATTTATGCTGGAGTGTTATAGAAAAGCAGTGGAAGCTAAGTATCGCTTTTATAGTTTTGGGGATGCGATGTTTATAGTGTAAAATAATAAAAAAACCATCGTCTTTTGACGATGGTTTTTATTTTTGAGTTTAACCTTCAACCTTCACACCCATCTGCTTAGCTGTTCCTTCAACCATGCTCATAGCTGCTTCAACTGTGTGGGCATTGAGGTCGGGCATTTTCTTTTCAGCAATTTCACGAACCTGAGCGCGGGTGATTTTGCCGACTTTTTCCTGGAGTGGTTTGCCGGAACCTTTTTTGATGCCAGCGGCTTTCTTGATCATTTCAGCGACCGGCGCAGTCTTCATGATGAAGCTGTAGGTGCGATCGGCATAGACCGAGATGATCACCGGTACTACTTCGCCTTTTTTGTCTTGGGTCTTGTCGTTGAATTCTTTACAGAAACCAGCGATGTTAAGACCGTGCTGACCGAGGGCTGGACCGACTGGTGGGGCTGGGTTTGCAGCGCCGCCAACGATTTGGAGTTTGATTTGCGTAAGGACTTTTTTTGCCATAACGGAAATTAATTTTTAAATGTTGTAGTATCTAGGCTGAGAAGCCCCCGTTTGCACGGAGCAGCCTAGTTTATACTTATACTTTTTTCGCTTGCAGCGCATCCAGTTCAACCGGTGTTTCGCGACCAAACATATTAACCATAACTTTAATGCGTCCGCGTTCGTGGTCAACATGGCTGATTTTACCTTCAAAGTTTTTGAAAGGACCATCGACGATGCGTACCATTTCATTCACTTCCATATCTACTTTTTGTTCTGGTTCGCTGCCATTGATGCGCTTCAAGAGCGAATCAACTTCTTTCTGATCGATCGGGGTTGGGGTAGTACCAGAGCCGATGAAACCGGTGACGTTTGGGGTGTTGCGGACAACATACCACGAATCATCCGTCACAATCATTTCTACCAAGATGTATCCCGGAAAGATTTTTTCTTCCACCGAAGTCCGTTTGCCGTTTTTAATTTTAATCTTCTTTTCTTTGGGAACGAGAACATTAAAAATTTTATCCTGCATATCGAATGATTCGATACGCTGGCTCAGATTACTTTTAACATTTTCTTCGTAGCCGCTGTAGGTGTGGAGCACATACCAGCGTCGTCCGAGGTTCAGGGTTTGCTTGGCCATAGTTTTAAAAAGTCTCCTCCTTGGAGGACAGGTAAAATTAACGAGAAATTAAAGCGGTAATGCCGGTAGAAAAGCCGTAGTCGAGTACTGCAAAGAATACAGCGAGACCGAGACTGAGGGCAATAACCAAAATACTATAGTTGATAGTCTGTTCTTTTGTTGGCCAGGTCACCTTTTTCATTTCAGTGTATGACCCTACAAAATAGTTTTTGATTGAGGTAAAAAAGCTCATAAATATCAGGTTTTTTAAAACAGCCCTGGGGCTGTATTTACAAAGAGAATATACCGTATTGGTAATTATTTGTCAAGAGTAGCAAAAAGCCACCTAAAAGTGGCTTTTTGTGCATAAATACCGGGATTTTCATTAAATATCCAAGTTCTGTACCTGTTTGGCATGCGTCTGGATAAATTTCTTGCGCGGTTCAACTTCGTCACCCATGAGGATCTCAAAGGTATCGTTGGCGAGCTGTGCGTCCTCGACCGTCACCATTTTCATGAGGCGCTTGCTTGGGTCCATAGTGGTTTCCCACAGCTGTTCCGGATTCATTTCTCCCAAACCTTTATAGCGCTGAATATTTACTTTGATGCCAGCAATAACGATTGATTCGGTTTCTTCGTCGCTCTCGCCCGTAGCGAGCTTGGCGATTTCATCTTCAGCGGCTTCTTCGGCAGCAGCTTTTTGTGCTTCGGCTTTAGCTTTAGTTTTATCGCTTTTATTTTTTTCAATTTCGGCGATTGCAGCTGCTTTTTCCTCATCATTATACGCGTACTTTACTTCTTTGCCGTATTTTATACTGTACAAAGGTGGCTGGGCGATAAATACATGATTTTCAGTAATCAAGAGTGGGAAGTAGCGGTAGAAGAATGTGAGCAGGAGAGTGCGAATGTGCGCGCCGTCCACGTCAGCATCAGTCATGATCACGATACGATTGTAGCGCAGTTTGGTGATATCAAATTGTTCACCAATGTTCGTGCCAAGTGCGATAATGAGAGACTTCAATTCGTTGTTCGCAAGAATTTTATCGAGGCGGGCGCGTTCGACGTTGAGTACTTTACCGCGGAGGGGGAGAATAGCCTGAATTTCGCGGTTACGTCCTTGTTTGGCAGAGCCGCCAGCCGAGTCTCCCTCAACAATGAATAGTTCAGTTGATTCAGAATCGCGGCTCGAGCAGTCAGCCAGCTTACCAGGGAGGGTAAAGCCCTCTAAAGCGCCTTTGCGGAGAATCGTGTCGCGAGCGATTTTGGCAGCTGCGCGAGCACGGGCAGCGAGCAGACATTTGCCAATAATTGCCTCGGCGTCTTTGGGGTGTTCCTCAAGGAAGATAAGAAACGCTTCGTTCATGACGCTTTCAACAGCGGTTTTCGCTTCAGTGTTACCAAGTTTGCCTTTAGTCTGACCTTCAAACTGCGGTTCACGAATTTTAACCGATATAACTGTTGTTAAACCTTCGCGAACATCTTCGCCGGTTAGGTTGGCATCTTTTTCTTTAAGAATATTTTTATTGCGTGCGTAGGTGTTGAGGCTGCGGGTAAGTGCGGTTCTAAATCCGGCCACATGGGTACCACCGTCCGGATTGAAAATATTGTTGGTAAAAGCAAAGAGTGATTCGGAAAAATCATTGTTGTATTGGAGGGCAACTTCCACGTTCACGCCTTCTGCTTCTTTTTCAACATAAAAAATTGTTTCGTTTTTGGCTTCTTTATTTTGGTTAAGGTAGCCAACAAACGAGGAAACACCCCCCTCAAAGTAGAATTGGTACGTAGGGTAGGGGAAATCCAGGGCGGTTTTATCGACGGCCTTTTCTTCCGGCGGGCGAGCGTCGGTAATCACCATGTGGATACCTTTGGTAAGGTAACAATGCTGACGGAAGTGGTCGACGATTGTTTTCCATTCAAAATCAACCGTTTCAAAAATACTTTCATCCGGTCTGAAGACGGTCGTGGTGCCAGTATCTTTACACTTACCAATACTTCGTACTTTTTTCTGCGGGACGCCGATTTTATATTCTTGTTCCCAAATTTCGCCGTCACGGTGGACTTCAACGCGGGTATAGGTAGAAAGTGCGTTTACAACTGAAGCACCAACACCATGGAGACCGCCCGAAATTTTATAACCGCTATCACCGAATTTACCGCCAGCATGCAAGACGGTCATGACGATTTCAAGGGCACTAATTTTTTTCTGGGGGTGAATATCAACTGGGATACCGCGGCCATTATCGCGGACTTCAATTTTGTGGTCGGGGAGAAGCGTGATAAAAATTTTGGTCGCATACCCAGCCATTGCTTCATCAATGGAGTTATCGACGACTTCCCAGATCAGGTGGTGCAAACCAACGCTGCCGGTCGAACCGATGTACATACCAGGGCGGCGGCGGACAGCCTCGAGGCCCTCAAGGATAGTAATGTTTTTAGCATCATAATTTGATTCTGGGGGTGTTTTAGGCGCAGCCATACAGAGGTGTTAAGAGGCGTAAGTAACTAAATAGGACTTTGATTAAGTCGCTCTCATTCTATCATGCCCCGAAAGGCGAGGCAAGCAGCTCAGGCGGTGTTCCGGGTCCTTTGGAGGATTTACGAGGAAGTAGAATTTAGAATATTGACATATTTTTAACTTTCCGCTAGAATAAGCCTACTTTAATTATCACTCATTAGCTCATTTCTCGATTTTTCGAGTAATTTTCCTCCCTAGGGCCACCCCAAGGGTAAGGCTAAGAGGCAGTAATAAGGAAAAAATATGACAAAACTTCCATCTCTCGTTGAGATGCTCAAGGCCGGCGTCCATTTCGGCCATCAGGGTTCCCGTTGGCACCCTAAAATGCAACCGTATATCTTTGGTTCTCGCAATGGGATCCACGTGATTGATTTGGAAAAAACACTCGAACAGCTCGAGACTACACTTGCGTACGTAAAAGCTGAGGCTGCTCAGGGTAAGAAAATTTTGTTTGTTGGCACTAAACGCCAGGCGCGCGAAATTATTAAAGCTGCTGCGGAAAGTTGTGGAATGCCGTTTTTGGTTGAACGCTGGATTGGCGGTCTCCTTACTAACTTTGATGAATTTAAACGTCGTCTTAAAAAATACACCGGTCTCAAAGAACAGGTTAAAACTGGTGAAATTGAAAAATATACTAAAAAAGAACAGTCGACCCTTAAGAAACAGCTTGAAAAAATGGATAAATACCTCAGTGGTTTGGTAGATGTTACTAGTCTTCCAGACGCACTTTTCATCGCCGATATGCGCGTTGAAAAAACAGCGATTACCGAAGCTCGCCGCGTTAACCTTCCGGTTGTGGCGGTTTGTGATACCAACGTTGACCCAACGAAGGCTACCTACGTTATTCCGGCTAATGATGACGCCATTAATTCTATCCGCATGATTGCTCAGCTCGTGGCTGAAGCGGTTAATGAAGGCAAGCGTGAAGGCGAAAAGAATCGCGCTGCTATGGTAGTTGAGCGTGAAAAAGAAGTTGTAGCTGCCAAAGAAGCTAAAGTTGTGGTAGAATCTAAAGAAGAAAAGAAACCAACTAGTCCAAAAGCCGCCACTGCTCCTAAAAAGGAAAAGCGTGCCCTTCAGGTTGGTGAATCTATCTAGTAATAAATAACAAAACACAAAATACAAATAACAAGTATTTTTTGTTTTTTGATTTGTATTCTGCTTGGTTATTAAAAAATTTGAAATTAAGACTATAATTATATGACTACAGCTGCTGATATCTCGAAGCTTCGTGCTTCAACAGGCGCTGGCATGCTTGACTGCAAAGCTGCGCTTGAAGAAGCGAATGGCGACCAGGACAAAGCTGGTGAAATCCTTCGTAAAAAGGGTGTTGTTAAGGCCGCTAAACGCGCGGACAAAGTTGCTGGTGAAGGAGTGGTTGCCAGCTATATTCATGGCGGCGGTCGCATTGGTGTCCTCGTTGAAGTAAACTGTGAAACTGATTTCGTGGCGCGCACTGATGCCTTTAAAGATTTAGTCAAAGAAATTGCCCTTCATATTTCTGCGGCTAATCCAAAATTTTTGGATCGCACCGAAGTGCCCGCTGAAATGATCGCCAAAGAAAAAGAAATCTATGCTGAACAGCTTAAAGGCAAACCAGCTGAAATGATGGAAAATATTCTTAAAGGTAAAATTGAAAAGTTTTACGAAGAAATTTGCTTGGTAGATCAATTCTACATCAAGGATGACAGTAAAAAAATTCATCAACTTCTTGCCGAAAAGACCGGTGAAACCGGTGAAAAAATTACGATCCGTCGCTTTGCTCGCTTTGAGCTTGGTGAAGGCATCGAAAAACACACTAAGAATTTTGCCGATGAAGTGGCTGAGCAGGTTGCAAAATAAAATAGAATTTAAAAAGACGTTCCACTTGTGGAACGTCTTTTTTGTTTTGTATAAACTTCGAGCCAAATATATTTCCAATTTTTTGGAAACATATTTGGGAGGCTCGAAGTTTTTTCTCAGCCTCCCCACACGCGTTCAAGCGTTAGTTGAAAGGTGATCCTGAGAGGGTGTGAAGTAGCTTGTTTTGTTCGTGCGCTACTTTTGTTAGTTGGTCGGCAGCCTCAGGAGGCCGCCGGTCTTGTTGATCGGGGTTCCCTCATGGCGCACGCCGCCCGCGATGTAGAAGTAGGAGCCCAGGTTAAACTGGAACTCGCGGCCGTCCAGCGCGAACGCCGTGGTGTCCATGCGCAGTGCGAGGATCGTCTTGTAGGGGATGGGTGCCGAGATCGGGGTTCCCATCTGGTTGGGTCCCCAGTGGGCCGCGCCGTTGGCGAAGGACCAGTTGTGGACCTGGTGGGTCCTGTCCAGGGTCTCGAGGACGTAGCGGGTACCGTCGAGGTTGCTCGCCAGGCTCCCGGACGCCAGGATGAAGGCCTCGTTGAAGTAGGCCTGGACACAGTCCGTCCCGACCTGACCTTCCACCGAGATGTGGAGCACGTCGGTGTCGGTGTTCACCGTGATCTCGCCGCTGGGGGTCGAGGGATCCACCTCGAAGTAGGCCCAGGCGTCGCTCAGCTCCCCGGTTCGGCTGACGCACAGGCCGCTTGACGAGCTGGTGCTGGCTTGCGGGCTACCGCAGGCGCCGAGCACGAGGTTGAGGCTGATGAGAAGGGATCTGGTTGAGTTTTTCATTAAGGCTCCGTTGTCAGAGTGCATATTTTTAGGAGCCGGGCTCCTAGGGATTCCCGTGACGATTATCACGGGCACCTGTTGAGAGGAAGGTGGCAAGCCTAGCACAAAAAAACCATTTTTGTCAATGGTTGAGCGGTTTTTTGTTATTGCCAAGCTAATTATTATTTGGTACAGTACGCGAGTTATTATATTATATGATTTCTCTAACTGTAGCTCAAAAACGAAGTGGCCCGATTAAAGGCCGACACCCGTGGGTATTCTCCGGGGCTCTCCTCAAAATTCCCGAAGGTCTCAAAAGCGGGGACACCGTAAAACTCGTTGATGAAACCGGTGCTTTTTTAGCGCACGGCTATTTTAATTCATATTCCCAAATTGCTGTTCGTCTCTGGAGCTGGGATGTAGACGAAACTATTGATCAATCATTTTTTGAAAAAAGAATTCTGTCGGCGCTTGACGTGCGCGAACGCTTTGTGGCCAGCAAAGAAACGAATGGTTACCGTGTCGTATATGGTGAGAATGATTTACTTCCTGGACTGGTTGTTGATCGCTATGCCGACTATGCAGTGGTTCAATTTCACAACGCCGGTATCGCAGCGTGGAAAAAAGAAATTACCGCGGCGCTGATAAGCATTCTCGAGCCAAAAGGAATTTACGAACGTTCCGATATGAAAACGCGTCACCTTGAAGCAGGGGAGACGGAAGAAAAAAATAATTTGCTCTACGGCAAAGTTCCGGACCAGATTAAAATCAAAGAAAACGGATTTACCTTTGTGGTTGATGTTAAGACCGGTCAGAAGACAGGGTTTTTCTTGGATCAGCGTGACAAACGCGCGGCGCTTCAGAAATACGTGAAAGGAAAACATGTTTTGAATTGTTTTTCCTATACTGGTGGCTTTAGCGTCTATGCTGCTGCGGCCGGAGCCAAAAGTGTGACGAGCGTGGACGGCTCGGAATCGGCACTCCATCTTGCTGAAGAAAATTTTAAGGTTAATAAACTTGATGAGAAAAAAGCTGAATTTATTTTGGCTGATGTAAAACAGTATTTGCCTGAACAAAAGAAGGGCAGCTTTGACGTCATTATCCTCGATCCGCCAGCTTTTGTAAAAGATCGCCATAAAGTTAGGGAAGGACTGCAGGGATATCGTAAAATCAATGAAATGGCCTTGCGAATTCTGCCTGAAAACGGTATTCTGGTAACAGCGTCGTGCTCGGCGCATGTTTCGATGCAAGATTTTCGGTTTATGTTGTCAGAGGCCGCTGCACGAACAGGCCGAACAGTGCAGATTATCGAAACGTTTACGCACGGCATCGATCACCCCGAGCTCGTCGCATTTACGGAAGGGGAGTACCTTAAATGTCTGTTTGCGATTGTTCGTTAAACATGAAAGATGTTCTATATTTTGTATTGGGCCTGGTAATGATTTTTATTGCACAGCTTATCGGGGCAGGCTTTTTTTGGCTTCTTCACGGTAATGGAACACCGCAAGAGTTCTGGAGTGAATTCGACAAGGGGATTGTGTTTCGTAACGAAGTCGTCGGTGGGTTCATTTTGGTGCTTATTATGTATATTATTTTAGAAATAACCGGTAAAATTAATTTTCTATGATTACTATCGCTATCAATGGTTTTGGTCGTATTGGTCGCCAGGCGTTCCGTGCCGGATTTGGAAAAAAGAATGTGTCCTTTGTCGGTATCAATGACTTAACTGACACCAAAACACTCGCGCATCTTTTAAAGCATGATACTTCGTATGGCGCCTATGACCACGAGGTAAGTTTTGACGAAAAAAATATTATTGTCGACGGTACTAAAATTCCGGTGTTTGCCGAAAAAGATCCAAGCGTTTTGCCGTGGGGAAAAATGAATGTCGATGTTGTGCTTGAGTGCACGGGCCGTTTTACAGAAAAGGCTGGGGCCGAGCTTCACATCAAAGCCGGTGCTAAAAAAGTAATTGTCAGCGCGCCGGCAAAAGGTGGTGTGCCCACCTACGTCCTCGGTGTTAATTCCGATTTCCTATCCAAGGAAACCTCAGAAGTCATTAATAATGCTTCTTGCACCACAAACTGCATTTCACCGGTTATGTTTGTGCTTGAAAAAAACTTTGGGATTGAAAAAGCAATGATGACCACGGTGCATGGTTATACCGCTGACCAAAATTTACAGGATGGCCCCCACAAAGATCTGCGCCGCGCCCGTGCAGCAGCAGAAAATATTGTTCCTACCACTACGGGTGCGGCACTAGCTACCACCGAAGCAATTCCATCGCTCGTTGGCAGGTTTGACGGTGTCGCGATTCGTGTGCCAGTGCCGAACGTATCGCTTTCTGATATCACGGTCGTTCTTAAAGAAGACGTTACTATTGAGCGAGTAAATCAGGCATTTATTACTGCTGCCAGCGGAAGTACATTCAAAAATATTTTAGGCACAACTTCGGAAGAATTAGTATCGTCAGATTTTCGAGGCAGCAGTTTTTCGGCCGTGGTGGATTTAAAATTAACGAATGTGGTTGGAGGAAATCTGGTAAAGGTTGTTGCTTGGTATGATAATGAATACGGTTACGCGCACCGGTTAGTTGAGATGGCTGAAGAGTTTGGTAAAAAGTAAACTGAAATGCGAAACCTCCCGGGTGCGGGAGGTGGTGTGGCTCAGAACGAGCTTCAGCTGAGCGGGTGGTGGGCGGCGTAGTAGGCCGCGCAGGTGAGGATGGTAAGGCCGATGAAGATCGGCAACCAGACAGTTTTGAGCCATCCAGCCGCTTTGGGCGTGCCTTGCAAGAGCAGGGCACGCAGGGTTGTCACGACGATCATGGCGGCGCAGAACACTGCTGCGGCGAAGCAGAGCGTCGTTGCCAGGGTGAACAGGTTCATCTGGCCCTGCATGTTTGGATCCATTGGTCCCTCCTCGGTAAAAGAGCTAGATAAAATATCCTATTTAACAATTCTTGTCAAGATAAAATACTTTATATGAAACGTAGTTTAAGTGTAGAAACAGTAGGGCAGGTTGGTCAGGAAGTTGTCCTCAAGGGCTGGATCAATGCCCGGCGCAACATGGGCAAGATTGTGTTTTTGGATTTGCGTGATCGAGAAGGAATTACGCAGCTCGTGGGCGTTCCTGCTGAACTTGATGAGGCCTCACAAGAGCGCCTCAAAGAAGTCCGTCCGGAGTGGGTAATCGAAGTGCGTGGTATCGTGAAAGAACGCGGTGAAAAACAAAAAAACCCGGCTATGGCTACGGGTACGATTGAAGTTTTATTGAAAGAACTGATTGTTCTTAACACAGCTGAAACACCGCCCTTTGAAATCGATAAGGATACTAAAGGCATCACTGAAGAACTTCGCCTTAAATATCGCTATTTAGATTTGCGCAGTGAACGCATGCAGAAAAATATTCGTTTGCGCGACAAAATTATTACGTTTTTCCGGAGCTACATGCACGACAATGGCTTTTTGGAAGTTGAGACGCCGATCCTGATGAAGGGGACTCCAGAAGGCTCGCGTGAATATATTGTGCCTTCGCGTCTTCATTCCGGACAATTTTATGTCTTACCGCAGTCACCGCAGCAGTTTAAGCAGCTCCTTATGGTTTCCGGGTTTGAGCGTTATTTTCAAATTGCCCGCTGCTTCCGCGATGAAGATCAGCGCGGGGATCGTCAGCCGGAGTTCACGCAGCTTGATTTTGAAATGTCATTCGTAAAGCAAGAAGATATTTTGACGTATACCGAAGCGATGTTTATCGAGCTAGTAAAGCAGGTTGCGCCGGAAAAAACCATTTCTACTACACCATTCCCGCGTCTTACCTACGCTGAAGCAGTAGCGCAATATGGCAGCGATAAGCCGGATATGCGTAAAGATAAAAACGATCCAAATGAGCTCGCTTTTTGCTGGGTGCTTGATTTTCCAATGTTTGAAAAAGATGAAGAAGGAAATATCCAAGCCATGCATCATCCTTTTTGCAGTGTGAAAGAAGGGGATGAAGCACTGCTTGATACTGACCCGATGAAAGTTCGAGCGAACGCGTATGATCTAGTCTTAAATGGTTTTGAGCTGAGTAGCGGCAGTATTCGTATTCATACGCGCGATATGCAGAAAAAGATTTTTGATTTGTTGCAGATTAGCGAGCAAGATCAACAAGAACGCTTCGGCCATATGCTTGAGGCCTTTACCTTTGGCGCGCCACCGCACGGTGGTTTTGCGCCGGGAATTGATCGCATCGTTATGCTCCTTGCGGGTGAACCTAACATCCGCGAAGTGATTGCCTTCCCGAAGACGGGCGACGCGCGCGATCTCATGATGGGTGCGCCATCAACGCTTCCAAGCAAAACACTCGACGAAGTTCATGTATCCCTCAAAAAATAATTTTCTATGGCGACAAGCGTCAAATTGAAACAATTTGAAGGACCGCTTGATTTGCTGTTGTCGCTTATCGAGCAGCAACAAATGAATATTAGCGAAGTCTCACTCTCGGATATTACTGAACAATATTTGAAATGGGTGAGCGAGCTCGAGGAACGTTCCGAAGAATTGGCGGATTTTTTGGTGATCGCTACCAAGCTTTTATATCTTAAATCTCGCTTACTGCTTCCATACCTTTATCCTGCTGAAGAAGAAAACGGGGTAGGTTTGGCGGATCAGCTTAAGCTCTATAAGCGGTTTGTGGCGGCGAGCGAGCATGTCCACGAGCTCTGGCAGCGTCTTTTTATCAGTTATGGTAGAATAGAGCCTCCCCTAAAACAGGAAGGATTCACCGTTCCGGCCAATGCGCTGCCAGACAATCTGCATTCGAGTATGCACCTCCTGCTGAAGCGGCTTAAACCGGTTAATCCGCTCCCGCAGTTGTCGATTGATCGGACTGTTTCGGTCAAAGAACGGATTGAGTCCATCTACGAGGCGCTGCAAAAAATTAAACAGCTTAGTTTTAAACAAATGCTTGGAAAGACTGAAAGTCGCAGTGAAGTAATCATTACGTTTTTGGCGATTCTTGAATTGGTTAAACAAGAAAAAGTTTCTATTGATCAGGTCGACAGTTTTGCCGACATGATGCTTAAAAAAGTGTAATAGCGTATGTCACTCCGTTCTCAATTAGAATCTGTTTTATTTGTTGCGAGTAAACCCCTGACGCTCAAAAAGCTGGCAGCAGTGCTTGCAGTTAGCGAAGAAGAAACCGAAAGCTTGCTTAAGGAAGTCGCTGTGCGCTACAATGACCCAGACTCGGGTATTGTGCTCATACAAAATAACGATGAATGGCAGTTGGTGTCACGAGCAGAAAATCGTGAATTAACTGAACAATTTTTAAAAGCCGAAATTACCGAAGAATTAACTCGTCCGCAGCTAGAAACATTGACGGTTATTTCGTATTGCGGTCCGATTACCAAGCCTGAGCTTGAGCAGATTCGCGGTGTTAACTGCAGCATTATCCTGCGTAACCTTATGCTCCGGGGCCTCGTTAAAGAACTCGATGATGAACTGCACTTGTTGCCGCGCTATCAAATAACAATGGAATATTTGCGTCACTTGGGTTTAACGAGTGTTGAAGAACTCCCCGAGTATAACGAACTCCATGCCCACGAATTTGTGGAAACAATTCGTGCTGCGAGCGCTCCGCTGTCTAACGGTTAATAGGTATGTTTAAAACCAAACTCCTTAATTTTATTTCGAGCTACGGCACCATGGGGCTTGGTGTTATTTTGCTGTTTACCGGATCGGTTTTTTTCACTCAAGCCAAGACGGAAAAATATCACCCTTTCCCGGTAGCTGGAAACCGTTCTGATGCGGGGATTGGCGGAGATATACATGTAACGCTGCCTGCAGCGCAGCCGACCATACCTCTCCTTAAAAATGTGAGCAGTACGTTTGACACTGTGCTGAGTGCCCCTGCGGTTATTGCGGTTGACGATGTCTCGGGAGCAATTCTCTATAGTAAAAATGCCGATGCCGTTCGCCCCCTGGCCAGTATTACCAAGCTCATGACCGCACTTGTGCTTCTTGACCTGCCAGTTTCTTGGGCGAGCACAACTATTATTACCGCTGAAGATTGGGACGGTGAAAGTCATTTAGTTGAAGTGGGTGAAAAATATACCTTAGAAGATCTTTGGCATATTGCGCTGATTGGTTCTTCAAATACTGCTATTAGCGCACTGGTGAGGAGTAGTGGTGTTTCAAGCACGCAATTTGTAGCGCTTATGAATGCTAAGGCGCAAAGTCTTGGTCTTACCACAGCCTCATTTATAGAACCGACGGGTTTACATAGCGGCAATGTGGCCAGCCCCAGTGATACGGTTGTGCTTCTAAAAGAAGCGGTGCGGCGCGACAAAATTTTTAAAGCACTTCATACGGGCGAATACTATGCTTCGCCGCTGGGCGGTGCTAAACAGCGGCGTATTTGGAGTACTAATTGGCTCCTTACCAAGTGGATCCCTAATGAGTTTAGTGTTGAAAATATTGTCGGAAAAACTGGGTACATTAATGATTCTTTGTATAATTTTACAGTGAGACTTACCGATGAGCGCGGGCATGCCGTCCGCGTGGCGGTGCTCGGGGCTGCAACTGCGGAGGATCGTTTTACCGAAGCACGGGACAGTGCCATGTGGGTCTTTAAAAATTATGTTTGGCCGGGAGATCCGGGTTACGATACGCTCGCTGAATAGAAAAGACATTCAAAGTGTGCTATACTAAATTAGTAGCACGCTTTTTATTTTAGTATGAACGTAAAGTTACTCAAAGATGGTGCAAAAATATCCCGGCGACGAGTGCTTTTGAGGGTTGATTTTAATGTTCCTTTAAAAAATGGAAAAGTAGTGGATGATTTTAAGATTGCTCAGACACTGCCAACAATTGAATATCTGCTTAAACATAAAGCGGAGATATTTATTGTCAGTCATTTAGGTAGGCCCGAGCGTGCAATAGCAGCTTTAAGCCTAAAACCCGTGTGCGACCATTTAGCTAAAATGCTGAAGACAAAAATTGTCTTTACAACATTAGAAAAATTAGAAAAAAATAAAAAAACCGCTACGCCGATTACTTTTTTAGAAAATATTCGATTTTATAAAGAAGAAGAAAAAAATACCCCAGCCTTCGCCCAACGTCTCGCTGCTTTGGCTGATGTGTTTGTACTCGATGGTTTCGGTGTAAGCCATCGCGCTGCCGCATCAGTCGTTGGCGTAGCTCGTTATCTGCCCACCTATGCTGGACTGCTGTTAGCGGCTGAAATTAGCGGGCTCGACCATGTTTTACGCAAACCAAAAAAGCCGTTTGTAGTCGTGCTTGGTGGGGCAAAAATGGAAACTAAAATTCCTGTCCTCAAAAAATTACTACCACTAGCGGATCACATATTGGTTGGTGGCGGTTTAGCTAATACCTATTACGCATCGCAAGGCTGTAAAGTCGGGAAGTCTTTGGTGGAAAAAAAATTTATTGCTGAAATGCGGCAATTAGGTAAAAAGAAAAAAATAATTTTCCCCATCGATGCAGTGTATGGAACACAGAGAGGTAAAAAAATTGGGGTTATGTCAGTCGTTCCCAAATCTAGATTACCCGATCAAGCGCTTGGAATTTATGATATTGGGCCAAAAACAATTCAGCTATTCGCCAAGTATATACGCAATGCCGAAACAATTGTGTGGAACGGTGCGCTCGGCTTTTTTGAATGCAGCCCCTATAATTTTGGTACGTACGCTCTAGCGGGGGCCATTGCTGCCCGGGCAAAGGGTAGAGCATTTGGAGTTGTCGGCGGCGGCGAAACAGTTGAAGTTGTTGCGAAGCTCGGCTTGCTTAAGCAAATTGACTTGGTTTCAACCGGCGGGGGAGCAATGCTTGAATTTCTCAGTGGAGTAAAGTTGCCGGGTGTTGCAGTAGTAACAAAAAAATAAAAGCACTATATTTAATTAACCTAAGCAGTCTCTCTGACGAGGATTGTTTATTAAGGAGTAAAAGTATGCCAACGAATAGTCGACCAATGATGTCCGAGCCGCCGCGACGCGCTCCCACATCTCCTCTGGCCCCGCCACCAGGAGACATAGATCCGAAAAATGGTCACCACCACGATCCGTGGTATAACCGCGGTAGTTTTTTTAGAAAATTCATGAGTGCACTGGTGGGTGTGCTTCTCGTATACGTTATTTTTTACGTTGGCACGCTGATCCGTAACAATATTAAAAAATATGATTCTATCGGTCAGGCTGACCGCATGGAGCGTACTATTACCATCAATGGCTATGGCAAAGTAACGGGCAATAATGACATTGCAGTTACTTCGATTGGATACTCCAATACCGACAAAGATGTTTCGGTTGCGCAGGCCGCCAACAAAAAAACCATGGATAGTATCACGACTGAATTGACCCGTATGGGAATTGATCCAAAAGATCTGCAAACTGACTACACAATCTATCCTGATTATAATTATACGCAGGATAAGGGCCAGGAACTCAAAGGATATCGCGTCGCAAGCAACATCACGATCAAAATTCGTGATTTAAGTAAGATTCCAACTATTCTTTCCTTAGCCGGGAAGTACGGCGCTACTCAGGTTAGCGGCCTTAATTTTACGATTGACGACACTGAAAATCTGAAAACACAAGCTCGCGATAAAGCTTTAGCAAATGCTCATCAGAAAGCTGCGGATTTGGCAGCTGCACTCGGGGTCCGTATGGTAAGTGTCTTATCATATAGTGAGTATGAGGGTAATAACGGTTACGATATGTATAGTAAGTCTGCTGCATATCCAATGGGCGCCGGTGTATCAGCCGAGGCCTATGCGCCACAAGTAGCTTCTGGCAGCAAAGATGTCGAAATGAATGTTGCCATCACCTACGAAATTCAACCCCTCAAAAAATAGTAATTTCAAGTTTAAAAGAGCCCTTATAGCAGGGCTCTTTTATTTTTAGCTGCCGACGGCTGGTACTATCTTCGTGGCTGATTTGGCGCTACTGTGGTATACTATTTTTTGAACCTTAATCTTTTTTGTGTATGAAAATCAAGTCTATCAGTGCACGGGAGGTGCTGGACTCGCGAGGCAATCCGACAGTCGAAGGTAAAGTGGTGTTAGAAAATGGTTTAGTTGCCACCGCTAAAGTTCCTTCGGGCGCTTCAACCGGCACCCATGAAGCGCTCGAGCTTCGTGATGGCGGTAAACGCTACGGTGGTAAAGGCGTGCTTAAGGCAGTACGAAATGTTAACGCCCTTATCGCTAAAGCTTTGGTAGGTAAAGACGTAGAACAGCTCGCCCTTCTTGACCGCACCATGATTGAACTTGATGGAACAAAAAATAAAGCTCGTTTAGGCGCGAATGCTATTTTAGCCGTGTCGCTGGCCGCAGCACGCGTCGGAGCTTTAGCAATGAATCTGCCGCTGTATCAGTATATTCGCTATATCTATAAAATTCCGGAAAAAGGCTATCGTTTGCCGGTTGCTACTATGAATATTTTAAACGGCGGCAGACATGCTGATAATGGACTTTCCATTCAGGAGTTTATGATTATCCCCAAGGCCCCCCTCATGCGCGAACGGGTGCGTATGGGTTCGCAGATTTTTCATTCGCTGGCCAATTTATTGGGACAAAAAGGATATGTTACGAGTGTGGGGGATGAAGGTGGGTTTGCACCCGAACTCCTTAATAATGAACGGGGTCTTCAGTTAATTGTCGAAGCAATTAAGTCAGCTGGTTGGACACCAGGAAAACATGTGTTTTTAGGATTAGACTTAGCTTCGTCTGAATTTTATCACAATGGTAAATATTATTTTATTAACAAAAAACAAGGGTGGCGCGGTGAAAAAATGATTGAAGTTTTGGAAGGCTGGGTCAAGAAATATCCGCTCGTTTCGCTGGAAGACGCTCTTAGCGAAGACGATTGGACTAATTGGCAACTCCTTACCAAATCACTCGGCCGAAAAGTAAGTTTGATTGGGGACGACTTGTTCGTTACTAACCCCGAGCGCCTTACCAAAGGTATAGAACAAAAAGTCGCCAATGGTATTTTAATTAAAGTAAATCAGATTGGCACGCTTACCGAAACGATTGAAACGATTTTACTCGCCAAAAAACATGGCTATCGCATCAGTGTTTCGCACCGGAGCGGTGAAACTTCTGATACTTTCATTGCCGACCTCAGCGTTGCGGTCAATGCGGACTTTATCAAAACCGGTTCTATGTCACGTTCAGAGCGCGTGGAGAAATATAACCGCTTGATGGAAATTGAAGTAGAGTTGGGTTTATAGTTTTTTGCAGTAATTAAGGAGTACCATGAAAAAGAATTCAACAACATTGCTTTTGATTCTTGATGGTTTTGGTTTGCCAGGGCCCAAGGATACAAACACTGTGGTGAATGCCAAAAACACGCCGCACTTTTTTAAGTGGCTTAAAAAATTTCCAAATACCGCACTTGAAGCGAGCGGTGCTGCTGTGGGCCTTTTTAAAGGCCAGGAAGGTAATAGCGAGGCCGGGCATCTGAATTTGGGTGCGGGGCGTATTGTTAAACAAGATGCGCTCTATATTACGGATGCTATTAACGACGGAACATTTTTTAAGAATAATGCCTTTCATGAAGCAATTCACCATGTCAAAAAATATCGGACCAGCGCTCATATCATGGGGCTGCTCTCCAATCACAATAGTGCTCATTCGAGCCCTGAACATTTGTATGCGCTGTTAGAACTTTTACATCGTGAAGGGGTCAAAAAAGTCTATCTCCATTTATTTACCGATGGCCGTGACTCCGGACAGCATGATGCGATGCATCACCTCAAAAAATTGGAACAGCAGCTCTATGGCAACCAAAAAGTTGCTACGCTTATGGGGCGACTGTATGGCATGGATCGCAATAAGATTTGGAAGCGTACCAAAGCTGCCTACGAAGCAATTGTGCTGGGTGAAGCCCTTCATCACGCTGCTTCTGCAGAAGAAGCGCTGGCCCAAGGGTACAACCGTTCTGAAACTGATGAGTTTATTTTTCCGACGGTAATTACTGATATCGAAGGAGATCCGGTAGCCAAAATTAAGGATAACGACGTGATGTTTTTCTTTAATTTACGCAGCGACCGAGCACGCCAACTTACTAAAGCTCTCGTGCAGCCCGATTTTGAAAAGATGAATCCGGGAGCGTTTCATCGGCGTGGTTTTCCAAAACATACCCGTTTTGTCGCTATGACGGATTTTGGTCCAGACTTACCGGGGGTGTTAACTGCTTTTCCGAGCCGGGATATTAAAAATGGCTTAGTTGAGACGCTTCGTTCATTAAAGCAACTGTATATTGCCGAGTCAGAAAAATTTGCCCATATTACCTATTTTTTAAATGGTGGGTATCCTAAGCCGTTTGGTGACGAAACCTGGGCAAAGGTTGCCTCGGATGGGGTTTTAAGCTATGATAGTAGGCCTAAGATGCAGGCACGTAAGATAGCCGATCAGGTGATTAAGGCTATTCAGGCCGGTACGTACGACTTTATTGCAGTTAACCTGGCAAATGCCGACATGGTTGGCCATACCGGGGATCTTAAAGCGGCTCTCGTTGCCGTTCAAACGCTTGATCAGGAATTAAACCGCATGATTACCACACTTTTAGCGGCAGGAGGGCAGGGTCTGCTTACTGCTGATCATGGTAATATAGAGGAGTTGATAAACCTTAAAACCGGCGAAAAAGATACGGAGCATTCAATTAATCCTGTCCCGTGTGTGCTTTTTGCTTCGGCTGCTCAGCTCAGAGACTGGAAGATAGCTGGTAAACGCCTTAAATCGCGCGGAGCAAAATTGGCAAACGTTGCTCCGACGCTGCTCAAAATGCTTAAAATCTCCAAACCCAAAGAAATGACCGCCACCTCCTTATTTTAGTTTTCTGTAGCGTATGAAATATAAGCCGGTTGTACTCGCCATTTTCGATGGTTGGGGTGTTGCTCCAGATAGCGAAGGTAATGCAATAACCCGATCAAGAACGCCCAATTTTTTGTCGTACGTTAAAAATTATCCAGTGATGACGCTCTACGCATCAGGAAATGAAGTCGGCATTAACCCGGGCGAGATGGGTAATTCAGAAGTGGGCCACCTCAATATTGGAGCTGGGCGTGTGTACTACCAATCGTGTCCACGTATTAATCAGTCAATTTCAAGTCAGGATTTTTATACCAATCGTGCTTTTACTGGGGCAGCAGAACATGTGCGTACCCACAAATCAAAATTACACATTATCGGTCTGGTCGGGTCGGGAAATGTGCACGCGAGCAGTGAACATTTGATTGCGCTCCTACAGTTTTGTAAACAGCAAGGTCTTGGCAAAGAAGTGTTCGTGCATGCAATTTTGGATGGCCGTGATGCGGTTTATAATTCCGGGCAAGTGTTCGTGAAGGAACTAGAAAAAAAGATGGGTGAACTTAAGGTTGGTAAAATTGCTACAATTTCCGGTCGCTATTACGCGATGGATCGTGATAATCGCTGGGACAGAATTGAAAAAGCTTACGCTGCTATGGCTGAAGGGCGCTCTGAACAATCCGCTGCATCAGCAGCTGAGGCTATTGCAGCATCATATGACCAGAAAAAGTTTGACGAAGAGCTGATGCCAACAGTTATTACAAAAAATGGCGCTCCACTCGCGACAGTCGGCGAAGGAGACGCTGTTATCTTTTTTAATTTTAGACCGGATCGTGCACGCGAATTAACGCACGCCTTTGTTTTGCCTGGTTTTGAAAAATTCAAACGTGAGTATATAAAAGATTTGTATTTTGTCACCATGACTGAATACGAAAAAGATTTGCCCGTCGTAGTTGCCTATCCGCCAATTATTGTTACGAATTGTCTGGCGGAAGTGATCAGTAAAGCGGGCCTCAAGCAGCTCCATGTCGCTGAGACCGAGAAATATGCCCACATCACTTTCTTCTTGAACGGTACTGTAGAAAATCCGTTTCCAGGCGAAGACAGAGCGCTTGTTCCGTCGCCGCAAGTCGGCAGCTATGCCGAAGCCCCAGAAATGTCAGTTAAGGGTGTGGTTAAAGAAGTGATTAAGGGTATTGATAGCGGTACCTATGATTTTATAGCGCTCAATTTTGCAAATCCGGATATGGTTGGCCACACCGGTAGCCTTGAGGCAACCATCGCTGCCTGTGAGGCTGCTGACAGTGCGCTTCGCGAGGTGGTTGAACATACTTTGGCTAAAGGCGGCGTTGTTGTCATGACCGCAGATCATGGTAATGCCGAGGGAGTTATTAATTTACAAACCGGTGAAATTGATAAAGAACACTCAACGAGTCCGGTACCGCTTTTGATTATTGGTAAAGATTTTCAAGGTCAAGCCGGCCCGGCAGGGGACCCACCTGACGAAGACCTGAGCCTTCTGTCGCCGGTCGGTATGCTCGCGGATGTTGCGCCCACAGTTCTTAAATTAATGGGGCTTGAGCAGCCGCCCGAAATGACCGGAACGCCGCTCGTATAAAAATACCTCGTCCAATTTGGACGAGGTATTTTTTATGTAAATATATTTATATTTTTGCTTCTAAGCTTTGCGCCAGCAGCCGCAGGGCATATGCTTCACTTTCTTGTAGATTTTTTCCTTCAATAACAAAGGTGGCTTGTTTCTTGTCTCCTGTGGCACGCAGTTCTTTGCCAAGCTGTAATGCGCTATGATGACGTTCGCTTGAAATAAGTCCATAGACTTTGCCGGCGGCTGCTTCACCAGGGAGTTCGTAGAGAAGAACAATAATCTTAGCTTCGGGTGAATTGCTGATTAGATCATCCACGACGCCTTTAAGATCCTGTGCTTCAGCGCCGGAATGAATAAAATCTTCGCGCGTAATCATGGTAGATACAATGCCGAGTGCCGGGTCGCTCTTAAGGTGTGTGAGAGCCTGGCCCCAGAGCTTGAGTGTTGCGAGCGAGCGGGTGCGGTACAAATTTTGAATAATAGTTTCGCGTTCGCCTCCAAGTTTAATAAGACTGCTCGCCACATTCAGTGCTTGTGGAGTAACGTTCGCAGTTTTAAAACTCTTGGTCGCGGCAATCATGCCGGTCAAAAGCGCAGTCGCAATTTCTTTGCCAATAGCCGATTCGTCAACTTGGCGCAGAAGCTGGTAGACAATTTCAGAAGTAGAAGTGGCTGTTAAATCAACGGCATTGATTTGACCGTAGCGTTCGTTATTGCCATGGTAGTCGATATTTACGACCGGCGTCCGGTAAAACAAGTCGGTGTTGTTCAGGAAGATACCGCCGAGGGATTCGAGGTCGGGAGTGTTAAGGGTGATGATCAAATCAAATTTGAAACTGGACTGAGCAGTACGAAGTTCGTTTTTGGTAATAAGTCCCTGTTCTGGCGTAAGGTAAATAGAGAGCCAATTATCTTTAATATCATAACTGATGGTTTCGAGTTTTACCTTGGAAACATCAACCTTGATAATAAATTTTTGTAAGTGGCTGAGTTCATTTTTAATTTTGGCAGCGCCAGGGAGAAAGTGGAATTGTTTAGGGGTAGTAAAACCTTCAGCCGCAAGCTCGACTTGCTTATTGGTTTGTTCCAAAAAAAGCTTTAGGGCAACAGCTGCGCCGATCGAATCCGCAGTTTCGGTACCATTAAAAACCACCAAGACATACTTGCTGTTTTCAAGAAGTGTTTTGAGTTGTGCCGGTTCGTTAAGGGCCATAAAATCAAGTGTACCAAGAACGCGTGATTCTAGCAGGTATTAAGGCGTCTGTCAAATTTGCTACCCCCGGCAAGGCAGTAAGGGTGTAATGCTCTAAAAAGAGCTGTAGCAAGGCCAAAACCTCTTGCGTTTTTAAGGGTTTTTTAGTACGATAGACAGGTATTTTACCCCTATGAAAGAACTGCCTAAAGCCTACGAACCAGCTACGTACGAAGACGGTATCTATAACGCCTGGGAACAGAGCGATTTTTTTAATCCCGATACCTGTCTCAAAGCGAAAATTACCCATGAAGATGATAAGTCTTTTTCGATTGCTTTGCCGCCGCCAAATGTGACAGGGACTTTGCATATGGGCCACGCCGCTATGCTCGCGATTGAGGATGTTTTGGTGCGTTACCACCGTATGAAAGGGGATCGAACGCTGTGGGTGCCGGGGACTGACCACGCCGCTGTTGCGACTGAATCAAAAGTAGAAAGTTTGCTTATCAAAAATGAAGGTTTTAAAAAACCAAAAACAGAACTTGGCCGTGATGCCTTCCTGGATCGAGTTAAAGAATTTGCTCAGGCAAGTCACGATACGATTGTTAACCAATCAAAAAAAATGGGTGCATCGCTCGATTGGAGCCGTGAAGCCTATACGTTTGATGAAACCCGCAACAAAGCCGTCCGCATGGTGTTTAAAAAAATGTATGACGACGGTCTTATTTATCGCGGCTACCGCGTCGTGAACTGGTCGGTGAAAGGCCAATCAACCTGTAGCGATGATGAGCTTGAATACGTCGAGCGCCCGGCAAAACTCTACTTTTTTAAATACTCTGAAGAGTTTCCAATTACTATTGCTACCTCTAGACCCGAGACAAAGTTGGGTGATACGGCTGTTGCCGTTAATCCGCACGACAAGCGATATAAACAGTATATTGGTAAAGAGTATAAAGTTAATTTTTTGGGGCAACCCTTAAGTATTAAAATTGTAGCAGACGACGGTGTTAATCCCGATTTTGGTACTGGTGCGCTTGGAGTCACACCTGCTCATTCCATGGTTGATTATGAAATTGCGAATAAAAATGGATTAAAAATGATTCGAGTCATTAGTGAAACAGGGCTTGTCGATATTCATGATCCTGAAAATATTCATAGAGAAAATGATTTTTATATTGATTCGGCGGTTTGGGAATTGGCAGCAGAGGCAAAGAGGAAGTTTAATGGTCTTACGGTTACCGACGCACGCAAGGCTATAGTTGAAGAACTTAATAAAAAAGGTTTAATTGAAAAAGAAGAAGATATTGTTCAGAACGTCAGCACCTCCGATCGCTTCAAAGATATTGTGGAACCGCTCCCCAAAGTGCAGTGGTTTGTTGACGTTAATAAAAAATTTGTTTTGCCACATTCAAATATTATTGGCGTAAAAGATGGCCAGGAAGTAACCTTAAAAGAATTGATGCAGCAGGTAGTAACGAACAAACAAATTCAAATTCTTCCCGAGCGTTTTGAAAAAACCTATTTCCATTGGATCAATAACTTGCGCGACTGGTGTATCAGCCGTCAGATTTGGTTTGGGCACCAGGTGCCGGTGTGGTATAGGGGCGAAGAAATGTACTGTGGAGTAGAAGCTCCCGAAGGTGAAGGTTGGCAGCAAGATTCCGATACGCTCGACACCTGGTTTTCTTCTGGTCTCTGGACGTTTTCAACATTGCTTAATAAAGATTTTGAAAAGTATTCTTCACTCGAAGACTGGCTTGCCAATTCTCCGGACTTCAAAAATTTTCACCCAACCAGCGTACTTGAAACAGGCTATGATATCTTGTTCTTTTGGGTGGCGCGCATGATTCTCATGACCACGTACACGCTTGGAACTATTCCGTTTAAGACGGTGTACCTGCATGGCCTCGTTCGTGATGAACAGGGGAGAAAGATGAGTAAGACGCTCGGGAATATTATCGATCCCCTCGACATGATCGCGAAGTATGGTACCGATGCGACTCGTTTGTCGCTTCTTATTGGGACCGCGCCCGGGAACGATTTAAAGTTGTCGGAAGAGAAAATTGCTGGCTTCAGGAATTTTGCGAATAAACTGTGGAATATTAGCCGGTTCATGTTATTAAAAATTGATACTCCAAAAGCAGATTGTTTACTTCCTGATTCAACTGGTTTAACACTGGCTGATAAGGCACTTTTATACCGACTTAATAAAATTATAATTGATACAGCAAAAAACCTCGAAGCTTTTAATATTTCTTACGCAGGGGAGCAATTAAGAGATTTTACTTGGCGTTATCTTGCTGATAGATATTTAGAGGAAGCGAAAAGTGAAGGAGAAAAATCTCAGATATTTAATTTTGTTTTGAATGTAGTGCTTAAACTTTGGCATCCATTCATGCCCTTTGTTACCGAAACTATTTGGAAAGAAATGTACGGCGAGACTGAATATTTGATGGTTGCTAAGTGGCCACAAAATTTTGGTGAGGAAGATTTGTACTATGAAGAGCAGGGAAAGTTTCAAAATATAGTTCAAGACACATACATCTTTATCAGATCGTTCAGAAGTGAAAATCGGATTGAACCAGCTAAGAAATTAAATGGGCAGTTTGTCTCTGGTAGTCTTGATCAAGATCTTAAAAATAGTCTTCAAATAATTATCGATCAGGCTCGATTAGATTCGGTTAACTTTGTAACCAAGGAAGAAATTAATGCTAGTTTTAAGTTAGTGCCCTTAACAATTAATACTGAATTTTATCTTGACGTTGGGAGTGCAATGGATGTTGAAAAAGAAAAAGTCCGTCTCGAAAAAGACCTTGCCGAAGCCGAAAAATACGTTACCGTTCTCCAAAATAAATTAGCTAACCAGGATTTTGTTGCTCGCGCCCCGGAAGCGGTTATTGCTGGCGAACGAGCTAAGCTCGCAGCAGCCGAAGAGAAGGTATCCAAAACACGGGCTACTCTCGAGTCGTTATTGAAGTAATATATGGAACACAGAGAATTTACACCGCTTACATTTAACGAAGAAGTGCGTCAGCTGCATGAAAAGAACGGTGTTCATTTTACTGAGTTGATTGCCACAGTTGAATCGGGTGACGTAAGTGTAGAAACGATGCGCAAAGTAAAAGGGTGTCTTGATGAAGTTTTGCGCTTGGCAAATGTTACTCGCTATCAAAAGTTACGTGATACGATTCAGAGCGATGAACCTCGCAAAGAACTACAGCAAGTTTGGACAACTCTTTTTCTTAAGGTTCAAAATTTGAAGGCAAGATTGCATCAATTATCTGTTCATGACACTAGCCAAATGGCCGCTGAGCTCCGCGATGTCCAGGACGCGCTCAATCACTTCTGCACACTTGTAGAAAAAATATTTAATAGTCCTTCTTAGTAATTTATTTCGTTCCGTATGAACGTTTCGCATGACCCTCAAAAAATTAATCAGCTGCTTACGCGTGGTGTAGAAAATATCTATCCTAAGCCCGACTTTTTGAAAGCACGCCTTGAGGAGGATAAACAGCTCACGCTCTACACCGGGTACGACCCAACCGCGCCAACGCTTCATATTGGCCACGGTATTACCATGCTTAAACTCCGTCAGTTTCAGGACTTAGGGCACAAGATTATCATGCTCATTGGCGACTTCACCGGTATGATCGGCGACCCAACTGACAAATCTTCGGCGCGTCAAAAATTAACCCGTGAGCAAGTACTGGAGAACTGCAAAGCATACAAAAAGCAAGCGGAAGCTATTTTGGATTTTGGTGGCAGTAATCCTGTGGAAGTGAAATTTAATAGTGAATGGCTGGCAAAGATGACTTTTGCGGAGGTGGTGGAACTGTCCAGCCATTTTACGGTACAACAAATGATGGAGCGCGACATGTTTGAAAAGCGCCTTACCGAAGAAAAACCAATTTATCTCCATGAATTTTTGTATCCACTCATGCAGGGCTATGACAGTGTTGCTATGGATGTGGACGGCGAAATTGGCGGCAACGATCAAACCTTCAACATGCTTGCTGGCCGAACCCTCATGCGCGAGATGAAGCAGAAAGAAAAATTTGTTCTTACTATTAAGTTGCTTGCTGATGATAATGGTAAGAAAATGGGCAAGACCGAAGGTAATATGATTGCCTTATCGGACAGCCCAGAAGACATGTTTGGTAAAGTCATGCGCTGGAGCGATGGTATGATCGCCTCGGGTTTTACACTCTGCACCACTGTGCCAGAATCAGAAATTAAAGAAATTACAGCTGCGAAAAATCCTCGGGACGCCAAACTTCGTTTAGCCTACGAAATTACTAAAACATTTTTAGGTGAAGCTGCGGCCGAGCAAGGTAAAAAGCGTTTCGAAGAAGTCATTCAGAACAAAGAGGTTCCAGCCGAAATTCCAGAAATTGCACCAACTGCTTACGACATTGTCACTGTTTTAACACAGGCAAAATTGGTGAAAAGTAAATCCGAAGCGCGCCAGGTTATTGCGCAAGGCGGTGTAAAAATTAATGATCAAAAAGTTGAAGCAATCGATGTTGTGGTTAAGGCAGGAGATGTTGTTCAGAAAGGCAATCGGTTCTTTGTTAGGGTGAAATAGTATGAAGCTCATTGTTCTTTACGGTATTCCCGGAGTTGGTAAGAAAACAGTCGCTCTCGAACTTGAAAAAGTGACTGGTTTTAAGTTGATGGATAATCATACTGTAATTGATCTGGTACGGAGGCTTATTCCTCAAAAATTTCCAGTCTCAGTTGAAATTGCCCGACAAATTCGTTTGCTTTTAATTAAGGGTTTACTGGCTATTGACTGTCCGGGACTCATTATAACGTTTGCTGGAGGATCGTCAGGAGCAGCTGATTATTTAAAAGAACTAGTAAAAATGATCGAAGATGCTTGTGGTCAAGTTTATTTTGTTGAGCTGTCATGCGAGCTTAATGAAGTTCGTAGACGTATCGAGGAGCCTTCGCGCAAAGGGCACTTTAAAGTAGTGTTGCAGCAAGAACTCGATGAATTTTTGCTCAAAGATTATTTTAAGGGTTTGCCTGATTATGAATCTTTACGTGTTGACACAACTTATATCCCCCCTGAGGAATCTGCTGCGAAAATTGCTTCACACTTAAACATGGCAAATAAATAGTATGCTCAACCAGATCAAGAACGATTTAAAAAATTTACTTATTAAAGCGGGGGTTACTAATCCGCCCGAACTAACGACACCACCAAATCCAGACATGGGCGATTTTGCTTTGCCTTGTTTTGCGCTCGCCAAAGAACAAAAAAAGAGTCCAAATGAAGTGGCAAATGCTATTGTGGATGCGCTTGATAAGGCTGAATGGGAAAAGTATGAACTACTTCAGGATGTTGCTGCCGAAGGGCCGTATGTTAATTTTTTTCTTAAAAATTCAGCGCTCGCCGAGGGTGTCATTGAAGCGGTCAAAACGCAGAAAGAAAACTATGGCAGTAATAACCTGGGGCAGGGTAAGAAAGTAATGGTGGAGTACCCGTCCAATAATACCCATAAAGAATTTCATATTGGTCATCTGCGTAACGTGTGTATCGGCAACACGCTGGTAGAATTGTATCGCAAGAGTGGCTACGACGTAGTGGTTGTTAATTACCTTAATGACTTTGGTGCCCATGTAGCGAAGTGTCTCTGGGGGCTCATGAAATTTCATCAAAATGAGCAGCCCCCTGAGAATAAGCAAAAATGGCTTGGGGACATCTACGCTGAAGCCAGCCAGTATGCCAAAGAGCACCCCGAATCAGCGGAAGAAATTGCCGCTGTTCAGAAGCGTCTTGAGCAGCACGAGCCAACGCTCGAAGAGGTGTTCATGATGACGCGTCAGTGGAGTATCGATCGCTTTGAAGAAATTTTTAAAGAACTGGGCGTGCAGCACCAGGCAGTTTTTTACGAAAAAGATTTGAAAGATCAGGGACAAAAAATGGTGGAAGATTTGCTGGCCAAAGGAATTGCCAAGGTAGGGGAGCGAGGCGCAATTATTATTGATCTTGCCGAGTTTAATTTGGACGTAGCACTCTTACGTAAAGCCGATGGTAGTGGCTTGTACCTCACCAGCGATCTACCGCTATCACAAGAAAAGTTTAAACAGTTCGATGTCGTTGAAAGTATCTATATCACCGGTCAAGAACAAAATTTTTATTTCAAGCAGTTGTTCAAAATCTTGGAGTTAATGGGCTTTCATAAAAAGATGACTCATATCGGCTACGGGCTCGTCAATAAACCCGAGGGCAAAATGTCGTCCCGTCTGGGCAATGTCGTTTTGTATGATGAACTTCGTTCGGATGTTGAAACCCTTCTTATGGCGGCAAGCCGTGAACGGCATCCGGATTGGGCGCCCGAGAAGCTTGAGGAGGTTGTGCGAGCAATTACCTTTGCGGCGCTTAAGTTCAACATGCAGCAGCACGAGGCGGCTAAAACATTTACCTTTGATGCCAAACAAGCCGTAAGTTTTGAAGGGTTTAGCGCGCCGTATATTTTGTACGTCGTTGCTCGTATTTCCAGCCTCTTCAAAAAAGCTCCAGTTGCATACCAGCACAACCTGCAAAGTGATTATGCACTTTTAATTGAACCAGAAGAAAAGAAACTGGTTATGATGATGGCTAGGTACGGGGGAGTGATCGAAAAGGCCCTTGAGACGTATAATCCGTCGGTTATAACCACCTACTGCTTTGAACTTGCTCAAGCTTTCAATGATTTTTATACGAAACAAAGCATTCTGAACGCTGCTGACGAACTGCTTATTCAGACTCGTCTGACGCTCTGCGGGGCAGTGCAGCAGGTGCTTAAAAACGCTCTAGGGATTCTTACAATTAATACTATCGATGAAATGTAAACACCTTGAGTACAAAATGTACTCAAAATAGCGGGAGGGGCATATTTTGTTTTTTCACAAAAAGTGCTATACTCTTGGTAGACTTCTTAACCTTTATTTTCCTTTACTATGATCTTTCAAAAAGCTGCTCCCAAATATGTACCAGAAGCCCCTGTTATCGATGATGAGGAAGACATGGACGTTATGGAAGAAACGCGGGATGAGGTAGAAACAGTGGTTGGTCCTTCGGTAAATGTTGAGGGTGATTTTGCTTCTGAGGGAAACATTATCGTCAAAGGAACGGTTTCGGGAAGTGTTGCTACTAGTAAATTTTTACTTGTGGAACAGGGTGCTAAAATCGTTGCCAATGTACGGGCAGGCAGCGCCAAAATTTCTGGTGAAGTAAAAGGCAATATGAAGGTAAAAGAAACCCTTGAATTGACGAGTACTGCCAAAGTGCTTGGTGATATTGAAGCGCGCACCTTGGTTATCGAAGGGGGCGCGATTTTGTATGGCAAGGTTACTATGCCGGGCCTTGAAGGGGCAGATATGAAACCAGCTCGCACTACACGATCTTCAACTATTAAACGAAACAACGACGAAGTATCTCTTGTTAGCTGATAATAAATAATTTCTACTGTTCACGTGCTTGACGATAGAAATGATGTAGTGCATCAGCTATGTATGTTTACCTCTACGACAACTTCTTGCGGGACAAGAAGTATCTTCCGACCATTAAAGCAATTGAAGTGCAATTGACTGATTTTGGTATTACGGGCAAAATTTTGCGCCTTACCAATTACGCTGATGCTAAGCCGATTATTGACGACGAAATCAAACGCGGAGCCAAGACGGTGGTAATTGTGGGTAATGATCAAACCTTCGGTCATGTACTTTCCAAAAGCGCGACGTGCAACGTTGTGTTTGGCTTTTTACCCATTGGCCCTGACAACACTATTGCCGAAGTTTTGGGCATCCCCGTTGGTGTCGAGGCCTGCTCAGTATTGTCACAGCGTCGGCGTGAAAAATTAGATGTCGGGCTGATTAATAACCGGTATTTTGTCTCGCGCCTGCATGTTAAGCCGTCGCGCGTCGCGGTCACCTATGACGACAAGTTTATGGTCAAAGCGAACGACCTTATGGAAGTTATTGTCTGTAACCTGCAGCCTTTTTATTGGAAACGAAGCAAAAAAGACAGCGACCTGGAAGTGGTTCATCCACAGGATGGCAAGCTCGAAGCGTTTTTACGGCCATTGACAAAGAAGGGGTGGTTCGGGTATACCTATGAGGAGCCAAGCGTGTTTCCGTTTGGTGAAATGCGGATTGAATCCGATGACCCGTTCGTGGTTGAGGCCGACGGCAAGACTACGAAAGAGCTTAAGGTAACAATTACTATGGCCAAAGAAAAGATTGACATGATCGTTGGCCGCAATCGGAAGTTTTAAACCACATGCCCAGGTGGCGAAATTGGTAGACGCACTACCTTGAGGTGGTAGCTCCCGCAAGGGAATGGAAGTTCGAGTCTTCTCCTGGGCACCAAAAAACAGAAATACGAGTATTTCTGTTTTTTAATATTATTGACAAATAAGCCTTTATTAAGTAGAATTTTGTATTCTTTGTAGTTCAGTCGGTAAAAGTAAACACGCTTTGTTTATTGCTACCGCCTGAATACGGAGAACAGCGTCATGCAAAACCCCAGATCGCAGCGTTTGCGTGCAGCCTTGTTGATTGGCGTGTGTCTTTTCTGCGGCTGCCCAAACAAGGGTGTGGTTCAGCCAACGAGCGGCTCAGCCGTCGTTGCTCAGCCTCAGCACCAGCCGGATTTGGCGCCGGCCAGCCCTGACCTCACCGGGATTCCCTGGGCCAAGCAGCCTCACCCGATCAAGGTCAGTCCCGGAGAGCCTGATCCGGGTGCGTTTGAGCCTGCTTACGATACCGAGGAGAACAATCAGGAATGAAAATCTACCAGCGAAGCGTAGGACTTCTGTGTCCACGCTTCGCTGCTGCCCCCCTCGACTACTTGCTGAAAGTAGTTTTTTACTTTTAAAAAATCATTTTTTTAAGTATACTATAGAAGACAGGTATTATTTATAAAAGCTATGCATTACATTTTAGGATTTATTATGGTCGTTGTTGGCGGTCTCTTAGTTGTAAAATCCGAATGGTTTTTGCAAAATTTTGGAACCGTTGCCTGGGCCGAAGAGCATTTGGGTTTTAATGGCGGGAGCCGTTTGTTTTACAAACTCACTGGTATTGTCATCATTTTTTTCGGATTTATGGTGGTTACCAATTTGATGGGTGCTTTTTTAATGGGCACCGTTGGTAAACTTTTTGTTCGCTAATATGTCGCACGCTGGGCTTGCCCTTATTGATCCGCATGTTATCTTTGAAAAGATCGGCCTTAACAAAGGTATGCGTGTTGCCGATCTCGGGTGTGGGCGCACCGGGCATTTTGTTTTTACAGCTTCGCGCCAAGTCAAAGAAACCGGTGTTGTCTATGCAGTTGATATTTTGAAAGATGTCTTGGAAAATATTAAAAGTCGCATTCGTTCCGAAGGATACGATAACGTCCAAACAGTTTGGTCAAATATCGAAATGGTCGGTAAAACAGCTATTCCGGCCGAAACACTCGATGGCTGCTTTTTTGTAAATGTACTTTCTCGGTTAGGGGATAAGCGTGCTGCAATGGCCGAGGGGGCGCGCCTCTTGAAAAAAAACGGCTTTCTCGCTATCATTGAGTGGGCTAAACCGCTAGGAGTCCTGGGTCCAAGTCCGTCTGTCATGCTTACCGAGGAGCAGCTTAAGGAGATTGCGGCGAAACAAGGATTAATGCCGGTAGAATCGTTTCCGTCGGGTGACTATCATTACTGCAGTATTTTTAGAAAGGAATAAATTTAATTTAAAACAGAGGGGGTTGTAATGTAATTAACGAATATGAGTCCTAAGAACTTTTTGTACTGGTCCTATTGGTTTTCGCAACCGCTCATTGCGCGTGATTGGGTTTTTTACGTTTGGTTTGGTTGGTTCGCTGCCTTTTTGCTCGCGGGTATCGGTTTATTTATTGTGCGTTATTACGAAAAAGATTCACTTAAAAAAGAAGTGTACAAGCGCTACGGAATGATCGGTCTTGTTATGGGGTTCCTCGGACTCGTCTGGTTTTTCTTCCGTCAAGAACGCATTCCGTTTTTCTCCTGGCGTTTTTGGCTTCTGCCTTGGTTACCCTTGTTGGTGTGGTGGATTCGCAAAGTAACTCGTTTTGCCACCAAACGTGTACCGGTTATCCGCCAGCAACAACAACAAAAATCGATCAAAGATAAATATCTTCCAAAGCGGGCATAAACTGTCTTGTCTATGGTAGTGCGAAGGGGGACAACGGTCGTAGGCGCTTGGGGAGAGTCACAGGCCTGCGACTTTTTAGTTAGACAAAAGTTTTTAATTCGCGAGCGCAATTATCACACCACGGCTGGTGAAATTGATATAATAGCCGAGAAAGGAGGGGATTATTACTTTATTGAAGTCAAAACCCGGGCTGCTGGTGAAATGGCCACCGACCTGGCGATCACTCCAGCTAAACTACACAAACTGCAGAAAACCCTTAAAATGTATTGTTATCAGCGTAATATTGCCGACCGGTCATTAATTCTTGCGGGTCTCCTCGTTACTTTTAACCGAGCGACAGCACGAATCTCGTTTAGATTGGCGGTATTCTGTTGACACCACAAAGGTTTTCTGCTATATTTCGTCCATTAAAAGGCACTTCTTAAATTATCTAAGTATCCTCCTATGAACTTTAAAAAAGAACGAACCTACGCCATGATTAAGCCCGACGGTGTGCAAAAAGGCTTGATCGGTGAAATTATTCGTCGTTTTGAACAGCGCGATCTTAAAATCGTTGCTCTTGAAATGTTCCAGCCAACCCATGACCAAATCGACAACCATTATCCAAAAGAAGAAGCCTGGATCCGTCGCGTTGGCCAGAAGACCCTTGGAACCTACGAAAAATATGGTATGGATGCTACGAAAGATTTTGGTACCAACGAAGACCTTGAAATCGGTAAACAAGTTCGCAGCTGGCTTGTAAGTTATATGACCTCCGCCCCACTTGTTCGCATGGTTGTGGAAGGCGTACATGCGGTAGATATGGTACGCAAGATTTGTGGAGCCACTATGCCATACCTCGCTGATATGGGTACGATCCGCGGAGATTACTCTGCTGATTCACCGGCAATTGCCAACATTGAAAAACGTCCAGTTATGAACCTTATTCATGCATCCGAAACTCCGGCAGAAGCAGAGCATGAAATTAAGCACTGGTTTGGCGGACGTGAAGATGTCATTTTTGACTACAAGCGCATTACTGACTAGTCTCTGGTACTTAAAAAATCCGCTCAAGCAGCGGATTTTTTGATTTTATTTGACAGTATTTTTCCACCCCTTTATACTACAAAACAGATCGAGCGCTGAGGCGGCAAAAATGTTCTACAATACAAATTTTAGGTTTACTCATATTGCTTAGACCTGAGGGTCTTTGCTGCGGTTTACCACTTACTTTGACGGAACACGTCAAACCGCTTTGGTTAGCCGATCGATAACAAGTAACTCCTTTTCGCCCCCTTGGCGCTCTGGGGTTATTTTTTTGTGAAGCAGATTAAGCAGGGTAGGCAGAGTAGGCAAATTAAGTAGAAATTCGCTACTTAATCTGCTTAGTACTTACTCTGCCTACTCTGCTTTTAAATAAGTCATTTTTGGTTTAAATAAAAAACTACTCTGTTGCGAGTAGTTTTTCGGAAGATATGGTTTATACCGTAGCTTTGGTAATGGTACGGCGGCAGGTGGAGCAAGCCTTCAAACGGTCACCGGCAACAGAGAGGAGTTGGAGGTTTGGTTTTTGACGGCGAGGAACCTTCTGGTTCGAGTGGCTAACGTGGTTGGCGCGGACAGCCTTTTTTCCGCAGAGTTCACAGGAACGGCTCATATTGATACCTTAAAGAAAATTGAGTATACTTAGCTAATAGATTGAAGTAGGACTAGTATAGCTAAACTACATTAAATTGTCAATACTATGGATTTTACCTCCCCGGAAGCCTTTATTTCGCTCTTGTTTTACTTCGTTATTATCATTCCTTCGAGCATTATTCATGAATATGCTCATGGGGCCATGGCTGATTACCTGGGTGACCCGACCGCACGGTATGCGGGGAGACTGACGGTTAACCCCAGGCCGCATATTGATCTCTGGGGTACTATTTTGCTGCCTGTTATTCTATTTCTCTCAACAGGCGGCAAATTTTTGTTTGCCTATGCTAAACCCGTACCATATAACCCGTATAACTTAAAAAATCAAAAATGGGGTCCGGCTTTGGTGGGGCTCGCCGGTCCGGTTGCTAATTTTTTACTTGCTGCAGCTACCGCCATTATCTTGCGCTTTGTGAGTACTTCTGCAATCGCGCCGTTTTTGGCAATTATCGTTTACGCCAATTTGATGCTCATGGTGTTTAATCTGGTGCCGCTGCCTCCTTTGGACGGTTCAAAAATTTTGTTTGCGATCTTGCCTGATTCCATGGTCGGTGTGCGGAATTTTTTGGAACGTTACGGCACCATTCTTGTTCTCGTTTTTGTTTTCTTTCTCTTTCAAATGCTTTCGCCAGTGATTGAATTTTTATTTACTCTGTTGGTTGGATAATTTGTGTCTTCAGTTTTTTCGGTCAGCGAATTTATTAAAAACATCAACGACATTATTGCTGGTGAGTTTGTGGTTGAAGGTGAAATTTCGCAGTATAAAATTTCGCAAGGCAAGTGGATCTTTTTTGATATCAAAGATGAGTATAGTTGTCTTAATTGTTTTTCGACGGTGTACATGTTGCCTGCACCTCTTGAGGATGGTATGCGGGTGCAGGTACTAGGTTATCCTAAAATTCATGATAAAAGCGGCCGGTTTAGTTTTACCGTTCAGAAAGTGGTGCCGATTGGAGTCGGCGCCTTACAGCGGGCGTATGCACTCCTCAAAGAAAAATTAACGTTAGAAGGATTGTTCGTTGCTGAGCGTAAGCGTGCTTTACCGGAAATGCCGCAGCGTATTGGTGTAATTGCCTCGCGCGACAGCGCTGCGTTCGGAGATTTTAAAAGAATTATTACGGAACGTTGGGGAGGCCTCGAAATACTCTTGCGTCACGTAACTGTGCAGGGCGAGAGTGCAACTGGCGAGATCGTAGCTGCTTTTCAGGAGTTCAATGCCCTGCCAGAGGCCTGCGAGGTGATTGCACTCATACGTGGTGGCGGGTCGCTCGAAGATTTGGCTGCATTTAATTCTGAAGAAGTCGTGCGGGCAGTATATGGAAGCAAGAGTCCGGTTGTAACCGGCGTCGGGCATGAACAGGATGTTACCCTTGTTGATTTTGTCGCCGACGTGCGTGCGGCAACACCAACGCACGCGGCCCAGCTAGTAACTGCTGATCGACGAGAATTTGTGCTAAACCTTGACCTGGGGCTGCGACGGATTCAAGATGTGCTCGAGTATCGCCTGGTCCGGCAGCGAAGTAATATCGATGAGCAGACAAATGTATTTAATCGTTTTTTCGATCGCTGCATTCAACAGGGGCGATTTATGATCGAGCGTTTTGAAAGTGTGCCGCGTACGCTACTGGCCTTGACGACCGAACGCCTCACAGCCGTGACGCATGCTGAACAACTGCTCGCGAGCGGTAATCCGCGCCGGGTACTTGCCCGGGGGTATAGTATTGTACGAAATGCCAAGGGTAAAATACTTAAGAAAGCCGGCAGCGTAGACAGTGGCGAAACGCTCATGGTAGAATTAGCAGAAGGAGAGATTGCCGCGAAGGTTATTTAATTTATTTATATGGCTGCAGCTGAAAAGAAAAAATTCAATTTTGCAAAAAATTATCAAGAACTTCAAAAATTAGTCGCTTGGTTTGAAAGCGACACCGTTGACCTCGAAGAAGGTATCGTTAAATTTGAAGAGGGGATTAAGCTCACAAAAGAACTTAAAGAATACCTCAGTACCATGGAAAATAAAATAAAAGAACTTAAGAAGCTTGCTTAGCCGCTTATGTTTTGGAGGGACTATTTTATTCTTATTCGCAAAATGCTCTAACGTAAGAGCATTTTGTTGTTTTTAATTAAATGTATGCAGCCCACGCGTTATGCTTTGCCCCAGGAAATTTTACTCCGAGAAGCGGATGGCGCCAACGATCGTTTTAAGGCGCTCTTACTTCGTGAAATCAATAAAGTAAATTACCAGGCAGCGCCAGGACATTTTAATTTCAATAACAAGCAGGAAATGGTTCGTATTTTGCTTTGCTTGCAGTTGGTAGAAATATATAATTATCCGCTTCAGCAAATTCGCATCGAAGTTTTAGTGCCCAAAACGCATCCACGGCAACGAGCTGATGTTGTCGTGTATACTGATGAAGCCCGAACCAAACCATTTTTGGTCTTTGAATGTCTGAAACCTGGCGCTTCCTTTGCCGAACTTAATCGTTCAATCTTACGTGTTATTCATCAGGCAAAAATTTTATCTGCTGAGTATGCTATTGTGACCAGCGGAACCGTGCGCAAAGTTGTCAAAGTAGCGGCCTGCCGAGGGGCAGTTATCCCGCGGAGTGCCTGGCAAGAAGACTGGCCAATGGCTTCGGCGTAAAGCTTGCTATTTGAACTATTCTGTTGGTATACTCAGATAAACTTATTTGTAAGTATAATATATATGAAATTATTACTTCGTTGGCTCTTTAGCGCCGGCCTCCTGATGCTCATCGCGTACTATTTGCCTGGCGTACATATTTTTAGTTTTTATAACGCCCTTATCGCCGCGCTTATTTTAGGCCTGATCAACGCAATTATTCGGCCGATTATTATTCTTTTAACGCTACCCGTAAATGTAATTACACTCGGATTATTTAGTTTGGTAATTAATGCGCTCATGTTCTGGCTGGCAGGCAGTATTGTCAAAGGTTTTTATGTTGACGGGTTTACGCCGGCTTTGTTTGGGTCATTGATTATGTCTGTGGGCGGCTGGATTTTTAGCAGTTTGTTTAAAGAGTAGTGTGAAAAAATATTCCTCGAATCGTGCTCAAAAAGGCAAAACAGCCTATCGTACACCAAGCCGTTGGCTCGCTGGTCGGCCAGAAGCGTTTAAACGGCGCGATAATACTAAAATTATGCGCGGTATGCAAAAGTCTCATTTTCCACTTGGTAGTAAAGACACGAATGTTTAGTCTGTAATCTGTACTTCTATGAAACAAAACTATAAAATTGTATCAGTCGGTGGTTCAATTGTTATTCCGCAAACTGGTTTTGATATTGAATTTTTAAAAAAGTTTAAAGCGTTAATTTTGAAAGAGGTTAAAAAAGGCCAAAAATTTATTTTGGTAATTGGAGGTGGTGGAACGGCGCGGAGTTATCAGGCAGCTGCTAAAGCAGTGGCCGGATTATCAAATGACAATTTAGATTGGGTTGGTATTTATGCCACACAATTGAATGCTCAGTTTGTGCGCATGCTTTTTGGGGCGGATGCGCATGCCGAGATTATTACTAATCCAACTAGAAAGTTTATTACAAAAAAATCCATTATTATTGGTGCTGGGTGGAAACCGGGCTGCTCAACGGATAATGACGCGGTACTCTTGGCTAAAACATTTGGAGCTAAAGAAATAATCAATTTATCCAATATTGATTACGTTTACACAAGCGACCCGAAAATTAATCCAAGTGCTACGAAGCTTGAAAATATCGGCTGGAAAGAATTGCGCAAGATTATTGGCGACAAATGGACGCCTGGTGCAAACGTACCGTTTGACCCCACAGCTGCCAAGACTGCGGAGAAGCTAAAATTGAAAGTTTCGTTTGTGAAAGGAACGGATCTGGGTGAAGTCGCTAAAGTAATTCAGGGCAGAAAATGTTTAGGAACAGTAATTATATAATTTTTAAAAAATAACCTGCCATTGGTGATGGCAGGTTATTTTTGTACAGGAAGGCGGTAAGGCCTTCCTGGGGGTTGTGGTTCCGGCTCTGCTTACCCAGAGCACCCGCTACTTGTCCTTGATCTTGATGTTCGGCGGCAGACTGGCCTTCGGCAGCTGGGGCTGGTAGCTGCTGTTCTCGCCGTCCCAGCACGCGATTCTGAAGATCTGCGTTGTGGCGGGTCGCCAGATGATCCCCGTCCAGTAAACGGGGTTATTGCCGCCAGAGTTGAAGGTGACCTCGAGGGAGAAGTCACCCGCTCGGAGCTGCTTCTCCGTGATCCAGGGGATCGTGGAGAGGGGGATCATCTGGGACTCACCGCTGTCGCTGATGGTGACGGGCTCCTCGTCCTCGAAGCACCAGCGGCAGGCCTGCGGGCCTTTTCCGTTTCTGCCCGGCTCGACCTTGCACACTAGGCGATCACCCTTCTGAGGTGTCCGGCTGAGCGGCTGGTCGCCGAGCCAGGGGGAGTACCGGGCGGCGTGGAAGAACACGTCGCCCCCGTTGTTGTCGAGGACGATGAAGCCGTACCGCTCCTCTGGCTTGAAGAACTTGACGATTCCGCTCTTGGTGTCAGGCTGTCGCTTCACTTTGTTCCCTCCTGAACTTTGTCGGCGCGTTGGCGCCGAGGTTTGGGTCGCGCTAAACACTGCTACGTGTGTAATGCGACCCAAATCTAGCAGGAAACAGCTGAATATATCATAAAAAAGTACTTTTGTCAATGTGCTGGAGCCTTGTTGACAATTTTTAAAACTTTGGATATACTTTACTCACCATAGACAGCAGGGCTCTTCAAGCGAAGGGTTAATCATCCTGCCGAGGTAATCTATTTGGCTAATTTTAGCCAATTCCGGTCGAGATTTACCTGTTTTTCAAGTCTGTGGATATCACAGATTTTTTTATTTGGTATGCCAAAATCAAAACAACAGAAACACAATGAAGTCGACGCCCTCCAGAAAGGCCTTGCTGCCGCTAAAGCAGTAGTATTTGCCAATTTTCAGGGTTTAACCGTCGCTCAAAGTGAAGAACTCCGCAAAAGTGCTCGCGCCGTTGGTGTTGACGTGTTTGCGGCCAAGAAGACGTTAGTCAAACGCGCACTCGAAGGAGCTGGTATCAAAGACATCGGTACTGATGCCTTTCAGGGCGGCGTAGCAACGTTCCTGGCTACACAAGACGAAGTATCAGCTGCTAAGGTGGTCAATGACTTTGCTAAAACTCACGAGATTGTAACGATCTTCGGTGGTGTATTAGAAAACAAATTCATTACTGCTGCCAGCGTTAAAAGTTTAGCCGCACTCCCAACCAAACAGCAATTACTTGGTCAACTCGTTGGTACGCTTAACGCTCCAGTTTCTGGATTCGTTAATGTCCTTGCAGGCAACCTTCGTAATTTGGTGGGCGTTTTGAACAATATCAAAAACGCTAAGGCCTAAATTCATTTACTTACACATTTATTAATTCTTATACATATGGAAGACAACAAAATGGTAGAAGTACCAGAAAAATTCAAGAGCCTCGTAGAACAAGTTGAAAAAATGTCTGTTCTCGACCTCGCTGAGCTCGTTAAAGTGCTCGAAGAGAAATTTGGCGTTTCAGCCGCTGCTCCGGCCATGATGATGGCTGCTCCTGCTGCTGGTGCTGCCGGAGGCGCTGCCGCTGAAGAGAAGACTGAGTTCAACGTTGAGCTTACTGACGCTGGTGCAAACAAAATCAACGTTATCAAGGCTGTGAAAGAAATCACCGGTCTTGGACTTGCTGATGCTAAAGGCCTCGTAGACGGTGCTCCAAAACTTATTAAAGAAGGTGTTAAGAAAGAAGAAGCTGAAACAATGAAAAAGAAAATCGAAGAAGCTGGTGGTAAAGTTACCCTCAAATAAGCTCTACAAAAATAAAAAAACAGCTCTCGTTTATTGGGAGCTGTTTTTATTTAAAGCGGAAGAGCAAGCGAATACAAGGTGTTCTGGTCTATAATATACGCGATTTTATTTGCTTCATCGACTATAAGATCGCTTGCTGCGCCAAGATCACTAATAGGAATTTGTGCTTTGAGCGCGCCATTTTTATCGAAGATAATGAAGCGCTTGTTATCCGGGTCAAGAATATAAAGATACGTAAGATCGGTATAGGTCCAAATACGTGCCTTTTTGCCAATGGTTGGCGATAACGCCTGGGCTGTAAAAGTTTGCTGGACGCCGGCGGTTAATTTAATAATTTGCCCGGTATCCTTGAGGGCAAAAATGTCGCCATCAATAGTGATATCGGTGACTCCTTCAAGGGTGCTGGCAGCGTCTTTGAGCCACGGCCGGCCAATAGCAAAACCGGTTTTGATTGGTTCGTAGCGATAAATTTGGTGCTTCGTGCCATCAAGGGCATACAAGCGTCCGTTATAGATAACGGTGCTGTCGAGCTTTGTTTGATCGTCGGGAAGGGTTAGGTCAACTTTTTTGACTGCAAGGTCGTCAGGGTTAACTTCAAGAACGCTTTTATCGCTGGTTATGAGGGCGACATAGCTATTTTCTTTTGGTACGGCCCCCGAGATTATTCCTGGTGTCGTAAAGTTTGTCGGTACGACACTGGCTTGCTTGGTTAGCATGTCGTATACAAAAAGTGAAGCGCTTGTTGCCGAGTAAGCAATAAATTTATTTTTAACTCGAACGACGCCAGTGAGAGGGCTAGTGCCAGTATCCCAGCTGGCGATTTTTTGAGTTTGGACTGTAGTGATTTTGTTGAGTTTATTCAGTGTTCCTTGGATGCTTGCCTGAAGCGTATCACAGTTATTTTTTTGCTCAGGAGTTTTGCACGGGAGTGTGCTGAGCGTTGCAACAGCAATTGAAAGCGTATTTTGTGCTCCTGTCTCATCTTTGTAGATAAGAGCACTCTCTGCTTCGTTAATTTTGTCTTTTATAGTTTGTACGCTGTCTGCATAGGCCTTGGCTGTAGCGGCTTTCTTTTGTTCAAAGCGAACATAAAAGATGCTGCCAATAAAAATAACTACCAGCGCAAGTGATGCTCCGAGCATGAGTTTGGTAACTATAGAAAGACTTTTAAAATTCTCGCGGTGACTATGCCATTCGCGCGTCCAGTTATCGACGATATTGCGGCGCCTTCCCTGATAGTTGGTAGCGGCAAAAAATACCATGATTAAAAATCGGAAGAAGCCGCTTACAATAGACCAGAGCGTGAGTGCAAGCCAGATAATCGCTTTACCTAAGTAAAGTCCGCCTTGGGCAATAATGCGGAGTGCTTTAAGTAAAAAGAGTCGGGCGTCTGGGCTAACAGCTTTGGACGGTGCTGCGCTCTGATGCGGGCGAACATGTGTAGCATTAATTTCCGCTGCCGGGAATTGCGAATTTCGAACAGGTGTTTCTTTGATCGCAGGCGCCGGTGATTTTGAAGCGGATAATTTATCGGTTGCAGCTTTAATTTTATCGTTTAAGGCTGGCCAGAGTGATGACGAAAGGGTCGAGGCAGTATTTTTTTCTGTTGAAAAAAAACTGGTTAATGAATGCGCTGAAGAACCATGGGAGGGGCGTGTTTTTTTGACCG
The DNA here is from genome assembly GCA_964540825.1 of uncultured Gammaproteobacteria bacterium. Taxonomy (GTDB): domain Bacteria; phylum Patescibacteriota; class Patescibacteriia; order Magasanikbacterales; family GWA2-37-8; genus CAZECR01. The sequence goes on from CAZINT010000001.1 coordinate 134,428, forward strand.
CAACTGTGGCGGGGAGCTCTTCCTTTTTTCCGAGATGAATGATAAGTCCGCCAAACGAGAGGTTGTTTTGCAATTCGCGCAGCACGCGGCCTAAATGTTCGGCACTTTGGCGGGCGGGGCGGGTAGTAATTATTTTTTGTAATCGATCATGACTGAAGTAGTCGATAATGTGCGGAGTGGCCACGAATAAATAGTCATTTGGCCCAATCTTACCCTGAATAACCTGAGGAAAGAGCGGGGAATTTTCGGTGCTGACTTCATTTTCGGGGCGATTTTCAGCTGCCAGGTTCATTTTTTGGTAGTGGTCTTCTTTGTTGCGATAAAAAAGAAGCGCTTCTGGTTTTCCGGCAAAGGCAAAGATAATTTCCGTATTACGAATAACGCCAATAGTCGCATGAAATTGAGCGTCGGAGCTAGTGAGAGATAGATTTTCTTGATTAACTTTTTCAAGGATTATTTCAAGAGCGGTTTGGTCAGGCGTGTCTGAAACTTCGTAATAACGATTCTCGATTTCGCTAATTATTTTTTGGAAGCGGGCAATGGCGGCGCTATCAGAGTGATTTATTTCGCAGACAGCAAAAAAATAACCCTTCTCTTTTTCTTCGGGAGTAGACGGCTCGGTGATGTGCAAAAGTACATGCGAAGTGCCTTGATCGCCGCCTTCAACAAAGAACTCGTTGAGTTGGAGTACCTGATCCATAGCTTTGACTTTTAGTTACCTTAAAAGTATACTATAACGAGTAGCGTACGTCTAGCTATTTCACTTTCTTTTTCTATGCTTGAACACTTTTTTGGTTCAAAGACGCGGCTTAAGTTACTGCAAATTTTTTTCCGCTCTCCCCAAAAAGCATTCTATTTACGCGAACTGTCACGCCTAGCGGAAGTGCAGCTTAATGCTGTGCGTCGTGAAATTGCTAATTTAGAGCATATTGGTGTTATTGCTCAGGTCGACGCGGGTATTGTCGAGCATGATGAAGAAACAAGCACGGAGCGGTCTAAGTTTTACCAGCTCCAAACCAGTTTTATTTTGTATCCAGAGCTTAAAGCGCTCCTTAGTAAAGGTCAGCTTTTGGAAGAGCAGGTATTTATTGAAGAAATTAAAAAGCGCGCTGGCAACTTAAAGCTTTTTTTACTTACCGGTTTATTTACCAACGAGACACGGACAGGTACGGATATTTTATTGGTTGGGGAATTCAAAATCGGGCCTCTGGCCAAAGTTATTAAGGATTTTGAAAAGAAGCTCGGCCAGCCGATTCGTTATACCCTTATGGAAGAAAAGGAATTTAGTGAACGGCGCGAAATTGGCGATGTGTTTTTGTATGCTCTTTTTGAGAGTAAGCATGTTATGATTGTCGATAGCTATCAGTTGAATTAGTCTATGTACCTATTTATTGATCCGTCAGAACGGGAAAAGTATCATTTTTATACATCTTATGACACAGTCTCTTGGGAAGAGGGGTATTTTCCTCGCGCTCAATTTAGCAGCTTATTGGCTGCGGTGATTGAAGCCGTTGCGGCCAAAGGGGAAACCCTTGCTTCGCTCAAAGGAATTATGGTGTTAGTTGGCAAGGCTGGCTTTACGTCGGACCGTATCGCTGTTACTACAGTTAATATGCTCGTTCTGGCCCTGAGGATTCCGGCCCTAACGACAATGAATAATGATCCGGCTGCTGCCGGCGAAGCGCTTCGGGCGGCGGGTGAGCCTCAATACATTGTTGCGAAGTATAGTGCGCTTCCTAATGTTGGCACGAAAGAACCTTATATTCGGTAAAGCGAATACATTTTGTATTCATCTCTAGGCGTCTATGTTATCTGCGTATCAACGATATCGGTTGTATGAAATTTTGCCAGGTGCTCTAATTTGGCTCACTCTCTTCGTGAGTGTTTTTTTAGCTCTTTTTAGACCGCTCTGGATGATCTACGCCATTCTTATCTTTGATGTATATTGGGTGCTGCGGGTGCTCTATTTTTCTTTTTATCTCATTCTCTCATGGCTCCGGTTTAGGCGTGCAATCAAAGTCGATTGGCTCGCGCGCCTTACTACCGAGTTCCCTCAGTGGCAGGAAAAAAAGAACGTTGTTTTTTTACCTGTTTACAACGAAGAATGGGCGGTTGTAAAGGAAACATTGCAAGCCCTGGCTCATTCGCATTTCCCCGACAAGCAGCTGCACGTAGTTATTTCAGGTGAAGCACGGCAACAGGCGCACTGGACGGCGCTCCAGGAAAAAATTGCCGCCGCCTACCGGGATGTTTTTGCTCAGCTAATTTTTTATACGCACCCCGATGGTTTAGTCGGTGAAATCCCGGGTAAGGGTTCTAATATTCATTACGCTGAAAAGCAGTTTCAAAAATTTGCCGATGAGCAGGGGTGGAGTTATAGTGATATCATCGCTTCAGTTTTTGATGTCGACACAATTGTGCATCCGGAATATTTTGCTCATTTGACGTACATGTATTGTCGTCATCCGCGGCCGACCCGCAGTTCTTTTCAACCCGTCACACTCTACAACAATAACATGTGGGATTCGCCGGCGATTTTACGCATCATGGCGCTTGGGACGAGTTTCTGGATGCTCTTTAGTTTGTCGCGGCTTGATAATTTGGTAACCTTTTCATCGCACAGCATGAGTTTTCAGGCGATTGTTGACGTGGGCGGTCATGCTAAAAATATTGTCAGCGAAGATTCTCGTATTTTTTTTCAATGCTGGCTACATTACGGGGCTGACTACGAAGTGACGCCGCTCTATATCCCTGTTTCGATGGATACTGTTCGGGATGAGAGCCCGTGGAAAAGTCTTAAAAATTTATATTTTCAACAGCGCCGCTGGGCATGGGGCACGGAAAATATTCCTTTTTTACTCTGGGAGTTTAAAAAGCATCCAGAAATTTCTCGCTTCAAGAAAACCGTTATGCTTTTTCATGAGCTTGAAGGCAAATGGAGCTGGGCAGTTGTAGCGCTTTTGATTACTGTGCTTGGCAAACTGCCGTTATGGCTCGCGAGCGGTGAAGTCAGGCAGAGTACTTTATTTTTTAATACACCCCATGTGTTAGAAAATTTGATGACGCTGGCTATGGCTGGGCTTATTGTCTCGGCAATTATGAGTATGCTTATTTTACCCTCACGCCCCAAACACCATCACCCGTATAAGTATGTGTACATGCTTATGCAGTGGGTGCTCCTGCCGGTATCGCTGGTGTTATTTTCGTCGCTGCCCTGCATTGATGCGGTTACTCATTTGATGTTTGGGAAATATCTTGGTTTTAATGTTTCAACTAAAAAACGTTTAGGTTAAATGTAATGTGCACTGGTATGCTCAAAAAAGTTTTTATAGGTCTTTGTATCGCTTTAGCAGTGCTGCTTGTCGCCGCAGCGGTACTGTGGCAGGCGCGAAAATCTGATTATGTAAAACAAGTTGTTGTTGAACAGGTCGCTTCGCATGTCACTCATAATGACAACGAAACAGCGCTTATTCAGACAGCGCTTGGGTTTGGCGGTCCTCAAACATATCTCTTGGTTTTTTTGAATAACACAGAGCTTCGCCCGGGTGGCGGCTTTATCGGAGCGTATGGAGTTGTTACTGTCGATCGGGCTGTCCCGCATATTTTAAAAATTGAGGGAACGGAGATTCTCGATAATCTGGCTCCTCAGAATTTTCCTTCCATTCCGCCGAAACCCATGAAAGACTATTTACGTGTCGAACGGTGGAATTTTCGTGATAGCAATTGGTCTCCGGATTTTGTGCTTTCAAGTCAGAAATCGCTTGATCTGTATGTAAAAGAGCAAGGGATCGCAGCTAAGGATATTAAAGGAATTATTGGTTTTACCCCAACGCTGGTTGAAAATATTTTAAAATTGACCGGGCCTATTACGGTCGATGGCGAAGTTTTTGACAGCAGTAATTTTACTGAAAAGCTTGAATATGAAGTTGAATATGGGTATGCCGAAAATGGAAAAGATTTTGATGAGCGTAAAAAAATTCTGAGCGACTTAGGTCCCGTTCTGATCGATCGTTTGAAAATAACTGCTGTAACGCATTTGAGTGACTACCTTGCTTTGCTTGAAAAAATGGTAGCTGAAAAACAGCTCATGGCTTATTCGCTGGATCCAAGTATCCAAGCAGCGCTTGATAAGCGAGGTATTACCGGTCGTATGGCCGAAACAGAAGGGGACTATATACTCTGGGCCGACGCTAACTTGGCCTCATTGAAGACCGACGTCGTTATGAAGCGTCACTTAAACTATACCGTTATGGCCACTTCGACCAACCGGGTCATGGCAACGGCGAGTATGGTGTACAACCATACAGGTGTTATAAACTGGCGAACGAGTCGCTATCAAACGTATGCCCGTATTTTCGTGCCGGAAGGAAGCAAACTTCTGAATGTTACAAGTGTTTCTTCAAGGGGTATAACTATGACCACTTCGACTGCTGATACGGGAGTCGAAAATGGTCGAACCTGGTTTGGTGCTCCGCTTTTAGTTGAGCCGAAATCAACTGCCGAACTTCGTTTTCAGTATCTGCTGCCAGCAGCTATTGGCAGCATGGTTGGAAACGGTACCTATACGCTCTATGCTCAAAAACAGCTTGGAACGATTGATACTGGTTTGACACTCACAGGCTATTTTGGTAGAAACGTACAATCAGCTGTCCCCGGAGAAGTGCCTAAAAACCACGGCGATGCGCGCTACGACCTGACTACTGATTTAACCGTCGATCGGAAATTTACAGTTACAATGCAGCCCTAAACCCGAAACGTTTTTCATGTTTTAAGGAATGATATGTTTATAAAGAAAATTGGTATTGACCTTGGAACTAAGAATGTTTTGGTGTACATCCCTAAAAAGGGGATTGTGGTGAACGAGCCAAGCGTGGTAGCTATTTCTAAGGCTGATGGTAAGGTGTTGGCTGTCGGGCTTGATGCCAAAGATATGATCGGCCGCACGCCGGACACGATTATTGCCGAGCGTCCGCTTAAGAACGGTGTCATTGCCAACTATCATACAACCGAAGCGATGATTCGTTACTTTATTAATAAGGCGCTTGGCGGTGTTCGTTTGTTTCGTCCGGAAGTTATGGTGGCGGTGCCGGGTGGTATTACCTCTACCGAACGCCGCGCAGTGATTGATGCAACAATTGCAGCTGGCGCTCGCGCTGCTTACATTATTAAAGAGCCGATTGTGGCCGCAATCGGAGCAGACATTCCAATTGGTGCGGCATCGGGACACATGATCATTGATATTGGCGGCGGCACAGCCGAAATTGCCGTTATATCGCTCGGTGGTATTGTGGCGTGGGGATCAGTCCGTATTGGCGGCAACAAATTTGATGAAGCAATTGCCGAGTACGTTCGCCACAAATATAATTTAGCGATCGGCGAACATACCGCTGAAGAAATAAAAATTGCCGTTGGTTCTGCCCTCATTATGGATAAGCCGCTGAGCGTTGAAATTAAAGGCCGCGACATGATTAGCGGTTTGCCGCGCATTGTTTCGGTAACAAGCGACGATACCACCGAGGCTTTGCAGCATGATTTGGAACACCTTATTGATGCGGTCAAGGAAGTGCTTCACGCCACACCGCCGGAACTCTCTGCAGATGTTATGGATAAAGGTATTATTATGTCAGGCGGTTCATCGATGCTGCGTAATATCGACGAGCTGGTAGCGCGCGAAACGGGTGTGCCGACATATATTGCCGACGAGCCGCTCCTGTGTGTCGTCAAAGGCACGGGTATTGCGCTTGAGAACTTGGAAAGTTATAAACGAAGTATTCTGGCAACAAAATAAATTTTTTAAAGTTCAATCCTCGCTGAGTGATTGAACTTTTTTAAGCATTGTTTCATACTACAGGTAACTGGCGGGTTAAGGTATAACTAAGTATATGTTTATTGGAATTGAAGCTTCGCATGCCAACAAGCCAGACCGAACAGGCGTTGAGGAATATTGTTTTCAGCTCATTCAGGAACTCAAAAAAATAATCCCGCCAGACGTGCGGGTGGTTTTGTATACCAATAAACCGCTCGGGGGCGACCTTAAAAATTTACCCACCCACTGGGAAGAAAAGATTTTAACTTGGCCGCCTAAAAAAGGATGGAGTCAAGTGCGTTTAGCTTTGGAATTGTGGCGCCGACCACCAACCGTTTTTTTTGCGCCAGCCCAGCTTGTGCCATTTATTACCCCTAAAAATACGGTCGCGATGCTGCATGATAGCTCGTTTATCCCGTTTCCCAAAGCGTATAATTTTTGGGGCAGGCAGTATCTAAAAGTCATGAACTGGCTGGTGGTCTGGTGGTCAAAAATTATTATTACTTCAACGAATTTTAATAAGCGCGAGATTTTGAAGTATTACGGACTCGCGTATGAATCGAAAATTCGCGTGGTGCCCCTGGCGTTTAACAGTCAGCGCTACCGCACGGTAGAAAACCTTACCCACGAACAAGAAGTGTGGTTAAAGGCAACAACCGGCAATAAGCCCTTTATCCTCAGTGTTGGACGGCTCGAAGAAAAAAAGAATACACGAAGTATCGTGGAAGCATTTAGTTTGTTTCGTGAGCGCTACCCGGCATCGGAAGTGCAGCTTGTGTTGGTAGGGAAGCCGGGGGTTGGGTATGCTGATGTCGCAGCGGCAATTGAACGGAGTAAGTATAAGAACAGTATTATTCGCCCCGGGTATGTTTGGGATGATGATTTGGTGCTTTTGTATAATCGAGCCAAGGCGTTTGTTTTCCCGTCACATTATGAAGGTTTTGGTATTCCGGTTTTAGAGGCTATGGCCTCAGGTTGCCCGGTTATTACCGCTACCGGTTCAGCGCTTGAAGAGGTGGGCGGAAACGCGGCAAAATATGTTGATCCGGGTAGTCTGGAAGCGCTGGCAGCAGCAATCGAAAAAATTTTAGTGAACACCCGGGTTTCGGGGCAGATGACTGCGGATGGACTCCTCCAAGCCAAGCGTTTTTCGTGGAGGCAAACAGCAGAACAAACCTGGAAAATTTTTACTTCACTTTTTTAGGTAGTTGCATTGCAATTAAGCCTTCTGTTTGGTATACTTTGGGTGTGATATTTGGCAATGCAACAATCCGAAAGTACTTCGAAAATGCCGCCGCAAATGGCATTTTGCACCATGCCTATTGTTTGGTTGGGCCCGCGGGCATAGGCAAGCGAACCTTGGCCGAAACACTTGCTCGGCAGCTTCTTAACGTGTCCGAGAAACAGCTTCGGGCGCACCCAGATTTTTCATATATTGAACGTTCCGAAGATGAAAAAACGGGTAAATTACACAAAGAAATTAGCGTCAGCGAGGCGCGCTCTTTACGAGAACGCTTACAAAGTCGTGCGTGGCTCGGTGGGTACCGGGTGATTATTATTGATGAAGCAGAGCTGCTAAATACCGAAGCGAGCAATGCCCTTTTAAAAACCCTGGAAGAACCTGCTGAAAAAAGTGTCGTTTTTTTACTTACTGCTGATGAGCAAGCTTTGCTTCCGACGATTCGCTCGCGTGTTCAAATATTTTATTGTTCGCTCGCATCAGATGCAGAAATTACTGAGCTTTTACAAAATGTATCGATTGAAAAGGCTCGAATTCCCGAAATAACAGCACTGGCCGCGGGTCGTCCGGGACGTGCTGTGCAGCTGGCAACAGAAGCGGGAGCCTATGAAGCTTGGGTTGAAGAGTGCAAACGATGGGGTGACATGATTGACCGGCCCTTGTACGCTAAAATAGCCCGAATTGAAAATTTATTACAAACCAAAGACGACGGCGTGCGAGGGCGAGAAAAAATGGCTGCTGCGCTTGATGTCTGGATTGCGCTGTGGCACGAAGTTTTGCGCCTGGTAACAAGTGGCACCTCTTTGTGGCAACAATTTGTTCCCGAACTTGAAAAGGGTACTGGTCATGCGCCAGAGCAGATCGTCGCCGTGATTGATCGGCTGGAAGAGGCTAAAAAACTTTTGATTCGCAACGTACAGCCCCGCCTTGTGATGGAACAGGCAATTATAGATTTTTAAAAATACTCCTCACATAATATTTTCTTAGTATGGCTAAAAAAATAGGATTTTTAATCGCTCTTTTTGCGGCAGTTATTACCATGGGTGCCGGGTGTATACAATTCGGGAGCAGCGCTGCAGGCCCGATGGGCGTATACCGGTCTGAAGATAAAGCTGATAGCTGGAAAGCGGTGACGGCCTACCCGACAGCGGAGGGAGTTAAAAGCATTGCGACCCTCAAGGTGTATCGTCTCTTTACTGATCCGAACGACCCCAATTCCCTGTATGTCGGTACGCGCGGACAAGGACTTTTTTATACCTACAACAATGGCGACACCTGGCAGGCAGCGACTCAGCTCGCGGGCAAGTATATTTATGGCGTAGCTGTTGATCGGCGCGACAAGTGTACGATTTTTGTCACTGACGGGCCGTCGATTTATAAAACAACAGACTGCAGTCGCAGCTGGCAAACCGTGTATACGGAAGGAAGGCCTGATCAGCGCTTAGTCGCGATCGCGGCTGATGTGCAAAATTCAAATATTATTTATGGTGCTTTAGTTGGCGGCGATATTCTGATGAGCAGTGATTCGGGGGCAAGTTGGCGTGTTGTAAAACGCTTTGGGGTTAATGTGGAAGATTTGGTGGTTGATACCGGCACTCCAGGGCGAATGTATGTGGCTACGTACAAAGACGGACTTTTTCGCTCGGATGATCGAGGCACGACGTGGTCTAATGTGAGCGCTGGACTCAATGCTTTTACGGGCAGTACGCAATTTTATCGCTTGATAATTAATCCGAGTCGACGCAATAGCTTGTTCTGGATCTCTAAATATGGCATCCTGCGCTCAGACGACGCCGGGGCCAGCTGGACTGACCTCAAGTTGATTACTCCGCCGGGAAGTGTTAATATTTATGCCTTCGCGGTCAATCCGGCCAATGAGAACGAAGTATATTATACGGGCACCATTTTAGGCGATAAAAACGCTAATGTTCGCTCTACGTTCTACCGTTCGACCGACGGAGGTAAACAATGGGTCACCAAGAAACTGCCCACCAACACTATCCCCGTTGGGATCGTTATTAATCCCAGCCAGCCAAATATGCTCCTTATGGGCTTCACTACAGCTAACTAATATAGATATGAATATTACCGATTTTAAAAAGGATTTTGAAGACGTGGTCGAATTTTTTAAGACCGATATCACGGCGCTCCGTACTGGTCGCGCGTCTACAGCCATTGTTGAAAATATCATGGTCGAGGCGTATGGTACGAGCCAACAGCTTAAGGGCACGGCTTCAATCACGGTCGCTGACGCTAAAACACTCACGATTGAACCGTGGGACAAAGGGCTTCTTGCCGCTGTTGAAAAAGGAATACGTGACTCTGGACTCGGGATTAATCCAGTCAATGATGGGCGCCTTATCCGCCTTTCACTTCCCGAGCTTACCAGTGATCGCCGCGCCGAACTCGTTAAAGTGTTACACCAAAAAATTGAGCAGGCTAAAATTTCGGTACGCAAAGTTCGTGAAGATATTCGTGGCATGATCGCAAGCGAAGAAAAGGAAAAGAATATTACCGAAGATGATAAATATAGTTTACAGGAAGCGTTGGATAAAGTTGTCAAAGAATATAACGAAAAAATTGACGCACTTGGTGCAGCTAAAGAAAAAGATATAACAACGGTTTAATAATTTTAGTATGCCTGAAGCTCACGAGAAAGAAAATGTAATGGAAAAAATAATTTCACTGTGTAAACGCCGCGGGTTTATCTTTCCGGGGTCGGAAATATATGGCGGACTGGCCAATAGTTGGGACTATGGCCCGCTTGGTCATCAGTTAAAACAAAACATTAAAGCCGCTTGGTGGAAATTTTTTGTGCAGGAGCGCGATGACATGGTCCCTATGGACACGGCGATTATTATGAACCCAAAAGTTTGGGAAGCTTCGGGGCATCTTCAGAATTTTAGCGATCTTTTGGTCGAATGTAAGAGCTGCCACCATCGTTTTCGCGAAGATCATCTGCTCGAAGCTAAAGCGCTCGAGCCAGAGTATGACAAAGAGAAAGCCTTGTCGATTAGTGAAATTGATTGTCCGGATTGCGGCGGCAAACTCACTGCGCCAAAGAGCTTTAACCTCATGTTCAAAACATATTTGGGTGTAACCGAAGATACGCAGTCAGTGGCCTATCTCCGCCCGGAAACAGCTGCCGGAATGTTTGTGAACTTCAAAAATGTTGTTCAAGCCACGCGCCGCCGCTTGCCATTTGGTATTGCCCAGATCGGTAAAAATTTCCGTAACGAAATTACTCCCGGTAATTTTATTTTCCGCACCCGTGAGTTTGAAATCGGTGAGTTTGAATATTTTATTCGGCCAAGCGACTGGGAACAATTATTTGAAATGTGGCTCTCGGAAATTAAACGTTGGTGGAAAGATGTCATGCAGATTAACATGGATAATTTGGTTTGGCACGAGATCCCCGATGGCGAACGAGCCCACTACAGTAAGCGCACGATGGATATCGAATACAAATATCCATTTGGCGTAAAAGAATTGCACGGTATTGCCTACCGTACTGATTTTGATATGCAGCGCCACCAGACTATGAGCGGTCAGGATTTGACCTACCAAGACCCCGAAACGAACGAGAAGTTTTTGCCGCACGTGATTGAGCCGACGTTTGGTATTGATCGCATGTTGCTTGTTTGTCTCCTTGAAGCGTACCGCGAAGAAGCTGCGCCAACCGCCACCGAAGGCGAGACGGATATGCGTATCGTGATGAAATTTCCAAAACATCTGGCACCAATCAAAGTGGCTATTTTGCCGCTGTCCAAAAAAGAAGAATTGTCCTCGGTTGCCAAAGGTTTGGCTAAAGAATTGCGTAAACATTTTACAGTTGATTATGATGAGACGCAAAGCATTGGTAAGCGCTATCGCCGTCAGGACGAAATTGGTACGCCGTATTGTGTAACTGTTGATTTTGATTCTTTGGAAGATAAAAAAGTAACGGTACGCGATCGCGATACTATGGAGCAGGAGCGTGTTGCGATGAGTGATCTGACTGCATATTTACAAGCTAAGTTCTAAAACTGTATGTACCACGTTTCCACGCTTAAAAATGGCATTACGCTCATAACTGTTCCTGTTAAAGGTACCAAGGCGACTACGGTGTTAGCCATGTTTCCGGTTGGTTCGCGCTATGAAGATCCGCGTATTTTGGGTTGTTCGCATTTTGTAGAGCATCTCATGTTCAAAGGAACGATCAAGCGCCCCACCACACTTGATATTTCGCGCGCGCTTGATTCGTACGGTTCACAGTACAATGCTTTTACCAGTAAAGAATACACGGGCTACTACATTAAAATTGCCGGTAACAAGCAAACGGTTGCGTATGATATTTTGTCGGACATGCTCTATAATTCGCAGTTTGTAAAAGAAGAAGTAGAAAAAGAGAAGGGTGCGATTGTGGAAGAACTTCGCATGTACAAAGATAATCCGCTCATGGATATTGAAAATATTTTTGAGTCACTGCTTTTTGGCGATACGCCGCTCGGCCGCGAGATTGGCGGCAGCGAGAGAACGGTCCGTGGCGTCACCCGTGAAGAGCTTTGGGAATACTATCAGAAGCACTATTCACCCAAGAATATGGTGGTGGTCGTCGCGGGCGAGGTTGATCGCAAAAAAATTAAGGCAGTCCTGCCAAAACACTTTGCAACCAAAGAAGCACCTAAAGGTGCGTTTAGTTTAAAGTATTACAAAAAGGATTTTGAAAAAATTGAGTATTTTAAAAAGAAGCTGCCGATCGCTGAGCGTGTGCATGTGCACCAGAAAAAAGTCGATCAGTCGCAGATTATGCTCGGTTTCCCGGGTCTGGCGTATAACAGCAAGCAAGAAGACGTGCTTGATGTTTTGTCGACCATTCTTGGCGGTGCAATGAGCTCGCGTCTTTTTATCGAAGTCCGTGAACGCCGTGGGCTCGCGTATATGATCAGAAGCGGTGGAACCTTCTTCCGAGATACCGGAGCGGTGTACATCCAAGCAGGGCTTGATCCGGCGCGTATGGCTGAAGCGATCAAAGTCATCAAAGAGCAGCTCCAAAAAATGAAAGATGAAAAAGTCACCGAAAAAGAATTGGAGGACGCCAAGAACAATATTGCCGGGGGCATTGCATTAACCATGGAAGATTCCCACAATCAGGCAAATTGGTTTGCGGAAGAATTTATTTTCGCCAATAAAATTGAAACACAAGAAGAAAAAATTAGAAAAATCAGAAAAGTAACCGCTGGGCAGATTCAGAAATTAGCTCAGGAATTATTTGATTTCGATCAATTGCGCGTTGCTGCGATTTCAACTGTCTCTAAAGAAAAAATAGTCGACATGCTCACATAATATTTTGCCTATGGAAAACGCTGTCCGACCACTGTATGTATTGGCTAATTGGAAAATGTACTTGGACTATGAGGAAAGTCTAGCTTTAGCTCGTAGTTTACAAACCATGAGTGACGTTCCGGAAACGCTCCGGCTGGCCGTGTTTCCGAGCGCCTTGGCTTTGGCGGGCGTTCAGAATTTGCTTGCAAAGACGCCTGTTAGGACGGGTGCTCAGAATATCCATTGGGTTGATAAAGGCGGATATACCGGCGAAATTTCGGCGCCTATGTATGAACGCCTGGGGGCAGCGTATGCTTTGGTCGGACACTCTGAACGACGTCATTTATGCGGCGAAACCAATCATGATGTGCGTCAAAAAATGGAAGCAGCCCTTCTTGCTGGGCTGACGCCGGTTTTGTGTGTGGGCGAAACAGCCGCTGAGCGTGAAAAAGGTCAGGAGGTAGAAGTGGTCGAAGCGCAGCTTCGGGCGGCCTATACCGGTATTGTTTGGCCGGCTGACAGATCGATTGTGATTGCCTACGAACCGGTTTGGGCAATTGGAACTGGCCTTGCCTGCGATCCTGAAGAAGCTGGGCGCATGCATACGCTGATTGCAACTTTTGCCCGTGCTCTTGTGTCCACGGGCGAGATGAGTGTGGTCTATGGCGGAAGTGTACGGCCCGAAAATGTGCTGGGATACTTTAGGCAACCGCAAGTGAGCGGGGTATTGATTGGTGGAGCTTCGCTAAAGCCGGAAAGTTGGGATGGAATCATGGCGCAAATCAGAACACTGTTTTAATTGTTTTTTATGCTTGCTATTTTTTTGACGGTCATTTTTGTTGTGGCGCTGCTGGGTATTGGATACATTATTGCACGTCGTTTTCCCCAGTTGTCTAACCTCGACGTTCAGGGGCTTCCAGAAGAGCAGGCAGCACGCAAGAAACGAGAAATTATCGGCAAACGTGTTGACGAACAGACGCGAAATTTTCAGTCCGTACTCAGCAAGCGTTTGCAGCCGCTCGCAACACCATGGCGTAAACTGCAACTGCGCTTCAGGGTATATGTTGGTAAAATGGAGCGCTTGTGGCATCACGAAGAAGCAATTAAAAAAGCTGCTAACCCACCTGAGCAGCTTAACGATGCCGATAAAGAACAAAAATTACTGCAGCTTATTCAAGAAGGAAATAATAGCCTCAATCATGAACATTATGAGCAGGCCGAAGAGTCATTTATTGCCGCAATTAAGATTAACCAAAACTCAGCCGCAGCATATCGCGGGTTAGCCGATACATATTTTGCCAAAGAAAATTATACCGAAGCCAAAGAGACCTACCGGTTTTTGCTGCAGCTCGAACCGGACAACGATAGTGTTCTTGCGAAGCTGGGTGAAATTGCCGAGCAGCAGGGTAATACTGAAGAGGCGATTGAGTGTTACCAGCAAGCGGTAGTCCTGAACGACCTCTTGTCGCCGCGGTTTTATCACCTTGCTGAACTCCTTATAAAGGTTAAAGAGCCGGCAGCTGCCCTCGAGGCGCTGCGATCGGCTATTGAGCTTGAGCCCAAGAATCCAAAATATCTTGACTTATTAATTGAAGTTGCTATACTACTTGGCGACAAGAAACTGGCCTCGGAAGTATATAGCGAACTTCGGCTGGTCAATCCGGAAAATCAGAAACTTGATAGTTTTAAGAGCCGGATAGAGGAATTATAGTCTTTTTGGGCAGTTACCCAAGCGGTCAACGGGGGCAGACTGTAAATCTGCTGGCTCAGCCTTCCAAGGTTCGAATCCTTGACTGCCCACACGCTACGAGTCGTGAAAATACTCACATACCATGCCGCCTTAGCTCAGCTGGTAGAGCAGCTGTTTTGTAAACAGCAGGTCGTCGGTCCGAGCCCGACAGGCGGCTCCAATAAACGTTGGAAACGAATGCCGATGTAGCTCAGTTGGTAGAGCACGTCCATGGTAAGGACGGGGTCAGCGGTTCAAATCCGCTCATCGGCTCTAAAGAAAATGACTATTTCTCAAAATAGTCATTTTTTATTTTTAAGTTTGATATTTATATAATTGTGGCGTACACTTGGTGGTGTAAAAGTATTTTTAAAAATACTGTGCTATGAAAAAATTTATTCAAAAAAACGTTTTGTATGTCGCCTTTGGTCAGGCATTTGTGGCCATGATGACGAGCTTATATTTTAGTGAAGTCATGAAATTGCCGCCGTGCCTGCTGTGCTGGTACCAGCGTATTGCTATGTATCCGCTGGTGGTTATTTTGTTAGTAGGTTTTGTTGAAAAAGATGCCAAGGTTGTTCGCTACGCGTTGCCATTCTCGCTCGCCGGGCTTGGAATTTCGATCTATCATAATTTGTTGTATTACGGGATTGTACCCGAGAGCCTTGCTCCGTGTACCCTTGGAGTTTCGTGCACGACGAAATTTTTTGAATGGTTTGGTTTTGTCACTATTCCATTTCTTTCATTCCTGGCGTTCATGATTATCACTATCTGTTTAATTATTGCGGCTACGTATAAAAAAGAATCGAATCCTGAACCGGCAGTATAAAACTGAAATTAAAAAACTCACCCTTCATTGGGTGAGTTTTTTAGCATAGTGCGTTTTCCACTCCGCCCTATCACTGGCCTAAATTATTTTAGATAAGTGATAGAGCGGACGGAGTGGGAGGTCCTCTGCCGCGTCCGTGGGGAGGGTGTAGAGAGCGTTGCTAGCGCATGATGAGTGCGATGGCGCCGCTGATTGTCGCCGCCAGCAGGGTCCCGACGGCACAGGCCGAGACCAGGTGCCTCCGATTCCAGACCTCGCCCTGATCGAACTGGTCGATCGGGATGATCTGGGGGGTGATGGTCGTCAGTGCCTCGGCGCGAGGCAGCACCGTCGTTGGGCGAAGCGCCGCGGGCATGGGGCAGGTCTTGCCATCATGCAAGACCTGCCGCAGCCTCTCGACTGCGGGAGTCTCGATCACCTCGACATGGTGATCGCGTCGCGCAGTGGTCACCGGCAGGGGCTGGGTCGCCGCGGTCGTGCTGACCTTCACTTGGGCCATCTGCTGGGTCGTAGCGACCTTGCTGACGACCTGGGGCAGCTGCTGTGTGGAGCTGCGCCGGAGTTGGTGAAGGATCAGGAACTCGTCGCGCTTCTCGTATCGCTCATTGGTGAGCGGTTCGGGAGCCATCGCACAGATTCGGCGTGCCTCGTCTGAGTCGTGAGCGACCTGTTCTGCTGGGGTTTCGTACCCCAACAACTCCCACGCCTCGCGCGGGTCAGGACTACCATTCAGGTTTTGACTGGACATGGGTAAAACCCCCTTCTTCGGGAGAACATTTGGAATCGTAGCGGTGGACTCGACTAACATATATTAGCCAAATTCACCGCTCAGATTTTTTAAAGGTGCAAAATCAAATTAATTGGCCTAGTAAGGCTTGTATAATTCGACAACCGAGTCTAGCACAAAATCGGTGTTTTGTCAAGGGGTATTTGGGATATTTTGGCTAATTTTTGGCTTTTTAGTCTAGTGGAGCTGGAATATAAAAGCGGAAAGCAACCTTTTTTGGCTTGAGAGTAGCAATAGGTTGGTGGTACAATGAATATCTATTCTTGTATAATGCTCTATGCGTCGTTCATCTGAACAAGGCAGAAACCCCGAACAAAAACCTCTTTTTAAAGATTATTACGCCGTCCTAGACCTAGAGTTTTTGGCGGATGCTGATGAAATTAAAAAAGCGTATCGCCAAAAAGCCCTAGAACTTCATCCTGATAGAGGAGCTAGTTCGGATGAAAAGCGTTTCAAAGAGGTTGCTGAAGCATATCAAATACTTTCGAAACCAGAGAGTAAAGTGGCTGTGGACCGGGGATATATCGAACATCGTTCTGAAGAAATGTTTGCCAGATTAGAGCAGAGTGGTTTCAGAGAGTTTACGAATAAACCTGCGCATTACGAAACGCTTGCACGCGACGAAGAAACATTTTTTACTAAACTTTTTCCCAGCGCTTCGGACCAAGCCAAGGCTACTGAAGTTCTAGAAGGCGTGGGGTTCAAGCGGCCGATAAAAATGGAAGAACGCTTTCCGTACCAGTTTGTCACTGAGTACCCGTCTGATTTGGATCCTAAGAGTCGATTTTACGAGGACGAAGGAATGTTTATTGTCTACTCACCGGGGACAGTACGCGCCTACGCGGAAGCATGTGCGCGCGCCAAGAACCGTTTGCAAACCACCATGGATGAACACGGTTTATTTGAAAAAATAAGTCTTTTGCCAAAGGTGCAGGAATATCTTGAAACTGCCTCGCGTAAATTTTTTACGGATCAGGTGATTCGTTTCAGTGAAGCCGTAACGGCTTTGTACGGATCAAAAGAAAAGCGAAAAAAAACGGAAGCGCTTTTAGTAGAGCGTGACGCCTGGATACAGAAGGTTCAAAGCTATGACGATGCTGATCTTGTGAATCAGTTAAATTCAGAAGAATATTCGCATGATAGAAAGCAGCAATTGATTCAAGAAATGAAAACAAAAAAACAAGGATACATTGCGCTTCTTAAAACTTTCGATTAATCTTCTATGCCAAAACTTTTTGTTGACAAAACCATTGAGATCAACGCCCCAGCCACTCGTGTTTGGGATGCTCTTACGAAACCAGAATATACCAACGAATGGGCGAAAGAATTTTCAAGCGGCGGACCGATGTTCCACATCAAGTCGAAGTGGGGAATGGGGGACAGGGTCGAATGGAAAGCAGAAGATGGTACCGTGATTGTGGAAGGCACGGTTACCAAACTCGAGCCGCTTAAACTGCTTCGCTACACTGTGGCTGACACACGCAGTGAAAAAATGAAATTTTCTGATGAAGACGGCATCACCTATGAACTTCATGAAAATTTAGGGGTAACGAGTTTGCATATTTTGCACGGTGATTTTTCGGTGATGCCAGAAGGCGAAAAATATTGCCGCATGTCCGCGGAGACGTGGGAGCGCGTGCTACCGAAAGTGAAAGAGTTTGCCGAGCGCTCGACAAAATAAGGGGGTTACAGTACTAAAGAAGGGGTTTATTCTTAATATTACATATATGATGAACTACGATCTTACCGCAACAAATACAATTACTTTCAATGCCCCGGTTGAAAAAGTTTGGGATGCACTTGTTAACCCGGAAAAAATTAAACAATACCTCTTTGGCACGAATGCTGTATCCGACTGGAAAGAAGGAAGTGATTTGTTTTTCCGCGGCGAGTACAGTGGCCAAACCTACGAAGATAAAGCCAAGATTATTACCCTTCAGCCAAACAAGAAATTTGAATATACGTACTGGAGCGCTTTCTCAAAGTTGCCGGATGTACCCGAAAATTATAGCCACCTCACGTTTGAGCTGGAAGGTGCTGGTGACACCACGACGCTTACCTATACACAAACTGGCTTTGCGAATGAAGAAGGCCGTGATCATTCGGTGAAGAATTGGGAGAGTGTGATGGAAGGGATGGAGAAGGTGGTGGAAGGATAAAAAGTTTAAAGTTATTATTTTATGGTTCAAATTTTTAATTTTTTTTCGTCTATCTTCAATTTATTAGATTCCAGCGAGGGGGGCTTTTTAGCAAAAAATGCATCAGACCCTAAAAAGGAATATTTTTTAAAGCGAGCCGACTTTTGGTTGGATGAGTTTGTTCACCTTCGCGAAATTACTAATTCTTATTCTGAAAAATTTGGCCGTCTCCAAATAGAGATTTCCTCTATTCTTATAGGTTTTTCTTCTGTAATTATTCCTCAACTTTCAAGCCCGCAGGATAAAGGTTTTATAAATTGGGTATTTTTATCTTCTTGGTTATGTTTAATCCTTTCATTATTTTTTGGTTTAATAAATTTAAAAATAAAAAGGGCTTTTTGGGAGGTGTTGACTGATAAGTCTCAACAAATAAATAGTCTTTGGTTTGATTATAGAAAAGGCGTGATTGCTGGCCCAGAAGTTGAAAGAGTTATTGCGGCTTTGTTTAATTCTAAGTTAACATCCCCGGGTATTTACTGGAAATTACAGTCTTCATTTTTATTTTTAGGGGTATTGTTAATACTCGTTTTTACTGCGATTAAGATAACTTGATCCTCTCGTCATCCACCAGCTCGCCAAAATCGTCGTCAGCGGTACGGCAAGTACCAGCACCGAACTTCCAACTAAGGTGCGAATTAATTCTTCGGCAATAAAATTACTATTGAGAGTGACCCACAGCTCCGTAGATTTTTGCATGTTGTAGAGAAGAAATAGAGGAAACGATGCGCCAACGTAAGCAAGTACCAGCGTATTCACGAGTGATGCAATATGTTCGCGGCCAACTGATAGACCGCTTTTGTATAATTGTGCGAGACTGACGCTTGGGTTGGCAAGGTAAATTTCTTCAACAGTGGCAGCTTGCGCGGTGGTAATATCGTCCAGTACGCCCAAGACGCCGATCAGAATGCCGGCGAGGAGTACTCCGCGCAGATCAATCGTCCCTGTTCCGATTTGAAGATAAAATGCTTCTTCGCTGCCGGTGCCAGAAAGTTTGGCAAACGTGACAAAAGCGATATCCATAAGTATGGCCCCGCCGAGGGCGAGCAGGGTGCTGACCATCGCGATAGTTGTTCGGCGATTGAAGCCGTGGGAGAGAAAAAGCGAGAGGAAGGTAATGGCTAGGGCAGCAATAATAGCTGCTCCGAGCGGCGGGTGCCCGCTGATGATACGCGGAATAAGAAACCAGAAAATTACGCTGGCGCTAAAGAGGAGTCCGATAATTGACGTGAGACCGCGCTTCCGGCCAAAAAATATTGCGAGGCCAAAGAATATGACGACCAGGATGAGAACGTTTGGCAAGCGGTACTTGTCGGTAATGTAATAAAAATCCGGAATGGGCGACGAGCTGGGTTTGGTAATAACTACGGTTTCACCGGGCTGTACTTTTTGATACTCCTGAATAGCAAAGGTTGCCCCGTGATCGATGATAATTTTTTTACCTTTCTCGTCGCCATTAAGAATCTCCAGCTGCAATTTTTGATGAAATTGTGAAACGCCGTCAACATCAATGTTGCCACTTTCCAGAATTTCTACGACCCGGGCACGGTAATAAGTGTCGGGTGTGGGCGCTTCTATGGCAGACTCGCCAACTTGCGCCAAGCTTATCGCTGGCAGGAGGGCGGTTATGCAGGCAATGAGGGCTGCGACAAAAAGCAATGTTTTTTTCATAGGAAATAATCTAGTCGAATATACAATAGTATAGCATGCTTTGCGGTTAAAAAAACAAGCGACCACCAGGTGTAGTGGCGGTCGCGTGTTCTCTATGACCTTCGAGGTCGATCGAAGGACGTGTTTATTATATGCAACTTAGTTGCATATGTCAAGGTGGGGTGTGGATACTTTAGTACCCCCAGTATGCGCCGTAGTAGACGACGCGTCCGCTGTAGCGCGGAAAGGATCGCAGACCTCGTGCTGAGGAGGGTGTTGACCAGCTATACATCACAGTGCGTGAGGCAGTGTATGCCGGGGCTGGTGCGGGGACGTAGCGCGTGCCGTAGGCTTGGATCCCGCTGCTGCCCGGTGACTGAGTGTGTGAATGCGTATCGGATCGATCTTCAGAACTGCTGCTCGCTTCGGTGTGGTCATGGTCGCCGTGACTGTCTACTTCTGGACTCGCGGTACTAAGGATGCGCGCGCTGACAGTGTGCGGCAAGACTACTGCTGCGAAAGCCACGAGTCCAATAAAAATAATACTTTTTTTCATAAGAGTATATATAAATAAGTATCAAGGATCTGCAAAATTTTTCCAAAGCCTGGATACAAGGGCACCCGCAGGTGCCCGTAGTTAGTTGAACGAGAAGGTAAGGCCTGGTTTGAGAGCTACCTCCCATTCCCAGTACTTATGAAACCCGGGTGGAGCTACAACAGCCTCCACATCCAGGCCGAGCCATACCTGCTTGAACAGGCGTACGCTGATGGTGGGGCTGAGTCCAAAGATGAAGGCGCTCCCTGTTTCGGGTTTGGTGAGTTTTTGTCCTGAGAGCGTCACCATCCGCCGTTCGCCATGGTAGCCCATGAGCGGACCGATCCCGAGCCGGAGACGGTCGGCGATTGTTGCGGCGAATACGACACCGCAGTGGATGCCCCAGCTGTAGTTGCCGTCATCTTTGTTAAAGATGTCTCCGCCGCAATTTGCTTCGAACCATTCCGCGGACGCGGGGTGCAGTCCGATGTGGAACCAAGCGCCGTGGCCATCCTCAAGCCCGCCGCGAAGCGGGGGAGGGACGATAAAGCCGTTTCTGGCGTACGCGTACCCGCCGCTGATGTCGGCATGGACACGTTGCCCCGGCGTGTGTGTATGACCGTTGTGGATTTCTTTTTCAGGCGCTTCGTGGTGATCGTGCTCGTCGGCGGACGCCAGCAAGGGTGTAAGACTGGCCAGGGCGAGAGCGCAGAGGAAAATGAACGTTTGGCACGTCCGCATCTTTTTCTCCAAATGCAACTAAGTTGCTTATGTGGTACCATACATCAGGGTAGTTGTCAATGCAACAAAGTTGCGTTTATCCACAGGTGAGGCTTGAAAAAAGCTGAATTTGGTGCTATACTAAGGGCATAAATAATGTTATATGGCCAAGACAACTGAAGAGCTGCTCGAGAATCTTAAAGAAAACGGTGAGCGCATCACGACTGTTCGGCGTGCGCTGATTCAGATTTTGTCAAAAGATCATCAGCCGGTATCTGTTCAGGAAATTCTTAAAAAATTAAAATCAAGCGCCATCGCTGCCAACAAAACCACGGTATATCGCCAGCTCGAAACCCTTTTGAAATATAATTTTGTTCATGAGGTGCGCCTGTCTGATCGTTCCGTTTTATATGAATTAGCCAATGGCAATGACCATCACCACCACCTGGTGTGTCTTGGTTGCGGGTCAATTGAAGATGTTTCGTTTCGTGATGACTTGGAGCGCCAAGAAAAAAATATTACAAAAACTAAAAAGTTTAAAATTATTCGCCATTCGCTTGAATTTTTCGGCTGGTGTTTAAAATGTCAGAAAAAATATGGAAAATAAAATGCTTAAAAAAATAGTCGGAGTAATCATCGGCGTCACTGGTATTGTTTTGGCGGGCTATTATATGTCTGGACGGAATGTGGTGGTTGCGCCGTCAAACAATGCGGTGAGTGTGGTTACCTCTTTTTATCCCTTGTACTTTTTTGCATCCGAAATTGCCGGCAATAGTGCGGAAGTATATACCATAACACCTGCCGGAGCAGAACCGCATGAATATGAGCCGACTACTCAGGATATGGTTAAAATGCAGAAAAGTGACCTGGTAATTCTTAATGGGGGAGGCCTTGAGCCGTGGGGCGATGACGTGCGGAGCTCTTTATCAGGCAGCTCGCCGCGGGTGATTACCCTTGGAGCCACGCTCGCGGACCGTCAATTTATGGAAGACGGGACTTTAGTCCAAGATCCTCATGTTTGGCTTTCACCGGTGCTTGTCAAGGAAGAAGTCAAAGAAATTCTTGCCGGTTTTATAGCTGTTGACCCGGCACGCGCAGGTATGTATGAAAAGAATGCAGCAGCGCTGCTGGAGAAGCTTGATGCACTCGACACTGATTTTAAAAACGGCTTGGCACAATGTGCTCGTCGCGATATTGTTACGTCACATGCCGCGTTTAGTTATTTGGCAGCGGCATATGGTTTGCAACAAGTGCCTATTGCCGGCCTGTCACCGGAAGGCGAGCCCTCACCTCGGCAGTTGGCTGGGGTAGCTGATTTCATACGAAAAAATAAAATTACTCATATCTTTTTTGAAAGTTTGGTCAGTCCGAAATTTTCTGATACGCTGGCTCAAGAAGTGGGTGTAAAGACGCTGGTGCTGAACCCGCTCGAAGGGCTTACTCGTGATGAGATTGCGGCCGGTAAAACATATCTCACGGAAATGCGTCTTAATCTCGCTCATTTACGAATCGCACTCCAATGCCAGTAGATCATACTAAAAATATACTCGAAGTAAAGAATGTTTCGTTTGCCTATGGGGCTAACGAGGCGGTTTTAACGAACATTTCACTCAATATTCATTCGGGTGATTATTTGGGCATTATTGGTCCCAATGGTGGCGGCAAGACGACACTGCTCAAAATTATGTTGGGATTGCTCCGGCCGACTCAAGGCAGTGTTTTTTTGTTTGGTAAAGAGCTTAATGATTTTAAGGACTGGCCATCTGTGGGGTATGTGCCCCAGAAAGCGGTCCATTTTGAAGCGACTTTTCCCGCTACGGTAGAAGAAGTTGTCGCGATGGGGCGTTTTGGTAAGCGTGGCCTGCTGCGGATGTCGACCGGCGAGGATGTAAAAAAAGTCGCCGAAGCACTTCGGCACGTCGACATGTTGGATTTTAAAGACCGGCTTATCGGGGATTTGTCGGGCGGGCAACAGCAGCGGGTATTTATCGCCCGTGCCCTGGTTACGGAGCCAAAGATTATTTTTTTGGATGAGCCAACTGTGGGCGTTGATGTGGGGACTCAGGAACAGTTTTATCGCTTGCTTGAAAAATTAAACCAGACGCTCGGGCTAACGCTTGTTTTGGTGTCACACGATATTGATGTAATTGCCAATGAGGCTACGGAGCTTGCCTGTATTAACCAGACGCTTGTGTACCACGGAAGTCCGAAAGAATTTGTAAAAGGCGAATACCTCAAACAGCTTTACGGTAAAAACATCAAGTTTATTTTGCATGATCATTAGGTTGGCGTATGTTTTTAGAAATTTTTCAGTATACGTTTATTCAACGCGCTCTTGGGGCGGGTATTCTGATTGCCATTATTGCGCCGCTCATTGGTATTTTTTTGGTACTTCGACGGTATTCGTTGATTGCCGATACGCTGGCGCATGTTTCACTTGCTGGAGTAGCGGTCGGCCTGTTGGCAGGTATTAACCCGATTATTACTGCACTGGCTACTTCTGGTACGGCAGCCCTGGCGATTGAAAAATTACGTAGCACCAAGAAAGTCTACGGTGAGACCGCTTTATCTATTTTTCTCTCAGGCGGTCTGGCGCTTGCTGTGGTTTTGATAAGTTTGGCCCATGGGTTCAATGTGAATTTACTGAGCTACTTATTCGGCAGTATTGTAACGGTAACGGCGCAGGACGTGCGTTTAGTAGCGATAGTAGGGCTTATTATTATCGTGTTGCTATTCTCTTTTTATAAAGAGCTGGTGTATATCTCGTTCGATGAAGAGGCTGCTCGGGTAAGCGGCATTCCGGTTAAAGCGATAAATTTTATTTTTATTCTGCTCGCAGCCATGACGGTAGCGCTCGCTATCCCAATTGTCGGTATCCTGCTCATTTCCGCGCTCGTGGTCATTCCGGTGGTAACCGCCTTGCAACTGAAGAAGAGTTTTAAGAAGACGCTTTGGTATGCAGAGGGTTTTTCTTTGTTTTCCGTGGTGAGCGGTATACTCGTTTCCTTTTATTTCGACTTGTCTCCCGGGGGTACGATCGTGTTGATTGCCTTGGCTTTGTTTAGCCTAATTTTACTTTTTAAACGCTCCTAAGTTGGGTTACTTGATTAATTTTAACCCCTGTGGTACACTGCTTTCGAACTTGAAGCGCTTTATAGAAGCTGCGCTCGTTAAGTAATTTTATATATGTCACAAGATAATCTGGTAAAAATGGAATGTTCGGTCTGCAAACGCACGAACTATTTCACCAAAAAAAATAAAAAAACCCTCAAGAACCGCTTACTTCTGACCAAGTATTGCAAGCACGACAAGAAACATGTCGAGCACAAAGAAACCAAATAAGGGTTGATCAAAAGCGAGCTCTTTGCTCGCTTTTATCTCTTTAAAAATACTTATGAATTTTTTTCGTTCTCTCTATAACAGCCTCTTCAACGTTGAATGGCTCCGTGCCCGGTTTTTGTTTCCGGCCCAGGCTTGGGGATATTTTTTTCTCCTCGCGCTTTTTTTAAGCGTCTTTTCGCTCATCCCGGTGGTGGCGGTGGTGCCGGGTGCTATCCGGTTAGTCAGAAGCAGTATCGAAACAAAAGTGCCGAATTTTGATGTAACAGTACAAGACGGTGTTTTGTCTGTAAGCGGTATAGCTAATCCGTATAACGTTTCAAGTGAAGAAAGCGGTAAAAATGTAACGTTGTATGTTGATACGGTCGCTACGACTACGTTTGACGCCCGCGAGCTAGCGCAAGGCCCGAACGGTGCGGTTATTTTGGCCACCAAAGACGCGCTTGAAATTTACGATAAGGAACAAGGGCGTGATCAGGTGGTTCTTTGGAAAAACGTTGGTGACTTTTCGTTTACCAAACAAATGTTGATCGAACGCTTTGACCGCTATACTTCACCGGCTGTATTGCCGTTTATCGGTCTGTTGGTGTTGGTCATTACCTATGTTGGATTTGTAATTGCCAAGCTTATCAGTATTTTGATCGTTACGTTGATTGTGCTCGTTGTCTGCCGTATTGCTGGTCGCCCGTGGCGTTTTGGCCAGCTCTATACGATCGGACTCTATGCTTTTACGCTGCCATCGTTGATCGCTTTGGTGCTATTCTTGATTGGTATCCCGGTTGCTTCAATTCACTTTTTAGCCCTTCTGTCGTTTATGCTGGCAATTGTGTTTACCCGCGACCGTTCTATAGCACAGCCGGTGGCAGAAGAAGCAGCTGAAAAGAAAATGGATTTGGATTTGGAAAAATAAGGCGGTCTCCAAAATATTGTTTTTGGAGTCCATATGCAGTACAATAGTACTACTATGGATTTCAAATTTTGTTCAAAATGTAGTGCGAGCAAGCCAGTGGAAGAATATAACTGGCGCTATGAAGAAAAAGGTCGCAGACATTCTTTTTGCAAAGAGTGCCATTCAGCCTATCGACGGGGACATTACATTAAAAATAAATCTAAATATCTTGCAAAAGCGAAAGTGTGGAATGCGAAACAAACACCATGCCTTAGAAAGTTTATTGTTGAGTATCTCAATACTCATAATTGTGTAGATTGTGGAGCAGAAGATATCCGGGTGCTGGATTTTGATCATGAACAGAATAAATATATGGGAATTGCGAATATGATTCGCAATTGCCATTCGCTTGATTCTGTACGACAAGAGATAAAAAAATGTAAGGTCAGGTGCGCTAATTGTCATCGTATAAAAACGTTTGTACGAGGAAATTATTGGAAGAATAAAATGGGCCTGTAGTTTCAATGGTAAAACATCGGTCTCCAAAACCGAGGTTCCCAGTTCGAATCTGGGCGGGCCTGCAAAAAAAGAGTTCGGTTTTTTAAACCGAACTCTTTTACTTTACGCAACGCGGCTGATTGGCAAGCGGGGTGGTTTTTTGCTTTTCTTGGTTGGTTGAGGTTTGCTTTGGATTTTTTTGAGCGTTGTTTTTATTACTTGAACCGTTATATCATCGGCAAATTTGTCAGATGTACGGAATGTATCAGATCGGTCTGCGTGTTTTTCTTGTAAGTAGGCCTTGAGAAGTTCGGCTGGGCTCGTGCCTGGTAGGCTGTCTTTTTCGAGGGCGCTGAAATGGGCGAGTGAATCGTGGTACATATTTTGCGCCATATCCTTAAGGCCCTGAGCCAATTGTTCCGGAGAAAGTGTTGGATTTTTGCGCAAGAATTCGGCAATCTGCGGGAGAGATAAGGCGTCAGTGAGTCCGTCTGATGAAGGAATAAGTATTTCACCCGGGGCAAGCTCGCGAATAACATGATCGATATTCTCTCGTTCGGGAGCGTCTGAGTGGCCGGCAATTGCTTTAGCTGTGGTGTTGCGTTTAAACATTTTAAGGATTGGGCGGATATTTTTGCTTATAGTTTCGGCATAATCAGAAGTTCCCGGGTAAAAAACTACTTCAAGTAGGAACTTTTTATCTTGAGGGGTAACAGGTCGACCGTTGGCATAGGTTAGTTTTTTGGCATCGTGCGCATTGTCGATAATCCATTCCAAATCTTTAATGAGCGCATCGCTGAGGCCGAGTTCTCTCAGCATTTCAGGTTTAAGGTTATGTACGGCATAATCGATTGCAGAGGCGGGTTTAAGTGCCCACTCTACACTTCCGGTCGAGGGATTAAAAGACAATAAACCGCTATCGCCATAGCTTGCTGCGACCAGATGCTTCCCGTTAATTTTGAGTGCCAGGCCTGTCGTGCCCATCGACGCGATATCGTGGGTAAGCGCATAATTTTTTATTTCTCTGTGAGCGTCCAGAAAAGCGTCTTCCATTTCTTTTACAACGCCGGCGAGTTCTGCTTGATCTAAAGTTTCATTTTTACTAAGGAGTGAGTTCGGCGCTTTAGTTTTTTCGCTCAGTATTTTAGTTAAGATACGTGAAGCGATCGCTCCATCGCTATAACCGCCCAGGCCGTCAGCTAAACCAAAAACTTGCTTTTCGCGGTCCTCAAACGAACTATCCTCATTGCGGTCAGGATGTTCAAGAGATGCTTCCGTAGCCATGCCAATCTTTACATCAGCAATTTCATGGGTTTCAGGAGTGATATCTTCAAGATCGCCATCGTTTACGGGATTTTCGACATCGGCAGCGCGGGCAAGATAGGCTTCGTACCTGCTGGTATCGCTCTGCAGTTTTTGGTGTGCTTCCCAGAAAGCAAGCGCTTCAGTTTCGTCAGGGGTTAGCTTTGCTCGGTCTAAAAAGGGATAGAGAAGTTCGATTTGTTCCGGGCTGTAATCAAGTGTTTTTTCCAACTCTTCATTTTGAAGCACTTGTGTGGCGCGGCGTTCGATAAGGCCGCGAAGTGCTTGTTTTTGCTCCGCGGTGTATTTCTTGGCTTGTTCAAGAGAGAGGTTTTTTATTTCGGCGTCTAACGATTTTTGTTCTTCAGTGCTAAAAGCGCTTTCTGGCTTCGCGGTACTTTTAATAACTTTTGACCGTGGGCTTGTAAGCTTTTCTTTTTCGCGACGCAGCGCTTGGTGTTTGGCGTATTCTTCCGCCACGCTCGGCTTGTATTTCTTGCTTTTAGCAAAATCTATCGTCTGGGGGTGGGGTTTAGTGTGCGTGGCTATACCCGTCTTTTTAATTTCGGCTGGACTAACTGCGATAAATTGCTTTTTCTCAATTCCGCTACGCCGGTTAATTTCTTCAAGGGCGGCAACTTCAGCTTCACGCTCTTCTTTAAGCGCGTGGTTTATAACCGGTAAATCAAGATTGTACTCCTTGCTTAGGCGCTGCAGTCCAGCTTCAAGTTTAGCTCGCTGGGCAGCAGGATCAATTTTAGGCAAAGTGTTTTTAGCGGGCGGTACAGGTTCCGAACGCCGTTTTTCTCGTCCGTTGAGCGCATCCAACAAGTTTTCACTTATTTTTTTCATTCGAGCGGTAAAGTTTGACCACAGTCCCTGTTCTTTTTTCTTAAGAATGCCCAGTTGCAGTACCTCCGTATCGTTTAAATTCCGGCGCATTAAATCACTATCCATAAGGCGCTCAAAAGAAGCTTGTTCGCGTCTGGCTTTTTGTGCAACTTCTTGGAGTGCTACGGGCGCTTGCGCTTCGTATGCTTCGGGTGAAATTTCGACTTTATTTTTTTCGTGGCTGGCTTCTGGTGATACGATTACTTTTTCGATCCGATCGTTTTGAGCTTTTTGGGCCATAGAAAAAACTTAGAACTTAGTAATTCTAGATTTAAGATTGGTAATTTTTTGTTCAGCTTCCCGTGCACTGGCGGCAGCGCTGATTTTTTGTTCTTCTTTTTTTATTTCGGCGACGCCGCGAATAAAATCAGCTAGGGCAGCATAGGCCTCTTTAAGGAGTCGTTTAATTTTTTCAAAGGTGTTTGTGTCGGCTGACATAATGCACAAATATTTTTCGTAAAACCAGCGTATGGCTACAGTATACTAAAAAAATAAATCCTATTCAATAATAATTGACCTCATCGAAATACTTTTAAAAGTCAGTCCCTCAGCGAAATAGGTGACTTGCTCATCTGATTCTTGGAGCGCCAGTGTGTAGAGAAGCGGCCAAAAATGTTCGGGAGTTGGGATGGATAAATGAGCTGCTTCGCCTAATTTTTTGTAGTTGATGAGCGGCAGATGGTCGCCTGTAGTAATATAGTTTTTAGCCAGTTCGTCAAACTCAATAGCCCAGTCATACGGCTTAACATTTTCGTCAAACGTAATAAGTCCAAGATTATGTACGATGTTCCCGCTGCCGATAATAAGAACGCCTTTGCGCCGGAGATGGGCAAGTTCTTTAGCCAGAGCATAATGAAACTGGGGCGGTTTGGTAGCGTCGAGACTGAGTTGAAAAACAGGAACATCCGCGTTAGGAAAAAGATGACGAATCACTACCCAAGCACCGTGATCGAGTCCCCAGTCTTCGTCCCACAAAATATTCGTTGTAGTAATTGTGTTCTGGATTTCTTTGGCTAATTCTGGTGCCCCAGGGCAGGGATAGGTAAGGGCATACAGTTCGGGAGAAAATCCGTAATAGTCATGAATAGTTTTGGGCTGCCTTGCTCCGTGCACAAATGATCCGTCCGTAAACCAATGAGCCGAAATACAGAGTATCGCATTTGGTTTAGGTAATTGTTTGCCGACGCTGATCCATTCCCGGGTAAATTCATTATCTTCAAGTGCGTTTGCCGGACTTCCGTGGCCGACAAATAGTACCGGCAGACGCGGGGTTGGTGGAAATGAGTCGGTAATAGTAGCGAAAGTATGAAGATTCATAACAACATATTAGCATAAACTATATATTGACGTACAAGTGATTTTTTTATAAGATGATCGAACACTATTTTTAAATACGTATATGCGTCGACCACGATTCGCCGAGTTAGGTTTAGCGGCAGCTCTGTCTATGGGGGTGTCTGAAGCAAAACAAGAAGTACCGGCGGCCAAGATGGAAACAAGAACACAAAAAACTTCACCGCTGCAAGAAGTATTTGACCGGCTTGCCCCTCAAGAACGGCAAGCTGTTTTTCAAGCCGCCGAGGCACGTGAAGCCGATTGTATTGATGAGCGTGCTGCGCCAGGATCGGTGCGTCTTCCGGGAGCCGGTATACTTATGGAAAGCGTTGATGCGGCTGCTGATGCGCTTCATCATAAAGGGGTACGGGTAATCGATGCCCACGAAGGCTGCGGAGCAGCTGCTTTAGCGACTCAGCAGATTGAAGAAAAGTTGCAGGCCGACCCAGGTTTTAAGGCCCCAACGTGGTTTAAACCTGCTGATCCGGAAGGTAATGCACAGCGTTTTGTGAATGCGGTTGCCAGCCGAATGAACGAGAAATATCAGGTTGGGGCACAGGCCAAGTATCTAACCTTTGAAAATGGCGGTATGAAAGGTGACCATCATGCTCATAAGGCAGAAGTTATTTATTACGATCGAACCGGACAAGATTTTAATCGTTACGGCGCTCCTGACAAACTTCCCCTTGGTTTTACCGTTACGGCGCTGGAGGCAAAAACTGATGTAGCGAGTATCGTGCTAGCGGCCAAGATTGCTTTTGGCAGTCACGGCCAGCCCCAGGCGTATACCGCCGAACATCCCTTGCGGGTAGAGGTATTGGCTACAACACCTACAGAGTTGTCTGAAGTCATTAAGCAAACGAGGGATGCGCTGGGGCGTGCTATACCTCAGGCAACTGATAAAATTATTGTTGAAGGAGTCGTAGTTACAGCAAAAACAATGTAGTGCTTAAAAAAGCCATCAGATGCGGCAGCTCATAAAATAATTATTTTTTCTCTATATAGTACAGGGCTCCATTAAAATCATCGGTTACGAAAAACGATTTTTCATCGTTGACCAGGATGCCGGCCGGCCGTCCTGTTACCGCCGTTCCTTGCTGGAAGCCGGTTAAGAACGGGGACACTGTGCCATTTTGACCCGCGCTCACGACGGCATAGCCGGTTTGTAACTTTTTATTTCCCGAACCATGCAGGGCAATTAGGAGTTGTTTATCAAAATACGCGATACCAAGCGGTGCACTGTGTGGGGGCAGCTCAATGTCGGCCAAGGGGGCGGTGCCGCAGTCAAAATTCTTAGTCCATTTTTTGCTTGTGTCAGCTTCGATTTTTTTATTAAATTCATAACAATACGGCCAGCCGTAATTTTTGCCTTCTAATACTTCGTACACAGTATCAGCCGGCCTATCGTCGCCAAGATGATCGGCATTATTATTGGTGGCAAGCAGGGCGTTGCCCACAAACGTAAGCCCAACTGCATTGCGCAGGCCGGTTGCAAAAACGCGGCTATCACTGCCATCCGGATTCATTACCAAAATACTGGCACGGTTTGGTTCGGATTCTTTTTCTTCACACGAGTTACACGAACTCCCAACTGAGATATACAGTTTGTCGTTATGAATAACAATCGTGCGTGTTAGGTGCCAGCCGCCTTGTTTAACAGACTGACCATACGCGGGGAATGTGGTAATGGTTTCGGGTTTTGTAGTCGGTGCGTTGTCGCCGGGTGTATATGCATAGCGAATTAATTTGTCGGTGAGGGCAATATACAGCCAGGTTGTATTATTTGCGTCAGTGTAAAATGTTAGACTGTGCGGGTTGCGGAGGTTTGAAAGATACGTGTGAACGCTGGTGAATTTTTTTGTCTGCAAATCAAAATCGTCAAAAACATAGATTTTCCCCTGTTGTGAATCATTAGCATTAAACATCTCGCCGACGAACAAGCGATTGTCTGGACTCTTGGCCATGAAGCGCAGGCGTTTGTAGCCTTCCGCGGCTACACTCAGGCTGTAATCATCAGGGTGGGTCAGGGAAAGCGTGCGACCATTTTTAAGCGTAAGGGTCGCGGTTGCCGTGGCAACAGAAGCCGCCGGAGTAGTTGCAGTGGTGGATAGTGAATTGGTAGGTGTCGCAGCAGGGTCAAAATAGTTTGTACTGCACCCAGCACCCATAAAAAGGAGGAATAGGGGAATGATAAGTGTTATTTTTTTCATACAGCAAAAATCAAAATTTTAGATAAAAAATGATGGTAGTATCCTACCATCATTTTTTGGTTGCAGCCAATAATTATTTTTGGGCAAGCAATCGTTCTTTTTCTTCAGCCATAGCCCGACCGATTTGTTCGAGCTCTTCTTGGGAGAGGGCTTTCTCCATTTTTTTGTTTAAGAGCCAAGTGTACCGATATGGAAGTTGGTTAGTTCGCTTTCCGGCTCGCGCTGTCCATTATGCTGAGCGGTAAAGGCAGCTGTCCCGTCCTTGCCGCAAACACTGAGGATGTTTTCGGCGCCGCCCGGGTGCTGATTAATCCAAGTGGTCAGGTCGTACACTTGACCGCGAACGGCTGTCCAGCAGCTGGCAGCATCTTTATGGGTCGCAATTTCGGCCATGGTGTAGGTGCCGTTGGTGTCAACGATGGGGGTAGTTTTTGAGCACCCCGCGCCCATAAGCACCACTACCGCGGCCACAGCAATGCCAAGTGACGTCATTTTTTTGTTCATACGATCATGATTACTACGCTAAATAATAAATCCTACTACATAGTACACCTCGGAGTTTATTTTATTTCGAGGGGTGTAGCTCGATATTGTTTTTTAGTCATTCTTAGTATATGCTAAGAATGACTTTAGTACAATTTGATAACGTATGCAGCAGCGTTTGTTTCACTTTTTTTCTTCGCTTATCCTAACTATTTTTTTAGTTGTCACGCTGATTGGTTTAGGTGTAGGCATTCGGATGCAAACCTATGGCCATTTTACGCTCTGCCCGGTAGAGCATGGTAAAAGTGTATATTGTCTGATGGAAATTGTCGGCACCATTGAAGCGTGGCAAAAAATTTTTACGGCCACACTTGCGGAAGCGTCTTTAAGCGTGCTCGCCGTAGCAGCTGTTATTTTTTTGGGAAAATTTTTTAGTCGCGGGTTGGCTGCGGGGCAATTGTTGGCAGGCTATAAAAAATATGGTACAGTCTCTTCGTTCTTTTCAGGGTATAATTATCTTAGGGCCCTTTTGGCCCAGGGTATTATTAACCCGAAAGTTTACGCCTAGGTCGAATCATGTAACGTAGCTACTCAATTATTACTTTTTCTTATGGAATCAGATAACCAAAAGACTTTTTTTGAACAACTTTCCCCAAAAAGCGCTATGATTGTCGGTCTTGTCGGCGGTGTTATGGCGCTTTGTACGATTGGTTTCATCGTTTTGCTTACGATGTTTTTGGGGGGAAGTACCCCTAACCGTGCTGGAAATCAGCCGGTTGCTGTACAGCCTTCGGGCACAGATACAACCGGTCAAGCTCCTGCACCAACAGGTCCGGTTGACGTTGGTGTCGGTCATTTCCCAGCCAAGGGTAAGAGCGACGCTCCAGTAACCATTATTCAATTTGCTGACTTCCGCTGCCCGTTCTGCGAACGCTACTTTACTGACGCCGAGCAGGGGATTATGAAGGACTATGTTGCGACCGGTAAAGTAAAATACTATTTCCGCAGCTTTGCCTTCCTGGGACCTGAATCAACGTTGACGCATGAAGCTGTTGAATGTGCTAATGACCAGGGTAAGTTCTGGGAATTCCACGACTGGCTCTATAAAAACCAAGCTCCGGAGTCCGATCTGGCTTACTATTCTCAAGATAATTTGATTAAGTATGGCGTCGGTATCGGTCTTAACAAAGCAAAATTCACTGATTGTCTTACTTCTCACAAATTCGCAGCCAAAGTTCAGGAAGATTTGAACGAAGGCCAGGCAGCTGGTGTCAATGGAACCCCTACTACCTTTATTGATGGTGTAGCGATCGTTGGTGCCCAGCCATATGCTACGATCAAACAAGCGATTGATCAGGCGTTGGCTGGAAAATAAAAAATAATTAATAACTCCGATCTCAACCATCGGAGTTATTTTTTTAAACACACCTTTACATTTTCAGGTATCGGGGGTACGCTTACTTTACTTATTATTCTTAAGCGCGAAGCTATGAAAAAAGCGGTCTACGCATTGGTTATTGGGGTTTTATTTATGGGGGCCGGTTGCGGCACTACAACAAATACGTCCCAAACAGGAAATACGGAAACTAAAACGTATGAAAATTCTCTGTATGGTTTTCATTTTAATTATCCTGCAAATGCTCAAGAATCTGTTTTAACCCTGGGAAATTTAGATGAAAAATTAGTGCAGTACGAATTACCCGTTGACCAGTATCCGTCAACTAATTTAGCCGAAGCACATTTTATTGTTACAGCGCTTCCCCTTGATGAATTAAAGAGCTGCCTGACTGTTGCTTTGCCTGATGATTCGGTTACATTTGATACTGCCAACAAAATAGTTATCAATGGCCAGGATTTTTATGCCGCTACGGTTACTGATCAAGACAGTGAGGATTTATATGAATCTCGGTTGTATCGAGCTTTTAACGATTACGAATGCTTCGAATTTGAAGAATTTGTTCATACTACAAATGTAGCCGAGGGAAGCGCTGTAAAAGAAGTAGATAAGCCGGCGGTATGGAAGTCGCTCGACACCATGCTTCAATCGGTAACGTTTGACAGGCCAAATGTTTAAAATCAGAAGTAGTATTATTCATTAAGCTCAGGTATATGAAAAAACTATTGTTTGGACTTTTTGCTGCGGTTCTCATTGGAGGCGCAGGCTGCAGTAGTACCCCGTTGCCGGTCGAACCAGCCCAGCCCCCGGTTACTACGCCAGAAACACCGACTACAACGCCTGCTGCTGATTTGCAGGTGTACAAGAATGTCCAATACAACTTTGAATTTTCCTATCCTAAGGGTTTAGGATTTGCGGCGCCAAATTATGCCAATATGGATAATAAGATTGTCCAGGTACAACTCTCTGCCGATGCTTACCCTGGCACAAATTTTCGAGATGGCGGCGTGGCTGTAAGTTCGGGCTCTGCCGATATCCTTAATGGCTGTTTGGCCCAAAGCCCAATTGCTGGCGGAAAAGGATTTAAGAATAAAGTCACTATTAACGGTGTAGAGTTTTACACCGATGAAGGTATTGATGCTGGGGCTGGGAATTTCTATGTTTCCAAGGCTTACCGCACGTTCCACAACTCGCAGTGTTTTGAAATTGTGGAAACAATTCATACTACCAATGTTGCCAACTACCCTGATGGGACGGTCAGTGAAGTCGTTAAAGAACCAATTTGGGCTGAGCTTAATAGTATTGTGCAAAGTTTCAAATTTAATTCTTAAAGAGTGTTTTATGGTAACCACCTGTGAACACGTTTCAGAAATTAAAGCTGTAACGCCGGTTACTCCGGATGGTTGTACTGATTGTCTCAAGACCGGAGACGAATGGGTGGCACTTCGCTTGTGCCTATCCTGCGGAAATGTTGGTTGCTGTGATTCTTCCAAAAATAAACACGCCACCAAACATTTTGAAGCAAGTGGTCACCCCATTATGCAAGCCTATCAAGAAGGTAAAGAATGGAAATGGTGTTATGTAGACAAGACGTATATCGAAGTATAAATAAAAAAATAATCCCGAAATACATCGGGATTATTTTTATTAAGAAGACTGTCCTCGCTCTAGGTACAAAATATATACGCAGAGCGAGAGTCAGGACAGCCTTGGGGTAGGCAGCCTTTCTCCTAAGACAAAGAAAGGATGGTAGGTCAGGCCGCGGCGCGCTGCTCGAGGGTCTGAGTGATGAGCTGCGCGAGCTTGTCGGTGTCGGCTGGCTTGGTGAAGACATCCATGAAAACGCCTGAGTTCTTGTAGCGGCTGTCGCCGGTCACGGCGATGGCCGGAAGCGACGGGTACTCCTTGTGAAGCTCCGCCACCAACGCCGCGCCATCATGGTTGCCCGCCAGTCCGAGATCGGTGATCACGAGCGCGAGCTGAGAACCGAGCTTTTGTGCAAGTGCCACCGCCTCGTGATAGCCGTACACAGCGATGAAGCTGTAAGGAAGGCGGTGTCCAAGCGCAAAGCCGAGCATATCGGCATTATCAGGGTCGTCATCGACGACGAGGACGGTTGACCGAGGAGTTTGGGTAAGGATGTCGTCGTTCATGAACGCTCCTGGTGACGAGTTTGTCACCCCACAAAATATCACAAGATACAACATTTGTCAATGATTGGAGGTGTTTTATTGAATTAAAAATAGAGCTGTGGTATTACTAAACAGCGATTAGTTTTAGTATATTTTGTCGCTTTACTTTACGTATGGAAATTACCCGCCACTTTACCGCCACAACTTTTATTGTCTATAACAAAAAAGTACTGCTGCATCCGCATAAAAAATTGGGCATCTGGCTCCCGCCGGGCGGTCACCTTGATCGTGATGAATTGCCCGAGGTTGCCGCGCTGCGGGAAGTAAAAGAAGAAACCGGGCTTGATGTGGAGCTGTATCAGGCACCAAGTAACTATGATTTTAAGGACGTCGGCGTACTCAAACAGCCGCAGTGTATTTTGCTCGAAGACATTAATCCGTTTCATCAGCATATTGATTTTAATTATTTTGCCCGCGCTTCCACCGATGTGCTTAGCCCGCGCGCTGGCGAAGCTGCCACAATGCGCTGGCTGAGTCTTGAAGAAATTAACGCACTTGATGCGCCCGATGATGTGAAACGCCTCGCGACGGACGCTCTCACACTTTTATAAACGTATGGCTAAAAAAAGAACAGAACTTCTTTCAGCGCGCACCACCTATCTACTCGGCGCAACCCTCATTGTGTTTGGGTTTGCTATTCGGGCGGTGTATTTTTTGCATCTTCCTGAAAGGTTTCGAAGTGTAGGGGCGACGAGTGTTCGGCCCGTGGTCACAAGTACACTGCTGAGCTTTGATGTAACAACTTCTACAGCAGTGCATCCTGAATTCACTGCCTCAACTACGTATCGACTTATTATTCCGCGGATTGGCGTCGATATGCCGATCGTGGTTAATGAACCAAACGAAGCAAAGGGTTTGGCAGCTGGTGCGTGGCAAATTTTGGGCACGGCGAGCCCTGATAATAGCGGGGGATATGGCAATATGGTGCTGAGTGCGCATCGGTATTTGTATACATCAGGCCCAAATACTTTTTTTGATTTAGACAAATTGGAAGTGGGTGACAAAATTATAGTGTGGTGGCAGGGCAAAATGTATTCGTACACCGTAGACGCCAGTAAAGTTGTCCCGCCAAGCGCGGTTGAAATTTTGAATCCTTCGCCTACACCAGAATTAACGCTGTTTACGTGTACACCCGTGTTTACCACCAAAAACCGTCTGGTCGTAACCGCTCGTCCCAGTTAGCCGCATTCCTCTGAGGGCTCGAATAATATGGGGCTTGACAGACAAATTGATTTTATGGTCTAAAAAAGGTATTACTACGTTGCACTGAGTGCAACGTATTTTACATATATGCAACAGAAAAAAACTATTTTATTTGTTACCAGACTTTTAACCGGATTATTTTTTGGTTTGTTAATTGCGATTATTGGAGTGCGTGTTACGAGGGCACAGGTTTTGTTTGAAGGCCTGGGACCTGAAGATGGTCATATTAGTATTTCTACTAATCTCGTAGGGGTTGGTCCTGCTACAGATAATACAACAACTACTTTAACAATTATTGACAACGATGCCAGCTCAACATATTCTCAGAGTATTAAAGTGGGAGGTCCTCAGTTAGAATTTGATGCTAGTTCAGGACATTACACGTTAAAAGCAGAGCCGTTGCTGGGATATGAGGTTACTTACGGAGGTGAAGAGGAGGATGATGAAGATTGTGATAGATCAGGTCTTATTGAAGTTGTTGAGGGTGGTGCGGTTTTTTGCACAATAACTCAAAGTTTTGTTGGATTTCCAGATCCGCCTCCAACCCCAACAACCGGCAACCTACGCATCAATGAAGTTATCATTAACGACAATGGTGACACTAAAACAGTTGCCGATTTTCCTTTTGATGTAGTTATTGGTGCATCGAGTTCAACATATGATGGCGCTGCTTCAACTACCATTGCGGATGTACAGGGCGGTACGACTTTCCGTGTAGAAGTAACAGTGCCGGATAGTTATAGCAAAACGTTGGAAGGTTGTTCTGGAACAATTGTCGCCGGCGAAGAAAGTGTTTGTACGATTACGCTTGATGATCAAGAATTGGTGTTGTCAAATATTTCTACCGAAGTCCTTGGGTCAACGTCGGTTCGTTTGAACTGGACAACAAGCCATTCGGCGACCTCGCGCGTGGTGTACGACACGGTATCGCACAGCGCTACCGGCACCTTGCCGCTCTATGGCTATGCTTTGGGCACTACAGAAGACAGTACCCTCACCCTCGAACATCATGTTACGATTACTGATCTAACTCCAGACACGACATACTTCTTGCGCGCCGTATCGCACGGCTCGCCCGAAGTAACCAGCGCTGAAGTTTCGGCGACCACGGGTTCGGCTGCTGTGGGCGGCGGTAATAATTTTAGCGTTGGGCCAGGCACTAGCGGGGGAGTGGCGGCTGCACCAGCTCCGGTAGTAATTCCTCCTTCTGCACCAGAACCGCCTCAAGCTGTTTTAGGAATAAAAATTGAAGACCCGATCGCAGTACCAGCTCCCGTTGCCCCGCAGGCTGTGCTTGGGTTTAAGACGCTGCCCGTAGCGGGTGGGGGAGATGCGAGTGCTATGCGCTTTGTAGCGGGGCTTTTGATGGTGTATGGAAGTGTACTCGTTGTTAAGGCGCGCATGAGTGCGTAATTAAATTTTATATTTTAAAAAACAATCAGTACATACTGATTGTTTTTATTTTACTAATACCAGAGTTATAACTAATTAACTTTCCTTTCCACTCCTTTGTGCGGACAAAGGGTGGAGCCCAAAGCCGCCGAGCTACTGTCCGCCGTTGGTACTGCCATCGGTTCGTTCTCACTGCAGCACTAAGACTCGTTTCACTCAAACAATTAGTGTCGCTGCAAAAGCACCGTTCAAACTCGCTGGGCCAGTACGGGTCGTGTCCAAGTGCTCGGAGAGCCTAGCGAAGTACGAGGCCAACAATTCGCTTCCCGAGCGCTTGAGCGTTGAGCTCGGCAGTTCGAGATGAATTGGAACGTTCCGAAGGACACCGGCCACGGTCGCGTCAAAGCGACATTGGCCGGTGAGTGACAATGAATCTGAACTGGCCGCGAAATGATCATCAGCTCGGCAGTTTTGGGCTCCACCTTTTTGCTGTCAAAAAGGTGGTAAAGAAAGTTTGTGCGCTAAACTTTTTAATTGACAGTAAAGGAGATTCTCGCTATACTTGCCTGTTTCGAAGAAACAAAAAATAGTATATACTATCGCCATGAAACGCGCTTTCAAAAAATATTTTATCCCTCATGCGGAAAACAATTATCATCCGCATATTTTGCATACCAAGCGAGCGATCGCGTACTCGCTGCTGTTTATTGGCATCAAAGCTTTTGTTGTTGGTGCGATTTTACTCGTACCGCTGCCTGCATTTGTCGCGCCTGATGTTTTGGCTGCGGAACAAAGTCGGCTGGTCAGTTTGATAAATAATTTGCGTGCTACCAAAGACCGTCCGGCACTCAAGACCCAAAGCATTCTCAATCGTTCGGCCGAAATCAAGGCAGAGGACATGGCGACGCAGCAATATTTTAGTCACACCGGGCCAGGCAATCATGACCTCCAATATTTTTTGAAACAAGCCGGATATAGGTATCATATTGCGGGCGAAAATTTGGCAATGGGTTTTTTTAACGCCGATGAAGTACTGGCAGCGTGGATCAAAAGCCCGACACATTATAAAAATTTGATTGATAGCGATTATGCAGAGCTCGGCACCAGTATGGTGAGCGGGTTGTATACCGATATCCCGACTGCCTATGCTGTGGCGCATTTTGGATCACCGGAAAGCGGCTCAGCTAGTGCAGCAGCTACCGTTCCTGATACAAAAGTAGCTATTGCCGCCGCCCGCCCGATCGCGGCAACCACTACGCCGCCTGTTGCGGGTAGTGCTCAAAAAACTCCAAATCCAAAACCGCCAGCGTCGCCAAAAATTCCGACACCGGTGGCGTTTGCCCCAAGCAAGCTCGGATACGACCCTAATCGCTCCGCAGTTGCCTGGAAAGCAGTCGAAGGGGGAGTGGAGGTTCGCGTTACCGCGGCGATCAGCGGGTCTGTACAGCAAGCGAGCGTCGAATTTTCAGACAAAACACTACTCCTTGCACCGACCGACACAGCTGGTGTTTTTTCTGGCACCACCGTACTCTCAACGTCACCGAACGAACTCTTTCGCGTTATCGTTCCGCCGACGATTAGTATAGAAGCCGTTGGCGGCGAAAAGTTGGTCGACGCTATTGCCTGGCAAAATCCGGCAATCGTCTCGCCCACACCCCTAACGCGATACCTGACTGCAGCTAAGAGCGTACCTTTGGCTGCTAGTTTGTTTACTTTTTCCCGCAGTATTTATATTGGCTTTTTAATCATTTTTGGTCTTTCCTTGGTTGGCCTTGTGGCTATCGAAATC
Source organism: uncultured Gammaproteobacteria bacterium (assembly GCA_964540825.1). Taxonomy (GTDB): domain Bacteria; phylum Patescibacteriota; class Patescibacteriia; order Magasanikbacterales; family GWA2-37-8; genus CAZECR01. The sequence continues at coordinate 174,142 of CAZINT010000001.1, forward strand.
CGCAAGCAACACCCTCATATTATTGTGCAAACCCTTGGTTTAATTGGTCTTTTGATGGTTTTAGTTTTGATATAAGGCAGCCAGGGGTTGACAAAAGTGGTGTTTTATGCTATAGTATAAACACTTAAGAAGTCTTCAAGTAGAGATCCCGTCGAATTTCTACCTAGGACACATTGTCTTATGTCTTTATTCACTCTATCTTTACTACTATGAAAGGTACAATCAAACGCTTAACAGATCGTGGATTCGGCTTTATCGCTCCTGAAGGAGAATCGAAAGACGTTTTCTTCCACTCTAGCGATTTGAACGGCGTGCAGTTTAACGACTTGCAGGTTGGTCAAATGGTAACTTTTGAGATCGCTCAGTCTGACAAAGGTCCAAAAGCAGTAAACGTAACTTTGGCGTAAGCCGGAGGTTCTACAAAAGTCGTTCCAGTGATGGAACGACTTTTTGTTTTTTGCCAAAAATAAAATCGAATGATATGCTATCTAAGTCGTATTTAAATATTTTTTAGTATGCACCATCCTGATAGCGCACCGATACAACCTCCTTCAGATGCAAGTAAAAATAAAGCGAGCGGACAGATTTCTGAAGAGCAGCGAGAGCGCGAACGAGCCTACGCACTGCGTGGAAAAGTACAGGATTTAGTAATACGCGAATTAACTGAAATGAAGCCCGATGACTCTGTGGAGGTAATGAACGCTAAAGCAATAGACTATACCATAAAGTACGCTGCTTTATTCAAAGAAGTCTTTGAAAAACCCGAGATCATGGCTTTGGCCGTTACAGACTATACTGCTGCAGCACGTGAGATACTTAGGCAATTGCGCGAAGGGGCGCAACAAAATATCCATTAATTTTATAAGTGCTGTTTGCTATGGACACCCCACTTAAAATTGTCGGCATAGCTGGCAGTTTGCGCAAAGATTCTTTTAATAAGGCCCTCTTGAATGCTGCCAAAGAATTAGTGCCCGAAGGCGTTGAGCTTGAAATTTTAGATATTGGTACGTTTCCGCTTTTTAACCAGGATATGGAACAAAACATGCCGGCGGACGTGGTTGCTTTCAAAGAAAAAATTAAAACCGCGGATGCAGTCTTGTTTTCAACGCCTGAATATAATTATTCAATTCCGGGCGTTTTAAAAAATGCAATTGATTGGGCGTCACGCCCCTATGGGCAGAATAGTTTTAACGATAAACCGGTTGCGATTATGGGCGGTTCGGGCGGCACTGTGGGTACTGCTAGGGCGCAGTATCACCTTCGGCAAACTTTTGTGTTCCTTAATATGCATGCCGTGAATAGGCCCGAAGTTATGGTAAGTGCGGTACACGAAAAAATTGATGCAACTGGCAAAGTTACCGACGCGCATACCCGTGACAAAATAAAAGAACTGCTCGAAGCACTTGTTGCATTTACCAAACGTTTAGATAAATAGTACATAAAAATCCGTTAACACTGTAACGGATTTTTTAGCCCTTGTGTTTGATAGAAGTATTATTTTTGGTATACTTATGGTGTTTAATTTTTCTGGTATGCAACATTTTGGAATCGATGTGCCAATGCTCATTAAAACCTTTGGTTACGTGGGCATCTTTGCTATTACATTTGCTGAGTCAGGATTATTTATTGGTTTCTTTTTGCCGGGGGATAGCCTCTTATTTACCGCAGGGTTCTTGGCTTCGCAAGGGTATTTGTTTTTACCGCTTTTGATTTTGGTGGTTTGGCTTGGTGCGACGCTGGGGGACAGCTTTGGATATTTTTTTGGTAAAAAAGTCGGGCCAAAGATTTTTACTAAAGAAGATTCGCTATTGTTTAAAAAAGCATACGTTGAAAAAGCCCGGGCGTTTTATGAGGTCCATGGCCCTAAAGCGCTTGTGTTAGCTCGTTTTATGCCTATCGTGCGTACCTTTGCCCCGATTGTTGCGGGAGTTGCCGGGATGCGGTATCGATCGTTTGTTATTTATAACATCGTTGGAGCGACTATTTGGGCTGTAACTCTCCCTACCGCAGCCTATTTCCTGGGGAGTGTTATTCCAAATTTTGACCGCTATATTGGTTGGGTAATCGGTGCTATAATTATTGCCTCTGTTGCTCCTAGCGTTTGGCATGTTCTAAAAGACCGGTTGCAGAGGGGTAAGGTTGACAAAAACCTATAAATAAGCTAAAATAATCCGTTCTCAATTAATTAGTCAGTACGTATGAAACAAGTCTATCAGCCAGCCTATATTGACCCTTCTACCAAAAACAGGCCGGGGTATTATAGTGTCATCGAAGTTTTCGCCGTTGCCATATTTACGGTTTTTATGGTTTTGCTGGGATTAAAGCTTATAAAAGCTGTGGGCGCCTTCGATTTTACCCTTATTGCTTTGGTTTTAACGTTTTTAATGCCGATTCTTGGCTACATTTTGGCTGACTTTTTCTCTGGTTTTGTGCATTTTTTGGGCGATACCTTTGGCAGTGAAGAAATCCCTTTTTTTGGGCCAAATTTTATCCGCCCCTTCCGTTCGCACCATATTGATGAAAAGGAAATTACCCGTCATAAATTTTTGGAGGTTAACGGAACTAACTGTTTGGTATCATTGTTTGTCTTAATTCCAGTATATTTCTATTTGCCGGTAATGAGCTCGTTTGGCTATTTTTTTACCGGTGAAGTTGTTTGGTTCTTAATTTTGTCTATATTTTTGACCAATCAAATTCATAAATGGGCCCACCAAGACAACCCGCCGTCACTGATACGTTTCTTGCAGCGCTACCGAATTATTTTGTCGCCTGAGCACCATCAGGTGCACCACACCGCCCCGTTTGCCACGTATTATTGTATTACTTCCGGGTGGCTCAATGCGCTTTTAGCGAAACTTCGCTTTTTTGACAGTATTGCCAAACTTTTCCACGCTAAACCGCCAGAAAAGCGGTTGGGTTAAAAACTAAAATAGAGTTTAACAAGACCTTTTGCAGCCTAGCAAAAGGTCTTTTTTGGCTTAACCTAAGCCTTGTCTTTTTCAACGAATGATGATAAAATGAGCTAGATTTTAACTATCCTGATTAGCTGCCTATGTCTTTTTTAACGAAAATTTTTGGCGATCCGAATGCCAAAGTGCTTAAAGAAATACAACCATTAGTTCAAAAAATTAATGAACTCGAGGCATCGCTTGCGCCGCTTTCAAATACTGAGCTCCAGGCCAAAACCCCGGAGTTTAAAGCCCGTCTTGCTAAAGGCGAAACACTTGACGATATTTTACCGGAAGCCTTTGCAGTTGTTCGTGAAGCGTCAAAACGCCTTACGGGCATGCGTCATTTTGATTCGCAGTTGATCGGTGGTATTGCGCTCCATCGCGGCAACATTGCGGAAATGCACACGGGGGAAGGTAAGACGCTTACGGGAACGCTGCCGGTGTATTTGAATGCGCTTGCGGGTAAAGGTGTGCATGTTGTTACGGTCAACGATTACCTCGCCAAGCGTGACGCGGTTTGGATGGGGCAAATTTATGATTTTTTAGGACTCAGCGTTGGTATCATCCAAAATCAGTTGGTGTCATATCGTTATAACGCACTCGCCAAAGCAACGCCGGCGCTCGCCGAAGGAAGCGCGGAGGACGCCGAGCGAGACCAAAAAGGAATGTTTAAGGTTGAGTATGATTATTTGGATGCTTGCTCGCGCCCGGCTGCGTACCAGTGTGATATTACCTACGGAACCAACAATGAATTCGGTTTTGATTATTTGCGCGACAACATGGTGCAGTCGCTCGACGACCGGGCGCAGCGTGAATTGTATTTTGCTATTGTCGACGAAGTCGATTCTATTTTGATTGATGAAGCGCGTACCCCGCTCATTATTTCGGCTCCAGCCGAAGAGGCGGCGGATATGTACTACCGTTTTTCAGATTTAGTTGCGCAGCTGAATAAAACAGAAGATTATGTGGTAGACGAAAAGCTCCGCTCGGCAACGCTCACCGACGAGGGTATTAAAAAAATGGAACAATGGCTTGGCATTGAAAATATTTATGCTGAGGGCGGTATCACCACGGTGCATCATGTGGAGCAAGCGCTCCGGGCACGAGCGCTGTTTCAGCGTGACCGCGATTATGTTGTAGAAAATGGCGAGGTCGTGATCGTGGACGAATTTACCGGCCGCAAAATGCCGGGGCGCCGCTACAGTGAAGGCTTGCATCAGGCTATTGAAGCCCAGGAACGCGTTAAAATTCAGCGCGAGAGCCGTACGATGGCAACGGTCACGTTCCAGAATTATTTCCGCATGTATACGAAACTCTCCGGTATGACAGGTACGGCTGTAACCGAAGCGGAAGAGTTCGGTAAGATATATAAGCTTGAAGTTGTCGTTATCCCAAGTAATAAAAAAAGTCAGCGCGTCGATCATCCTGATCGTATTTACAAAACTGAAGACGCTAAATTCAGGGCAATCGCCAAACAAGTTCGGCTTTTGCAAGACAAGGGTCAGCCGGTTTTGATCGGTACGATCTCGGTACAAAAAAATGAACAATTAGCCGTGTATCTCGAGCAAGAGGGTGTGCAGTACCAAATGTTGAACGCCAAGAACCATGAACGCGAAGGTGAGATTGTGGCTCAGGCTGGCCGCCCGGGCGCTGTAACACTGGCCACCAACATGGCTGGTCGTGGTGTTGATATTATTATGGGCGGCAACCCGCCAGAAAAAGAATTGGCCGAAAAGGCGCGTAGCAGCGGCGGTTTGTTTGTTATTGGTACCGAGCGCCATGAATCACGCCGTATCGATAATCAGCTCCGCGGACGTTCTGGCCGCCAGGGTGACCCGGGTGAAACGCAGTTTTATCTTTCGACCGACGATGATCTCATGCGTATCTTTGCTGGAGAACGTCTTAAGCGTGCTATGGAAGCGCTCCGCGTGCCGGATGATATGCCGATTGAGCAAAATACCATCACACGCCTTATTGAATCGGCGCAGCGCAAAGTAGAGGGTTTTCATTTTGATACGCGTAAAAATTTGCTTGAATACGACGATGTTTTGAATCGTCACCGTGAAGTTATTTATGGCATGCGTTATCAGATTTTGAAAAGCTATAAGCAAGAAAAAGATCGTTTGGCCAGTGTAGTAGCAACCACCCCTGCGACAAACCTGGATGTACAGGAGGTTGAAGTGAACGGTGAAGCAGCGCTGCGGCAGCGTATTTTCCAGATGATTGAAAGTGAGATTGAGCAGCTTGTTTCGTTCCACACCAATGCCGAAGACAAACATGATTGGCAGATGCAAGAAATTTATCAGACTGCGGCTACTATTTTTCCATTTTTCCCGGAAGAAAAAGAACAGCTCCTCAAGTTTGGTTCGTGGGGTGAACAGAAATTAGAAGCGGTCGAAGAACGTACCCGGGTGATAACCTTTTTGACTGATTTGGCAAAACAAAAATACGAAGATTTGCTCGTCAAAAAAGCGGGCAAAGCTGAGTTTGTGCTGGAGATCGAAAAACAAATGCTGCTGCGTTCAATTGATAATTTATGGATCGAACATTTGGTGGCGGTGGATTATCTGCGCACCGGTATCGGGCTGCGCGGCTATGGCCAGCGTGATCCACTCGTCGAATACAAAAAAGAAACCTTCCGTATGTTTAACGAGTTGCTGAGCCTTATTCAAAAAGAAGTAGTCTACACGATTTTTAAAGTCAGTATCGGTATCGAGCTTGCTCCGAGCGTAATGGCTGCAAACAATATGCAATTTCAAGGCGCTGAAAAGACGATGGGCGGAGAAATTACAAGTGCTGTTAATCGTGAACCAAAAAATGAAACCGGAGAAACGATTGGGCGCAACGATGTTTGTTTCTGCGGCAGCGGGGTTAAATATAAACGGTGCGGCATGGTGAACAGCGCCGAACATCAAAAATTTTTGGCCAAAAAATAAACTATGGCTGCACAAAAATATTGGCTCCTTAAAAGTGAACCGTCCGCATATTCAATTGATGATTTGAAGCGTGATGGAACAACGATCTGGGAAGGGGTGCGCAATTATCAGGCGCGCAATTTTATGCGTGATGAGATGCGAGTGGGGGATTTATTTTTGTTCTATCATTCCAATACAGACCCAACAGGTGTTGTGGGTATAGGCAAAATTGCCGAAGTTGGCGTGCCAGACCCAAGCGCGCTTGACTCAAAAAGTGAATACCATGATCCCAAAGCGACAAAAGAAAAAAATCCTTGGATTACTGTGCGTGTTCAGTTTGTAAAAAAATTGCCCAAACTTATTTCACTTGAAACGATCAAACAGCACGCTGTGCTTAAAAAAATGTTGGTGGCACAGAAGGGAGTGAGACTTTCAGTGCAGCCAGTCATACATGAAGCATTTGATATAATTACTGCAATGTAAAAATTAAAAAACATCCCCACGGATGTTTTTTAATTCCCTTATTTTAGCGACGAATAGGCATCGCCATAATAGGGGAGGAGAACGTGCCATCCTCCCGTTTAAAAGGTGGAGGCGAGATTTCTCCTTATCAGCGAAGCTGGGAGTATATTTGGTGCACCGCCAGACCACCCAAGAGAACCATGATCCCGAAGGCTGTTGCGACGAGCGTGTCGTCGAGGCGAAAGCCGGTTACGTTATAGAACCGTTTTTCCAGACTCACTCGCCGAATAGGCGGAGGGAGTGGTGTGACCTGTTGGGTAGGTGTTGCATCGCGGCCAGCACTTGTTGCTGCGACCACCAAGGTGCTCTGGCGAGTACTCCTGGTATTGATGTCGAGCTTGAGGGTGTCACGCTGCGAAGGTGGCAGCGCGTCTTGCGCAGGCAGAACCGGTGGCGCCGCCGGCGGTGTTGGTAGGGTAAGGGCGTCTGGATTGTTGCCGGGGGCTGCGTCAGCCTTCTTTCCAAAGGGCACGGGCACCATACGGCGAGTGCCGCTAGGGCCGTAGTGGTCCACAAGTGGGGGTCTGCGGCGATATTTTGCCATGGTTACCTCCGTAATTTTTCCGGTTGGCACGAGGCGTAAAATGCGCTTCAGGCTAACCGGACAAATGGAGTAATAACGCGTAAGAATACTATTAATGGCACTGCCTGTCAAGTATGGTTGCTCTTGACGTGACACTCTGATAGGCTTAAGGATATGGTAAAAATTTCTTCTAAAATACAAAAAAAACAGCAATCGCTCAATGCCATAGCGGCGGAAATCGCCTGCTGCAAAATATGTCAGAAAAATAAAATTGGTGTATCGGTACCAGGGGAAGGCAACCCTGACGCTGCTATAGTTTTTTTGGGTGAGGCGCCCGGTAAGCAAGAAGCGATCACGGGCAGGCCGTTTATCGGTCGCTCCGGAAAAGTGTTGCGCGACCTCATTGGCGAACTTGGGCTTACTACCGAAGAAGTCTTTATAACCAGTCCGGTGAAGTATTTGCCAGAGTATGTAACACCCACTCCCGAGGATATTGTTCATGGTAAAGTGCATTTAGAAAAACAATTGGCAATTATCGAGCCTAAAGTGATTGTGCTCTTAGGGCGCGTGGCAGCACTCGCCGTACTTGGTAATGTAGGAGCAGTTCTTAAAAATCACGGCACAGTCATAGAACAAGATGGGCGAAACTATTTTGTCACCATACATCCTGCAGCACCGCTGTATGCCCCCAAACTTAAATCTGTTTTAGTTGCTGACTTTAAAAAATTGAAGCTTTTTTTAAAGCGCCAAGCTACGCCAGCTAAGTCGGGCTCTAAAAATTAAATAATGGCTTAAGAAAGACCTTTTTTAGGGCGTATAATCCACTTGCCAAAATGCGCGAGAAAGAGTAAGATGCTGGAGAAATTAGTTATTAATAACCCCTATGCCTGTTAAACCCATGCGCGCTAGCAAGACGCCAACTCGCTCCCAAGTGAAGTCTCGATTGGCTGGTATTTTGATTCTCGTTGTTTTTTGTGCAATTGTTGCGGCTCCGAGTGTGGCTAATAAAGGAATAGATTGGGTAAACACCAAAGCCAACCTTGGTTTACCGCGCTTACCGGATAAAGGGTATAATTTAGGCCTTGATCTGCAAGGCGGCGCACATTTAATTTATCAGGCAAAGACCGACGCTATCCCCGAGGCTGATAAAGCCAGTTCCGTGGAAGGTGTGCGTGATGTTATTGAACGCCGTGTGCGCGGCGGCCTTGGAGTAGCTGAACCGCTCGTCCAGACAACGAAAGTTGGCGGTGATTATCGTATTATTGTTGAGCTTCCGGGTGTTACGGATGTAAATGAGGCAATCAAGAGTATCGGTGAAACACCGGTTTTGGAATTTAAAGAGGCAAATAACGAACCGCCCCGCGAGCTTACTGCCGAGGAAACTAAACAATTAACAGCATTTAATAAAGCCGCCGACACCAAGGCAAAAGAAGCGCTGAGAGCCGTGCAAAAAGGGATGAATTTTGCCGAAGCCGCCACAAAATATTCTGAAGACGACACGACTAAGGCAGTGGGCGGTGATCTTGGTTTTATTGACGACACGCTCTATCCAGAAATTTTTGCTTGGGCAAAATCTCATAAGATTAATGAAGTAAGTTCAGCTCCGATTAGCGGCTCGACAGGACTTAATATTGTTAAGAAGTTAGCCGAAAAAGATGGCGAAAAAGAAGTAGCTGCTTCCCATCTACTTATTTGTTATAAAGGCGCTGAACGCTGCGACAACCCGCAGTATCAGACCAAAGAAGAAGCCCTCGCTAAAATTCAGGAAATTCGCAAAACAATTACTGCCAAAAATTTTGCCGAAATGGTTAAGAAATATTCTACTGAACCAGGAGCGGCAACCAGCGGAGGTGTACTTGGTACCTTTAAAAAAGGAACTATGGTCACAGCGTTTGAAAATGCTGTTTGGGATCAGCCGGTTGGTACTATTACCGAGCCGGTCGAAACGCAGTTTGGCTATCATTTGATCTATAAAACAGGGGAGACGATCAGTAAGCAATATCAAGTTGCCCGTATTTTGGTAAAAACTAAAACCAAAGCGGATATCGTTCCTCCGGCTGAACAGTGGAAATCGAGCGGCCTTACCGGTAAGCAGCTTAAGCGTGCCGAAGTTACTCAGGATCAGCGCACTGGTGAAATTCAGGTCAGTTTGAACTTTGATGACGCAGGGACGAAATTATTCGGTGAAATTACCGGACGAAATATCGGTAAATCAGTAGCGGTATTTTTGGATGGTGAAATTATTTCGGCTCCGGTAGTGAATGCTGCAATTACGACAGGTAGCGCGGTTATTACCGGTGGATTTAGCCTTAGCGATGCCAAGTTACTTGCGCAACGTCTTAATTCCGGTGCGCTTCCTGTACCAGTTGAACTCTTAAGTCAGCAAACTGTGGACGCTACGCTCGGTGCTGATTCGCTTACGAAGAGTTTCCGCGCAGGTATCTATGGACTTATTGCGGTTATGCTGTTTATGATTGTGTACTACCGCTTACCGGGTCTTTTATCGGTATTTTCATTGGCATTTTACGCGCTTCTGAGCATGGCTGTCTTTAGGCTGATTGGCGTTACGCTAACGCTGTCTGGTATAGCCGGGTTTATTTTGTCGATTGGTATGGCGGTTGACGCGAACGTGCTTGTGTTTGAGCGCCTAAAAGAAGAATTAATCGGCGGCCGTACGCTTAAAGCCGCAACCGAAGAAGCCTTCTTACGCTCCTGGCCATCGATTCGCGATAGCCATATTACCGCGCTTATCAGCTGCGTGTTCTTGATCTGGTTTGGCAGCGGCTTTATTCAAGGTTTTGCCGTTATCTTGGCTGTTGGTACGCTTATTAACCTGTTCACTGCGATTACCGTTACTCGTACGATCATGCGTTTCATTTTTGACCATATTAATGAAAAGGCGAATGCTTTATTCTTAGGCCACCGAGCACAATAGTATGAAATTTCCTTTTATCCGTTATACCAAAGTTTGGCTTACCATTGCCTCGGCTACAGTCGTTATTTGTCTTGCGATGGTTATTGGTTGGGGTTTAAAGCCGGGTATCGATTTTACCGGGGGTTCGCTCATGGAACTAACCTTCTCTAAGAATCGCCCCGATGTCGCCCCGATGCAAAAGATTTTTGAAGATTTAGGTGAGAAAGATACTATCATTCAAAAATCTGGTGACAATAAAATGCTGGTTCGCACAGGTTTTCTTCAGGAAGATCAGCACCAGAAGGCCCTTAAAGCTGTAAAAACGGCCTTTGAGAAAGACGGGGCTACTGTTCGCGAAGATAGTTTTGAAACGATTGGTGCGGTTGTCAGTCAGCAGCTTCGCCAGCGTTCTATTTGGGCTATTAGCTTGGTATGTCTCAGTATTATTTTGTACCTTGCTTACGCGTTTCGTAAAGTTTCCAAGCCGATTGCTAGTTGGAAATACGGCCTCCTTGCTGTAGTTGCCCTGGTGCATGATGTCATTTTGGTGCTTGGTGTATTTGCTGCCCTCGGTCACTTCTTTGGTGTTGAGGTAGATATTGCGTTTGTGGTTGCTATCCTTACGGTGCTTGGGTACTCGGTAAACGACACTATCGTAGTATACGATCGTATTCGTGAAAATTTACAGCGTCATAGCTCGCCTGATTTTGGCGAAGTTGTAAATAACGGCTTAAACGATACTCTGGCGCGTTCAATCAATACGACACTCACGGTACTTTTGCCGCTGTTTGCTCTATATTTCATTGGTGGTCCTACGATTCATAACTTTGCCTTAGCACTTCTTATCGGTATGGCTAGTGGTGCGTATTCTTCCATCTTCATTGCTAGTCCGCTTTTGGTAGTTGCCGAACGTTTGCAGCGCCGGGCATAAAAAGCATTTTCAAAACAATCTTACTCTTAAGAGTAAGATTGTTTTTTTTTCTTGTGCATGGTATATTTTACAACAGTAATGATCGATAAAAGAGTAGCTTAAAATTTTTTTCTGGCAATTTACTTTTTGTATGAGTGATTCCTTCATCCGTCATCTCGTGGCCATCATCGCCACTATTATCTGTCTTCTAGCCTATTTTGCCGGCTATATCTCCGGTCAAAATGGCTGGTGGTGGACTGCGGTAATGGTGCTTGTCATCTACGGCGGCGTCTATCGCATTATTGATAAATAGCTGATAGCTCGAAATTGGTAATGTGAAATATGCACTGAAGCAGCGTGTGAGTCCCTGCAGAACAAGCTACAAGATTTGAGTTACAAGAGTATTATGGAAAGTTTTTTAACACTCCCTTTTGGTATAAATCTGAACCTGTCGTTTTGGCAGAATCTTTTTTTGTTGCCGCCGTATGAGTTAATTATTTTTTTGTTTGGCCTGGGCGGCTGGACCGCGCTCGCACTCATCTTTTTTTTCATGGGTTCCGAGCTGTGGAAAAGTTATCGCCAAGATAAATATTCCAAAAAATGGCAGTGGGTAGTGCTTGCGGTTGATGTCCCTGCGCTCTTTATTCAAACTCCAAAGGCAGTCGAACAGATTTTTGTCCACCTGAGTGGTGCCCGGGTTGCTCCTAATATCGGCCAAAAATATTGGCAAGGACAAAAGCAAAAAAGTTTTAGTTTTGAAATTGTCAGTATCGAAGGATATATTCAGTTTTTAATTCGCACGGAAATTGAATTCCGTGATCTGGTTGAAGCAGCTATTTATGCCCAGTATACTGAAGCCGAAATTACTGAAGTGGAGGATTATGTGGATAATATTCCGTCGCATTACCCGCACCCTAATTATGATATGTATGGCATCGAATTTGCGCTCGAGGAGCATACTGCTTTTCCGATCCGTACATATCCAAGCTTTGAATACAATTTGAGTAAAGATGCGGTGTTTAGCGACCCTATGGCGGCGATACTTGAAAACTTTAGCCGTATTGGCCGGGGAGAGAATTTTTGGATGCAAATCATTATTGAGCCAACCAGTAATAGCTGGAAAAAAGAAGGTATTGAACTTGTTAAAGCCTTTGTTGCCGGTAAAGGGAGTGTGGGGCATGGTGGTCATGGCGGACACGGAGGTGGTGGTGTGCTGAGCAGTGTGTTGTCGGGAATTATGAGTGTGGCTAATACCATAATTAAAGAAATTGGGACAGCGCTTTTGGGCGGCGGTGAGGATCACCACGATGCCGGTGGGCACGATGCGCATGAAGAGGGTAAACTAAGCGACTTGTCGCCGGGTAATAAGGCGGTTATCGAAGCGATTGAACAGAAAATTGCTAAAATCGGCTTCAAAACCAAACTGCGCATACTCTATGCTGCCCGTAAAGAGGTGTTTAACCCTGGAAAATGTGTGGGCGGGTTTGTGGGTGCTATGAATCAATTTCATGTTCAGAACAGTAATGCGCTTGTGCCGCACCATGATACGTCAGCCCATTACCTATGGGCTAAGTCGCGAACTGATCACCACAAACATCATTTTACCGGAGCGTTTAAGAAACGAAAGTTAAAAGCACTTGGTAATCCGTATATTCTGAATATTGAAGAATTAGCTACTATTTGGCACTTCCCACTACCATTTGTCAAAACACCGCTTATCCAAAAAGCCGGTGCCAAACGGGCCGAACCTCCAATGGGTCTGCCGGTCGAAGCCAGCGAAAGCCCGCTCAAACGCCGTACACCGGTGCCACAAGGGCCTGCAACACCCCCACCAGCTGCTGTGGTACCCGAAGCCCCCGAAGATCTGCCGTATGGCTAAAAATAAAAACCGTTCCATGCTGGAGCGGTTTTTATTTTGGGGGAGGGGAATCGTTATTTTTCCTGGTACTTTTGTTCGGCAGCCAAAAGTGTGTTGTAGAGAAGTAAGGCAATCGTGATAGGCCCTACACCGCCGGGGGTTGGCGTAACGCCAGCTGCTTTTTTGAGCGCTTCTGATACGTTTACGTCGCCATACATTTTATTGTTCTCGTCAAAGGCAACTCCGGCATCAATAACAATTGCACCGGGTTTGATCATGTTCCCCCGAATAAGATCTTTTTTGCCAACGCCGCTAATAATAATGTCGGCGCGCAAACATTTTTCTTTCAGGTGTTTAGTTTGACTGTTGCAGGTGGTAACGCTCGCTTTAAGGTTCGGCAGGAGAATACTCAGCGGTTTTCCAACCAGTATGCCCATCCCGACAAGACAAATATCTTTGCCAGCCACATCGATTTTGAGGCTTTCGAGGATCTTAAGGATCGCGCCGGCCGTTGGCGGTACGAGTACATTTGTTTTGAGAACCATTTTACCGATGGTTGTTTCGTTTAAGCAATCAATATCAATGTCTGGGTGCACGGCATTGAGCAGGGCGGGAGTATAGAGATGCTCCGGAACAGGCAGTTGTACAATGAGACCGGTTAGTTTTTTGTTTCGCTGAATTGCGGCTATTTTTTTAAGCAGTTCGGTCTGGGTGATCGCTTGAGGAAAACGATGTAGGGTAAAATCAAAACCAAGTTTGCGGGCCATTACTTCTTTCTTGCGCACGTACGTTTCGGATGGGGCGTGTGACCCAACCAAAACAACACCCAGGTGTGGGGTGCAGCCATTTTGTTTGAGTACGCGTGTGCGGCGCCCCGTAACACGGTGCAGTTGATCCGCAATTTTTTTTCCATCAATAAGAATTCCCATGGAAGTATTTTTTGGCAGTATAGCAGTTTTTGGTAGAATAGTAAACGATACCTACCGTACGGTGGGTAGCTCTTTAAGTGAAGTTGTAAACCGCTGAGAGGTATGGTCTTTGCGCATACTCCACTCTTTTTTGATCCCACTCCCAGCAATAAACAGGGTGTCTTTGCCAAAGTGACGATTCACTCGGTCAACCGCTTGCATGAGGCTATTGTTTTTTTCAAATGCGACCGGAGTAAAGAGATTTTGTTGCACTGTTGTCTCGGGTAAAAGCCCAACGCAGCACACGCCAGCTTTAAAGTAGCGATACCCATCGCGGTATACGGCATCAACCAGCTCCATAGCTTTGCTTACAAGGTACGGCGTGTATGAAGAAGCCACCGGTAGGTGAAAGCCTTTGCTGCCAGTATATTTTTTATCAAGGTTGAAACGGTTGGTTCGGATGTAAATATAAAAATACGAGGTGACAAGGCCTTCTTCGCGTAATTTTTCAGCTGCTCGTTCGGTATACGTGGCTACAGCCTCTTTGAGCGCGTCTTTAGTGGTGACGGCCTTGCCAAATGAACGCGTACACATAATTCCTTTTTTGGGCTCAGGATCATCGTCCAATTTGAAGCAGGGGATGCCGCGCAGTTCGTAGGCAATATGAAGGCCGGTAATACTAAGGTGTTTTCTGATCCAGGCGTCCGAGTGTTCGAGGAGTTGTCCGGCAGTAGTAACCCCAAGCGCCTTTAATTTTTTCGTGGATTTCCGGCCAATTCCCCAAAGTTCTCCAACGGGTAAATCATGGAGAATAAAGCTAACGTCTTCGTGCGTGATATCGCAGACACCATTAAAGTGGGGGTATTTTTTGGCCATATGGTTGGCGACTTTCGCGAGGACCTTGGTGCTGGCGATGCCAATCGATACGGGAATGCGCGTCCACTGCCGAACGGTTTGACGAATGGTTTGACCGAGCGCTTCATTACTCGTACCTCCGGGCAACTTTAGAAAAGCTTCGTCGATCGAATAGACTTCGAGTTCATCTGTAAACTCCTCAAGTGTCGTCATGACCCGCTGTGACAAGTCGCCGTACAGTGAAAAATTTGAGGAAAAGACTTTAATATTATTTTTTTGAACAATATCTTTGTATTTAAAGTATGGTGCTCCCATAGGAATACCTAAGTCTTTTACTTCTTTGGAACGTGAAATAAAACAGCCGTCGTTATTCGACAAAACGGCTACCGGTACTTTTTCAAGAGCAGGCTGAAACGCTCGTTCACACGAGACAAAAAAATTATTGCAATCCACCAGGGCAAAGACTTCGGGCACAGAGGTTATTTTACTTGACGAACCACACCGGTCACGACGCCGAGAATGGTAAAATTGTCGTCGGGATTAATAAGAAGTGGGGCATAGTCCGGGTTTTCGGCTTTAAGCCAGGTTTTGCCTTTATCCTGCCAAAAGCGTTTCACGAGAAATTCGCCTTCTACAGCCGCCACTACAATTTTATTGTGCACGGGGCGAAGCGATGCGTCAATAACGAGCAAATCGCCGTCGCAAATAGCTGCTCCCTCCATGGAAGACCCGCTGACGCGAACCAGATACGTCGCTGGGCGATTGTGGATGAGGAGGTCATTAAGATCAATCGCATCTTCCACATAATCATCAGCGGGGGACGGAAAACCCGCGGAGAGCGGGCTGGAGTAGAGGGGGAGTGTGCTGGTTTTACTGGTGCGGGGAAGAAAAATTTTAGTTGCTTTTGATAACTCCATAGCTATACTTGTATATCGATTTTAGTTAGCAGCTTAATAAATTCTTTCGTATATTTTTGGGGATCAAGCGAAACACGGAAATGGTTTTCGGAAATAGGGCGAACGAGATTGAAGGGAGCTTTTTCTATGGTGCGTTTAAATATTTCGCGGATAGCCTCGTCTGGTTTAATAAGCACAAATGTCGCGTCCGATGGGTAGGCGGTAAAATGTTTGAGGTTATTAAGAGCGGTAATAAAGTTGGTCCGGTCCTTAATGATGCGTTCGCGTAGTTTTTTATAATACCCGGTCGCGCCAAGGGCGGCAAGAGCCGTTTCTTCTAAGATGCGGCTAAACCCTAAGTAATAGGGCTGGTATCCGAGCAATTTCTGCGCTTCGCTGCCAGAGAGGCAATAGGCGATACGCAGGCCCGCTAATGCATAGAGTTTAGAAAACGTTCGGGTAATGATGAGGTTTTCGTAAGTGGTAACCAGTTTTGTGGTAATTGCATCTTCGTTTTTTCCGGCTAGTCCCGCGTAAGCGCCATCAATAATTACTAACGTTTTTTTAGAAATAGCGGTAAGTAATTTTTCTAAATCGCGCACGGCCACAGAGTTGCCGGTTGGGTTGTTAGGGGATGTGATCAAGATAATTTTTGGTTTGGTTTTTTTGTATTGCTTGATGCAGTCGTCGATATCAAAAATAAATTTCGCACCGGTATCAGTCAGTTTAAAAGTATGTAATTTAAATCCACGAGCGGCCGCATATTTTTCGTAATAGACGTAGTGGTACTCGTGTGTCAGTACAGAATCTTTTTGTGGGTCAAGACTATTAAAGACAGTACGCAAAAAATCTTCACTTCCGTAGCTAAGCGCAATTTGGTTTTCGGGGAGCTTAAATTTTTGGGCGAGCTTGGGAACAAGGAGTGAGGTGTAGTATCCGGCTAAGTACTGCGAAGCGTGGCTTGGTTTAAAATTTTTGAGTACTTTTAAACAGGCCGGAGCAGGCCCCACGGTCATTTCGTTGCGATTGAGGAGGATCTGTTTTTTCATTAGATTTTACTCAGATTTTCATTAATGACGATAGGCTTTGTTCCGCGCAGTTCTTCGCTGTAGGACATTTCCGGGATTGGTTTATAGAAGTAGATTTTTTTATTAAGGTGAAAAGCAAGGCCAATTTCCATGAGGGTGTTCGCACCGACATACCCGGGAATACTATTTTTATCATAATTCAAAACAAGAATACCATCTGCCCAGGCAACTTTATTGAAGTGGGCTCTGATTGCTTTTTCTTTCATATCCCAAATTTCGGTATCGGCTCGGCCCGCGGCTTTACGTACACGGTAGTATTCGGTCACCGGCATTTGTGTTCCGTCGGCTGCGGTAACGGTTGCCGGGGGTAGCTTTACTTCGTGGCCCAGAGATTCTAAGCTCTTTTGAGCGGCGAGCATTTCAGGGTAGAACGCAATACTGCCGCAGAGGGTTATTTTCATAGTTTAAATTATAATTTGAGGTGTAGTATGGTCCTCTCCTGTAAGGTACTATACCTTCCTTAAACGCATTATTCAAGAATATATTCTGTGTAATTGCCTGCTTTTTGACGTATAAAAGATGGGTCAAAATAAAAAGAAGTCCTGTAGACTTCTTTTATATAGCTCGGGGACCTGGATTCGAACCAAGATACACAGCTTCAGAGGCTGTAGTCCTACCATTAGACGATCCCCGAATTTAGTTTTTCACTCTTATTTTTGGCTTGTAAACAGCACTGTTGGCACGCCACTGGTTTTTTTGGTGACATGGCTATAGTCGCGCAATGTGTCCAAAATTGTAGCATATGGATAGCGCGAGTCAAGCCCTCCCTCCCACCCGTTATCATTGACAATAAACTCCTGTTTTTGTTCGTCAAAACCAACCAAAACCATCATATGGTAAGAAGATCCTGTCGGTACAAAGTTCAGTTCAGGGTTATTAAGGCCAAAACCGTAATGAAGTGAGATGACCGGACGGCCGGCTGCTAACTCGGCCTTAATTGCGGCAAGGGTGGGGTTCTGTTGCACGGTCGCTTTAAATGATGTTGCTTCGTTGATGAGGCGGGCGGTTTCAGCGGCAGTTGTGTTGGCGTTATAGCCAAATTCTTTGTTTTCCCAAGCAACGAGTTTTAAGATCAATTTTTCCTCGTCTGCCCGATTGGCCGGTTTAGTACCCTGGTAGAAATATTCCACCATGGCAACACTGGCTTCTTCGCAAGCGTTATTCCAGGGTTTGGACCAATTATTATTGACTACTTCGGGTATAAAAGGAACATCTAAAGTAACCTTTTCAGGAGGAGTGTTCGGCGCTTTGGTGGGGGTAAGGGGCCAGGGATCCGTTGAAGAAGTAGTTTGATCAGGGGTGGCTGGCCAAGGTAAAAGGGTTGTTGTGCAGCCGGTCAACCAGCAAAAACCCAGAGCAACAACGATTATTTTCTTCATAGAGTTTAAGCCACCACTTCGCCGCCGAATTCAGAAGCGAGATTGGTAAGCGAAGTGTCTGGGGCAGGAGTGGCGTAGGGGGAAGCGGCGGGCACGACACGAGAATTCAAAAATATTTTTTCATTAAACAGTTTTTCGAGCACGTCTTCGATGGCGCGTCTATTTTTGACCTCTTCTAATTTTTCGCGATGAAAAGCATAGGGGACTGTCAGATGGAGTCCTTCATGATCAATTTTTTCGATCGCAGACATTTTGAGAATGAAGGTGAGAGAGTGGTTTGTTTCGGAAAGTTTAGTCATGAATTCGGTCCACCTTTTTTCAATTTCGGGGAGGGTAGTTACTGGAGTATGATGGCCGGTAATAGTTGAGATGGCTGATTTTATGGATTCGCCAATAGTAGGCCGCACAACCTCGCTGGTTGTGGCTAAAGGAGTGCTGGCAGTTTCAACTTTTGCTGGTGTTGGAATGGGCGCGGGCGAAGCTGCTGCAACCGGTGCGCTAGCACGGCGGCCTACAGTAGTGGATATAACGGATGTAGTCGCTGATTCAGGCGCGGCACAAAACTCAACAGCCAAAAGTTCAAGTGGCAAATGTGGCAGTGGTGCGGTCTTCATCTCCGCTCGGCGTTTTAGAGTAAGGTCAACGAGGCGCACCAGCGAAGCGGCGCTGAGTGAGCCGGCTACTTTTTGGAGTGCGGCAAGTGTTTCAGGGCTATAGAGCCCGGAGAAAAAAGTAGTGTCGTGGGTGCTGTGAATAATGAGTAGGGTGTGTAAAAGTTCGACAAGATCGAGTCCAAATTGATTAAGATTTGTTCCTTCGGTATGGAGTCGGCCCAAAAGTACCACGGCAGCCTTCGTGTCGCCGGCAACTATATGTTCAATAAATTCAAGTACGCGAGCGGTGTCAGACGTTGGCAGAATCATTTCCGCATCGTTGTGTGTAATTGTACCGCCCGTTGTGGTGAGTGAGAGAACCTGACCGAGCAGGCTTTCGGCATCACGCAAGCCACCTTCACTCTTGCGAATAATGCGATCAAGCACGGCTTCTTCAACAGTAATATTTTCGGCTTTAGTAATATTCTGCAAACATGTTTTCATGAGGTCGTACGGAATATTTTTGAAATGAAACCGTTCGCAGCGGGAAACAACGGTGGCTGGTAATTTTTGCAATTCAGTGGTAGCCAAAATAAAAATAGCGTGGGCTGGTGGTTCTTCCAAAGTCTTCAGGAGGGCGTTAAACGAACTCGTGGAGAGCATGTGAACTTCGTCGATAATGAAGATCTTGTATTTTGATGAAGTCGGTTTAAATTGAGCGTTTTCAATAATATTTTCACGAACATTATCGACTCCAGTTTGTGAAGCGGCATCTACTTCAATAACATCGATACTACGACCGGCCGTAATTTCGGTGCAGGATTTACACGTATCACACGGTTCAGCACTGTCCGCTGTGCGATTTTGGCAGTTAATTGCCTTGCTGACGAGGCGGGCGATGGTGGTTTTACCAGTTCCGCGCGGCCCATAGAAAAGATACGCGTGGGCCGGAGTACCGCGTTTGATTTCGTTTTGAAGCGTTTGGAGAATATATTCTTGACCGAATACGGAAGAAAAAGTTTGAGGGCGATATTTACGGTAGAGGGTTGTCATAAACTAAGCAGATTAAGCAGAGTAGGCAGAGTAAGAGTAATAAGCATAGTGCAGGCTTACTTACTCTGCCTGCTCTGCTTAGAACTTATTCTGCTTCAATTAGAGCGTCGCTTCGCTAAAATCAATATCTTCGCCTTTTGGTGAACCGAGTTGCGCCCGATCCATAATTTCGGCATTAACGATTTCTCGCGGGCGACCGTACTTGAGGCGGGACAGTTCTTTGATCGCGGCTGCTAGCTCTTTGTTACCTTCTTTAGGCCCGTATGTCAACATATTAAATGGTTTCGCAGCAGTATTATCAATGAGGAGTTTGATGTAGGCAGTGTACTGCTCTACGTTAATCAGGTCATACGCACCAAATACCGGAGCAAATTCTTTGGCTAAGACTTCGGCGTCTTCCACACCAATACGGAAACTGACGAGTGTGCCGGCATTACCCAGCACCGCATCGCGCACCGTGGTTTTGCCTTTGTTGTCTTCGAGCTGTTTCATGTATTGGTGAGCAATAATCAGTTCCAGGCGGTATTTACGGGCTTCAGAAAGAATAGTAGCGATTGAATCGGTAATAAAGTTTTGGAACTCATCGATATAGAGAAAGAAATCATGGCGCTGGTCCTCGGGGAGTGAAGCGCGCTCAAGAGCGGCCATTTGGAGTTTGCTGACAATAATCATACCCATGAGGTTGGCGTTAATTTCACCCACCAAACCTTTGGCGAGATTAACCAGTAAGATTTTTTTGCCATCCATGACTTCGCGGAAATTAAAGCCCGATTTTGATTGGCCAATAATGTTGCGAACCATTTCGTTTTCCACAAAGCGGCCGACTTTGGAGATAAGGTAACCGAGCATTTCTGATTTATGAAAATCAGACGTTTTGGCCATTTCTTTGTCCCAATACGCGCGAACGACCGGATCTTTAAGTTTTTTCTTCCATTGGTTGACGAACGTGTCGTCACTAAACATGCGCGGAATTTCGGCGATTGTGCCGGGGGCTTCAAGGTCTGACATAAGCGTCAACATAACGTTGCGCATGTTATGCTCAAACATCGGGCCGATCATGGACGGGTCAGTAACCATTTTATAGAAAATGGAAATCATTTCCTGGGTAGCAAAATCTTTTTGCTCTTCGCTTTTTACTTCCAGCATGTTGAGCCCGATCGGGCGTTCAATATCAGATGGGTTGAAATAAATAACGTCGTCAGCGCGTTCCTTAGGGACATGCTGCAAGACGTATTCGACGAAGTCGCCGTGCGGATCAATAACACAAACACCTTCGCCGTTTTGGATATCTTGTACAGCCAAATTCTGGATAAAGACCGATTTACCGCCGCCAGATTTACCAATGACATACAGGTGGCGGCGCCTATCAGATACTTTCATTTTGACGAGGGTTTCTTCACCGCGGTAGACGGCGCGGCCAAGTAGGAGGCCTTCTTTTGGCATGTTGGCCGGCGGGGGAGCCTTGCGAGCGCCGAGCCAATTAATGTGTGGTGTTTCCGTGTGCGGAACAGGCAGGTGCCAAAAACTGGCCATTTCTTCTGTGTTCGCAACCATATAATATCCTTCCCGCATGGAGCGATAGATGGATTCTTGGATAAGCGACGTTTGGCGGCGGGGGATGGCAGCGCCAAAGGAATTGCCGTAGCGGTAGATGTTGTACTGACTAAATGAATTAATGATGTTTTCGAGGTTAAGCTGGGCCTTTTCTTTGCTGCTGGCTGAACTAATCAGGCGGATGGTCATCTCAAGTCCGCCGTGACTGATTTTTTCTTCCATGTTTTTGACCATTTCTTCTTCCATCTGGGTCAAGGCATATTTTTCGGATGGCTTACTGGGATCATGTTTTTTAGGAAAAAGAAGTTTGCCTAATTTCGAGATGCTGTGGAAAAAAGCGATGCGGTTGGCAACATTTTCAAATTTTTCTCCACTGCGAATTTCACGAATGATGTGGACGGCTTCATGTCGCCATTTACCGCTCGCGGGACGAACTACGTATTGAATCATCGCGCCTTCATCTTCGGCGATTTTACTGAGCGGATTAAGAATGGATAGGAGCGGGTCAGCATCCATTTTTTTGTACGTTTTGAAAGGAAAAATGGATTTATGCTTGAACCATAGATAAGCGCCGACAACGTGACTGGTCGGTTTGAAAATATTGTAGTCGGTTTCTTCGGTAATTTCGGCGTGCGGGTATTGTGCGTTGATTTGTTGTTCGATTAAATCCCGGATTTTGTCCGGGACCGCGACGTAGAAAGAAATTTTACTGTCTTTAACGACGATTTCAAACGCAATGTGGTCGTTGCGTCCGCGGAGCCAGGGACCAAGCCCTTTTTCTTTGTGTAAACCGGCAATAGCTGAAAAAAAGGTGTCAGCAACAGCAACTTGTTCACGGATTTGGTTAATGGTGTCTTCGTTGCCGCCTTCTTGTTTTTCGCTTTTACGTTCCTTGGGAACGCGAATAAGAAAGACTGTACGGTGAAAAGCCTTGCCCGCTTTATTTTTGGCATGGAGCACGCCGCGGATCGTAAAAAGAATTGCTAAAAGAATAGCCGCTACAATTGCAGCGAAAAAAATAGCTGTTGCTACGGGGTTCGCGAGAATGCTTGATAGCGCTTCGCGGGTAAAGTCTAGAAAGGCAGTAAAAATTTCCATGTCGGAAACTTAAAGATACAATTATTCACGGTTTTTAATGCGGACAATACGATCAGTTTTGATTTTGGCTTCTTGCTCGAGGAAAAAGCGATTCACCCCAGGCAATAGTTTGAGCCACTCAAAAATAAGCTTAAAAATTTTTTTAGCTTTTATGTGGGTGGCGTTCATCAGGTCACGTATTTTGACGGCAACTTCTTCGCCTTTAATTTTAAATTCTTGCTTGGCAACGGGTGAAAGGCGCTGGTAGGAGTCGCCAAGGCCTTCTTCAAGGACTTTTTCAATACTCAGGGTTATCTCATCGCGTTTGATCGGGATAACAACTTTTTTGGGTCGATGAAGGGTTGGAAAATGAAAACGTGCCTCGGCGGCAGGTTGCTCGCGGCTAGCTTTTTCGCTATTTTGCGGCTCTTCCGGAAGTGTTTCGCGGTTACTTTCCTGGTTGCCAACAGCACCCCCTTGTTCGTTTTGGGGAAGTGATTTCGATTTTTCGAACCGAGAAGACGATGGTTGTAGTTCGTTGGCGCTCATAGTGCTCGTAGTATAGCATGTTTTTGACCGCTGGACAATGCATGTGGTGGAAGAAAAAATAAAAATGTGATATCATGTTTTTATGAAATATTCTTCTGTTATTGAGCACAAAGGATTAGTCTGGATGAACGTTACCAGACAGTCTGAAAAAGAGCTTCAAGGGGTCCAAAAGAAGTTTGATTTGCAGGCGCAAGATGTTGAAGAATGTAAGCCCCATTTTCAACGCCCCAAACTGGTAAAACGTGACCACTATTATTTTATCGTTCTCCATTTTCCGGTGTTCGATCGCAAAACCAGGCGTCTTGGGTTTACTGAGGTCGATTTTTTCCTCAGCCAGAACTATGTCGTAACCATTCACGATAATTCAATTGAATCGTTGGGTGCATTTTTGGAAATGTGTTCTAAAGAAGCTGGAAAGAAACACGTGTTTAAAGGTACGGCAGCACATTTATTCCTGGAGATGCTGCGGCATATTTGCGATAGTATTTTCCCGAGTCTTCAGCATATTAATGAAGATATTAATGTTGTCGACGCTAACTTGTTTGCTCAAAAAATTCCCAACGAAAAGATGGCTAAAGAAGTTTTGCGGCTCAAAACAAATATTGTTAATTTCCGCCGGGCGATGCAAGGGCACCGAACAGTTTTGGAGCGCTTGGTTTTATATGGTGGTCGCGAATTAGATTTGTTTTCGTATCAGGCGGCGATTAATTCGCTGAAAGAAGAAATTAACGAAATTTGGCACATGCTGGATAATCAGAAAGATAGTATTAACGCGCTTCACGAAACGAATGAGTCGCTTATTAACTTGCGCACTAATGAAGTCATGCGCACGTTGACGGTTATTTCGGTGGTTACTTTCCCTTTGACGCTCATGGCGGCTTTGTTTGCCATTGCGGCACCAGATAACCCATTTGTGCATAATAAGAATGGCTTTTTGCTTATCGTTACGGTTCTTTTGTGGGTAGCGGTATTTATGATTGTTTTCTTTAAGAAAAGGAAATGGATTTAGAATAAAAAAGAGCCTTTTGATTATCAAGAGGCTCTTTTTTATTTGTCATTTTTTTATTAGCGTGTCATTCCTGCGCAGGCGGGAACCCAGGGTTCCAGGCGCATACCTAGCGCGTTACCTTTTTGGCAGCAAAAAGGTAACCGAAAAACTGCCGAGCTGATGATCATTTCGCGGCCAGTTCGGACTCATCAATGCTCAACTGCCAATGTTCCTGCGCCGGAACCGTGGCAGTTGTCCTGCGGAACGCACTGATTCATCTCGAACTGCCTGGCTCAACGCTCAAGCGCTCGGAAGGCGAAGCGAGCGTTTGTTATTTTGACCGAACTTTAGTACCGTCTTTGGTATCTTCTACTTCGTAACCCAAACTTTCGATTTCTTGGCGGAGACGATCGCTTTCAGGCCAGTTTTTCGACGTCCGAGCCTCGTCACGTCGTTTGATTAATTCTTGAATATTTTTTGGAACCGGTTGAGATTGAATATTTTCTAATTCTGCAACTGATTTTTCAATTTTTAAACCAAGGATCTTATCAAATTTATAAATCGTTTCAGTTGTTAGTCTGGAAGCTTTTAGCTTTTCCCATAAATAAGCGATTGTACCAGGGGTATCAAGGTCGTTATTAATACAATTAAGAAATCCTTCTTCAGCTATTTTTTGCTCCTTGAGCATCACGTCTTCTTCATGAATATAATCATTTTTTTCTTCTAGTTTTTTTAATTTTTTAACCGATTCGTAAAGATGGTTTAATCCATTTTCAGCCGCCTTTAAAGCCTCCCATGAAAAACTCAGTTGCTTGCGGTAGTGTGCTTGGAGCAAAAAATACCGGTAGGCGAGGGGATTGATACCTTTGTCTTTAATGGTTTGGAGGGTAATAAAATTCTCTCCCGATTTAGCCATCTTGTCATTGTCGATGAGCAAAAATTCACCATGCAGCCAATAGTTGGCGAGTGGCTTGCCTTCCGCGGCTTCGCTTTGGGCGATTTCGTTGGTATGGTGGACGGGAATGTGGTCGATACCGCCACAGTGGATATCGAAGGGTTGGCCGAGGTATTTGGTGGCCATGGCTGAGCATTCGATATGCCAGCCGGGGAAACCGATCCCCCAGGGGCTGTCCCATTCCATTTGACGCTTAGTATCGTAATCGGAAAACTTCCAGAGGGCAAAATCGGTAGCATTCTTTTTTTCGCCAATGTCGACACGGGCACCGGCTTGGAGGTGTTTGAGATCAAGTTTGGCGAGCTTGCCGTAGTCGGAGAGTCGGCTGGTGTCAAAATAAATACCGTCAGGCGTGCGATAGGTAAAACCTTTGTGTTCAAGTTTTTGGATTACAGCGATTTGCTCAGGGATATGGTCGGTTGCTTTGCACCAGGTGGTCGGTTCAATGATATTGAGGGCTGCCAGGTCATCTTTAAAGGCGACGGTGTACGCGGCGGCGATGTCCCAAGCACTCTTGCCTTCACGGGCAGCGCCCTTTTCCATTTTGTCTATTCCGTCGTCAGCGTCGTCGGTGAGGTGTCCAACGTCGGTAATATTCATGACGTGATTAACCGTGAAGCCGTTGTACGTTAAAACACGTTTAAGGATGTCTTCAAAAACATAGGTGCGTAAGTTGCCAATGTGGGCATAGTTATAGACAGTCGGGCCGCAGGTATACAAACTAACCGCTTGTCGTACAAGCGGGTTAAATGGTTTTTTCTCTCGATCCATTGTGTTGTAGAGTTCAAGCATACCGGGTTAGGTCTAGAAATGAGGCTAGTATACCTCCTGAGTATACTCGATATTCCGGTTCTTGACAAAGTCATAAAGACCCTTGATTTATTTTCAGTTATCAACAGGTATTTGTGGTCAGGGAGCGTATTTTTTGCTATAGTATCATTACTTCTGGTCCCTTTTTCTCTTGCTCTTGGCGAAGAATTGGTAAACGACTGGTAAGTATTTCAATCTATGTTTTTTTCTAAACCGAAGTCTTTTTTGGGGATCGATTTTGGAGCTGGCGGCATCAAGCTCGTCGAGCTCAAACAAGAAAAAAACCGTCCGGTCTTGTTTACCTATGCTTTAGCGATCGAAGCGCAAGATATTCATCGGGTACTATCACAACGGTCCGAACAAACCCCTGTTGATTTATTAAAAGAAAAAACGCTTGAGAATCGTTCGCCGGAAATTAAGGTCGGTGCGCCTGGCAATCAGGAATCGCTCGCTGAAGTTGATACTGAAAAAATTAAGCGCTATGCTTCTTTGATAAAAGAAGTCTGTCGCCAAGCACGAACGGTCAGCACAACGGCGGTGGTTAGTTTGCCTGTTTCGGCTGTTTTTCACACGATCGTTAATTTGCCTATTGTTAAGAAAGAAGAAGTCGATGCTCTTTTAAAAGCCGAAGTCAAAAAACTTTTGCCCTATAAGTTAGAAGATACCGCGCTTGACTATGAGCTTTTACCGCATGCACCGGACGCTAAAGTCCAAACTGTCTTGGTCAATGCTGTCCCCAAAAGCATGGTTTTATTTTTTTCAAAAGTGTTCCAGGAAGCCGGTCTTAAACTGCATGCGCTTGAACCAGAATCAGTAGCGCTTGCGCGCTCGCTTATTGGGCGTGATACAGCACTTACCATGATTATCGATATTGGGGCTGAGCGCACTAATTTTTTTATCATTGATCAGTCTGTGCCTATTACGCATCACAGTATTGAACTTGGGGGAACAAAAATTAATAAAGGACTTGCAGTTATGCTTGGTGTTGACGAGCAATTGATAGAACGTATCAAAGAGGATTTGTTTAATCATCTGCTGCGCCGCCCGGAGCAATCCGGTATCAGCTCCGAAAAATTTTTGGCAGTGTTCACTTCGGTCATAGATCCTATAATGAAAGAAATTGCCTTTAGTTTTAATTTATATTTACGTCAAACATGGAATGAGACCAAGCGTCCGGAAAAAATTATTTTAACGGGCGGGGCGGGGCTATTTCCTTTCTTAGCCGGGTTTATTAGCGATACCTTTAAAATAAAATGTTATGTTGGTGACCCTTGGGGGCGTGTCGTTTATCAAGAGGCATTAAAGCCGGTCTTGCATGATATGGGGCCTCGAATGGCGGTGGCTATTGGCCTTGCGCTCAAGAATCTGGTATAACTAAATCAGGATTCTGTGGTATACTTAAATCATTCTTAAACTTTAATGTATGGAAAAGGGTAAAGCTCATATTTTGCTGGTAGAGGATGATGTTTTTCTGTCCAATATCTATCAGAAAAAATTCGAAATGGAAGGTTTTAAAATCAGCACAGCGGATAATGGCGAAAAGGGTTTGGCAGACGCGAAGCGCAAAAAGCCAGATATTATCTTGCTGGACGTACTCTTGCCTAAGCTCGACGGTTTTGCAGTTTTAGAAAAATTGAAAGAAGATCCGGCTACTAAAGAAATTCCGGTAATTCTTTTGACTAACCTTGGTCAAAAGGATGACGTTGAAAAAGGTTTGGAATCGGGCGCAGCAGATTATTTAATCAAGGCTCACTTTAAACCTTCTGAAGTTGTGGATAAGGTGAAAAAAATATTGCAGCGCTAGGTGCCGCGTGCTATACTTCATTTTGAACGCTATGACTGATTTTATCTTTCCACGAAAGGGGGTGACTCTATGAATAAGAAAGGTTTTACATTAATCGAGTTGCTGGTTGTTATCGCGATCATCGGACTTTTGTCCACGCTCGCAGTTGTCGCCCTGGGATCTGCCAAGGTAAAAGCAAGAGATTCTAAACGTCTCTCAGACTTAAAACAACTTCAAACCGCTTTGGAACTCTTTTATACTGATCAAAATACGTATCCTACAGGTACGGCTGTAACGCTCGGTGCAGGCATGTACGCATGTCTTAACGCCTCTGGTTGGGCGGCTACTGGTTGTGCTAACCCCTACATGGGTGTTGTACCGTCAGACCCACATGGTGGTGCGTACGTATATACCTATGGCACAAACACCTATTCCATTGCCAACACTTTAGAAGGCAGTGTTAATGGCCTGTCTGGCACTATCCATCTTACCCCATCTGGTATTGGACCGTAGTTTTTCTAAAATACTTAAAAACTCTCTGCAGCAGCAGAGAGTTTTTATTTGGTAATTTTTACTTAAAATGCTTGTGCAGGCTCGTTGCGCTTGCTATACTACGTTTAAATTACTTGTATATGGATTTTTTTATAACCAGCTCGCTCGTGTACGCCTTTGTTTTTGTTTGCGGCGTTATTTTGGGCAGTTTTTTAAACTCATGGATTTGGCGCACGCGAGAAAACATTCGAGTAATTATGGGCCGCAGCATGTGTGTCGCGTGCCATCGCACCCTGGTGTGGTATGAAAATATCCCGGTTTTTAGTTTTATTTTTTTACGGGGTCGTTGCCGAACCTGCCGAGCTCCTATTCCACGTCATTATCCGGCTGTTGAATGCGCCATGGGCGCCCTTCTTATGATGGTATTTGCCTATCATATGCAATTTCCAGCATTTCGTTTGGAAATTTTTTGGCGAGATATTTTTTTTACCACGCTTCTGGTGATTATCTTTGTATACGACGCGCTCTATCTTATAATTTTACCAAAACTTATCTGGCTCGGTAGTGTTGTCGGCTTTTTGGTTAATTATTTTGTACTGGGTTTTTCGTTTCGTTCCCTTTTCGCAGGGGCGCTCGTGGGATTGGGAATATTTTTGCTCCAGTTTATTGTTTCCAAGGGTCGGTGGGTTGGGGGCGGTGATGTGCGTATGGGTTTTATGATGGGTGTGTGGCTTGGGTTGCCGGTCGTAGTCGCAGCGTTATGTATTGCGTATGTTACAGGTGCGATCGCGGGGGTAGTGCTGCTGTGCCTTAAGAAAAAAACATGGCAAGCACAAATTCCTTTTGGCATGTTTTTGGCGTTCGGTACGTTTACCGCCCTATTGTACGGTAACGATTTGGTTGTTTGGTACTTACATTTTCTTAGGTAATGTGTATGGCTGAAGAACTCATACAGCGAATTCAACACTTGCGCGCCCAGATTGATGATCTGAGGTATCGCTACCACGTGCTTAACGATCCGGAAGTAACCGATGCGATGTATGACGGGCTGATGGACGAACTGCGTCGCAGCGAAGCTGAGCATCCTGAACTCGTAACTCCCGATTCGCCAACGCAGCGGGTAGCGGGGGTGCCGCTTGATAAGTTTGAAAAAGTAGTCCACGCAGTTCCGCAGTGGTCATTTAACGATGCGTTTAGCGAGCAAGATATTCATGATTGGGAGGAGCGTATCTTAAAAATGCTTGAAAAAAGTTTGGGCAAAAGACCGGACGATCTTTCCTATGTGTGTGAACTTAAAATTGATGGGCTGCATATAGTTTTAACGTACCAAGAAGGAAGATTGGTGCAGGCAGCAACCCGCGGCAATGGAACAGTTGGCGAAAACGTTACTCAAAATATTCGTACTATCCGAAGCGTGCCGCTCCTTCTAAAAGAACCCGTTGACCTGATTGCGGAAGGTGAAGCATGGCTTTCGAGCATAACGCTTGCAGCTATTAACGAAGAGCGTAAAAAAAATAACGAACCGCTGTTCGCAAACCCGCGCAATGTGGCAGCGGGTACTATCCGGCAGCTTGACTCGCGTATGGTAGAAGAGCGCAAGCTTGCGCTTACTGTTTATGATATTTCAAGTACGCCAGCCCCGCTAACCCAAGAAAAAGAATTGCTGCGCCTCAAAGAGCTGGGATTCAAAACCGATACACATTGGCGTGTAGTACAAAATGTTGCGGGAATTATGGAATTTTATAACGACTGGCGCGAGAAAAAAAATAGTCAGCCATTCTGGATTGATGGAGTAGTTATTAAAGTCAATGAGCGTAAATATCAAGATGCTCTTGGGTTTACCGGTAAGGCGCCGCGCTGGGCGATTGCTTTTAAATTTCCAGCGGAACAGGGGACCACGATTGTAAAAGAAGTGTATGTGCAGGTTGGCCGAACGGGTGCGCTCACACCCGTTGCGCTCCTTGAACCAGTACAATTGGCTGGTACAACTGTGACGCACGCTACACTTCATAATTTTGACGAGATTGAACGCTTGGGTCTGCGGGTAGGCGATCAGGTAATTGTTGAAAAGGCGGGGGATATTATTCCAAAAGTTGTTCGTGTTCTTGAAAAACTTCGCACTGGTAAAGAGAAAAAAATTAAACAGCCTACCGTGTGCCCGGTATGCTCGTCGCCAGTGAATCAAAAAATGGAAGGTGATGGCGAAAAAAGTGTTGCGCTGTTCTGCCTTAATCCAGATTGTTACGCGCAAGAACTAGAGCGGATTATTCATTTTGTGGGTAAGCATGCTTTTGATATTGATCATTGCGGAGAAAAAATTGTCGAGCAGTTGGTTGACGAGGGTTTGATTAAAGATGCGGCTGATTTGTTTACGCTGACGTTCGGCGATGTTGAAGCCCTTGATCGGTTTGCTGAAAAATCTGCTCAAAATTTAATTGAAGCAATTGAAAAAGCTAAAGCGGTTACCTTGCAGCGGTTTATTAACGCGCTTGGAATTCCGCAAGTTGGCGAGGAAACTGCCGGAGATTTGGCTGATCATTTTGGTGCTATTGAAAAAGTAATGGATGCTACTGAGGAAGAGCTTTTTGCGATTAACGGCGTTGGCGAAAAAGTTGCTCGTTCGATTGTGAATTATTTTAACGAAGGCAAAGGACGAAAATTTGTGGCAAAACTACTCAACAATGGAGTAAAAATTAAGAAACAAGAAATAAAAAACAAGGAGCAGCTGCCATTGTTTGGGCAGACGTATGTGATTACCGGAACACTTGAAAACTATGGACGCGATGAAGCCAAAGAAGCGCTTAAAGCACTTGGTGCAACGGTAGCCGGATCGGTAAGTAAAAAAACTACAGCGGTTATAGTCGGCGAGAGTCCGGGATCAAAAGCTGATGCTGCTAAAGCGCTGGGTGTGCCAACGCTTGATGAAGCTGCTTTTAACAAACTACTTAAAAACCACCAGTAATGGTGGTTTTTTATCAGTAGAGAACTTTTAGGGTATGTGCCAAAGTAGTCACTTTATTTTTATCGGGGCCAGTTACCGAGATAAAGTATTCGGGACTTGAGACATTGGCTTGAAAGCGTCCATTAAGCTCAAGTATTTGAATGTCTCCCTGGTTAAAAACCCATTTTTGATCTTTGATCGGCTGTATAAGTACTGCTACGAGGCCCGCAGCATCTCCCCAGGCGTTTAACTCGGGGGTGGTCACCGTTTGGGTTGTAAAGTAAAAGATAGGTAATTTAAAACGACCCCCAGCTTCAGGGACTGCCTGCACCATTGAAAAACCGGCTTCTTTGACCATGTCAGTCGAAACAGGGGCATATGGAAAAAGCTCGTTTTTTGTAGTCGATGTCGAGGTGGGCGTTTGGCTGAATACCGCTGCAAATGGAACAGCGGTCAGAACAAGCGCGCCGAAGAGTGTCGTAAAGGTTTTTAAAGTCATAAAAGTAGTATAGGTAGAAAATGAGCTTTTGTCGAGGCCTGCATATTGACGCAAGACGATTATTTTGCTAAACTAAGGGCCTATGACACATGGAGATGTAATTATTCGTTTCGATAAAGTGACGTTTGGGTATAGCCACAATAAGCCGCTTCTTGAAGAAGCGAGTTTTTCGGTGCGCGAAAATGCCAAGATTACGATCATGGGACAGAACGGTGCGGGTAAAAGTACGATTTTTAAGATGATTACGCGCGATCTTAAACCAGAAGAGGGCTCAGTACACACAGGAATTGACGCGACCATTGCAATTGCAACCCAGGTGATGAAACCGGAAAATTTAGATAAAACAGTCGAAGAATTTTTTGCGCAGGTTTTTGATAAAAAAATGTATGATTTACCGAAGCGGATTAAGTCTGTTTTGGATGTTGTACATCTGACTGCGCCGCTTGATAAAAAAATTCGTCAGTTCAGCGGGGGTCAGCAGGCCCGTCTTCTTTTGGCCTATGCCCTCATTCAACAGCCGGATATTTTGCTTCTCGATGAGCCGACTAATAATCTGGACGCCGAAGGTATTGGTCACCTCACCCAGTTTTTGATGGAGTATCCGAAGACCTGTTTAGTTATTTCGCACGATGCCAATTTTTTGAATTCTTTTACCCATGGCGTTTTGTATCTTGATTCGTATACGCATAAAGTAGAGCAATACGTCGGTGACTACTACGAAGTATTGGGTGAAATTGAAGCGCAGATCGAACGTGAACGCATGAAAAATGCTCAGCTCAAAAAAAGCATTCAAGATCGTAAAGATAAAATTAACTTTTTCTCGCACAAAGGTGGTAAGATGCGCGCTTTGGCGAGTAAACTCCGTGACCAGGTAGAAGAAGCTGAAGAAGAAATGGTTGATGAGCGTCAGGAGGATAAAACAATTAATGAGTTTACCATCCCTGCACAGCTCGATATTGTCGGGCCGGTTGTTACGATCGAATCCGTTGGAATTATGGTCGGTCACGAACCGGTTCGTAAACAGCTGGCGACGCCCTTGGAAGTTCGTAAAAAACAACGCCTCATTATTAAAGGCCCAAACGGTATTGGTAAAAGTACCTTTTTAGCAGCGCTAGCGAGCGGTGAAGAAGTGGGGGCAAAAATCGCTCCCGGCGCCCGTGTCGGGTATTACCGCCAGGATTTTTCTGGACTTGATTTTGATAAAACAGCCTACCAGGCACTCGAAGAAATGATGGATCGTCCGTGGAATCAGGAAATTTACGCAACTGCGGCTCAGTTCTTATTGTCTGCCGATACGCTTAAAAATAAAGTAGGGTCGCTCAGTGAAGGTCAGAAAGGTTTGCTCTGCTATGCGCGCTTTGTCTTGCAGAAACCAGGGCTTTTGATCATGGACGAGCCAACCAATCATATTAATTTTCGTCATTTACCAATTATCGCCAAAGCACTGGATGCTTTTGAAGGCGCAGTCATCGTCGTCAGTCACGCGCCGGAGTTCGTGGAAGAAATGAAATTTGATCAGACGCTTGACTTAGGTAGTTTATAAGATACAAAATAAAAAACACAAAGTAGTTCATGCTTTGTGTTTTTTATTTTGTAATAATTTTAATTTTTCAGCGCGTGATAATTTTTTAATGGCTATTTCGCGTTTAAGGGCAGAGGAGAGGGTGTGAAAGTTTTCGGTATAGACAAGTTTGACGGGTCGGCGCGTACGTGTGTATTTGGCGCCGGTTTTTGCTTCGTTGTGATTTTTAATGCGTTTTTCAATATCATTGGAGTAACCCGTGTACAAGGTTGTATCCGAGCATTCGAGAATGTAAACGGTATAGTTCATTTTATTCATGGGAGTATTTGCTTTGGGCTGTAGAGGCTCGGAGGGCGAAGTGAATTTACGATGGGCGAGTATTATATTTTTTGTTCTCTATAAAGTTCGTGGATTATTTTTTCTGTCTCCTTTTTTAAGAATGGATCGTCGGGTGCTTCGGTGATTCCAAATCCTATGCTGCCCCAACCAACCGATCCGTCATGATTAATTTTTCCTGCTGTCACAACGCTGCTGTGATATGTTTTTTCAATTGCACGTAAGGATTCCCAAACATCACTTTGAAGCAGTGGATGTTTGGTAAAGAGTGCGACCAGCAAAGCGTGTCTATCGATATTGCCAATAAGAAAGGTTCCGTCTTCAAGCACGACAAATTTACCTCGCACGGAATTGCCGTGTGGAAGGCGTAATTCTTCAGGAACTTCAGGGTGCTGTTCCCATTGGAGAAGTATATGTGTGAGCGGTGGCATAGATGGTTTCAAACAATAACCCAACATCCGTGAGGTAGTGTTTGAAACTGACGTTGTGAAACGCCAGGAAAGATCGTCGTAAGAAAAATGTGTGGTTAGGGCATTGCCGGATTGCCGCCCTGGGCCGCTTCGGTGCACCAGTCTTTGAACTCAGGCGTCCAGAACCCCTCGGCGAAGCCAGCAACTTCCTCGACCAGCTTGTCGAGCTTCGGGGCAACGTTGCCAAGGACGTGCGCGAGGATGTCTTTGTTGCCGCTCTCTTTGTATTGCTCTACGGCGTAGAACAAGTAGTCGAAATTCTCGATCGCCTGGAAGGCCCAGGCCTCGTTTCGTTTCTTTTTCGCCAGGCGACGCAGGATACGCTGTGCTTCGCGCGGGAAATGCTGGTGATCGCCGAGGCAATATTGGAGCAGGTAAGCTTCGTGGTGTGAACGGAATTCTCTGAGGGGGCGAAACCGTTTGTGGAAAGCCTTGTATTCGGCAAGGTCGTGATCGCTGCTCTTGTTGGGGTAGAGCACATCGCGCCCCAGCTCACCTTCGCCGTGGTCATGCAGAACGACAGCTTGTAGTACAAGCATCTCGTCGAGATGCGCCAGGAACGGACGGACACGCTCGAGGAAGATTATTGTGAAGATGGCGAGCGCGTAGGTGTGTTGCAGGGTGTTCTGCCGCCGGGTGCCTTGCTTTTCTTCGAAGGTTGCCCAGCGCCTTACTTCAGGCAGCTGTGTTTGTCCGGCCCGCCAGATTTCCAATAATGTGGCATGGCTATGAGACAGCTTTTTCCCCATGGCTTTTTCTCCTGAATGAGCCGAATTTTCTAGTGATTTTTTAACATGGTTAGAGCGGTTGGTCAATAGTTGTCAACGTTAGCCTGGGTAGCTATGATTAAATAAAAATAAAACAGCCTAGATGCTAGGCTGTTTTTTAGTCTCCACAAGCGGCGTTTATCGAAGACGCCGCTTGTGGTTTTTTGGGGTTCCTTTGGTCAGTCCTGCCTGAACACCTCGCTCGGCACGTGCCCCTCCTCGAACATGGTGCTCGGGAGTTCGGAGCAGGTGCTGTCGGCCGTGAAGCGCAGCGTGTACGTACCGCGTTTGATGCCGGCCGGCAGTTCACCGGTGAGCGTCAGGCCGACATCGGCATACTGTCTGCCGAGTGTGAGGTCGAGGACCCTGGCCTGGACGATGGGCTCTCGGCCGTACATCTCGTCGTCGATCTCGCCGTCCCGCTTGATCATGCGGGTGTTGACGAATTTCATCTGGCAGAGTGGCTCGGTAACGAGTCCTTCCAGGGTTGGCACGTGCACGAAGCTGAGGCGGCAGTAGAACTCCCGCCAGGTCGTGGGATCATTTTTTCGTCGCATGGGCGCTCCTCTTGGTGGGGTGGGACGCTTGGAAACTTAAGCTGCGTTGTGTATCGCCTGATACATTATTTTGCTCCCAGAGACCGGACGTCTTTTGGGAAACAGACCATTATACCAGGCAAAACTACTATTGTCAACCCTGATAACCCAAAGGTTTAGATGGTCAGGATTTTGTTTTTTTGCTCGTTTCGAGTATGCGCGCTCGCTCCAAGACCTGGCGAGGAGTATATTTATATGGATGTATTTTGCCGAGGGCTTTAAGCGCTTGCTTTTTGGTAATAAAACCGACGGTTACTTCGCGGGCAAGCCTTGTAGCGTCTGGGTGAAATTCAAGCAGTCTTTTAGCCATGCGTTCGGTTGAACGGGCGTATAAACAAGAGTTTGAATTAGATTCAATAAAGTCTTCGCCTTGGGGAGGTTTCCAACCCAAGGAGTCGAGAATTTTCTTGGTTTGCTTGCTTGTTCTTTGGAGTAAAAAGGGCAGATGAAAAATATAGACGGCCGGCTTATTTTTGTCAGGTTGCAGTTTTCGTACACCGGAAACTTTATAACTTTTATTATTCTGTGCAGCGCTTAGGTGGGTCCATTCGTTTATGCCGAGTATCATGACCCGCACACCTCGCTTAAGCGCTTCGCTATAGTATGATCGTATCACCATTCTGCGGCAGAGCTGACAGGTTCTAATAAAAATAGGGGAGTGTTTGCATTTTACGGAGTAGTGTTTTCTGCCGATGGTATAGGCCTTTTGAAATTTTATTTTTGTTGCAAGCGTAAAAGGTTCTTCGTAAAGGGCGATGGTTTTTTTGTAAGATTCTAGATCTATTTTGCGCACGTAACCTCGAATATCGATTTTTTCGTAGTCAATTTTGAGTAGCTTCGCAGTCGCCCGGGCGCGTGGAACTGTGGTTTTGGGTAAGTAGCCTAAATTAAGCGTCACAGCGAGCGGTGTAAAACCCATTTGTTTAATTGTAAAGAGGGTTGCCGTGCTGTCTTTACCGCCCGAGATGCCAACCAATGCGTCGTATTTTTCCGTGCCTTGTCCAATAAAAGATTTTAAAAATTCCACTTCCTTTTTAAGATGGGCTGGGTCAAAATTTTTGAGATACGCGCTACAGATGGTACAAAAACCTTTCTGGTCAAACGTGATAGCCGGGTTTCTGCTGGTATTTACGCAGCGTACGCACATTTGATTGCGCGCTTGAAGTTTCGCAGTTATTACTTCGACAACCTCACTGATACTTTTTTCTGAAGTAGAAATAACCAGGTCTGCAATAGCTTCTATTTTATGGGTGGTAAATAATTTTTGTTCTTGTCTAAGTTCGGCCAGCGCTTCTTTGGGGGTGTATTTTCGATCCCTGCAGAGTCGCCCTACTAAGTCTTTTTGATCGGTTTTTAAGTAGACGACGAGGTCGTTATGTAGTCGCGAGTATTTAGCATTATCTATACCGCGCAGTCCGGAAAAAATAATATTTTTGTACTTTGGTTTGGCCGCATACAGGGTATGCAGTGCCTTGGCAATAAATTCCGGAGAGTATTTTTGTGTAAGCTGTAAAAAAGTTTTACGTGCATCCTCGCGCGATACCCCTGTATATTTTTTTCGGGGAAGCGCGGCTAGTTTTTGGAGTAATTTTGTTTCACTCGGCAGCTTGGCAAAATGTGTGGCAATTGGAAAAACAACTTCGCTCGAAGCTTCAATTATTTTACACCGGAGTGCTTTTGCAAGCGCCTTGGCAATAGTCGATTTACCGCTGCCGGGTTCACCGAAGAGTGTTATTCTGTTCATAGTAGCGGCATTCTAGCTGAGATTAAAAAAATAGTCCACACGGGCCTGTTTTTAGAAGGTCACCGCTTTTTTGCAAAATCTAGCTATTGTGGGAGGGGGGGTGACAGGGCGGTATAAATAGAGTAGGTTATGTATGATAGGGTTTAAATATATTTTATTTTTACTATGAGAGAAGCAGAGTATGCTGCGTACCTGCAGCACGTAAAAGACATTGTAAAATTTTTAAGAAAAGATCCGAATGAGGTGAATATGGATAAACAAGAATGTGGTTATAGAACGTACCAGGTCTATAGGGCTGCTACTACAGGTGATTTTACCTGGGAACAATTAGGAACAACGGAGCAAGAACTGAACGAATTGAGGGCGCGGTTTGGTTTGGATGAATTACAACCGGCGGAGGAAAGACCGATCCCAGAAATTCGTATAAATGGCGTTAAACAAGTTGAAAAAAAGAGTTTGATAAATTAGGCGCGAATAGTTGCAGCTGAATATAAAAAACAGATCGAAGGATCTGTTTTTTGGCGGGGTGTGGGGCGAAGTCGGAACCTGGGTTTTATCAACACTGAAAAATGATTTTGTCTGTAGTTAGCCAATTTTAATTTTCCAGTGATTGGGCTATCTTAAGTCAAGTATTTTTTTATAGTCAATAAGAGGGCCGACGTTTCCAAAGTTTTCTAGATCAAAGTATCTTTTTTTAAAATACCCATCTTCTGTGTTATAGCTTTTTAAGCGGGTAATGATTTTTTCGTATATTTTTTCGTTACTTAATTGAAAAAAATTTCTTACCTCAAAAGCTTTTCCGATATATTTAAATACTCTTTCTTTACCAGAAAGAGTAAACCGTTTTTTGTCGAGCATCCATAATTCGCCTCTGATTTGGTCAAAAAAGGTGAATAATCTGATATATCCAATAATTTGGTTGTAGCTCCAGG
Organism: uncultured Gammaproteobacteria bacterium; assembly: GCA_964540825.1. Classification (GTDB taxonomy): domain Bacteria; phylum Patescibacteriota; class Patescibacteriia; order Magasanikbacterales; family GWA2-37-8; genus CAZECR01. The sequence continues at coordinate 211,522 of CAZINT010000001.1, forward strand.
GCAGCCATCTCCTCTCTAGGCTCTGTTCTGCTATCTTGACCGCATGCTTTTTTATTTCTTCCGGTAAAAAGCCTTGATTTTTGCAAAGATTTAAATAATACTGCGTATCTTTATTTTTCTGTTTTTCTCTCCGTGTCCAGTATTCTTTAGGAGAGCAAAAATAAATTGGTATATCAAAAAAATATTTATTTTCCATAAAGTGAGTTTTTCATGTACCGGTTTGGACAATTTGTCGGGTTCTAGGTAATCCAAGATTAAATCGCCATATGAATTTTCTTTTTAGATCATCCGACTGTTCAACATCATTAAAATAATTTTTTACTGCTAATTTAAAATTTTCAAAAAAATCTTCAAAATTTTTAAAATCCATACCATCTAGTGTTTTGAGGTGGAGGCTTGAGTTGCCATGTGTAAGTGCCATATTTGGGCCAACAATAAAGTTGTGTACCAACGAACAACGAATAAGTCGGTATACTTTTTCTGGATTATACTGGGGCATGTAGTCCGTTATGAATTTTTTGTACTGCCTTCCCAGACCTGGCTCCTCAAGAGATTTTCTTCCAGCGTAAAAGCCCGCAATTACGTCTATTGCAGAGGAAAGAAGAATAAAAGCAGCTAGTGGCGTGCCACCATTTTTAGCAGCGGTAGCCGCATAACTTGTCTCAATGCTTCTGAATATCCATTTATCAAAGAGTTCCTTTACCTCTGGTAAAGCGATGCCTACGTATGGTCTTTGTGTTACTGGCATACATGATCAATGAATCCTAAATAGTATATACCAGGATGTGTCAAAATAAGAAACAAGAATGTCGTTTCTAAGTTTTATATTCATAAATAATTTTTAGCTATTTAAGCTAGTAACCGTACCGCGACCTGTTTTAAGAATGATAATTTTTCCTATGATGTTTTCAATAGTTTTTGAAGATTTTCCCTCTGAGCGCGCCGCTCTAATTATATGGTTTATTACTACAGGGTTTTTAATCGCGTCCTTTTTTAGCGGTATATCAAACTCGTTTTGAGCAATTGCTAATAATCGTTCAAAATCCGCACTGCCTATTTCGTCCTTAAGTGTGCTTTCGAGGTTTACGCCGAAACATGCGTGCTGCTCCTTAACCTGTGTTTCTGGAAAGTCTGCGGTTTCCTCCCCCAAGATTCTAAGAAGAGTATGGTTATGTTCTGGTTTTGGATCTTTTTGTCCGGTGTCGGAATCCCAAATAATAAAAATGGGTATACCAAAATTTTTGAAAATGAGAGCCGGTCTGTCAATACTATTTTTACCCCCGCAGCCAATAACGGAGATTCCCATACTTTCGAGATCGTGACCCAGTGCTTCCGCGTAACCCTTTAATGCTGCTATATCATCCTCGCCTTCAACCAATACTGCAACATCTGCAAAAAAACCTTCGTTCATTGTCCGTGTCATTATTGTGTGCAGTCTTGTTATTAAAGTTGCTTCAGTAAATTTTGTTCCTGTTGACCCTGTTGCTCGGTGAAGTTCATCTGCAATGAATTGAAGAGTGGTTTCAGTCACTTTGGTTATTTTTGGGTATCCTTCAGTCCCTTTCTCTTTTCGTAATAATCTAATTTGATTTATACGATTAATTCCAACAAAATCTGGTGAGTGTGTGCCGTAGATTACCTGAGTCTTTTCTGCCACACCAGGTATGCGACCCTCAGCCATTGCAGCTAAAATTTTTGCTAAATGGTGTTGGCTATTGGGATGCTGGTATAGTTCGGGTTCCTCAATTGCTAAAACAAGAGTGGGCAGAAACGCTTCTAAGTTTTCAGAGCTATTTCTTTGTTGCGCCAATGCTAGGTGTTGTAGTGCGGTTATAATAAAAGCACGTTGTAGACCGTGCCCAGCTCTATTAACGGGGGAGGAATAGCCATCTTGATTTAATTTTGTGTCTGCTTTTGGCAATGGGAAGTCGACATCTCCAAGTTTTTGCCAATCCATTTCAATACTGGCTTCTGGAACAAAATTTTGTAGTGTTTCAGTCATTGAACTTGCTAGCGCTCCAAGTTCCGGTAAGTTACTTGGTGCCATTAAATTTGCAAATTGTACTTGGGTTGAAGATTTTAAATCATTAAGTTCTGGTTTCGAGGCTAAAATGCTTCGAACAACTAGATCCATTAAATCTTTTATTGGAGAAGGTTGTCCGTCTACCGCATCTGCAGCTGCATCGCGTATTGCCGGTATAAAAAGAAATTTAGTAAAGCGTCCAAGGTAGCCTGTGGCAACAGACTTAAATCCAAAAAATTGACCGTCGTCTCTTCCCATTGTACAACTCCCCGGATTCCTGTTTTCCCATTCTTGCAGGCTCTGTAATATGGCATCCTTACTTGTCCAGTGGGGTAGCTCAGAGTATTGCATTGAGGCCTTTAAGGTATTATATGCAGATTTTGCTTTTGTGGCGTTTTCTGCCTGTCTTATGATATTAAAATCAGCATTTTGTAATGCTGATCCATGATATGAGGAAGACATTTTGCCCTCTTGGACGGTAAACACTTTTTGGACTGTAAGGGTGCCGTCTTGTAGGTATCTGCTAAAAAGGCTTGTAGCATCGTCAGATAATTCTTTAAACGTAACCGATACTACAATTTCACGTTGGATATCTCGATTATAGAAATCCTCATTATCAACTTTTGCATTCTGATTGTAAAATAAATCAAGTGCCCGCAGGAAAGATGATTTTCCCGACCCATTCCGTCCGACTAACGCAGTCAGGCTGCTGCAGTTTAAGGTCTCATTTTCAATAGAACGGAAATTTTGAACTTGTATTTTTTCTAAAATCATAGTGTCAAAATTTTATCATTCTAATCTTAGAAAGTCAAAAGTTCGATAAAATTTTCAGAATAAAATTTTTTATATTATTTACAATAATTATTAAGGAGTTGTCTTTGTTTTTAAATTTTTTATAGTAACGTTTTCTAGCTGTTTTTGCAATCCCATTTGCTACTGCTTCCAGGTTTGCGTGGATAGCAATATTTGGAATATGCATTGTATAGAAGTCGTCATTCATGGCTGAATAGTAACTGCGTTCCAAGTCTGATTCAATTTGTTGGGCGTTAGTATAATGTTGAAAGCCATCAATTTCAATATCCATTCTTGCCCAAGAAATACAAAGGTCAATATGTTTGTGGCCATCCCATGTTTCAAGCTGGCATTTAATACCTCGCTGTTGTAATGCTCTGTATAATGCTAATGCTTCAGGCGTTGCTTTGCCCATAGAGTTTATTTTTTGCAAAAAACAAAAAAGGCTACGTGTCCTGGCGGTTCCTTTCGGAACCCAGCAGCCTTTCGGTTGCCGACTGAATCAACAAAGCCAGAGACGGCGTAGCCACCTCTATGTTGACTCGGTTTTTGCCCATGCCCTGCTTGTGGCAAGGTTTAAATATTTAAAAGATTTTTAATATTTTACCATTTACCAAACAAAAAAGCACGCATCTTTCGAATTGTGCTCTTCCGCGAAATTCCTGGCGGGTCGGACGGGACTCGAACCCGCAACTTCTGCCGTGACAGGGCAGTGCTCTAACCAGTTGAACTACCGACCCAGGTAGAACGTTATGATTATATAGACTCAGCTATATTTTGTCAATTGTTTTAAGTGTGTGGACAGACAGGGATTAAAAAAGGCCCTTAAAGTGTTCGGTAATAGGTAAGAGTAAAGGAGGGGGTACTCAATACCAGACTACCAAACACATTTCAGGGCCTTTTAATAGTTTTATACTAGCAGCTTTGGGCTGCAGTGTCAATGATTACGATGTGGACAGCCTATTTAGCTGCGGCGACTACCTTACCAAAGATACCTTTGTGCTTAGCGGCGAGTGTCGAAAGGATTTTGCGATCAAGGGCGATATTGTGTTTTTTAAGGGCGCCCATAAGTGCGCTGTACGATACTCCAAGAGTGCGAGCGGCAGCATTGATTCTAATCTGCCACAGTGCGCGGTTGGTGCGCTTTTTCATTTTGCGGGAGTCAAAAGCATGCTGTTCAGCCTTCTTACTTGCAGTACGGGCAAGTTTGAGTTTTGATTTACGTCCCCAGCGGAAACCTTTGGTCAGCTTGAGAATGTTTTTGCGGCGTTTATTGTGGATCAGACCACCTTTAATACGAGTCATACAAGTACGTTAGTTCGGTAAATTAATTTGCATGATCCGATTGAGGGTTGAACTCATGATCACGTCAGATTTTTTGTTGCGTCCGGTGTTGCCATTTTCACGACCGTTGAAATGGTTTTGGCCGGCAGCGCGTTTTTCGATTTTGCCGGTCTTGGTTACTTTGTAACGTTTAGACGTGGCTTTGTGGGTTTTCAGCTTTGGCATAGTGAATAACTAAAGGATCAAGGAGCATGGAGCAAAGAATGTAGCGTTCCTTGTTCGGTGTTCCTTGTGCTTTAATTTAAGCTTTAGCGATAATAGAAGTTACTTTGTTGCCTTGTTTTTCAGTCGGCTGCTCGACGCGTGTAGCTACTTCTTTATTGACGCTCTCAATAAATTTGCGAATATTATCAAAAGCCATCGCGGACTGTTGCATCTCGCGGCCGCGTAAAATAATTTCGATTTTAACTTTGTCGCCGTTATTCAAAAATTTGAGCGTTTGCAAGCGGCGAATTTCAAGATCGTGCGTTCCAATACGAAGGGATAAACGAATACCTTTAATTTCCACCACATGTTGATGGGCTTTTTTGATACGCTGCTCTTTTTCTTGGGCGTAGCGAAATTGTCCAAAGTCGATAATGCGGGCGACTGGCGGATCGGACTTGGGGTTGATTTCGACCAAATCTAGTTCTTTTTCCCGAGCGAGACGGATACCTTCGGCTGTCGGCATGACGCCGAGATTGCTGCCGTCAGTATCGAGAACCAAAAGGGTCGGGGCTTGGATGCCCTCGTTAAATTGATAGATCTTTTTTGGTTCTTCTTTTTTTCCGCGGCGGGAAATACGCATAGATTTTGATACGTGGAAGTGGCGAGAGTTGAACTCGCGTCCAAAAATAGGGGGCTAGAGCGTCTACGATATGTAGTCTTCTTGATGGTGTCCTATCTGCCTGAAAAGAAGACCAAAAGGCAAATGGTAAGCCGAAATAAGTTTCACAGTATTACCAATCAGCGGTGGCGATACTGCTACACCTCGTGTTTTTACACCAGAACAAAGTTACCAGGTGTGGCCTTGTCTGATGGGCAGGGCCGTTAGGCCATTGCCGGCGCAAAGGTGCTGAAAGCGTTAGCTAAAGCAGATTTGGCTTTGGAGAATAAGTTGGCACTTATTGAGTTGCCTAGGCTATTAACGAGACCTTAGGCCGTCTCGATACGCTACTCTAACAGCTTATCTCTGTCGAAACCCGGCACTCCCAGAGTCTGGTTTGTAAGCAGATTAAGCAAATTAGGCAGAGTAAGTAATATTCTAAGGTTCTATTACTTATTGCTTAGCTTGCTTAATCTGCTTAGTACCGGTTTATAGTTCTTTAATAACTCGTTTGGTATCCCGATCAATGTCTCGCTTTTTAAGCGTCTCCCGTTTGTCAAAGGTGTGTTTACCCTTGGCAATTGCGAGTTCGACTTTGATAAGGCGACTTTTACTATACACGCTTAAAGGGATGATTGTCAAGCCTTTTTCGAGAGCCTTGGTGCGTAAATAAGCAATTTCTTTGCGGTGGAGGAGCAGTTTGCGGCTGTGGGTAGGGTCATAGTCGGGATTTGGGCCGGCGTGGGGGTACTGCGCGATGTGGGCGTTCGTAAGGTAGGCATCATTATTATTGAAGGTGACAAAAGCCTCTTTGAGGCTTACCTGAGCTGCTTTAACTGATTTTACTTCTGCGCCCGTAAGCACTAAACCAGCCTCGAGTTTTTCGAGAATTTCATAGTTAAAATGGGCTTTTTTATTATCTGCAAACTGCGGCATAGATGAAATTTAAGCTAGAATATCATCCTTTTAGCATTTGGGCAACCACCGTATGCCACCCTTCCATTTGTCAGTTATTTGGAGTATAGTGGGGGTGTATGAAGAAATTTCCATATATTTCACTCCACCCCAAGCTGGCTGCAGGTATTGATTTGCTATTAGGCGTCATATGGCTTACTTTTTTGCCGCAAATTGATTTTTGGTGGAAACTCGTTATTTGGGGGGTGGTGCGCCTGGTTGCGTGGATAATTTTGCTCCGGCTCGTTTTTTATTCAACCGGACTTAGCAGAATAAAGCATTTTTTTTCACTGGCGCTGTTTAGCAGCGGTGCTATTGCCTATATTGTTTTTATCGATCAACTTTTGACGCGTCAGATTGTAGAAGGTATGGCCGTTGCTTTGCCAGCAATAAGCATTTGGCTGCTTCCGAGTACTGATCAAGAACTTTCGTTCGCACTTAAGCCAGAACGACGGTGGCGTTTTTTTATCGCCGTACTTGGCCTCGCGGGAATGTGGAGCGGAATAATCGCCGGGCACGCTTTTGGCGTGTATCTTATAAATATTGGCTGGCTTGTGGTTGCCATGACCGTGCTTACGAGTGTGGTAAGTGCTTGGTGGTGGTGGGAATATTCGTTGCCAGTGAGCCGGCGATTCTGGCAAAGTTTGGCAGTGATCACGCTCCTGACACTTGAAACTGGCTGGGCAGTCACTGTTTCGCCGCTGGGTTTTTTTGAAGGAGGCCTTGTAATCATTTGGATGTGGTATGTTCTTTGGCTATTGATGCGTTTCCATATTTCAAAAGAAGGAATAGTCTGGCGCAAGCAAATCGTTTCTTTTGCTATTAATGGCGCAGGGTTAGTGGCGCTTGTGACGCTCATTGCCCGGTGGAAATAAAAGTATTTATCCGTTAGTTATTTTGAGTCTATGAAATCACTGGATCGTTTGCCCCCGCACTTACCTCCGCCAACCTGCAATATTGAGCAGCATAGCAGGCAGGAGCGGCTAAAACTTTTTTTGGCTGCGGCTTTTTTTGGAGTTTTGGGAGGTATGAGTGGAGCTGCGGTAATGCTTGGGTGGGTCTGGCCTGTTTTTAATGGCGGTGATGTTTCGTCTTTTTTTTCATATCACGCTGCTGCAACGATTAATCCTTTTGAAGGCCGTGTTGAAGAAGACAGTACTAACCGCTTGGTAAGTGTCTACAAAGATATTTCAGTGGTGGGCGATACCTCATATTTTACCAGTAAAAATTTGGTTGGCGAAGCGGCGGTTCTGAGTACTGATGGCTGGCTGGTTATGTACGCGCCAAATTTTGATGGGGTTATTAAGAATTGGCAGGTACTTGATGCTGATGGCGCAGTCTTGCCAGTCCAAAAAGCATTATTTGATCGCCTGAGCGGTTTGGTGTACCTCAAAATAAGCGCGCAAGACCGCGTAGTTGCGTTTGCTGATATTCTTGAACAAGGCGACGATGTATTTGTGCATGAGGCTAAGCGGTGGTCTGCGGCCAGCATCGAACAGCTTAATGCGCCCTTGAGTACGGCAAGCCATTTAGATAGTGCACCTATAGAAGGATATAAACTAACGCGCTCATCATTGCCTGGCAGCGCGGTTTTTACGCGTCAGGGAAGATTTGTCGGTTTTGTAACAAAAAATGATGCCGTTATACCGGTACAAGGTTTTTCGGCTATCGTGACCGCTGTCCTCAGCGGACAGGGGATTGTGTACCCAACACTTGGCGTTGAGGGAAGTTTTACAGAGGAAGAGCCAATCATTGTTGGCGGCGAACTCGTTAACGGATTTTTAGTAAATAAAGTAGTTGTTAAAAACAGTCTTTTGAAACGCGGAGACAGTATTATCGAAGTGAATGGCCAAATTGTAACGAGCGCTGTTTTGTGGCATAGTATCTATACTTCCAAAACTATTGCTGCGACAGTTATGAGAGCGGGTAAAAAAATTACGCTAACGCTTACTCCTTTATCTATTTCTAATCCTTAAACTTTGTATGCTTGCTATTCTTTTAAAGCAGAGCAGACTTATTATCATGTGGGGAATTTTGATCGCCCTTATTTCGGTGGGAGTAAGTTTCATTTTCCCCAAACAATATAGCGCGGTGAGCCGGGTAATTATTATTTCGCGTGACAAAACTGGTGTCGACCCATATACCCAGGCCAAAGCTGCCGAACGCGTGGGTCAAGACTTGGCCCAGATTATGAAAACCACGGATTTTTATGGCAAAGTAGCGAGTGAGAGTCCGGATGTGTTCAGCGGTTCCGAATGGAAAAATTTAAGCGATCGTGACAGCCGTAAAAAATGGCAAAAAGACGTGCAGGCCCAGATGGTCTACGGAGCAAGCTTACTTGAGGTTACGGCTTACGCTCTCGGTCAGGAAAAAGCACTCGCGCTATCTGCGGCAGTAACCAAAACGCTCGTTGCACATGGTTGGGAGTATAGCGGCGGGGATGTAGCAATTAAACAGGTAGACAGCTCGCTCGTTTCACGCTTGCCAGCTCGGCCTAATTTTATTGTTAATGCAGGGATCGGTTTCTTGGTTGGAGGGTTTTTGGCAGCACTTTGGGTGGTTCGGTATCGGAAATAAAAATTCACTACTATGCATCCCGAATCTGCTCCTTATTATCCGCCGTCACTCGATAAAAAACCGCCAGCACCAACTCTTGTTGGTCAGGAGGCGCTTAAATTCGCTGAGTTGCAACAAAGTTTGCTGGACGGTGTCGGAAATGCAGATAATTCTTTTGTTACGGAAGAGCGTGAGTATAAAAAAATGACTGCTGAAATTAGCAGACAATTAAAAGAGCTTGAGAGGGATCGGGAAAGTCACGGGGCAGAAGCTGAATATCACGAGCGTATTAAAGAATGCCAGAATAAAATCGCAGAACTAAAAGTTTTTATAGATAAAAAGTTGTCCCCCAAGTATGGGTACGATCGTCGCAGTAGGGCTGAACAAAATAAAAAGGAGAAAATGTATGCATTTACTCCTAACGATCGAGGTATCGTGCTGAAAGGCGAAACGCTTTCGCTTATCCATCTTAATCTAGCTGATGTACCCGTTGTCCACCATAACTTGGCAAGTGATGATATTTTATACGGTAAAGAGGGGGAGGGGGTAAAGATAACTATCATGCCGCTGAATCAAAAATTAGATATTTTGGTTTCTGTTGGCAAAAATGTATATAGTTCGCATACCATTGAACCAACTCCAGAAGCTTTCAGAGAGGTGTTCGATAACTTGTTCAACTTGGTGCAAGATGATGAATACTCTGATTTTGCGAACGGTCCATCGCCAAGTCCTGTAGAACCAGCCCCTCAGTCTGCCGATGCGGCAAAATCTACTGTGGAGTTCAGAAATGGAATTCTTTATTCCTCTGAAGAAGATTCTAAAGAATCATCAGGTGTTGTTGAAAAACCCAATGTTTTAAATCGATTCATGCGCCGTCTTAAGCGTCCATTGCTTGCTTTTGGAATTACCGGTGCACTTTTTGCTGTTCCTGAAAATAAGCAGCACTCAGAAGAAAATCCAGCGGTTGTGGCAGTGCAAAAAAATAATGACGCGCTAAATGCGCTGCGCGAAAAAGATCTCAAAGAAGCGCTGGGAATGCCTCTGGCACCTAACCAGTTGCTGCGGTTGGCCGAATCGTCCTTCGTATCTGACAAAGATTTGCAAAAACACGATCGTCGCGGTAAGCCAAAGTATGATCGCTCGGTTATTGAGGCCGAGATACGCGGTGCGCTAAAGCAATTACAACAAGGACACGATGCCGTGATTCATGGTACAATAGTGCTTACGCATGATGCGGTTGCTAAGCTTTTAGAAGGTGGTCAAACGGATGAATCCGCGCTTAACAAAAAACGATATACTAAAATTATCAAGCCCCTGCTTAAAGCGGCCAAGAAAAGACCGTCTACGCAGCGGCATCATTCTTAAGTGAATGTGAATATGGAAAAAAGTACTAGCGCTTCGCACGAAAACGATCCGCGTTTTAAATTGCCAGTTGAGCCTGAAACAGATATTTCTCTCAAGTCTGAGCAGGCTAAAAGCAACCTTCGGTTAGTAACTGATTTTGAGGAAGGGCCGGCTAAAAAACGGTCGAATAAATTTTTTTTGAAACGGTCGGATAACACCCTTTTTCTTGGTAAAAAAGAAATTGATCTTTCAATTGATGGGCGCGAACCGTCCTATCCTGCTCGAGGTAAAAATGTTTTTGTTTTTGGTTTTGGCAATAGTGTCTATAAAATATTTAAAGAAAAAGGAAAGCTGTATGGCCAGGCAATACTTTTCGGCAAGGAACGCCCTCGAGTGCAGCTTGAATCGGACTGGAGTATTGTTAATGAGATCAATGTTTTTAAAGGAAATGTAAAATTTAATTCTCGCTTGGAAACTGCCGAAGATGCTCCGGCGACCGGTGATGTTCAGCTTGATGAGGTGCCTGACAAACCGAACGCTGAAACGGCTGGTGCCGAGGAGCAGGCGGGATTGGTAGTGCCGCTCAGGGAATCGACTGAGCCTGCATATCTGCGTGATGATACGCGCGGATCTTCAGTAGAAAAAATTGAAATGAGGGTGCATAAAGATTTTGACGATCTTATCTCTAGTCCTCCCCGCGGGGTTGAAACTGTAGCACCTGCCGATGAATCCGTTACTCCAGAACAAAAAGTATTCATCAGCGAAACTATTGCCGACGCTCGGGCTACATCAGTTGAATTACTGCAGTCATTAGCAGACGAGGGTAAAGATGAAGACTACTATGCATCGCTGAGTATCGAGTATTCAACCGAGGATAAAGAAGCAGTTGCTCGGGGTGTAGCCGCCCGAACGTATGGGACCAGTTCAACGGGTGGTGACGGGTCAAGATATGCGGTTCCAGAAACGCTGCCGGTTCAGCATGAAAACAGAACCGCTCTCGTAGGAGTAGTCACGGAAGCAGGGCGTCTTGGAGCTGCGGTTATTGAAGCTACAACACCACGCGCGCTCGAAGGTGCTCGGGGCATAGTAGCTCACGGCCTCGCTCAAGAACGATTTTCACTTACAACGGTTTTTGATGCTGCCCGCCGACTGCTATCAAAAAAAGCTAAAACTGCCGAAAAGCTTTCGGCAGCAGCAATTACCGTAAGTCCTCAGGGTGAAGTTATTATGGCTTCTATGGGTGACACGGCTGTTCTTATGGTCCGCGAAGGAAAAAAAGTAGAGCTTGTTGATCAAAAAGAACCTGTTCCGACTAAAGACTTTCCGGCAAAGGGTGAAGCAGACGCTAAAGGTATGTCGGAGCTGCTTGAAACAAAAATGGCTCATGGTAAAGATCATGATCAGGTTATTGCCGCCACGAAACGTTTTTGGGATTTAGTGAGTGAGTATGAGGTAGAAAAATATGCCAAGCGCTATCGCGGCGAAGCTTTGCAAAAAGTTTTGTTTAATTTAGCGTACGACCGAAATAACGCGGTGGTGCCATTCGTAATTGAGACAAGTCCGAACGAAAAGAAGTATGAGCAGCCTGCTAAGGGTGAGGGGGAGTCAATCGCTCTTCAGGTAACCCATGTGGAATTGCCAGAGCAGCGCGGTTTTCTTTCTAAACTCGGGCGCAGTAAAGCAGGTACGTGGTTACGCAGCGCCGCGCTCGTTGCCTTTGGTTTTTCAGCCCAGGGCAAATTGGACACTCGGTCGTACACTCCGGACGAGATTGCTGCCATCCAAAAAGCGCCGGAAAAAATGCAGCCAAGTACAAAGCAGGCGGTTGAAAAAATTACGGTTGAAAATCGGCGTGGAAATGAGCATGAGTTGGTTCGGTTGGTAGATGCTGTAACTACAAAAATAAAATTACTTGGCAGTTCACCAGAAGATAACGGCCGCAAAGTTTTGATCGCAGCCTGGATGAAAAAACTATTACGCGGTGAAGACGCTGGCGGATTTAAAGCGGCTGATTTTAATAGAAATATACAGCACACTCGGGATGGGAAATTTAGCTTAAGTGCACCAGGGCTTGAACTGTTTATTGCGGATGCTGCGGGTGCAGCCAAAGAAAAAAAACATATTTCTACCGCTATAAAGTATGCGGAGACGACGTATAAACTTGACTTTGGCAGTACTAAAAGTACACCTTAAATTTTATTTATATGGGTAAAGGAGGTCGGGAGGCAGGGGCTGGCAAAGAGGTTGCGCCTGATAAAGCTAAAATCGATGAGCTGCTAAAACGCTGGGAAGCTGTTCTTCGGGCTAACCCGGGAATCGAAGCGGAAGCAGTCACCCGCATGAATTTGGAGTTTACACTGATTGGCAAAATAAAAAATGATAAGAAACGGACAAAGAAAATAGCCGAACTTGAAGCCGAAATTGCTCAATTTGAAGGCGTGCCATCGTCCAAGGTACCAGCGGTCGATAATCAAGATACTTTGACAGTAAACACGTCTCTGCAAACACCGCATGCACAAAGTCAGCAATTGCCCGAGGATGTTGATGCGGACTTGGTATCGGGAACGGCCATTGATGATTACGAAGAATTCTCAGAAGATGCGGACGAGCCTCCACCCGAGGAAAAAAAGGATTGGGGGCAACCAGACCTCCGGACTATTACGTTAGAGGACGCTGAGAAAGAAATTGACTGGGCAAAAAAATATCCAGAACTTGAGACGGCGATTAAGGGTGATTTGAATCAAGAAAATGAGCGTGTCTTTTATGGGGCGTATTTTCGCGCGTACCATGAAAAAGGCGTCACTGTTTTCGAGGATGGGTTAGATGGTATCGCTTCTGCTGAGGCGGTGTGGGCAGAAAATGAATATGAGTCTCAAGTGTCTGAGAAAAAATACACTGACCTCAAAAAATATGCACTCGACAATAATATTAATCTCGCTGTTGATTTTCCGGATGTTTTTGCAAGGTTAGAGGCGGCACGGGATGCGCTTGCGGATGCTATCGAACTGTCAACTGGTGAATTTCGTGCTGCAAACGATGTCTTTTTGGAAATTTTGAATGAATTGAATGCTAGTGTTGATTTGTTTATCACAGAAAAAATACGTATAGCTGAGGCCGAAGCTGAAGAGCAAGAAAAACGTAAAAATTTTTATGACACTGTACAACAGGCACGTGCAGAGTTTCGGTCGAATTTTGAACGGTATGATATTGATCCGCAAGAATTTTTTCCCGTTGAGGATGAGCGTGCCGTTAATGCAATCCAGCATTTCGAACACGTAAAAGATGACGAAATTTCTATTGTTGAGGCCGCCTATACTGCGTGCCTTCTGGCTTTTAGTGAATTGCATAGTGCGCTCCAAGAATATATTCAATCACCCAATGCTGCGTCGGCAGATCTGGAAAAACCAATCACATTTGCCGAGGCTGAACAGGCGATTCAGTGGGCCAAAGATGAATTCGCTCGAACCAAAGGAAAATTTGGTTTGCCGCCGCAACGAGAACCAAAAAGTGCTAAAGATACATTTGAGTGGGGTGCTTATTGGCGAACACAGCGGGAAGGCAAAGGTCAGATGAGTCAAAAAGAGTTGGATGAGGCCGCAGAACGCAACGGTGAATGCGCCCGGCGTGTATTTGTCGAACGACAATTTAATGTTTGGTTTGAAGCGCTGTGTAAAAAAGCCGAGCGCGCGGGTGTTTTAAATACTCTTTTTGATCGCTACGTAAAAAACGATCCGGCTGCAGGAAAAGTAGCGTGCAAGGAAAAAATGCTTGGCCCGCTTGAAACGATTGAACGAATCGCGGCTTACGATGAAGCGCACAAAAATGATGCAAACGCTAAGCCTTTTGACCTCCTCAGTCCGGCTGCTCAAAAAGAGTATCGAAACAGAGTCCTGCGTGCTGAGGGAGAGCTAACGAAACTTGATCGTGAAATTGGTAGCCTCATTAAAGAAAAAATGTGGGCTGACCCGAATAACCCCGACCGCGCCCAGCTTATCGCAGCGCTTGCTCCTGAGATCGCTCAGCATGATGCAGAAAATGCTTTGCCGCTTTCCCAAATGGCAACAGCGGCTGATACCTATGGATTTTCACCAGAGGCACGCTTAGCTATTCAAAACGTCCTCACTGCCTGGGAAGGCGAGCATGCAGCTATTATAAAAAAATTAGCCAAACTCGAAGAGATGCAAAGCGACCCACGCATCCCCCCGGCCAAGGTCAAAAGTATGTGCGAGGCAATTGTTCGGCAATCAGCAGCTTTGAGTGAAAAAATTCAAAAGGGGATGGAGGAATATGTTGTGCCAGAACTTACCAAACAAACACAGGCTGAAATTGCCGCACTACTGGCGCTTGAAACTGTTCAGGCTGGGATTGGTTCTCAAAAAATAATCCAGGAAGAGCAGCGGGTGTCTGCTGAGCTTAGCAAGGCTCGGATCGCCCTTGAAACCGCACTCGCTGATTTCTTAACTGTGCCCGATGCGCGCGGTCAGTTTTTGGCGGCGCACCAAAAATATCATGAAGCTGCTACACGCGTCCGTTATTTTCAAGAGTCTGTACAGCCGATCCGTGATGCTGCCAAAATCTCCGAACAGTATCGTGCCGTGAGTGATACGTATAGTTCTGCGCAACAATACTTGCACTATTTTTCAAACGAACTTAAGATGCAGTTACCCAATCTATCTGCTGAATGTAATGATCTTGAGCGTAGATTGGAGGTGCTTGCCAAAAAGCCGGAGGCCTTAGCACTGGGCGAAATTGCCCCAGCAAAAGATTCGGTGGAGTTGTTTAAGCAGAAGGTTGTGGCGTTTAAAAAAATGCTTGAACAGGCTACGGCAGAAATTCCGGCTGCGGAAAAATTACGCCAAGAGAAAAAAGATACTGCTTTTAAAGATGAAATGAGAGAGGAATTTATACGCTTTCAAGATTTGCGTCGCAGGTATGAATCTTTAAAACAGGATATAGATCCGAAAAATAATGCCGACCTGCTGAGGTTGTTCAGGTCGGAAATAGCTTTGCGTGATGAGTTTAGTGCCAAACTCAAAGCGGCCGGAAATACTAACGGGCTTGAACAATATAAGATTGCGTATAAAAATGAAGCAGACCGCATGGATGCAGCCTTGAACTATTTTAGCCATAGCCGTCTTTGGAAAATTGTTCAATCTCATCATGATGTTCCGCAAAGTGCTCGTGAACGCATCGAATACAATTTGGATTTACTGCACTCATTTTATATCAGCGGCAGTACCAGTAGAAATGATTTATCCGAAAAAGCCCGGCTTATTTTTGATGAAATAAATGAGCTCGAGATAAAGCTCCCCCCTAAGAAGTCGCCGACACTTCGGGAAGTCGTTCGGGGAATCGGAAAAAAATTATTCGATAAAATAAAGCGTCCATAATAAAAAAATCCCCAGCAAATTGGGGATTTTTTTATCCCTCAAGGATTGACAAAAAATATTTTTTATGCTTAGATAAGGGCATCAACAATTCATGCGGCTTTGCCGCAGGAGGTCCAAAGTGGCGACGCACAATGCTCTCGGTGACCCCGATGGTCCAACCCCTCCCTATGAGGACACAGCGGAGCTTAAAATTCCGCCTTCGCTTCGTGTTCGAATCAAGCAGGGGTTGGGGTGGACCTACGAGGTCGTGCTCGTTCCGGTCTGGAACCGTGGGTTGAAGCCGCTGACGTCACCCATCATCGTTCGGGTGCCCAGTGCCGTCTCGTTCATGCGGCAGCAGCGGTGGAACATCGCACTCTTCGCTGCTCTGCTCCTGGCTATCGTGCTTGCATACGTAGGTTACAAGTACGAGACTGCCCGCATGCGGGCTGCCTTCGTTCCGGCCGATCAGGGCGAGCACAGCACGGCGACACCTGTTGACCGTGATAGCGACGGTGTGGCGGACGAGACGGATCAGTGTCCCGATGTAGCGTCCGGCCCCACGCCGGATGCGAAGCGGCCCGGTTGCCCAGCGCCCGAGCAACCTGCTGCTCCGGTCCCGGTCTACCCTGACCTGTCGATCCCTGCGCCTGCCGCGTTGCCCGAAGAACCGCAAGCCGCTCCGCCCGCTGATGTGGATGGTGATCACGATGGGGAAGCGGCCGTCCCGTCCCGTCGACGTCACGTGCCGCATCGTAGGTTCAAGGCTGCGGTCGAGACGCCGCGGGCCTTCTGCCTGCGTATGCAGCGGGACCAGCGCTGGAGCCCCTGCTGCCAAGACGGCATCCCGGTCGCATGTTCGCCCGCTTCCTCAGCGCCCCATCGGCGCTAACCCACGATAGCGTGGAAGAGTCGCGTGTGTTGGAGCTTTTCCGACCGCGCGACTTGCTTTGTTTTTAGCCCCACGAGGCCCTTGACAAAACCTTAAAAATGTGCTATACTGATTTGTTACGTAAATAGAAAACCACACAACTAGCCAAGAAGCTCGAGAGAGGCTTCAAAGGTTAGCCAAAAGACCTTGTTTTAGCCAATTCTCTCACCCCAGGGAGTTTTTTTAGCTAAGAATGAACTAAGGTAAGCGGATTTAGATCCTTTTACCTTAGATCCATTCTAGGGTCTAACGCTCTTTACAATATAACCCTAGTTAAAAACCTACCCACCAATAATCGGTGAAGTATGGCGCAGAGAATGAGTTACCCAATATTGAGTCATTCATTCTCTGTTCCAGCTTCATTGTGAAGTTGGGGGAGCTGGAACGCTCAGAAACGTCAACCTTTTCGCTGGAGAAAAGATCATGAACAGCAAGCTCGCCTTTGTCATCGCCATCCTCGCCGGCCTCTCGTCCACCTCCACCGCCCACGCCTTGAGCAGCGCCCACGACTTCGGTCTGGTCGTCCTGGGTCCCACGGACGAGCCCATCCCGTCGTGGGACGGGAACCCGGGGTCGATGACCCCGGCGAACGTCTGCAAGGCCGAGGGCAAGATCATGGCCCTTCAGGAGCCGACCGACAAGATCCGTGGTGGCGCCGTCGCTCAGGATGACCTGACGGCCCGGCGCGGCACGGTGTCGTCGCCCCAGAAGTCGATCGGGATCGTCGCGAACCGCAGCCAGATCGCCGGCAAGCACGCCGGCGCCGCCTACTGCGTCGCGAAGTCCCGTGTCCTCTTCGCCGAGGACGTCGAGCAGCTGAACAAGCTCCTCAAGATCCTCCACAGCTTCAACGGCCCCGACGGCATGACGCGCCTCCGCGCCCTGCTCGGCGACCTGCCGCAGGGCAAGGAGACGATCCGCGAGTGGGTCACCGCCGCCATCACGGCGGGCGATCAGGGCACTAGCCTCGACTCGGCCAACCCCTTCAGCCCCCTCGCGATCAAGATCGCCCAGCTCATCGCCGAGATCAATCAGATCAAGGTCGAGCTCGAGGCGCTCAAGGCCCGCGTCGGCCAGCTCGAGACCGCGGTCGCAGAGCACTCGGCTCAGATCGCCAAGCTCCAGCAGACGGGCCCTGTGACCGGTCGGACCTTCGATCTTCAGCTCCAGGGCATCGCGAGTGGCAGCCGGTTCATGATCGGTCTCGGCGGTGGTGCGAACCTCGTGTTCCACCTTCCTGTGCCGCGCCTCAGCGTCAAGTTCGGTGGCGACCTCATGGCCGCCTTCGAGACGGTCGGGTCCAATCGTATGGGCCTCGGCTGGGACGCGCGTGCGTTCGTCCAGTATCAGCTGCGTGAGTGGCTGACCATTGGCGGCGGGCTCTACATCGTCGGTGATGCTGGTACGATCAACGGTACCCGGTCGTTCGACGTTGGCCCTGCGCTGGACGCCGAGTTCTGGGTTCACCCGTTCGTCGCCGTCAACGCCTTCGCCTTCATCGGTGGTGGCAAGCACAGCGCCAGCTGGGCCATGTCGCAGCTGGGCGGTGGTGGCGGTCTCGGGGTCGTCCTGCGTCCCTTCCGCAAGTAGCGGATAAACTAGGGTTCGGAGGGGAGCGGTGGACAGTAATGTCTGCCGCCCCCTCCAAAACCACATTCTGTTTCTGAACAAATGTTCGGCAACAGAAAATGGTTCAGTTAGCCAAAAAAACCTATTGACAAAACCTCAAAAATATGGTATAGTATGTCGTTATTAAATACAGCAGGTGCTTAGGAGTAGCCCATTAAAAATGGTCTTCTCCTAGACACTTGGCTCTGCCAAAAGTCTACGTTCTTTACAATCACATTGCTACTACTCAAAATGTTCTCCTGAAGGTTTCGCGGTTATCAGTACTTACTAATTATTTGGTAAGGTACTGGAAACCGCGAACCCGCTGCGTGTCTTAGGACACGCAGCACCCACGACCACCAGGAGATGAACATGAACACGAACCACGTCCGCGCCCTGCTCACCGCCGCCCTGCTCACGCTCGCCCCGACCTTCGTCGTGGGCTGTGCCCCCGAGCCGATGGACGGCACGCCGTCCACGGTCATCGGCGACCGCGACGGCGACGGCACCAAGGACAACGTCGACAAGTGCCCCGACCTCGCCGGGCCCGGCAGCAACAACGGCTGCCCGGTCACCAACATGAGCGGGGGCGAGCCCGTGCCCGCCACCCTCACCGACGCGATCTGCTACGATCGGGACCACCACTACCCCCACGCCTGCGCGGGGGAGTGCGTGACCAAGGTCCAGGACTCGCTGAACTGCGGCGCCTGCGGCCGCCGGTGCAAGCCGACGGTCGAGGCCTGCGAGAACAGCGTCTGCATCCCGGCCGGCTCCGCCAAGTGGGGCGCCTGGGTCCAGAACGCCACCAACCGCACCCTGAACCTCACGGTCGGCCACACCGAGCTCGGCATCAGCGCCGTCGAGGAGCAGATCACGCTCGCCCCCGGCGCCTGGTGGGGCAACGGCAACTGGACCGGCGTCTACGCCTCCGAGAACCCCTGGAAGGAGAACGTGATGCAGGAGTCCCTCGCGGACTGCCAGCTCAAGTTCAACGGCAAGGGCCGCCGCGAGGTCGTCTTCAAGACGAACAACCGCACCGGCGTCGGCCGCTGCGAGTTCAAGACCGACGCGGAGGGTAACCTCTAGCCGGTCCGGTGCGACGAGTAGTAACAAGTGATTACCTACCCTGGTGGGCCCCGCACGACGACTCGAAAGAGACGTCTACGCGGGGCCTGCCTTCTACTTCATACTCATAATCTCACCAGATTGTGGAGATACAGTAGAAATAAAATCCTACCAAAACATCCACCCTTTCTCTCAAGGCTGGATGTTTTGTTTTTACTCCGACTGTAAGCAGGTTAGGCAGAGTAAGTACTAAGCAGAATAAGTTTTTATGTTAGATAATTTCTTTGGCTTTGTATCCAGCGGGTTAACAGCTTACCAACTTCTTCACACTGACTTCTTGCCTGATTATATTCTGATTCTTTTAGATAGTGTAAGTCGTGGGCGAGAATGAAGTGATATTTAGTTTCTTCGAGCGAAGCGTCAGCAATATTGTAAAATTTAATACTGTCTCGTAATTCTTTTCTTCTAAATCCTTCAACGATGTTAGTAGGTACTGAAGCAGCAGATCTTCGTATTTGGCTCGTTAAACCAAAGAGTTCGCTTTTTGGAAATTGGTTGGTAACTTTATAAACAAAAAGCACGAGCGTATGTGCCTTTTGCCAAACCTGTAATTCTGTAAAAACTTTTATTGTCGTCATGCTTATTCTGCTTAGGACTTACTCTGCCTAATCTGCTTCGTCTACGCCTCTCTCGGTTTTTTCGCCGCCCAGTATCCCCAGACCGCCCACATCCACCAGATAACCGGTGTATGATGCAGCATATTGTCTGATAAACTCATTACCAGGTATACAAGGATGCACAGTAAAAAAGAAAAATGAATCCAGCGGCCACGCAGCAGATCGCGGAATTCGTGGTACATGAGCGTAAAGAAAATACTTAGGTATAAAAATAAGCCAATCACGCCGCTTTCAAAGGCGACCTTAAGGTAATCATTGTGGGCTTCGGAAGTGTTATCAAATAAATTTTCGACGCCTTTGTTGTAATCCCAGACCTTGCTAAACGAACCGTAGCCATACCCCAGATACGGGCGGGCCTGGAAAAGGGGAATAATTTTGTTGGCAATATCAGCACGCCATTGAATGGAGTCGGCGTCTTCGTTGCGGCTGGTCAGGCGCGAGATAATACTGTTGCTTTGAAGATTGATATTATACGTATGACCGAGCCAGTTATTGAGCGGGTAAAAGAGCGTAAAAAAGGCAACACTGCCAACCACAACCCACAAAAAGATTTTTTCGTAATAAAAAAAACAAATAGCCAGAATGAAAGCGGCAAGCCCAATCCAAGCGACGCGCGTATACGTAAAAGCAATAATCAGGAGTAAAAAAGCAAAAGCAAACGGCGTAAAATCGTGCACATGGTGAATGGTGCGGGCGTTAAAGCGGCGGAAAAATTGTTTGACTGGCGAAATGAATTGATCGATGAGGTTCTTTTTTTCAAAACGCAGTTGAAAACGGTAGGTATAGTCGGCGAGGACTATAAACAGGAGTACTGTATAGGTAGCTAAAAGATTAGGGTGGGCAAAGGTGCCAAAAATACGGTTAGATACACCGTCGATGGTCATGCCTGTTCGGGTGACAAGTTGGTAGGCGGCAAGGAGGAGGGGAAAGCACGAAGCGATAATAAGGCTAAGGTAAAACGGCCAAACAAAGGCTTCGCCTTCTTTGCGGCGCAAAATATTACAGACACCAAAAAGCGCAAACAAGTTAGCGGCCTTAAGTGTTTCCGTTATAGTTGATGATTGATCGAAACTGTAAAAAAAAGTGATGGCGCACCAAGCGATAAAAATAAGCCACGGGTATTTTGCTGGAATTTCTTTCCAATATTCCCGATTTTTAATAAAGAAATAAGCTGCCCAGCCAGCCAACAGCATGGAGATGGCGGCGTTGATATTGAAGGTAACACTGCCGAGTGAAAAGAAGGAATAGTCACGCAAGCCGTCAATGGTAGGGCGAAAAGCTAAGAAAAGTAAGATCGCTCGTTCGCCAAAGAGTTTGTGAAGGACGATAAGGGCAATAAGGAGAAACGCCATAATATCCCCCGCGCTCGTGGGGTTAATAATAGTGAAACCAATAAGTCCGATGATCAGCCAGGCCCACAAGGCAAAGGTATCGCGCATAGGTAAAATCAAGGTTTTAAGTGTGTTATTCCTGCACGGGAATAACTCGTTCACTTCGTTGACAAAGACAGGTTTTTATGGTATACTCAGACGTTAACGAATGACTTAAGTATAGCATAAAAATGTGGTATACTACAGTAAAACCTATGAAGCGACTTACTAAACGTACCGCCAAAAAAGCCATAGCCCCCAAAAATCATGCACTTGCGTGGTATCGGGGTGTGGTCGGCGTCGCCATCGGCCTTGTGGCCCTGGTTTTTTGTTTTCGGGCAACAACTATTTCCGCGCCGCTCTTGGCTAATTATTACTTAGGCACACTTCCGCAGGATGATGCGACGATTAGCTTACTGGCGCGTAATGATGTTTTGGTCTTGAGCAGCGAACAAGGGGTGATTCGTAAAGATGTTATTCAAAAAATCAAACAGAAAAATCCTAAGATTATTTTGCTGGCGTACGTTATCAGTAAAAGCTACGACTCAAACTGGAAGAATTATCCGGCTAATACCGTCTATAATGATTTCCAGGTTGACGACAGCTGCTGGCTCCGCGACAGTAAGGGTAATATTTTATCTGACTGGCCAGGACAAAAAAGCTTGAATATGAAAGAGCAGTGTACTGATTATTTGATCCAGTACACTAAGAACCATATTTTGTCGCAGGGTCTTTGGGATGGTGTTTTTTGGGATGTGGTGAATGGGAATATTGCTTGGACCAACCGGGGTGATATCGATCTCAATGGCGACGGGCAGATTGACAATCCGGCTGCTGCTGATGCTGAATGGTTGCGTCGGACAAACTACCTGCTCAGTCAGAGCCGTAAAGAGCTGCCGGTAAAATATTTTGTTATTAATGGAACTTCAATTCCGGCTGTGCAGCCGTATGTGAACGGCCGCATGTTTGAAAACTATCCAACTCCTTGGGAAGCAAATGGTTCGTGGGGAGGCCTCATGACCACGCTCGCCGCCAACCAAAAAACAAACGTTGCGCCGCAGTTGTATATTTTTAATGCTAATACCAATAATACCGGTAACCAGTCAGACTACCGTAATATGCGTTTTGGTCTGACGAGCAGTCTTCTGACCAACAATACTTATTTTGCTTTTGACTATGGAACCAACGACCACAGTCAGACTTGGCAGTATGATGAATACAATGTAAAGCTCGGTGATCCGGTTGCTCCGGCGGTATCGCGAAATAACGAAACGCAATTTAAAGAAACGGACGTGTGGAAACGTGAATACACCAACGGCATCGCGCTTGTAAATCCGACCGGGCAGTCGCAAACGGTAGACCTCGGGGCAGAATACGAAAAAATTATTGGTACGCAAGACAAACGCGTAAACGATGGCGCGATCACAGATCGTGTAACGCTCGGCGCGAAAGACGGCATCGTGATGATGAAAACTTTGGAAGGTATCAGCAGTATTAAAAAAACGACTTTTAAAAATGGTTCGTTCTTACGCTTTTTTGACCTCAAGGGTAATCGTGCGCGTAACGGTTTCTTTGCGTTTGACAGCGCCTACCAAGGCAGTGCGACTATTTATCAGGGCGACCTGGACGGCGACGGCACGGAAGAAAAAGTAGTGGCAACGGGCGCTAAACTCGAAATTTTTAACAGCAGCGGCGAGCGCTGGTTTAATGATTATCCGTACGGTGGTAATTTTAAAGGAACGATTCAAATTGCAGTTGGTAAATTCTTCGGGTCCGCGACTAATCAGATTGTAGTTGCTCCTTCTAAAGGCGGAAAGGTATTAATTTATGATTATCACGGCACGCTAATTAAGGATGATTTTTATCCGCTTGGTAAAAAATATCAAAACGGTTTTACCGTGGCAGTCGGCAGTCCGACCCCTAAGGATGCCGGCGAACTTGTCGTTGGTGTTGGAAAGGGGAGTCCGACCGAAGTGTTGGTTTATGCAAGCGGTTTTGATAAAATCACCAAACGCTTTTTCCCCTATGACAAAAAGTTTACGGGTGGCGTTGCAATGGCGGTGGGTGATATCAACAATGACGGCGTAAATGAGATTGTAACCTTGCCGACAAAGGGTACCCCAACCGCTCGCGTGTATACGACTGCAGGTAAAAAAGTATCTGAATTTAAAATACCATCGCTGTTCGGTTCTGTGCCGGTAGACATTACCATTGCGGATATTAACTTTGACGGCCGATCCGAAATCGCTGTCATGAATGGACAATAGGAAGTGTAGGTGTAAGCAGAGTAAGTACTAAGCAAAGTAAGTTTTGTGCTTACCTTGCTTACTCTGCCTAATCTGCTTACGTTGCTTTAATCTAGTCGCCTGTAATCAAACAGACCACTGGGCCACTAAATGCTTGGTGTTTTTTTATTGCCTGCGTAAGAGCGGCAACTGAAAGTGCGCTGGTTGGCGAAATGGCGATATCTTTTGTTTTTTTAACTAAAGCAATTGCTCCGTTTATCTCGTCGTTGGTGATGATCCATCCTGCACCTCCGCTTGTTTTTACCTGTTCCGCAACGCGATCTTTACGCAGACCAACTTTGTCGACGATAGCGGTAGCAAGAGATGCTTCGGTGCTTGGCGGAGTCACGCTGCCGTTGATAGCGTCTACAAACGGGTGGCAACTCTGCGTTTGAGCGATATGCATTTGGGGGTTCAGTCCAAGTTTTTGAAAGCCGAGGGCGAGTCCTTCGGCAGTAGTGCCGCTCGATGTTGGTATAAAAACAGCAGACAAATTTTCTATTTTAGAAAGTTCTTGGGCAAGATCCATGTAGCCGCGCAAGGCGATTTCGCTGGTAGCCTGGCGCAAGAGGCAGCACCCTTCGGTTTTTTCAAACTGAAAAGCGCTTTGGCGGGGGTTAGGGACTTGAGAAATTTTGATATAAGCATCTGCAGCTGCCGTAAGTTTAGCTTGTTTTTTTAGGTCAATGTTTGGGCCGATAAAAATCTCTAAACTAAACGGGTCAGACGGTTTACTTTTGTTATGATTTTGAACACTGATAATTGCCGAAAGGGCAGCGTTGCCCGAAGAAGAAATGACGAATTTACGAATGCCCGTCCGTGCTGCTTCGTCGATCATAAGCGGGATCGATCGGCCCTTGTGCGACCCGTGGCGATGCAGGTCTTCACGCTTCAGCCAGATCTCTTGGGTTAGGCCAAGAGCGGTTGAAAGTTCGGGAACAGGGACTTGCTGGGTTTTCATAGGTAGCTTGATTAGTTAGGGGAAAACGTATATACTGTTTTTACTCTTTGTTTCTAAAGTATATTCATATGAATCTTACTTGTCCAGAATGTAAAAATGCTGTTGATATGGCTCAGTATGCGAATCTTGATGTGGGGCATGTCGTCGAGTGTAACAGTTGTGGAATGACCCTTATGGTGAAAGATATTGATGAGGCCAAGAATGTGCAGGTCGAGATCGTTGACGAAGGAAAATAGTGTATAGTGAAACACGAAACACAAAGTACAAATATACTTTGTGTTTTTTATTTTGTGTTTTGTAATTTTTTGACCAGCGATTCAATCATGCCGCGAAAGCCGTGGCTCCCGAGAAATACCACAATACTTCCTGCGGGCGATTTTTCTAAATAAGCAACCAGCTGTTCGTCATCATCGATATGTACTACCTTGGTGTGGCTGCGTTTAATGATTTCGGTAAGCTCCGGTCCTTCAAAAAGCTGCTCGTCGCTGCTGACACTTTTTTTGACTTTGGTGAGGCGGGGGATAATGACTTCATCAGCCGCATCGAAGGCATCGGTGTACCAATCGGTGGCAGCCGCGCTGCGATTACCGGTGTTCGGTTCGAAAATAGCGATCAATTTTTTGTCGCTGTAAATCTTTTTGAGCGATTGCAACACTGACTTTGCTTTTTCGGGTGAGTGGGCAATGTCGTCAAAAATAAGCAGGTCGCCGTTAAAGCGTTTTTCCAGGCGGCGTTTAAGGCCCGGGAAGTTGGCAATGGCTTCGGTAATTTTACTTGGTTTGATACCAATGTGGTCCGCCAGCGCGAAACAAGCGGTGAGGTTATCGGCCATATATTCCCCGAGTAGTTTGCTTTCAACGCCGTGAATTTCGCTTCCGACCATAATATCAAAACGACTCCCTTCGGTGCTCGGTCGGTAGTTAGTCATTCGATAGGTAGCAAACGGAGAGGTTCCGTAGGTAACTATTTTTAAATTTTGCTCGGCCTTGAATTTAATCTTGGCGACTACTTTGTCAGAGATAACGATGAGTCCGTTGTGAGGCAGTCCGTCGACCAATTTTTGAAACGCTTCTAAGTAGCTCGCTTCGGTGGGGTACACATCGGCATGATCCCAAATAATTGAAGTCAGGAGTAAATGCGTTGGTGCGTAGTAGGCAAACTTGGGGCTGTTGTCCCAGCGTGAGGCTTTGTATTCGTCGCCTTCGACAATACTCCAGTTACTGTTGGCAAGGCTCGCGGCTGGAAAGTCGCCCTCAGCGAGGCCGCCAAACATGTAACTGGGGTGGTAGCCGCAACTGGTGAGAATCCAGCTCAAAAGCGTCGCGGTCGTGGTTTTGCCATAGGTGCCCGCACAAACAATCGAATTTGGTTTAATAAAAAAATCACGGATTACTTCGGGGTAGGATTTGTAGGGTAAATTTTTTTCCTGCACCGCAAGCCATTCAGGATTGTTTGAGCTGGCAACATTGCCAACAATTACCAAATCCGGTGTGCCCATTTTTTCCGGGTGCCAGCCGGGGTAGAAGTCGATGCCAGCATCTTTGAGATGCGTCGAAACGGGCGGATAAAAACCTGCGTCCGAGCCGGTGACCGTGTGTCCTTCGCGTTTAAAGGCGAGGGCAAGCGCGCTCATCGCGACGCCGCAGATGCCGATGAAGTGAATGTGTTTCATACAGTTTTCTGAAAATAACCTAACCAAAAATGTCGTTTGTAACTGCGGTTATTCATCTTGGAGTAACTTTCTTTTTTATCTAAACTGAGGAGTTTAAAATACTGACCGTACATATGGGTAAAATCTTCGCGGTCAAAGACACGTTCCGTTAACCCGAGTTCTTTCATGTAGTAGGTATCTTTTTCGCGGCCAGGGCTTTTTTTAATTAACTCCTTAGCATTTTTATCGCCTTCTTTGCAAAGCGCTTTCACAAAGAGGTAACCACCCGGTTTGAGCGTGCGATTCATTTCGCTGAGGTATACTTCGCGCTCCGCTTCATTTAAGGAGTTTGACGACGTTACGTCAATAATGAGGTCAAAGGTGTTATCCGGAAAGGGAAACGCTTCCCCAAAACTTTTAACCAAATAATTAACCTTGACGCGCATTTTTTGGGCATCGGCTTTGGCGATGGCTACCGCAGTTGGCGAAATTTCGATACCCGATACATCGGCACCTTCTTTAGCTATATGATTGGCATTGCGTCCGGTACCGCTGCCAAGGTCAAGCACGCGTTTGCCTTCGAGGTCAAATTCACATTTGCGGCGCAGGAACTTCAAAAACCGCAAAGTATCTTTTTGCGGTTCGGGGTTGAAGTGAAGGAGTTTACTTTGGCGGTACTCCTGTTCCCAGACTTTTCCTTGGGGCATAGTGTTAGGGTAGGAGTTTTTTTAATTCGTCCTGATCTGTTTTCCAGGCAGTGCCGTCAAACCATTCTAAACCCTCAAACTGCAATTTGTAGGTATCACTTGGACGCTGCGCTGAACCAAGATAGATATACTTTTTACCCTGGTCTTTGGCGTACATTATTGCCTTCAGCATCATGCCGAGGCCGAGATTTGGATGGGATTCTTCCAAAGTGTAAAACGGGTAACAGTAATGAATGAGTTCGTTGGTTTCGAGCGCGATGCAGTAGCCAACCGTAGCCACGTCGGCGGTGTAAACAAATAGTTTATTAAAATTACTTTTATTTTCATCCGTTAAAAGCTCTTTAATTTTATTGGCGCTAAACGTTCCGTCGCCGAATTTGGTGGTGTAAAAATCTTTGCCCAGCTTTCCGATGGTCCAGTCGTACGCGGCGTAGGGGAGTGGATGCTTTTTTAAAAGTACATTTTCGGTCTTGCGCAGGATGCGGCGGTTTTCACTGGAGGGTTCGAATTTTGAGAGGTCAACGCGGAGGCTGCGTGTTTGATAAAGTAGATTTTTTTCATTACGGCCAAAAAGAAAGCCCTGACTATAGAGTGAGTTCAGGGTGGCATTATCGGAGGTAGTTACTTTTTTTTCAGCCCATTTTAAATAACTCATACAATCTTAGTGCAAACTAATCCAGAGTGCTAAAAGTACAAACCCGGCATGGATCATCCAAAAACGCATCACGGTTTTTTCTTCGCTCCAGCCGCGAATTTCGAAGTGGTGGTGAATTGGTGCCATTTTAAAAATGCGGCGGCCGAGGAGGTGACGGCCGAGGATTTGGATGATAACACTGCCGAGTTCGGCGTAGAAAATAAAACCAAACAGGGGAATGAGAATAAGCCGGTTAATGACAATGCAGTTGATAGCCAGGAGCGCACCCAAGCCCAGCGACCCGACGTCGCCCATCTGAAAGCGTGCCGGTTTAATATTGAAATAGGTATAGGTCATGAGCGCGCCAACCACGGTGGCGTTTACGATAGCGATCGAAGCATACCCTTCGATCCACGAAAGCAGCGTGAGGGTTGAAAAGGTGAGAATGAGTGATCCGCCGGCGAGGCCATCCATGCCATCCGAAATATTAACGGCATTGGAACTGAGAAAAACAAAAATAATAATAAGTGGAATAATGAGCCAGCCGATCGACACAAAACCGTGAAAGGGCAGGTAGACGTCACGCCACTGCTCGCCGAGCTTAAAATAAATCCACCAGGCCGTAATCGCACCTGCTGCAAGCTGGAAAAGCATGCGTTCGTGGACATGTAAACCTTTGCCCGGGTGCGACCCTAGCCAGAGGCCAACGCGTTTAAAGAGTGACCAGGGGAAAGTGATGATGAGCCAGAGGCGTTGCTTCCAATCTTTGTGAACACGAATCAGGGTTAAGATGTGTCTGATTTTTTTAGTGCGCCGTTCATGGCCCATGATGTTGAGAACGTCATCAATACCACCAAGGAGTGCGGAAAGAAGCATGACGCCGATAGGCACCCAGGTATACTGGCGGTTCCAGTTAAACAACATGGTAATGACCGCGGTAGTAATAATGACTAAGAGGCCGCCCATAACCGGCACCCCGGCTTTACTGCGACGGGCGCCCATAGCGAGTGTGGCGTCGTATTCCGGGTTACGGACAATTTTGTATTTATAGAGAAAAGAAATGAGCAGTGGCGCCCATAGAAAGGCAATAAAAGCAGAAAGTAGACCAAAAAAAATGGCAGTCGTTAGCGAATTGAGGACTTCGGGAGTAAGTGGCATATAAGGCTTAGTTTAGCACTAAATTAGCAGGCAAGCAAGTTGTATGCTGGTCGGGGGTATGTTATAGTATTTTGGCTTAATACTACCATTTTACTATGGAAACGTACGATATCGCGATTGTAGGGGCTAGTTTTGCAGGTCTAACGATGGGGTGCCATCTGCCATCTGGAAATAAGGCGATCATTCTTGACCGAAAAACGCGCCTTGATACGGCGATTGAAACAACGGGCCTGGTTACCGAGGCAACCCGCGGTCTCCTGAAAGAGTTTTGTGATGTTGACCGGTTTATTCCAAACCATATTACAACTATTGGGGTTGTTTCGCCGGATTATAATAAATATTTTTTTTCACACACGGATAAGCCGTGGATTTATTCCACCGATACCCCGGCGCTCGTGGGGCACTTGGCCGAAAAGTTACCAGCGCAGACTGAGCTTCGTTTGGGCGCCGGACTTGTGGGATATGAATATGAAGAAAGCGAACAATATCCGGTAGTGGTTACGTATCTGCATGAAGGCACCAAAAAACAACTGCGCGCTAAATTTATTATCGGGGCCGACGGTTCGCACTCGACGGTGGCGAAACTTAATCCGCATTTGTCAAAGAATAAAAAGTTTTTGGCTGGGTTCGAAAAAGTATTTTACGGTGATATTTTATTTGGTGACCATACGGAAAATACGATTTATCATTTTTGGTTCGGAGAATTTTCAATTGGGTATGGCGGCTGGCTCTCACCAACGATTATTAATGGTAAGAAAGCGTTTCGTCTGGGCCTGGCGAAGCTCGAAAAAGATTTGAAAGATATTAAAAAGATTGATGAATTTATTGCTATTTTACAGGCTAAAAAAATTATTCGGATTGATGGTGATCCAACGAAGCCGGTGGTTGGTTTTGGGCACCTAATTCCGATTGGTGGCACGCTGACGTTTGTACACGACATACACGCGCTTCTGATTGGTGATGCGGCGGGGTTCTGCGGCGCGTTTGCGGCGGATGGTATTAAGGGTGCAATTGTGTCGGGCAAAATTGCCGCTGACATTGTGCCAAAGTATCTGGCAGGAGACCGCGCAATTTTAAAAACGTATAAAAATAAAATACAGTCCGAAAGCGGGCTGATGCACTATTATCGCAAACAAGTACTCTACAGGTTTTTGTGGGATCGCATGAAGTCAAACCGAACATTTCATGCCTTATTTGATTTGGTCGCTCGGCAGAAAGATACATTTGTGTACCAATTTTGCGAGAGCAAAGATCGGCGCAAAAGTTTGCTCACAATCGTCCTGAAACCGCAGAATACACGGCTGCTTATAAAGTATGGGTTTCTGGTGGTGCTTGATTTATTTCGCTAGAGCCTTTAAACGACGAAGTTCGAGTGTTTGCGCTTCCCGTGCACGTTGGTACGTTTCATTGTGATCGCCGG
Organism: uncultured Gammaproteobacteria bacterium; assembly: GCA_964540825.1. Classification (GTDB taxonomy): domain Bacteria; phylum Patescibacteriota; class Patescibacteriia; order Magasanikbacterales; family GWA2-37-8; genus CAZECR01. The sequence goes on from CAZINT010000001.1 coordinate 241,176, forward strand.
TACAGTTTTGTTCGGTCCAGGCAGCTTCGGTAAGCGGGGCATCAGGGTAATTTATAATAATCATACCTCGGCGAACCCCATGGTTGTATTTTCCATCAGCCGCCCATTGCAAGGCGTGGGTGTAGGTAAGCACGGTGATATTTTTTTCTTTTTTGACATCGGTTATGACTACCACATGATCATAATCATGTTGAGGGTTAGTGCCCAGCATGATTATGAAGTCGCCAGGCCTCGCTTCGCTAACGGGGACAACAGTGCTATTGCGGTCGTGGGCTAATACTTTGACGCCAGCATTTTCCGCGGGGCGCATTTTGATAATGAGTTTGCGGAAAATATTTTTAGCTTGCGGAAAATATAATGCGTCGCCTAATTTTTTTTTGTGCAGGGCGCAGAGTTCGGCATTAAGTACATGATACGCAAAGCCCGAACAATCAACGCCGAGTTTGTGGTCAACTAGAAATTTTTGTAAAGTTTCGTTATCAAGCCTTTCTAAATCGATCTTGTCCTTGAGCGAAATAATCAGCGCTTCCTCGGCAATATCTTCGGGTGATCCTTTCCCGATGAGGACGCGCAAGCCGCCACGCATACCGCTCCGGCGATTGTTATAGTACGGGCAGGCCACCTGACGGTTAGGAAAGGGGAGGGTGAGGTAGTCGTTGATGACTGTTTCGGCCTGGGGAGAAAGCATAGGGTAAGCTATTTGAGACTTTTTAAATAGGTCGCTTGAGCGGCGCGACTTTTTTGTTGCGCAGCTTCAAGTTCTGCCAAATCGTTAAAGATGCCCTGCTGCGCTGATTGAATTCGTAAAAAATCTGTTTCAAGTTCGGTGTTTACATAGGGGATTACAGTGTGGTTGGCTTCATGGGCACTTTTGATGATCGCTTTTTGTTGTTTTTTAAGGAGGGGATAGAGCGAAGTGACTTTATAAACAATCTGTCCGCCGGTCCAAAGGTCAATAAGTGTATTCCGAGTATTTTTTAAACCGAGCAGGCTCGAGAGGTGTGCCTCAAAAATAGTGTGGGCACTTTTATTTTTTTGCAGCATTTGAAGTTGTGACTCGTACGTCGTACTGGCCGGCTGTCGCGCATTAATTTCAATGAGATAAAACTTTCTGTTTTTTTGATCAAAGACAACGTCGATCCCAAAGAGGCCCTTCCAACCGGCGGCGGCCATTTTTTTGCCGATCGCGCCGGCGAGGGCGCAATATTTGTTGTACAAAGTTTCGGTTAATAAGTCGTAAGGAAGCCCCCAATCATTGCCGATTGTAGCGAAGGGTCGTTCGGTAAATGGCCAGAGCCCGGTTATTTGGTAGCTAATGTTGCCGATAAAAGTTGTTTTGTCCCATTCGACGTTGTTGCTGGTGAGCATCGGCCCCTCAATATATTGTGTGACACGCGTTGGGCGATCAGGAAATTGTTTTTGAATTTCTTGAAGTTGTTTTTTGGATTCAATAAGTATGGTCCCGCTACCGGTATGAGCGCGGTTAAATTGCAAGATAAACTTTTCACCGGTGAATTTAATTTTTTTACACGGTAAGATTTGGTGCGGTGGCAGATATTTAGCGAGTTTGCCAAGCCATTCCACCTGAGTGATCTTTTCTTCAATTTTACTGGCGAGTTCCGCGGGCGGGTTCAGGAGGGGCCAGTTGTTTTCCTGGCAGGCTTGTTCGATAGCTGAAGTATTTTTAAAAACGACAATATGCGGATTTTTAATTTTTTTGATGAACTTTATAGTTAGAGGATGGGTGAGGAGTTCGCGGGTATCAAGCAGGGTTTTATTTTTGATCAAAAGTACCCCTGGGCGGGTTTTGGCAATCTGCTTCCCAAAGGGGGTATTGTTTGTTACTATGAAGTAGTTTTTAGTCTTCGGAGGTAACCCTAAAGCCCGCTCGATATCGCGGGTTACATAGACGACGGGTTGTTTCTTTAAGGCTAATTCTAGGGCTTTCATAAGGTGGTAGTCTACTAAAAAAGAAGGTTTTTGACAACATGGTATGCAGGAACTCTATAAACAGCTTAAAGAATACGGTCATGTTCGCCCTGGCGCACTTATGGCCAGATACACCACGTTCCATATTGGCGGGCCGGTGCAATTTATGGTTGAAGTACAAGAAACTGAAAAATTGGTAGCGCTTTTGAATTACTTGATGGGGGAAGGCGTGCCGTATTTCGTTTTAGGCGGCGGATCCAATCTCTTGTGGCAGGACGATGAATGGGAGGGTGTGGTTATAAAAATAGAAACTCGAAAAATGCAATTGGAAGGTCAAGAAATTATGGCTGAGGCCGGTGCTGCATTTGCCGCGATGGTGATGCTGGCAGTACAAAATAATTTAGCCGGACTTGAATGGGCGGCGGGAATGCCGGGATCGGTCGGCGGCGCAGTGCGCGGGAATGCTGGCGCAATGGACAGCGACACGAGTCGATCGCTTGAAAAAATTGAAGTGTGGCGCGATGGTGAAATTATAATTTTAAAACCTGAGGATTGTGAATATGGGTATCGCGACAGCGCGTTTAAGCGCAACACTGATGTTGTGCTCCGGGCCTGGTTCAAAACTACTCCGGGAGACAAGATTGCTTTGATGCAAACCATGCAGGCGACGATTAAAGGCAGAAACGGTAAATATCCGGCTTCGCCGTCAGCCGGGAGCTTCTTTAAAAATATCGATGTTAGTGCCTGGACTGGTGACAAGACAAAACTCCCTGAACAGTTTTTGAAGAGTGGTAAAATCCCCGCTGGTTGGATTAATGAACAAAACGGGCTTAAAGGTTTTGCTGTAGGCGGGGCAAAAGTATCGGACGAACATGGTAATTTTTTGATTAATTACGATAAGGCTACCCAAAGCGATGTTTTGGGGGTTGTTGAGGAAGTACAAAAACGGGTGTATGATACCTTTAAGACCGAGCTGGAGCCGGAAGTCGTTATTAAATAATAGGATTTATTCTTAATTCTACGCATATGCAGATCACCACTACGGGGAGAGGTATTGAGCTTACGGAGGCCATTAAGGAATATGTTGAAAAGAAACTGGGGGTACTTGAGAAATTTTTTGATCGCATCGAACGGGTGGAAGTTACGGTTGGCATGGAAACGCACCATCATGCTAAAGGCGACATTTTCTTTGCCGAAGCAAAACTTTTGGTGCCGGGCAACGATCTGTTCGTTAAAGAAGTTAATAGTACGCTTTACACCGCGATTGATGCAATTCGTGATCGTTTGGAAAACGATCTTAAAAAACACAAAATTACCCTTGCCGGGAATGTAAAAAAACAAAAAGCCGAAGGCAGGGCCGTGAAGGAATACGTTCCTGAAGAATAAAGGTGTATGCAGCAACTTAAAAAAGTATTCATGTTTTTTTGGGCCAGAGTGTATTCTCTGGCTGCTGCGTTTATAATCGCCGGCGGGTGGATGTGGTACCACGGTAACAAGCACTACCATCTGAGGCTGGTTATCATCACGTTTCTCCTGGCGGTCGGTATTTTTATCGCTTATCAGCTAGGGGAATGGCTGTATGGATATTTAGTTAGACGTTTTGATCGACATCCGTTCTGGCAACAAGAATTCCGGGGATTTTTGGACAGAATTTTTTTTATTCTTTCCCTTTTGTTTGTAGTATTTTTGTCGCGCAGTGAACTTGTGAGCCTCATCTACGTGTCGCTGGTACTTTTGGTTTTATTTTGGAGACTGCATACCTATATTGCCAAACACCCGGCGCCGGAACTCTGGCTCATCGTAAACAAACAGGTTTTTGCTTTGGCGTATTTTATTTTTATTGTTCAGGCGGTTTGCCAATACGCTGCGTATCACTATTATATTCTCGATTCGAATATTAAATTTTTTAATATTGTCTTGTTCCGCTCGGCCGCTATGACCGGGTTTTGGCTCCTGGGGTTTGCGGTCGCGAGCACACTCTATTGGCGGCTCAAAGGCCTAGTGCGCTACGCGGCAGTAGCCCTGTGGGGAACGCTTTTTTCCATTGTAATGGCAGTCTGGACGGTGAATATCGGTATTTTGTATTACTCCGGATTATATTTTAGCCCGGTAGTTATCGATCATGTGGAGGGGGCCGGAAGTGTGGCTGAAAATAATCTGACCTATATATTGGCTGCCGTATTTTTGGCAACACTGGTGGCGTTTATTTGGCTTCTGCGCTCGGTCTACCAGGCGCATGCGCGAACAGCGGGAAAATATTGGCATTATTATAATGCGGTGATTGTGCTTATGGCTTTGGGCGCGATATTCGGCTTATCGTCGTTTAAAAATACCCCCGAACACAAGATTGTGGAATCGTTTTACGACCGCTATTTTGGTACCGAAGTGCATGTCGATTTGCCGCCTGCCTTGCAGCAAAAGCTGGAACGATTCGGGCTTTTTTATGACCTGAATAATTTTAAAGTCAGTCACCACGAAACTGTATTTAGCGCTTCGTCTACGCAGCAGTTTTTGCCTGATCGGCTTGTTGCCAATAAACCCAATATTGTTATTTTTTACCTCGAAGGCTATTCGGCCAGACTTACGGATGTATACGACCCGAATAAATTTCCAGGGCTTACCCCCGGGCTCGATGCTTTTGCAGCCGATCCGCACACGACGGTTTTTAGTAATTATTACAACGCTTCTACGCCGACGATTACCGGTACGCTCTCGCAGATGTGTTCGTTCTTGCCGCCAACGGGGCATAATGAAATCCAAAATGATCGCAAACTGCAGAACCATCACTTGCTGTGTTTTCCGGATATCCTCAAAAAAGATGGTGGGTATAAATATGCAGCGTACGTAACGGCGGTAGATAAAGAGTACGCCAATAAAGAAGGTATTTTTACGAGCGCTGGAGTAGATAAGGTATTTGGTACGAGTGAATTAAAGAAATATATTTCGGGCGAACCGTTATCCTGGGGGTATTCGGATCACCAGCTTTTTCCGGCCGTCTGGAATTTTATGCAAACTGCTCCGCAGCCGTTCCTGATGATGCTCGCGACCGTTGATACCCATCCGCCGTTTAATCTGTCTCAGGATATTGTGCCGTATGGCAACGGTAAAGATGATGTGCTGAATTCATTCCGCACAACTGATGATGCTTTCCAAAAGTTTTGGGAAGAATTCAAAACTAGCCCGTTCTATCAAAACACGATTGTTGTCGCGGTGGCTGATCATGCTATTTTCCCGGCAGCCCTGACTAAAGATTTATTCCCCGCGGAAGCCAAGACCCTCAGTTACTATGACCAGAATACCTTCCTCATGTATGTGCCGGATGGAAAACTCCCGAAAAAGGTTGATACGTATTCATCGGGGATTGACGTCACGCCGACACTCTTGCAGATCCTTAATTTGAATGTGCCCAATTCGTTTGAAGGTCACTCGATTTTTGACGACCGCAGCAAATACCCTAACCTGGTGGGTATGCATGAACTGGGACTCTTTATTAATCAGCAGGTCCCGGGTGACAAACGCAAAACTGATTACGATATTCCCGACGACCTTGATTGTCCGGCTGAATTGAATGTGTCATCAACTGCACCTTTGACGCTGTGTGAGTTTGCTCAGTTTTATAAATGGAAGCGGCAAATGTTCGAAGAAGGCCGACTTTGGGAAAAATAATTTTGTTGTATGGAGCTTGAAGAATTAAAAAAGATTGTGCAAAGCAAGGGGGCGTACCGCGGACTTAGTGCCGAAGCGGCACAGAAGCGCCTGGCCCAGTATGGCCCCAATGCGCGGCCACTGAAGCGTCCGGCAGGCTGGTACGTTCGCTTGTGGCGGATTATTTCCGAACCCATGACCCTCCTCTTGCTCGTTACGGCGGTGGTGTACTTTTTCGTGGGTACCCTGTTTGAAACAGTAATCTTGGCCTTATCGGTAATTCCACTTATTATTATTCAGTTTTTTCAGGAACAAAAAACTGATGAGGCGCTCCGGGCTTTGGATCGCCTGCTCACCGAAAACTGCCAGGTTTTTCGGGATGGTGCTGTCAGTACGCTGGATATTCGTTTACTCGTGCCGGGAGATTATGTCTATCTAACCGCCGGAGACAAAATTCCAGCCGATGGGTATCTGCTCGCATCGCCGGGGGCATTGATTGATGAATCGATTTTGACCGGTGAATCTGTTCCTGTTGCCAAGGCGGTGGTGCCAAGTTCGTTAAAAACTAAAGAAAGCGAACATCTTTTGCTGCAGGGCACGCTGCTCGTGCAGGGTGAAGGGTACATGCTCGTAACGGCAACCGGTGCGGCGACTACTTATGGAAAACTGGGGTCACTTTTAGAAAATATTGCTCTGGTAGAAACACCGCTGCAGAAAAAAATTCATTCGCTGGTAAAAATATTAGCAGTTGTAGCTGTGCTTACGGCAATATTTTTTGGCATTATTTTAAGCGTGCGGCACGGGTTTGTTTCCGGCCTTCTTGGTGCACTCACGATTTCGATCGCCATTATCCCTGAAGAATTTCCCATTGTATTTAGTGTTTTTTTGATCATGGGTGTGTGGCGCATGAGTAAACGTCAGGCCTTGGTGCGCCAGATGGCCATGGTTGAGACGCTCGGCTCAGCGACGGTTATTTGTACTGATAAGACCGGAACCCTGACCGAAGGAACGATGTCGCTTGAAGTTGTATATTACAATAAAAAGTTAGTACCCATTGCTAAAAAGAAAACCGGTGATGATTATGAACCGCTTATTCGGGCGGCAACGTTAGCACTGGAGCAAGTGGCGGTTGACCCGATCGAACACGAAGTGCAGCGTTTCGCGACTGCAATAGGGTTGTCAAAAGTCGTGCTGCGCGACCAGTATCAGCTTCTTAAAGATTCGTCGTTTGAAGCGTCAACCAAAACGGTCAGCCATATTTGGCAAAATCCGGCAGGCGAGATTTGCCAATATACCGCCGGAGCGCCGGAATCAATTTTACAAAAGTCCGATCTCTCGGTAAAAGAGCGTGACGAATTGACAGCGGTGTACGAGAAAATGGCCGCACAAGGGTACAGAATTATTGGGGTGGCTACGAAACCGCTCAAGAATGCTCAAAAATTTGTGAATGACAAGATGTTGTTTGCCGGATTTTTGTTTATGAGCGATCCCGTTCGAAACGGCGTGCCCGAAGCGATTGCGGTGTGTCAAAAAGCCGGGGTGCGGGTAATTATGATTACCGGTGACAGTCCGCTAACAGCGCTCGCGATTGGCAAAAAAATTGGCCTCGTAACCGAGCGCGCGGTACTGGGCGACGAGATTGAAACTACTACCGTAGAAAGTTTGTCGGCGCTCGTACAAGACAATTCAATTTTTGCACGGGTTAGACCGGAGCAAAAATATCGGCTTGTAGAAGCGCTCCAAAAACAGGGGCAGATTGTGGCTATGACAGGCGACGGGGTAAACGATGCGCCGGCGCTTAAAAAAGCGCAAATTGGCATCGCGATGGGAAAAAAGGGAACTGAGGTCGCGCGTGCTGCCGCTGGTATCGTGCTTCTTGATGATACGTTTCCGACGATCGTGAGCGCCGTTGAAGAAGGCCGCCGTATTTATGATAATCTTCGCCAGGCGTTTGTCTTCTTGTTTTCATTTCATATTCCGATTATTTTCCTGTCTTTTTTCCCGATTGTAATTGGTCAGAATTTATTTTTCCTTCCAATTCATATTGTGTTTCTCGAATTGTTTTGTGATCCGGCGTCGGTCTTAGGTTTTGAGCGTGATAAGGCCAGAAGACATGTAATGACCGAGCCGCCGCGAAAGGCAAGCGAGCCGCTTTTGCCGCCCAAATTATTGCTCAGGGTGGCTGTCCAAGGTATCGGGATTACCGCGGTTACTGTAGGGCTGTATTATTTTGGTATTCAAAGCGGTTCACCCGAAGTGGGTCGTACGCTTGGTATGAGTGCGCTCGTGATGACGCAGGTGTTTTTAATCTTGTTTACGCGCGAATGGCAACAGGTAAAAAGTAATTGGCTCCTTTTGGTAATCAGTGCGCTGACGCTTGGCATGGTGGTGCTCTGGACGGTTGTGCCGGTTATCCAAGAAGCGTTCCGATTTGTACCGGTGTCTGGTGTGGTGTTTGGTGAAGTCGCACTACTTTCAATAGCGGCTGCCCTGGTTATGTCGCTGGTGACCAGACTCTTGAAAAAGTAAATTGTTATATTCTAGTGGTGTGATATAGTTATTTTAATTTTATTCATCTAATTTTCTTCTATGCACATGGAAGCTGGGTATGTTCCACAAGAAGCATCTGCGAACAAGTCTCGAGAAGCAAAAAAGCTCGTTCAAGAAAACCTTTCTGTTGATTTAATTGTAAATAAATTAATTTATAGCGGCCTCGGTTCGCTGACTAACGAAGTTTCAACTGAACAGACGGGGAAAATACTCAAAAGTAAACTTCTTGCTTTAGAAGTTAATGGAAAGCCAATGAAAACATTTGCGGAAGGTAAACAGATTACCGTCGAACGTACAGGAGAAAATGATTTTACTTTTATTAGTGAACAGGCTGAACAAGAATTGAATTAAATACTGGTATAATTAAAAAACCGACCCTCAGTTGAGGTCGGTTTTTTAATTATTCTTCCGGAAAGATTTGTTTACCCTGTTCATCGTAGAGAAGTATCGCCAGTACCGGGCATGACTGCGCAGACATAAGGAGCGTGTCGTCGTCGGCTGCGTCGGGGTCGACAATGTACGCCAGGTTTTCGTCATCCATCTGAAAGACACCAGGCGTAACGGCGACACACGAACGGGCCCCAATACACTTGGCCCGGTCAACAACAATGTGACGTATTTTCCCGGTGGCGCGAGCTCGATAATCATTTTTTTCAGGGAGTGGGAAGGGGAGTGGTGCGGTTGGCTCCATAGGACGATTTGGTAAAGCTGTAAGCGGATTAGGCAGAATAGGCAAAGTAAGTATAATTTTAGCTTTGCTGAGGGTTATTGTCAACGTTTCAGATATGCTTCAAACACGGGGTACAGGTTTGGAATTACATTGGCCTGCATGTATTCTTTGGGGTCTATCCAGGCGTAGGCCGAGTGGTCGGTGCTAAGTGTTACGTGATCAGCTTCGGCTGTGCATTCAAAGAAAATACCAACAATTTGCCACGGTTCATCTTTAACCGTAGGCCGCCATTCGTTGACGAAGAACGGTTTGCCGATCGTTATCGCAAGCCCAGTTTCTTCCAGGACTTCACGCCGTAATGCATCGTCAAAGCGTTCGCCGGGCTGGATTCTGCCACCTACCACATCGTATTTGCTCGCATTGGTGCCATCTGCGTATTTATTGGATTCTTGCAGGACTAATATTTTGCCTTGGTAGGTAATAAAGGCCTTGGTAGCCACAAATAATTTTGGTTCCATACGTTTAAAAAATATCTCCTAAAAAATCGTCCTTGGCAATAGTGTCGAGTGTTGGGTGCACCAGTTTTTGCACTTCATTCTTGTCAATTTTTTCGGCAATCGTTTTGGTGTTGGCTTCGTGAATAATATATTCGTCATTAATCACCACGTTAGGGCCTTGTTCGCAGTAATCCACACATTCGGTAAAATCCAAATCAACTCGTTCGTTTTTTAAACCAAACGCCAGCCCAAAATGCTCTTCAAGCCGATTCATAATAGATTGTGAATTGCGCGCCGAGCATTTGTTGCCGCAGCAGACGCGAATTTGTTTAGGGGGCATACTGTTAAACACCCATCATAACCCGAACTTCATCGGGTATTTTGTACGGCGGGTCAAAGGTAAGCTCTATGCTTACTTCCTGCCCGCTGCCGTCCAAAGCTTTTTTAATTTCCTCGTTAATTTGGGGGCCCCAGGGGCAAAAGGGGGTAGTATAGGTCATAAGAATATCGATTTTTTGGTCGGTAACGGTGAGTTTATAAATCAGGCCCATAGTCCAAATATCCAAAGCAATTTCAGGGTCTTTGACGGTTTTGAGTTTTTCGATTATCTGATCACGAGTAAACATACAGTTATTTATATTGTTCGTAGCCTTTGATTTCTATCTCCTTTGCCAACTCTTTCCCGCCAGATTTTACAATCTTTCCCTTTACCATAACATGTACAAAATCAGGCACGATGTATTCAAGAATGCGGTTGTAGTGGGTGATAAGTAACAATCCCTTTTCAGCTGTTCGGAATTTGTTGATGCCATCGGCGACAATGCGGAGTGCGTCGACATCGAGGCCGGAGTCGGTTTCGTCGAGGACAGCGTACGTGGGGTTAAGAAGAGCGAGTTGTAATACTTCAAGGCGTTTTTTTTCGCCGCCGGAAAAACCGATTCCGAGTGAGCGTTTGATAAACGCCAGGTCGATACTGAGACTGTTCATGGTTTCGGTTAGTTTTTTATGAAAGTCGAGCGGATTTTGCGGCTCGCCGCTAATTGCCTGCACCGCTGTACGTAGAAAATGCCCAACAGTAACACCTGCAAGCTCTGGTGGGTATTGCATGGATAAAAAGAGGCCGGCTTTGGCGCGTTTGTCGGGGGAGAGGGTGGTAAGGTCTTCACCCTTCAAGAGTATTTTACCGCTCGTAACGGTGTATTTAGGATGCCCGGCGAGCGTGTTGGCGAGCGTGGATTTGCCCGAGCCGTTGGGGCCCATAATGGCATGTACTTCGCCGGGGTTGATGACGAGACTTAGGTTTTCAATAATGATTTTATTGTCGGTAGTGATGGATAATTGTTGTAATTTAAGGGCCATAACGGAGGTGGATAAGATTGACAAAATGCTTAAAATGTGCTATACATAGGGGTAACTTGTGTAAACTATAGAACTTTAGTTTTGGCTAAAATGCTGTGGTTTCCGGACGTTATGTCCTTGATTTCGGAGGAAACACCATGTGGCTCTTTGATCGTTGGGGCGATTTGTTCCAGGTCAGCATACTGGCAGGAATTGCCGTCCTCCCGGTCGTGCTGGTTGCCTTTCTGGTTGTGATCCAGGTTGCGATCTTGATCGTTCGTCGCAGCTTCGGCACGTTGGAGTACGGTCTCCTCTTGGGGGCTGCTCTCGCCTTCATCTTCCCCAAGAGGTCGATCGCCGCGCTCATCGTAGCGGCGCTGCTTGTTGCCCTCACCCTCCATCACTAAGCCTGGGCATGCCTTCGCTTAGTTCGACCCGGTCTTCGTGACCGGGTTCGCTGTTTTTAAGCTATGCTGCAACGCCTTGAGACCCAGTAGGGCACAGCGCATGCGGGTTGGGTTTAGGTTTTTTAGGCCAAGTAAATCTAAAAGTGTTTCACCAGTTAGTTGCTCGATTTCTTGTTTGGTTTTACCTTTGACATGTTCAGTAAGTAAGGAAGTGGCGGCTTGTGAAATGGCGCAGCCGTCGCCTTGGTAACCAATATCTTCCAGCCTATCACCGGCATCAAATTTAAGAAAGAGCTCGACTTTGTCGCCGCAGAGTGGATTGAATTCGACAAAACTGATATCAAAAACAGCCGGTCTTTTTTTGTTTAGCGGATGGCGATACAAATCAAGGAGTAGTTCGGAATAAAGTTCTTGGTCAGTGTCCATATATTATCTGTTTGCAAGCTGGCCTAAGCCACAGAGGAGCAATAACAATGGTGGTACAGCAGCGGCAAGCACGCGAACAAACTGGTGACGACAATGTATTTTTTCGTAGATGTATCCCGAAACAAAGGCGGTGAATGACCAAAGTATAATCGTGCACAAAGTAAACAGGCTTAAAGACATTGTATATGTTTGCGTATCAATAAGAGCTGATAGGCCAATGAGATTGCAAAGTCCAATGCAGGAAAGCCAAAAAATTGAGCCAATGGAAGCGAGGAGTGCAACTGGAATATTCCACAAGCTCGGGTCTGATTTCACAAACAAAAAATCATTAATAATGATCCAACCAAAAATGCCAATGAGTCCAAGGGCGGTGTAGAGGGTTGCCTCAAAGCGGGGTTTCATAGTTAGTTAAAAATTTTCTTAACGTCCTTAATGCCGATAACGAGTTTATCAATATCTTCAGTAGTATTGTAGACCCCAAACGAAACGCGAGTCGTACCGCCGAGTTCTAAATAATCCATAAGCGGCATGGTGCAGTGGTGGCCGGCACGAACAGCGATGTGGTGGCGATTGAGCACTTCGGCAATATCGTGCGGGTGAATGTCGGGAATGACAAAAGAAATAATTCCTTTGTGCGTGGCAATATTTTTGGTTCCGATAATACTTACTTCGGGCGCTAATTTTTCGAGTGCGTAGCTGAGCAGCTGATTGTCGTGCGTCTGAATTGCGTCCCAGCTGATAGCGGAAACAAAATCGATCGCTGCACCAAGCCCGATCGCTCCGGCGATGTTCGGTGTGCCGGCCTCAAATTTGTTTGGTGCTTCGGCCCAGGTGGCAGAGGTATAGGTAACGCTCTCAATCATATCGCCGCCATAGAAAAATGGTTCCAGCGTTTCGAGGTTTTTCTTTTTGCCATAGACAATGCCGATGCCGGTCGGTCCGTAGATCTTATGCCCGGAGAAAACGAGGTAATCGCAATCAAGTTCGCGAACATTTATTGGGGTATGGGCAATTGCTTGGGCGGCATCAATAATCGTAGTTGCCCCGCGCACTTTGGCAAGATCAATGATTTTTTGGATTGGTACGAGCGTGCCAAGCGTGTTTGATAGTGCAGTGACACTAACGATTTTTGTTTTACTGTCGATAAGTTCGGCGGCCGAAGCAAGGTCGATTTCGGTGCTTTCAGAAAGTTCAATAAACCTGAGTTCAAAATCAAATTCCTTGGCCATTTCTTGCCAAGGGATAATATTGGCATGGTGTTCGAGGCGGGTGAGAACAACGTTGTCGCCTGACCCAAGATTTTTACAAAGACTTTGGGCAAGCAAATTCAGTCCGTGTGTTGTACCGGACGTAAAAATAATTTCATCTGCGTCTGCGCCGATGAAGCGGGCAACTTTTTCTTTAGCAGCTTCATAAGCGGTGCTCGCTTGTTCGCTGAGTGCATACACGCCACGGTGAATGTTGGCGCGATAGTTGGTGTAATACTCGTTCATGGCATCAAGCACAACCCGGGGTGTCTGTGTGCTAGAGGCGTTATCAAGATAGGCCAAGTCGGGTTGGTTTTGGAAAATAGGAAAATTGTTTTTATTGGTATTCATAGGAGTTTCAGCTTAATCTTCAAGTAACCAGCTCACCACCAGGAAGCTTACCGCTTCGAGCCCGATTATGCCAGCGATATAGCGGACATTTTCAAAAAAGATCCCGATGATAATGAACACGCTGCAGCCCAGTATGCCCACGATGCGTGCGCAGCCGCTGGCGGTTTTGAGCGATTTGACTTTGGTAAGAGCTAAAAAATACGAAACACCAAGACAGAAAATATTGAAAAGAAGTGGTGCCCACCAGGTTGTTTCAGTTCGTTCAAAAGGGAAGTGGCCAAGTGCCAGCCAGATATTTACCCCAAGCAGCGCGAGGGTAATACTAATTTTACATACTTCGCTAAATGTTTTTGGAACAATTGATTTTGCTACTCGATTGGGATCGTTCAAGAAAGTTTTGATACGACCGAAAAAAGCGCGTTCAATGCTAAAGAAAACAAAAAACCAGACAAGAAGGGGGATGATAACACTGCTCGTGATATTCTCGACAAAACTTTGAAAAATAAAAAAACCAACGGCATTAAAAACCAAGAGGCTGCCCAGCGCCCCCCAATAGGAAAGCGGGTATACTTCGTGCATGTGTTGTTGGTGCTGCATAGTATGTATTAACCAACCGCACCTTCCATCTCAAGTTCAATCAGTTTATTCAGTTCAAGGGCATATTCAACTGGAAGTGCTTTTACAATGGGTTCGATGAAGCCAGAAACTACTAAACGAATCGCTTCTTGCTCGCTGAGACCTCGGGATTGCAAAAAGAAAATTTCTTCTTCACCGATTTTACCGACGCGGGCTTCGTGTGACACGGTGACTTGTTCGTTTTTAATTTTTAATTCCGGAATCGTATTCGCGATCGCGTTTTTCCCAATAAGAAGTGCATCACAGACCATGGAGGCGTTCACGTGTTCGGCTACCGGGGTAATATGAATGAGGCCGCGGAACGTATTGATGCCGCCGTTGACGGAAATAGATTTGGAAACAATTGTCGAACTGGTGTTGGGTGCGGCGTGAATCGCTTTGGCACCCGTATCCTGGTTTTGGCCAGGGCCGGCAAAGGCGATGCCGAGACTGTCCGAATGTGCGCCCCGACCGCGGAGGATCGACGATGGGTAGAGCATAGTTACACCCGAACCCATATTGCCATTAACCCATTCAATAACGCCGTCTTCGTCAACCAGGGCGCGTTTTGTATTCAGGTTATAGGTATCTTTGGACCAGTTTTCAATGGATGAGTAACGAACGCGTGCCCCGGCATGAACAAAAATTTCCACGCACCCGGCATGGAGCGAGCTTGCGCCATAGCGCGGTGCACTGCAACCCTCGATATAGTGGAGCTGGGAACCTTCGTCGGCAATAATAAGAGTGTGTTCAAATTGGCCGCCTTGTTTCGCGTTCATGCGGAAGTAGGCTTGCAAAGGTAAATCAATGGTAACATTTTTTGGTACATAAATAAATGTGCCGCCACTCCAAACAGCGCCATGGAGCATGGTAAATTTATGATCATGTGCCGGTACACACTGCGTCATGAAATATTTTTTCACCAGGTCAGGATATTTTTGGACAGCCGTATCCATGTTTTCAAAAATAACACCTTGTTCGGTCCATTGTTTTTTGAGATTGTGATAGACGATGTCGGAATCGTATTGTGCGCCAACGCCAGCGAGGGCCTTTTTTTCAGCTTCGGGAATGCCCAGGCGATCGAAGGTTTTTTTAATATTTTCGGGCACGTCTTCCCAGCTTGTACTTTCGCCCGTGTCAGGACGGACAAAATAGGTGATGGCGTCGAGATCAAGTTTGGTTAAATCTGGGCCCCAGGGAGGAAGGGGTTTGTTTTTAAATAATTCTAAAGCATGGAGGCGTTTTTGAAGCATCCAATCTGGTTCATTTTTTTGTTTGGCAATCTCGCGAACCAAGGCTTCGCTGAGGCCCGCAGTAGCCCGGTATTGATTATCTTCCGGGTTGGCGTCGTCGTAGAGTGAGCGATCTTGGCCAAGTTCCGCAGCGTTGTCTTTGCTAATTTTGGACATTGGTATAGAATAAGGGTGTTACCAGGTTGTAACTGGTTAATCTTAGCTAATTTTAGCGATTTTGTCAATCTATGACGGCTCCGGTACCTGAATATACGCTTACCCTCGTCAAGAAGACGGTTATTGCCCGCGATGTCTTGGAATTTCGGTTTACGAAACCTGCCGGTTTTGTCTTTAAAGCCGGGCAATTTTTGCAATTCCACATTCCGGTTGAAACGGGTATGGTGCTGCGGAGTTATTCCATAGCTTCGGCGCCCAAGGACGACTACATTGAAATTTGTCTTAAAGTTTTGCCCAACGGCAAAGCATCGGTGTTTTTATCGGCGCTTGAGGTGGGGGGGAGTGCTGTGGTGCAGGGGCCGGAAGGGCATTTTGTGTGTAAAGACGAACATGCCCCGCATAAAATTTTTATTGCGACCGGCACGGGTCTTGCGCCTATAATGAGTATGATACCTGAACAGCTTGCTGTGATACGAGAAGGGGCTCAGGTGCATGTGTTGTTTGGTGTTCGAAATGAAGCGGATCTTTTTTGGGCGGATCGTTTGATACGCTTTGAAAAAGAATATTCCCATTTTTCGCACCACGTGACTTTGTCGCAGCCCGATCAACCAACGGGTTGGCAGGGTTTGGTTGGACGCGTTACATCGCATGTTCCACATCATCATTTGGAAGCAGAATATTATTTATGCGGCAGTTTAGAAATGGTGAAAGATGTGCGTAAAATACTGCTTGATAAAGGTGTCCCAATGAAACAAATTCATTTTGAAATTTTTTAATTAATTATTTTATGAAATCACCAGAAGGAATTATTGAAGAGTTAATGTCCATGTCGGACAGCGCCAGAAACAAAGAAAATCAAAAAAAGGTTGAGGATATGATGTCTGCAATTATGGCTGATCCTAAGTTTTCTGGACGAGAAATATTTCAGACTGATGATGGTAGGGTGGTCACTCGAGAAGGTGAAGAGTTTAGAGAAGTAACTCTTTCCGACGAAGGTAAGGTTGTGGTAGGCGATGTGGCCGTACCATTTGAACCTAGGAAGTTTGAACCACGCCCGCCACGAAAAGTTAGACAGCCGCACCCTGATGCAAAATAGTTCATTGGAAGCCTTAAAGACCTTGACAAAAGGTCTTTTTTGTGCTACACTATTTGCGTCCTAGAATATAGGATAATCGTTCTTTACAAAGGAAATGATGAAGCAGGGCTCCCTGTTTGTGAGCGTTCCTGGTTACGAAGAAAGCTAATCTTAGCGGTTATTTTTCTCTGTAACGGGAGCTCCCCGGAGCTTAAAGTCTGGAATTCAGACTTTCCCTACTTCTCTTTCCTCAAAACTACACACAGGAGTGTACGGTACAATGTTCACCAAAAGTCTCCTCGCCGTGGTTCTGTTCACGCTTCTCGGTCTCTTGTCCTCGGCTCGTGCTGAATGTCACGCAGCGTCGGCAGGGCCCCACCACAGCATGGAAGTTGCTGTTAGCCTCGGATCTACGATTTGGGTCACTCACCCCGTAGAAGCCACCTTTGGTGCCGTACTCGGCATGCCGGTCAGCCACGATGGCTGCTGGTGGGTGCGCGGTGCCATCGAGCTCTACAAGCCGATCGGCAACCAGCCGCCTGGTTTCGCCGGCATTCTTTCGCTCACGCGGCGTATCAACCCCCGTTTGGAGCTTGGTGTTGCCGCCAGTGCCTTGTTGCCGTTTACGGAAGAGGCATACCACCACCCCGAAGAGGGGGCTGGGCTGCCGCCTCGTGAAGGTGTCATCCTTGTAGCTGGTCCGCAACTTCGCCTTCAGCCGACCGCGGCCTTTCCGACCATCGTCGTTACCCCCATGGGTGGTTACGAAATGAACGTCGGCAACGTGCTTGGTCTTTCGGTGGAGTTCGAGGCTGACCTCACTGGGGCCGTCTTCGACCTCGTGCACCGCCTGCGTCGCCACTGACGCCACTTACTTTGTGTAGTTACTATCCAACGGGAGCTTCGGCTCCCCGGTTTCCAGAGTACAGAATTGACCTATTGTGTGTGCTGGCCGACCGTGCGCAAAAAGCTTGATTTATTTAGCTCTTTGTGCTAGACTTGCGCTGTACCCACGTAACCTTAATTTTACTGCTGGAAGCAGTTTTTTTGTTTAACATCGTATGAAAATCCGTAACGTCGCGATTATTGCTCACGTTGACCATGGTAAAACAACACTGGTTGATGCCCTGCTTCGCCAATCTAAAACCAAACTTGATAAGGAATACGCCGAAGTGACCACCATCATGGATAACAACGATCTTGAAAAAGAGCGTGGTATTACGATTTTTTCTAAAAATGCATCAGTTGTTTGGGGAGACCCAACCAAGCCGGAAGATTTAACCAAAATTAATATTATTGATACCCCCGGCCATGCTGACTTCGGTGGGGAAGTGGAACGTGTTTTGAAAATGGCTGACGGTTGTCTCTTATTGGTTGATGCCAAGGAAGGCCCGATGCCGCAAACCCGTTTTGTTTTGAAAAAAGCACTGCAGCTTGGTCATCGCGTAATTGTGGTCGTCAACAAGATTGATAAACCG
The DNA here is from genome assembly GCA_964540825.1 of uncultured Gammaproteobacteria bacterium. GTDB lineage: Bacteria > Patescibacteriota > Patescibacteriia > Magasanikbacterales > GWA2-37-8 > CAZECR01. The sequence continues at coordinate 258,813 of CAZINT010000001.1, forward strand.
GATGCTCGTATTCAGTACGTGCTTGATAAAACACTTGAATTATTTTTGGAACTGGGCGCGAGCGATGAAATCGCTGAATTCCCGGTGGTTTTTGCTTCGGCCAAAAATGGTAAAGCTGGTTTTGAACCCGATCTTGCGACCATGACCGACATCTCACCGATTTTTGAAAGTATTTTAAAAAATGTTCCGACGCCAACCGGTGACCCAAGTGCACCACTCCAGATGCTGGCTGTTTCGACGATCCCTGATAATTATAAAGGACGAATCGCGATTGGCCGCATCTATAACGGCACCATTAAAGCCAACCAGGACGTGATGCATATCGCCCGGGACGGCGCGATGAAAAAATTCCGCCTGACTGCGCTTATGACTTTTGAAGGAATGAACCGCGTGGAAGCCAAAGAAGCGTTTGCCGGTGACATTGTGGCTGTGGCGGGTATCCCGGAAATTACGATCGGTGAAACGCTGGCTCAGGTAGACAATCCAATTGCGCTGCCGACACTCACGATTGATGAACCAACCGTTAAAATGACGTTTGAAGTTAATGATTCGCCATTTGCCGGTAAAGAGGGTGACTACAGTACGTCACGTCAGATTCGTGAACGCCTGTTCAAAGAAGTCGAAAATGATGTGGCGCTCAAAGTAGAAGATGGTCCGGAAGGTAATTGGATCGTGTCGGGCCGCGGTGAACTCCATCTCGCGATTTTGATTGAACGCATGCGCCGTGAAGGTTTCGAGTTCCAAGTGTCGCGTCCGCAGGTGATTATCAAAGAAATTGACGGTAAAAAAATGTGTCCGTATGACCAGGTATATATTGAAATTCCGGAAATGTATTCTGGCGTGGTGATGCAGAAAATGGGCGAACGCAATGGCCGTATGAATGATATGCGCAGCGAGAACGGCATTATTTTTTATGAATTTATTATTCCAACTCGCGGCCTCTTTGGTTACCGCACGGAATTTCTGACCGATACCAAAGGCCTGGGCATCATGAATACTGTTTTCTTTGGGTATGAAGCAGATCCGGGTAACTGGAAAGAACGCAACCAAGGTTCGCTCGTCGCTCATGAGACAGGTGAAAGTAATTTGTATGGACTTTTGAATGTTCAGGATCGTGGACAGTTATTTATTGGCCCTAATGTGGAGGTGTACGAAGGTCAAGTGGTCGGTCAGAATGCCCGCGGCGGTGATCTGCGCGTCAATGTCTGTAAGATGAAGCAGCTTTCCAATATGCGCTCGAAGGGTGACGGGAGTGCTGAACATTTTAACACACCGCATATCATGGACCTCGAAGAATCGCTTGAGTATATTGGGGACGATGAGCTCGTCGAAATTACTCCAAAAAATATTCGCATCCGCAAGATGATTTTGAATGAAAATGAAGCGCGAAAAAAGGCTAAGAGTATGTAAAATTGGTCTCGAAACAAAAAACTGCTGTACAAGGCGGTTTTTTGTTGTCCGATTTTTAAAAAAAAGCTATACTAAGGTACTATTACTTAAAAACGTATGAAAGCCAAAGTTACAATTTTGGGGGCAGGGAATATGGGTACGGCCTTGGCGCGGGTGCTGGGGGACAATGGGCATGATATAGTCGTCTGGAATTATGCGGGCGACCCGGATCCGCTCCATCAAATTGCGGAATACCATGAAAATAGAAAATATTTACCCGGAATTATTTTGGCCAAGAACGTTCGAGCCGAACATGATCTAGAAAAAGCACTTCAATCGTCAGCACTCGTGATCCTGGCAGTGCCAAGCACGTTTGTCGAGCGGCAGCTGGAGGGCGCTGTACCCTTTTTGCCGTCCAAAGCAGTTTTACTCGATGTGAGCAAAGGTTTTACCGGAGTTTTTGCTCAAGAAAAATCAGCACTCAGCAGTGCGGCGCAAAAATGGTGGAATAAGCGGATTATTATTTCCGGTCCGGCTATTGCGCTTGATATCGCTAAGGGTGGTTTTACGACTATGGCCATAGCCGGAAAAAATATTCGTGACGTTGCGATGGCCCAAAAAATTCTAACCAATGATCATCTGCATTTTCTGCCGACGAACGATGTGCTGGGAATCAAGCTCGCTGGATCGCTTAAAAATGTGTATGCGATTCTCCTGGGTATGGCCGATGGCTTGGGTGTGCCGCTTAATACTAAAGCGTTTTTGGTAGTCAGAGCCCTCGAAGAAATGGCGCTCCTTATTAAAAAATGCGGCGGTAAAGCCGAGACCGCGTATGCGCTCGCCGGGCTTGGCGACTTGGTGGCCACAGGTTTGTCGCCGATTAGCCGCAATCGCCGCTTTGGGCAATTTTTGGGCGAAGGGCTCGACACTGCTGCCGCCGCAACTGCCGTGGGTCAGGTGGTAGAGGGTGTGCCGGCGTGTGCTGGGGCACTGGGGCTTGCTCGGCGTTATCGTGTTAGTCTTCCTTTGGTCGAAGCGGTGTATAGCGCAACGGCTAAAAAAATAAAACCGGCCGTCGTATTCGAAAAAATTCTTTCTAAAAAGTATGTTCAGAAAAAAGGCAGTTCCCGATAATCAGCTGCGCATTATTTCAATTATTTTTTTAGTCATAGCTCTGTGGATTATTGGGCGGCTTTTCTTTTTACAAATCATTCAACATGATTATTATAGTTTGTTTGCTTTAAATACTCATGAGATTTATCAAACGCTGCACCCGCACCGCGGCACCATATATATACAGGATAAAAATAAACAAGAATATCCGGTGGCAGTCAACAAGGAATTTGACCAAGTATATGCAGTGCCCAAAGAATTTGACCCGGGCACAGCAACCACCACTGCCGAGCAGCTCATGACTATTTTAAACATTACTGATGACGAGAAAAAAAATCGTTTGCTCACTCGTTTTTCTAAAATAAATGATTTATACGAAGCGGTACAGCGCAAGGTGCCGCAAGAAATTTCGGCTGAGGCAACAAAATTAAAAGGCGTGTACGCTACGCCTGAAGAATATCGGTATTATCCCGAGCAGAATTTAGGAGCGGCGGTGCTTGGGTTTTGCAGTTTGAATGATCAGGGTAACAATGAAGGAAAATACGGGCTTGAATCGTATTGGGATGATAAATTGGCGGGCAAGCCCGGGTTTCGCGTGGGCGAACAGGGAGCGTTTGGCAGCTGGATCACTATGGCGGGTATGACGCTTAACCCCTCGCAAAATGGGGCGGATTTACTCCTGACCATCGATCGAACCCTGGAATACACTGCTTGCAAACGCCTGCAGGAAGGTATGGCGGAGTATGGCGCCAAGCGCGCTGCGCTGGTGATGATGGATCCGAAAACGGGCGCGATACTTGCCATGTGCAGTTTGCCGGATTTTGATCCGAATAATTATTCCGCCACTGAAGACATTGACGCGTTTAATAATCAGGCCGTGTTTACTGCCTACGAGCCGGGTTCGGTGTTCAAACCAATTACCATGGCTATTGCCGTGAATGCCGGACTCGTACAGCCTGATACTACGTTTACCGACCCTTGCGAGCGCAAAATTGACCGCTTTACGATCCGCAATGCGCTGCGCAAATGTTACGGGCTGCAAACCATGACCCAGGTATTGGAAAATTCGATTAATACCGGTATGATTTGGGTAGAAGAAAAATTGGGCCGGGCTGCTTTTCAAGCCGGAGTTGAAAAATTCGGTTTTGGACAAAAAACCGGCATTGACCTTGGCGCCGAAGGAGCGGGGGATATTTCGTCGCTTGATAAGAAAAATTCACCCATTTATGGAGCGGTCGGGTCGTTTGGCCAAGGTTTGACGGCGACGCCGATTCAGCTGGCGGCGGCATATTCAGCGATTGTAAACAATGGTAAACTGCCAAAGCCCTATGTAGTTCAGGAAGTGCGGTACCCTGATGGACGCGTTGACAAAACGATTCCCAAGGTTGCCGACACGGTAATTTCCGATCGGGCATCACAACTTATGCGCGGCATGCTGGCGTCGGTGGTTGAAAATGGTGCAAGTTACAAAAAAACAAAACTGCCTGATTATTACATGGGCGGAAAAACGGGTACGGCTCAGATACCGGGTAAAGGCGGCTATACCGAAGATACGAACCACACCTTCGTTGGCTTTGCTACAGTCAAAGATCCTAAATTTGTTTTGGTGGTAAAATACGAGAAGCCTGCCCGCCAATGGGCCGAGTCGACTGCGGCACCGGTATTTAAAGATATTATGCATTTTGCTCTCCAGTATTACGGTATTCCGCCGGAGCGCTAAGCACCTTACTTTTTATTGCGTATGAAAAATTTCCTTCAAAAAATTCTCGCCACCCTCGCTCAAAAAATTCTCGCCAAATATAAACCAAAAATAGTCGGTATTACCGGCTCGGTTGGCAAAACAACAGCCAAGGAAATGACTGCGGCAGTCTTGGGCGCTCGTTTTCGCGTGGGGCAAACAAGTAAAAATAATAACAATGAGATCGGTGTACCGCTTGCGATACTCGGTGTTGATGAAGCGCCGGGGTCGTCGGTTGTTGCTTGGGCTGGGGCACTTCTGAAAGGAATTGGGTTATTAGTGTCTGCGAAAAAAAACTATCCGGAAGTTTTGGTTTTAGAAATGGGTGCCGACAAACCCGGCGACATTCGCTATCTTGTTGGCTTGGCGCCCTGCACTGTCGGCGTGCTCACCTGGATTTCGCATGCGCATACGGAATTTTTTAAAACCCTGAAACAAATTGCCGAAGAAAAAAGAAAAATTATTTCACATCTCGAAAAAACCGGTACGGCAGTTTTAAATTACGATAACGAACTTGTTCGAGATTCGGCGGCGGCAGCTAAAGGAACTGTTATTACCTATGGATTTAAAGATGGTGCAGATTTACGCGCCACAGACATGAAAATTTTATACGATCCGATCACTAGTTGGCCGGCCGGCATTACGTGTAAAATTAATTTTAAAGGGCATAGTGTGCCGTTGTTTTTCCCCGGCGTCATTGCAGAGCATATTGTCGGCTCGAGCCTGGCTGCACTGGCAGTCGGCGATGCCTTTGGTATTAATTTAGTCGAGGCCGCTGGGGCGCTAACCGGGGCAGAGCCGCCAAAGGGCCGGATGCGTTTATTAAAAGGCGTTAAAAATACCCTGCTTATTGACGACACGTATAACTCGAGTCCGGATGCCGCCAAGTCGGCTCTTAAAACTTTGGGCTCGCTTGAAAACAAGTCGGGCGGCAAGCGTTATGCAGTCCTCGGGGACATGCTTGAGCTGGGCAGTGAAACCGAGTCAGCGCATCGCGAAGTAGGCTTTACCGTAGCTGAAGTAGGGGTAGATTTTCTCATTACCGTTGGCGAAGCCAGTAAAATTACCTGCCACGCTGCCGAGGAAGCGGGCCTTTCGGAAAATCAGATTGCGGCGTTTGCAGACAGTACTGCTGCCGGAAGATTTTTGCAGGAAAAAATAAAAGAAGGGGATATGATCTTGGTAAAAGGTTCGCAGGGTGTGCGGATGGAGCGGGTGGTAAAAGAAGTCATGGATGACCCAATTATGGCCGAAAAGCTGCTCGTGCGCCAAGAGGCGAAGTGGCTGTAAAGAATTGACACACGGGCCAAAATAGGCTATACTCCTCGTTGTCGAACACCTACGTGGCCCGTTCGTCTATCAGTTAGGACAGTGCCCTCTCACGGCGCAAAGACGGGTGCGATTCCCGTACGGGCTACAGAGAATTGAAAAACAGAGCAAGCTCTGTTTTTTGTTATTATAGTGTTTTGAGTTGGTAGTGTTTGGTTTGGAGTGGTCATTTATTAACTGGCGTAATTATTGAAAATAAAATTCAATAGTGATACTATGAGGGCAGTGAATTTGCTTAAATTAAGGAGTTTTAGGTAAAATATTTTGATAAAATGCGGTATGCAAAACTTGTTAAATGATGTACTAAAACTACTAGAAAGTGATGATGGGTTTTTTGCGGAAAACAAGATGTTAAAAAATGTTGTAACCGAAGCAGCTCTAAAATTGGATACGGCGCTTTTGGAATTACTACAAAAAAACAATCAAATAAAAAAGCATTTTTTCGTGCAGGCCGCGGGAGTGTGGTTTTTTGATCAAGACAAGTTTATTAAGTTTATCAACAGCAAAGATTTTCTGCCTGATTCGTTTACCATTTTTAAGAACCATATAGGTCTTACGGACGGTGACGAGTATCTAAAAGATAGTGGAAAAGTGGTTTTGGCGTGGCCGTATAAAGATTGTGTTTTGGAGGGAGGACAGGACAAAGAAGATGTAAAACAGAGCGAAATTTTTTATAACGAGACCCTTGCGCCGGATGAAATTGACCGGCTGTTCGAGCCTAAGGTCTTAACCAATCTTAAAAAGATAGATAAAGACGGTGAACACAAGGTCGAGCAAATAAATGAACAGGATAATTTGATAATCAAAGGTAATAATCTTTTAGCCCTCCATTCGTTAAAGAAAAAATATCGCGGCAAGGTTAAGCTGATTTACATTGATCCGCCGTATAACACCGGCAGCGATGGTTTTAACTATAACGACAGTTTTAACCATTCAACGTGGCTGACTTTTATGAAAAATCGGCTCGAAGTAGCTAAACAGCTGTTGAGTGAGGAGGGTTCAATTTATATTTCAATTGATAACAATGAATTGCCATATCTACAGATTTTAATGGATGAAATTTTTGGAAATGAAAATAAGAAAAATATTATTACTGTAAAAAGAAGTGCTGTTTCAGGTGCAAAAGTTATCAATCCGGGCGTTGTTAATGTTTCGGAATTTATTATTGTATATTCAAAAGATTTTAAGAAGTGGCAAGCTAATAAAGTTTTTAGAAAAAAAGGTAGGGATGAGAGGTATAACAACTATATAACAAACTTCGAAAGTGAGCCTGAAAAATGGAAATTTTCTTCAGTATTAGACGGTTGGGCTGAGTCGCTTGGAATAGAGAAAACAAAATTAAAAAAGTATTTTGGCGATAATTATGATGAGGAATTAGAAAAGTTTTATCTGCTTAATGCTCACAGAATAATGCAGTTCGTAACACTGGATGAGAATGCGGTTTCAGATGAAGTGATAAAAATAAAAAATAAATCTAAAAATGATTCATCCAGAGTACATCGGTTGAAAAGAGAAAATGGAAAATTAGATTACTTTATATTTAAAGGAAAAGCGATTTTATTTTTAGTAAACAGATTAATGGAAATTGACGGTGAAAAGGTTTTTGCAGAGCCATTAACTGATATTTGGGAGGATGTTCTGCCTAACGACTTACATAACGAAGGTGGAGTATCTTTAAAAAAAGGGAAAAAGCCGGAAAAATTAATTCAAAGAATAATTGAGCTCAGCAGTAAGTCTGGTGATTTAATTTTAGATTACCATTTAGGAAGCGGGACAACGGCAGCTGTAGCACATAAAATGGGTAGGCGGTATATTTGTGTTGAACAGCTGGATTACGGCAACAATGATAGTGTCGTAAGGTTACAAAATACTATAAAAGGTGAGCAAAGCGGAATTTCAAAAGCTGTAAATTGGAAAGGCGGGGGCTCTTTTGTGTATGCCGAATTAAAGCAATGGAATGAGGAGTATATGCAGGCTATACAGGAGGCCAAAACTGCAAAGGAAATAGCCGCTATTTATAAAAAAATGCGTGCTGAAGCATTTTTCCGGTACGAGGTTGATTTAAGCAGGTTTGAACAGAAGCAATTTGACCAATTGACTTTAGACGAGCAGAAAAAAGTTTTGCTTCTATGTTTGGACAAAAATCATCTGTATGTAAATTACAGTGAAATGGAAGATGCAACCTATAAAATACTTACCGAAGAAAAGAAAATTAACAAGCAATTTTACAGCTAAAAATTTTTATGGAAATGGAATTTGAGGAAACGCTTGTTAGAAAATTTAATACGCTGTCTGAAGACGATCATTTAGACAAGGATATCCCCGATTTTGTAACAAAGAACTTAAACCAAAAGTTTGCTATTCGTAAATATCAAAAAGAAGCTTTTGTGCGTTTTTTGTATTATCTAAATCGCTATAAAAAGGCTGCCCGGCCCGTGCATTTGCTTTTTCATATGGCTACGGGGAGTGGAAAGACGCTATTAATGGCTGCTGACATCCTGTATTTATATTCCTTGGGCTACCGCAATTTTATATTTTTTGTAAACAGCACAAACATCATTAAAAAAACTCAAAACAATTTTTTGAATAAGTCAGCTGGCAAATATTTGTTTGCGGAAAAAATTGTATTCAATAATAGGGAAGTTGAAGTTAAGGAAGTGGAAAATTTTGAAGCCACAAATTCCGACAACATCAACATCCTGTTTACAACTATTCAGGGCCTGCATAGCCGCCTTAGTACTCCATCGGAAAACGCTATTACCTACACGGATTTTGAAAATACCAAGGTGGCTTTTTTGTCCGATGAAGCACACCATATAAGTACACTTACAAAGTCAAAATTAGATAAAGAAGAACAAGAAGAAACTAGAAGTTGGGAATATACCGTAAACAGAATTTTTAAATCCAATGAGCAAAATGTAATGATAGAGTACACTGCTACGGTTGAGCTAAAGCACGAAGCTGTGGCTCGTAAATATGCTGATAAAATCATTTACCAATACACGCTTAAAAATTTCCGTGAAGATGGTTTTTCTAAAGATGTGCAACTACTACAGTCGGATTGGGGTGTTAAAACGAGAGCGTTACAGGCTGTAATTTTAAGTCAATACCGCCGCAAGGTTGCCGAAAAACATAAAATCCAGTTAAAGCCGGTAATGCTTTTTAAGTCCAAACAAATTAAAGAGTCCGAAGAATTTGAGCAATTTTTTTATAAAATTATTAAAGGTTTGACAGTTGCTGATATTGCTAAGGTTGAAAGCGCTAGTACAGATGGCATACTAAATCAGGCGTTTAATTATTTTACGGCTAATAAAATTATTGCTACTCATTTAGTTAAGGAGATACAGGAAGATTTTGCGCCGGAAAAATGTTTAATTATAAATAGCAAGGCTGATAGCGAAGAAAAACAGATTAAAGTAAATAGTCTTGAGGACTATAATAATGAAATACGGGTTATTTTTACTACAAATATGCTTAATGAGGGTTGGGATACCCTTAATCTTTTTGATATTGTAAGATTATACGAAACCAGAGACGCCAAGGCTGGAAAGGGAGGTAGCACGACTATATCGGAAGCGCAATTAATCGGTCGTGGCGCAAGATATTATCCATTTACAACGGGCTTGGATCAGGAAAAAGACAGACGCAAGTATGACGGCGCATTAGATAATGAATTGCGAATTTTGGAAGAGCTGCACTATCACAGTTTGACAGACAGCCGGTATATTGCCGAATTACGCAACGAACTTGTGAATATCGGTATAACGCCTGATAATCGGGTAGTTAGGAAAGTAAAGATAAAGGATAGTATAAAGAAGACGCCGTTTTGGAACAGCGGGCTGATTTTTACTAATAAGCTGCAAAAAAATGATTTTGGCAAGGTAAAAACCTTGAGTGATATTGTTCAAAATTCTTTATTCCAATATAGAATTAAAACCGGCCATTCGTCTGAAACAGGAATTTTTGATAGCGCACAGCCGTTGCCGGCGGAAGAATTACGTAAGAAAATTTTTAAGCTGAGTGATTTTGAAAAAAATGTTTTAAGGAAAGCATTGGATAAAATTGATTTTTATCATTTTAATAATTTATCTGTATTTTTCCCGAATCTAAAATCCATTGACGAATTTATAACATCAAAGGATTATTGCGGTCTTGTACAGGTTGAAATTTCGGCTAAAAATGGTAGGCTGGATAATTTGACCATTGCTGATAAATACGGTGCAGCCCTGGACGCCTTTAAAGCCTTAGCGGGTAAAATTTCTGTCGGTAACAGTGAATATATTGGCACCAAGGAGTTTTATGCTCAAAGTATTAAGACCGTGGTACAGGATAAGACTTTAGAAATTTTGATTGGCGGGGATGAAAAAGAGTTTGGCATTGCGATGAGCGAAACCACGAATGACAATTTACGAATGGATCTCAGCACGCAGGACTGGTATTTGTATAATGAAAATTATGGCACTTCAGAAGAAAAATATTTTATCCAGTTTATCCGGCAGGCAATGGATGACCTGAAGAAAAAATATGACGACGTTTATCTACTGAGGAATGAGCGGCTCTTCAAGATTTACCGCTTCAGCGACGGGCAGGCGATAGAGCCAGATTTTGTGCTCTTTGCCAAAACAAAAAACAGCAAAAATGCAATTTCGTTTCAACTTTTTGTCGAGCCAAAAGGCGGTAACCGACTTTTGGAAGACGGGTGGAAAGAAGAATTTCTGCAAGAAATAGAAACAGAATTTAGAGTTGAAACTCTGTTTGAAAAGGGTAGATACAAACTTATCGGCCTGCCTTTTTATAATGAGCAAAAAACTAAACAGGAATTTTTTAAGATTTTTAGCGAGAAATTAAGTTTATAGTTTTAATTTGTGTCCCTCTTCAAAATCACCAATCAAAAAACCAAGAAAATTCTTCCTGCTAAAGTTCTTAAAGAACAATACATACATTCTTTATTTGAAGCTAACCTTGAGGAATTACTCGGTATATACTTTTTGGCACACGAATATAGCACCTCGGCAGGCGGTAGAATCGATACGCTTGGAGTAGATAAAAACGGTTCACCGTGCGTGATTGAATATAAAAAAGGCCAAAACGACAATGTTATTAATCAAGGATTGTCGTATTTACGCTGGCTTTTGGATCACAAAGCCGATTTTGAAAGGCTGTGCCAAAACAAAAATTTTAAAGTGAGTATTGATTGGACTTCGCCTCGAGTTATTTGTATCGCTGAAAACTATAATAAGTTTGATATCGATACCGTAGAAATATTGCCCATAAAAATTGAATTGTTAAAATACGGCTTGTATGATGGCGGGTTGTTGCAGTTGGAACACGAGAAACACGACAATATAAAAGTAAGTACAGGTGAAATATATAAAAATTCCAAGAAAGACAATAAGGTAGTGGGCGAAAAGCTTCAAAAAGAATATAGCGTTGATCATCATTTGCAAGGCAAAAAAGAAGAAATCAAAAAAATCTTTTTTGATATTAGGGAATGGGTCACTAACCTTGATAAGGATATTGTTGAGGAACCGAAAAAGTTATATGTCGCCTATAAGTTAGCCACCAATTTTGTTGATGTCGAAATTCGGAGTAAAGATATAAAACTATTTTTGAATATACCAAAGGGGAAATTAAATGATCCTCTGGGGTTGGCTCGAGATGTTTCGAGCGTTGGGCATTGGGGAAATGGCGATTATGAGGTAAAAATAACTACTAAGAGCGATTTAGAGCCTGTGTATGGCCTGGTGCGGCAGAGTTATGAATTTAATAAATAAGCATGCCTAGTAATAGGTGTTTTAGAAGTTCAAGTATATGAGTAGAGAATTCTCAGAAAGAAGACAAGAAGTAGTAACCTCGCAGCGTTTTGAAATAGTGCTTAGTTCCGAAAAGGATTGTGCAATGCTTGAAACGTGGTTAAGTACTCTTATTGGTACTGAAGCGGCAGAGCAATGTGTTTTTGCTATGCGCAGTACGGTGCAAAAGGACTTTACGAATCACTGCAAAGACGCAACGCAAGAATTGGGTAAGGCCTTGGCTGAGCGATTTGGCGGCGAAGAATCTTTTTTTGATGTAGTCCCGGGGGCATCTTTTAGCGATGTTAGGAGCTATGCTCCCTTAGACAAGACGAGGTATCGCGGAGATTATCATAGTGTTGGTCTTTTAGAATTAGTTTCACAGCACAAAGAGTCTTTTTGTCTTATAGTGGATCTTACCTTTTATACAGTTTCGCCTGATGTAAAAAAGAATGGAGTGTTAGTTGCTTCCACTCCAGGTGGGCACGGCGAGGCTCTGAAGATGCTTGAAAATGAGTATGGTGGTTCATGGAAAGTGGAATTTAAATTTAATCCTCAAAAAAATAATTTTGAATTTGAAGGGTAGGGAATATTTTGGATGAATAAAAAAGACAAACTCTAAGTTTGCCTTTTTTATATAGATGAATTATTGAAGGGGCAATTACTTATCGCCTCAATAGTACCCCCGAAATGGTTTTGATTAACGTTGTCAGAATGTCGGGGTTGCATTCTGAGGTGGCTGTGCGCTCAGCGCCGGGTCAGGATGACGCGGAGGTTCTTGGGGGAAAGGCCGGTCGAGGCGTGCATACGAACACTCGCGGGGTCGATTACGCGGATGTTGAAGAGCGCGAGGGCCAGGCCGATGATGTAGCTTCCTTCAAGAAGGGCGAGCCGTTCGCCGAGGCAGTTCTGGGTGTCGTGCCAGAAGGGGTAGTAGTTCCACTTGGCCGGTTCGCCGCTATCAAACCGCTCCGGGGCGAATTGCTCGGGCCTATTCCAGTAGCGCGGGTCGCGGTGGGAGAGGAAGCTCGAGAAGAGCACGTTCGTCTTGGGCGGCAGGAGGTACGGGCCGAGCTCGGTCCAGTCCGCCGTGCTCCGCATGTTGAGCCAATTGGGCGGATAGAGGCGGAGCGACTCTTTGAGGACGAGCTTGAGGTCGCGGAAGCGGCTATCCTTGGCGAGGTTGGCCGAAGCGCCGCTCGTCAGGAGGTAGTTGCCGCACTCCCGCGTGCGTGCCAGCCACTCAGCGTTGCCACTGAGCAACCAGAACGTTGAGGCGGCCATGCTGGCGGTGGTGACGTGGCCAGCGAAGACCGTGCTGAGCGCCAGGCTCTCGATGAGATTATCAGGCAGCTCCTGACCGTTTTGGCGGTCTTTGAGGAGGGCGCCGACGAGTCCGCTCGCGGATATGTCGCCGTGCTTGATGAGCGACTGAACGAGATCGTGGAGCCGCCGCTCTTCGTAGATGTATCGCCGGGACCGCTCGGTGAGCGGGAAGTTCCGGAGGAACAGGTGACTGAGGGGGTTCTGAAACCCGCGGGCCGACTCCTCAAACAGGAAGTTGAGTCCGTCGAGAAGATCCGCGTCGAGACCGCGCAGGCCCGAACTCCCGAACACGACGACATCGAGGATGTCGAGCACGAGGAAGTTGCAGAGCTCCAAGAGGTCCACGGGCTTCCCGGTCGGCCACTTGTTGATCGTGGCGAGGATGCGTGTGTAGATGTTGTCCATCATCGCCTTGAGGTTCGTACCGCCGAGCTGGGGGCCGAGTTTGCGGCGCTGGACAAGGTGGTTCGGTCCGTCGGTTGTGAAGATGGATTCATTGCCGAGAATCGGCTTCATGATGCGGCGCACGAGGCTGGGGCGCACGAAGTTCTGGCTGGTCGAGATCTCGCTGAGGTCGTCGGGGCAGAGGGTGAGCACCATCCGCATTGGCCAGTGAGCGAGGGTGACTCGCTCGCGAAGGACGGTGTTCCCGACCATGCCCGTGGCCCCGCGCAGATAGCGAAGCGGGTCGCGCTGCATTTCGCGCTGAAACGTGAGCAGCGGCACCAATCCGCCGTAGGCAGGTGGAAGGCGTTTTTTTCTCCCCATGGGCTTGTTTCTCCTTGTCCGTATATAGCACTAACCGACCATAGCATAAGGCGAATATGGCCGCAACTGCCCCAGTTGCCCTCCTAAAACTGCTGTGCTATAGTCAAAAACATGAAACTGATTGATTCACCCGTATCGCACCGATTCCATACGACCACCCAAAATGCCTGGGAAGCTATGTACCAGGCCATGCTTAAGGCTGAAAAATCTATTTTTTGGGAAGTGTATATTTTAAATGGCGGAGGGCCGGGTAAGCGATTTATCGACGTCCTTTCTGAAAAGGCTGAGGCCGGTGTGGAAGTAAAAATTATTGTTGATGGGCTCGGCAGCGTTTCGCTTGGCGGTCAAGCCGAAGCAAAACTGAGGGCGTCCGGTGTTTCGATCGTATGGTACAACAGTCTGAGCTTTAAACCGAATCCGTGGCAGTGGATTCGTAATTTGTGGATCCGCAATCATCGGAAAATTTTAATCATTGATCAAAAAACGGCTTTTATTGGCGGGGTGAATGTCGATGAATCGGCAACGACGTGGGACGATTTATTTTTGGAGATGCAAGGGCCGGTAGTACATTCACTTGTTAGGGCATTTGCTAAAAGCTATATTCGATCGGGCGGCAGCAGGCAAAAAATTCGCCATCTTTTGAAACACCATGTACGTCTTGACTTAAAACAATTACGGCAAAAAATAACCGTCTTAATTCATACTCCAAAATCACTGCGGGCAGTTTCATCGCTGTGGTATTTTTATCGTTTTGCGATGAATAGGGCAAAAAAAACTGTTACCCTACTGACGCCGTATTATGTGCCGGATAGACGTTTTTTGCAGCTGATTCGTGAAACACACAAGCGGGGTGTACGAGTAAATATTTTAATACCGGCACGCAGCGATCATCGGTTTATGGAGTATATAGCTGAATCATTTTATGAGCTGACGGCGGAAGCCGGTGCTAATTTGTATTTACTTGAGAGAATGAATCATGGCAAAGCAATGAGCGTTGACGGTAAGCTTGGTTTTGTGGGGAGCGCTAATATTACGCCGCGCAGCTTTTCTTTGAATGAAGAGGCGGGGGTTTATTTTACTGATACGGCAATGGTGCGTGATTTAGAAAGTGTTTTAGAAAATTGGCGCCTGAAAGCAGAGCGGGTGGTGGCAGCAAAAAATCGCAAGTGGTATGATCGCTTGTTGCGTCCGGTAGTTGCTTGGTTTAAAAATTATGTCTAAAAAAGTATTCTACCAATCATAACTGGACCCGCACCCTTAGCGGAACGCATGCGGCCGCGGACGTTTAGTGAATTTGTAGGGCAGCAAAAAGTGGCAGGTCCAAAAACAGTATTGCGACGCCTTATTGAGCAGCACGAATTGACGTCGCTTATTTTTTGGGGACCGCCGGGAGTGGGGAAGACAACGCTCGCGCAGCTAATCGCCGCTGAAAGTAAGGCTGTATTCGTGAGCGTGTCGGCGGTGATGAGCGGTAAAGACGAACTGCGTCGCTGTCTCGCGGATGCGGCGGAACGTCTGGAGAAAAATGGCGAACGGACTATTTTGTTTATTGACGAAATTCATCGTTGGAATAAAGCGCAGCAGGATGGGCTCTTGCCCGCAGTCGAGCGGGGAATTGTAACCCTCATTGGCGCCACTACCGAAAATCCGTCGTTTGAAATTGTGGGCGCGCTTCTTTCGCGCTCGCGGGTTATTATTTTGGAACCACTGGCCAGTAGCGATATCGTGCATATTTTAGAAGAGGCGTTGAAAGATGCAGAGCGAGGACTGGGTAGTTTTGCAGTGGAAGCTTCAACCGAAACACTGGAAGTGTTGGCTGATCTCGCTAGTGGTGACGCGCGCACTGCACTCAATGCGCTTGAGATTGCTGTAAAAAGTAGTGCCAAAGGAGCTAATCAAAAAATTCAAGTAACGAATGAGATCATCAAAGAGGCCCTGCAGCGAACACATTTAATTTTTGATAAGCAAGGAGAAGAATTTTACAATGCCATTTCCGCGCTCCATAAATCGATGCGCGGATCTGATGCTGATGCCTCGCTGTATTGGCTGGCGCGCATGCTCGAAGGCGGGGCAGATCCGTTGTATATCGCCCGGCGCGTGCTTCGGTTCGCGAGTGAAGATATAGGCATGGCTAACAGTGAAGCTATGATCCAGGCGAATGCTGCCTACGATGCCTGTCACAAGATTGGTTATCCGGAGTGCAGTGTGCATTTGGCGCAGGCCGTGGTGTACTGCGCAAAATCAGCCAAATCTAATCTGCTCTACAAAGCCTACGCCGCCGCAGCGGAAGATGCGCGCGCGACGTCACGCCTGGGTGTGCCGATTCATTTGCGTAATGCACCGACGAAGTTCATGAAAAATATTGGCTACGGTAAAGACTATAAGTATAACCCGGATTATGAGGGGCCGGTAGAGCAGGAATATTTTCCGAGGGAATTAAAAGGAAGAAAGTACTTAAAAAAATAATCCCGTGTTCGCGGGATTATTTTTTTATTTGCCATTGGTGTCGTTTTTCGAATTCCCCTGCTCGGTCATTCCCGCGCAGGCCTGTCAGGTAGGCAGGCGGGAATCGAGGGCTCCTGACACATAGCCTGCTTGTTACCTTTTTGACAGCAAAAAGGTAACCGAAAAACTGTCCGAGCTATTGTTCGCTTCCTCGTACTGCCACAGCTCGTTTTCACTGCGACACTAAAACTCGTTTCACTCAAACATTAGTGTCGCTGCAAAGCACCGTTCAAACTCGCTGGGCCAGTACGGGTCGCGCCCAAGTGCTCGGAGTAGTGAAGTGAGTAAGGTGTTTGGTTTTTATTAAATTTTTATTTTTCGTTCGTCACCGCTCAGGTGTTCGAGGGTGATAGTAACAATTTTTTTATCTTTTAAAAGTCCGGCAATTTTTTCGGGCCATTCGATTATTGTTACGATGCCTGGCTCCCCAAGATAATCTTCAACGCCGATATCAAGGAGTTCCTGTTCGCTTTTGAGGCGGTAGGTGTCAATATGGACTAAGTTTTTAATAGTTGGATGATTTTTAACGTTGTAGATATTCATGAGCGTAAACGTCGGGCTGGTTATTTCATCAGCTATACCCAGTCCTTCGGCAATGCCTTTGACCAGGGTCGTTTTGCCCGCTCCCAGTTCACCTTGCAGACAATAAATCGCACCACTCGTAAGTGTGGAAGCGATATCGCGGCCCATAGTTCCTGTTTCTTCGTTTGAATGAGAAATTTTTTCCATAGAATATAATTCCAAAAAAGTATAGCATTCTCGTTTTAAAAACGAAAGCCCCTAGGTCCGTAGACCTAGGGGTTGTGGGGGGGGGTGCGGCCCCTAACGCAAGCCCGGCGCCTCGCACTGGAGGTAGCCGTCGTGCGGGACGACGACGAGCCCCCTTTGGCAGGATTGCCTGCACTCGTAGCTGCCGCCGACCAAGTCGACGACCCACGGGGGACGGCAGGCCTTGTCCGCGTTCGGGTCGGCGTACAGGCCGGATGGGATCGGCGGGGTCTGGTGGTTGTTCCGGCATTCCATGGCGTTCATGGCGCCGGTTCCAGGGATTGGCAGCTCGATGTAGCCCGGCGGACAGCTCATGAGCGGCTGACCCTGCTCATCGGTCATGAGCTGGTAGGCCTGGGTCGCTGGGTGCGCCAGGTAGCGACCCGGCGCGGACACCCACTTGTACAGGGTCTGCCGCGGGTTGGGCGATGGCGGCCGGGTGAAATCGCTGCCGCTGCTGTACGTCTCCGCACAGCCGGCCATCATCATGGCGCACAAAAGAACGGTGTAAAGAGCGTATCGCATAGGTTTCTTCCTTCCTTTTTTGCAGGTCTGTTGCTTCTTTTAGGTTTAGCTATAGTAAGCCTAAAAGAAGCAGCAAACCACCCATCAGCATAGCATATTTTTGCACTTTTGTCAATGGTATTTTTGGGCTAAGCTGCTCGGTTTTAACCATTTTAACTATTTGCACTGTTATTGGGTTTTTAGTATACTAGCGGTCTATGAGCCTTACACCTGAAGAAATTACCAAAGTAGCTACCCTCGCGCGTTTAAGCGTAACGCCTGAGGAAGCCGTTCGCTATGCTGAAACAATCTCGGCTGTTTTAGAGTACATGACCATTTTAAACGAAGTTGATACCTCGGCTGTTGAGCCGACGTTTCAAGTAACCGGGCTTGCCGATGTGCTCCGAGATGATGTTGCTGCCGCGTCCCAAGTGGGAGAAAAATTGATCGAACAATTTCCTCAAGCAGAAAAAAATTCTTTGGTTGTGCCGGCTGTTTTTGAATAAGTATATTTTATGAATCTTAATGAACTTAGCCTGGTTGAGTCTCGGGAAGGGTTACAAAATAAAAAGTTTACTTCTCTTGAATTAACAAAGGCGTGTCTTAATCGTATTGCCGAGCGCAATGATGAAATCAATGCATTTATTACTGTTTGCGAAGCCGAGGCACTTGAAGCTGCCAAACAGGCTGATGCAATGATTGCTCGAGGAGAAGGCGGGCCGCTGACTGGTATTCCGTTTGCTGTGAAGGATGCTATTTGTACCGCTGGTGTTTGCTCTACCGGAGCGGGTAAAATCTTGGATAATTATATTCCGCCGTACGACGCAACGGTAATTAAAAAAATCCGCGATGCAGGCGGAGTGCTTTTAGGTAAAAATAATTGTGATACGTTTGGCCACGGGGCAAGCAACGAAAACAGTATGTACGGAGCGGTAAAAAATCCGCATGACCTTACCAAAGTTGCGGGCGGTTCGTCGGGCGGCAGCGCGGCAGCAGTGGCTGATCATATGTGTATCTATAGTATTGCGGAAGACACGGGCGGCTCAATTCGTCAGCCGGCCAGTTTTTGTGGTGTGGTTGGCCTTCGGCCTAGTTACGGACGCAATTCGCGCTACGGCATTATGCCAATGGCGTCGTCCTTAGATACCGTCGGTCCAATTGCCAAAACCGTGGAAGACGCGGCCATTATTATGGAAGTAATTGCGGGAATGGATAGTAAAGACACCACCACGATACCGGACGCAGTACCAAAATATTCGGAAGAATTAGCGGTTGATTTAAAAAAAGTACGCATCGGATTACCGAAGGAATATTTTGAAATTGAAGGAATTGACCCGGAAGTAAAAGCGGCCACTGAAAAAAAGATTGCCTGGCTTAAAGAGCAAGGGGCTACGATTGTTGACGTAAGTTTGCCATACACCAAGTACGCTATTGCTGTCTATTATATTTTGGTGCCCAGCGAAGACAGTTCGAATTTGGCTCGCCTTGACGGTATTCGCTATGGCCTGCGCGCACCGGAGGCAACGCTCTATGACACCTATGCTGTTTCGCGCTCCCAAGGCTTCCCCGAAGAAGTAAAACGCCGTATTTTGATTGGCACGTACGCGCTTTCAGCAGGCTACTATGATGCGTATTATAAAAAAGCGCAGGCCGTTCGTACGCTGATTATTCAGGATTTTGAAAAAGTTTTTAAAGACGTCGATGTACTCCTTACCCCAACATCGCCATTCCCGGCGTTTGGCATTGGCGAAAAAGCAGCTGATCCGCTCGCACTCTATTTGGCGGATATTATGGTAAGCCCGGGAGCGATCGCTGGAATTCCTGGTGTATCTATTCCGGCAGGAAAAACACAGGCAGGCTTGCCGATTGGTATTCAACTGATGGGCCCGCGTTTGCACGAGTCTCGCATTTTTGCGGTTGGTGCTGCTTTAGAAAAATCTAATTAATATTTTGTATGGCTCGTACTACTGCCACACCTATTCCTGACAAAGAAATTACGCCTATCAATCCGACGCATACCGCCGGTAAAGCAGTTAACTACCGTGACAGCTGGCGTATTTTTAAAATCATTGCGGAGTTTGTCGAAGGGTATCAGTTTTTGAGCAAACTGGAGCGTGAAGTAACTATTTTGGGTTCTGCCAGGCTTAACTCGAATAATAAATATTACAAAATTGCCGAGCGCCTGGGTAAGTTACTGGCAAAGGCAGGCTTTACGGTGATTACCGGTGGAGGCCCGGGTATAATGGAAGCAGCCAACCGCGGGGCTTTTGAAGCAGGCGGCGAAAGCATTGGTTTGAATATTGAATTGCCGTTTGAGCAGCGTATTAACCCATATGTAAAAAAAGCGATCGCTTTTGAATATTTTTTTACGCGCAAAGTAATGCTCACGTCGCCAGCAAATGCCTTTGTGTATTTCCCGGGCGGCTTTGGAACGATGGATGAATTGTTTGAAGTCATGGACTACATGGAGCAGGGATATATGGTGCGTTCACCAATTGTGCTGGTGGGGCGAGAGTTTTGGCAGCCGTTGGTAAAATTTTTACGCCATCAAGCCGCGGAGACAATTCATTCAGCCGAAATAACGGATATTGATTTTTTATTTTTAGTCGACACTGCCGAAGAAGCTTTTGATTTAATTAAAAATGCCGGAGACAGGCCGAATGTCGGCGAGGTTCACGAAGAAGGCGGGCCGTTTTATAACGATGGTACGGGTTGGCGCGTGTTTCGTATGATGGCCGAACTGGTTGATGGCTTTGAATTTTTGACGCAGATCGATCGCGATGTAACTATTTTTGGAACGAAAAGTATTGCCCCCGGTTCTACTTATTACGAAGCAGCCTATACCGTCGGCAAAAAATTAGCTGAAAATGGCTTTAGTGTTATTACCGGGGGCGGCCCGGGTATTATGGAGGCGGCCAACAAAGGCGCGTACGAAGCAGGAGGGGAAAGCGTTGGTGTCGGTATGCAGCTCAACGGTAAAGACCGGATTAATAGCTATGTAACAAAATCAAAAAGTTTTTATTTTCCATTCATCCGAAAACTCATCATCACCTCACCATCGGATGAATTTATTTTTTTCCCCGGCGGGTTTGGTACGCTGCACCAGCTGTTTGAATTATTGACCCTGCAAGAAACCAAAAAAATTGAACCAATTTCAACGCTTTTGTACGGCAAAGAATATTGGCAGCCGCTGATGGATTTTATTCATTCACTTTATAATGTCTACGGTACGATTAGTGAGATGGATGAAGATTTTATCAAAGTCATCAGTTCTCCGGAAGAAGTGCTCAGGTACATGGGAAGCTAACTATGATTCCGTTTTTTCAGTTTACACAAATTCACCTCGGCCCCATTACTATCCAAGTGTGGGGCTTGTTGGTTGCGCTTGGTATGCTTGCCGGCCTCTGGTTTTTTTACGTGCAGGCAAAAAAACGCGGACTTGAGGGAAATCTGGTTTTGGATTTGGGTTTGTACGCCATTATTGGCGGTGTTCTGATGGCGCGATTGTTTCACATTTTTTTGTACGAACCGGCGTATTATGTAGCCAACCCGGCCGAGATGATTGCTTTTTGGCACGGCGGGTCATCGTCATTGGGTGGTTTCGTCGGGGCGGCAGTAGCAGCGGTTATTTTTTGTAAAAAAAGAAAAATTACCTGGGGTTTGTTTGTACCGTATTTTGATATTGGCATCCTGGGTTTATGGCTGGGGTGGGGAATAGGGCGAATTGGCTGTTTCTTGATTCATGATCACCCGGGGACGCTCAGCAGCTTCGTTTTGGCCGTACGCTACCCTGGCGGAGCGCGCCACGATTTAGGGCTCTATGATTCGCTTTTGGCCTTTGGTATTTTTATTATTTTTTCACTACTTTTTAAAAAACTGATTAAAAAAGGATCGGGACTCGTGGCACTATATTCAATCATCGCCTACGCTACGGTCCGTTTCTTTTTCGATTTTTTGCGTATTGCTGATGTGAAGTATTGGTACTTTACGCCGGCCCAGTGGGGGATGCTGGCAGTAGTTATTACCTTGACTTTGGTGCTTCGGAAGAGTACAGTAAGGCAACCAAAATAAATTGGAGAGTTCGCATATCCCAAAGGGATCCCTTGGGAGTTGGTCTAGTGCGCACGTCCCGAAGGGACCCCTTCGGGGCTTGGAAATAGAAAAGTATGACTTGGTACATATATATACTTTTAAGTCAATCCAAACTCCATTGGTATATTGGTTCATCTGGCAATCTGCCGGATAGACTTCGTCGTCATAATGGTGGAATGAGTAAAAGCACCAAACCGTATAGACCGTGGAATATGGTATACACAGAATCCTTCAATACTTTGTCTGAAGCGGTACGAAGGGAGCGGTATTTAAAATCACCTCAAGGGTATAAGGAGTATCAACAAATAAAAAATAACATTCTTGGAGAGTTCGCATAGTTGGTCTAGTGCGCACGCTTGGAAAGCGTGTATACCGAAAGGTATCGAGGGTTCGAATCCCTCACTCTCCGCATCTTGAAAATCGTAGTTGAAAGCGTGTTGCAAATGGGCGCATAATGGACACTATTTATTTTGTAAAAATAAAATGTTCAGCTCTATCTATCAATTAGGCGACAAACTGGAAGATAAGGTGCGGGGCTGGTGCAGTCATCGCCCGATTACGTATGCGTTTATCGGCGGCTTTGGCGTGGTAGTTTTTTGGCGAGGAGCATGGAATACGGTCGATTTTCTTATGAGCCATTTTTTCGGTTCTGGCGGCGGTGAAACGTTGCTTTGGTGGGATGGGCCGCTTTCCCTCGCAGTGGGTTCGGCTATTACGCTTGCGACCGGTTTATTTGTGTCCAATTTTATCGGTAACGAAATTATTATTTCCGGGCTGCGCGGACAAAAGAAATTAGTGGAAAAAACTGAGGCGGAAATTATTTCGGAAGTAGAAACAATTGAAGAAATTCATACGGATGTTCATGCGATGGCCAAACAAGTGCAGCATATTGAAAAAACAGTTGCAAAGGAGTAGTTCTGGTACTAGTTAAAAATAAAATTCAGCTGCGCTACCGCGACTACCTCATTTCGAGTGAGGTAGTTTGAATATGTGGTATAGTATGAAAAATTCATACAAGGTGATTGATTAAAATGATATGACTAAAAAAGAATCCGGCCGATTGCCGCATGTGCTGCCTGCGGATTTTAAAAAGGCTATTGCTACAACCCCCTCTGTCCAGGCGCTGTGGGACGATATTAGCCCGCTCGCGCGTAACGAGTGGATTTGTTGGGTAACGTCCGGCAAAAAAGCGGAGACGCGCGATATTCGTATTGAGAAAGGTATCTCAAAGATGAAAGGTGGCATGCGGAGGCCGTGCTGTTGGCCAGGGTGTCCGCATCGGTAAGTTGTTTGAAAATATATCGTACTAAAAATTTCCTTAGCGGAAATTTTTTTATTTTAAAAAATAGTTTAAAAAAGAAGAAGCCCCCGACACGACGAAGCGTGTCGGGGGCTGAGGAGGAAAGAGCGGGGGTAGGCGGGGAGCTAGCCGCCGTAGGAGTAGACGATCGGCCTGAGCGGGAGGGTCTGGCCCGAGGCGGTCAGACCCGCGAGAACTCCGTCACTCCAGCTGATGCCGTTGTTCGGCACGCTGACCTCGAGGCTCTGTGCCCCGCCGGTCCCGAAGTCGGTGGTGTCGAACGTGCACGTGATGGTCTTGCTCTGACCAGAGGAGATGGTGGAGGCGATGGGGAGGTTCAGGTTCCCGTTGATGGGGTCGCCCTTCCTGTAGAGGTGGCTACCGATCAGCGAGCCGTTCGAGTAGCACGCCAGCAGCCGGTCGTTGTTGACATTCTCGATGCTCGACTTCAGCGCGAGCTTCAGCGAGCTGACCGGGGTCGTGTAGTTGCCGTTGTTCAGGACGTTGGTGACGACGACCTTCACGATCGTCTGGGTCGCAGAGGGCGACGACGGACCTTTGGGGCTGTCGCTGGCCCACTCGACCCCGATCTTGGCGCGGTAGGTGGTGGCCGTGGCCGCGTGTGCCCCGAGCGCTGGGGACCCGGTCTTGTTGTCCTTGACGACCACCTTCAGCGTCTGCGCGGTCTTGACGTTCACCGCGGTGATTGGGGTGAAGTTCTCGAGCGGGGCGAGGATGGCCGGGGTGGCCTGCTGTCCGGTGGTGGTGAACCCCTCGTTGTAGTCGGCGATGTCGACCAGCTGGCTGATGTAGCGGCAGCTGTTGTTGGGCACGAACAGGTTGAGGTTGGGGTTGATCGCGTGGCTGTAGCCCGCCGCGATCTCCTGGCCGTTCACGTACTGCTCGAAGTTGGCCGCGGTCGCGCCGATGGGCGCCCCGTTCTCGTCGATGTACCGCGCGTTGCGGAAGATGGGCGGCTGCATGCCGTTGTAGCGCAGCGAGCTGATCACCTTCTCGAGGCGTCCACCGGCCTCCGGCGTGCCCGTCACGCAGATGGTGTAGGTGGCGACCTTGACGCCGATGGCGCCCATGACGTAGTTGGTGGGGCCGGGCGTGCTCTGATCGATCGCGACCGTGAGCGTGCCCGGGTTCTCGTAGTCGGGCAGGTTGAGGGTCGGGACCGGCTTGTCCGGCTCGTCGCCGGTCACCATCCCGCCGCAGCCGAAGGCGGCGGTGAGGGCCAGGATCATGAGGTGCTTGTGCATCTGCTTCACTCCTTCTTCGAAGTTGGACTAGGACATTCTCCAAAGCTGTTGCCAGCCTGGAAAAAAAGGCTTAGGCAGCATTTTTTTCAAAGCTCGAACAATTTCTAAAGTTGAACGACATTGTTTTAGGCGAAAATTATTTCTAGCACAAAATTGCCGATGTGTCAAGGGTAATCGTTGCTTTTTGTTTAAGATAAGCAAAAATATTTTTCCGGATACTTGCAATTTTTGTATAAATTACATTAAAAAAATGATATACTTACCAACTGCTTATTCATTCTTAATAAACTATGAAATTTTCAAAATACACAGCGATAGGCGCCCTTGTCGTCGCTGGTTTTTTAGTTACGCTAACGGTTGCTTGCGCACATGTCGCCTCGGCTGCTCCTGAGCGCCAGGCAGATGTGCGCGGCAAGGCAGCGAGCTCAACATTTAAAGCGCGTTTTGAGCAGTATCAAAAAAACTCTTTGAGCAGTACTGGGCGGGTTATGGGAGTTACAAAAATTCTTGAATGGCCGCGGGTATAGTGTGGCAGCGAGTGGCCCTGGATCAAAAGGTAATGAAAGCACGAGCTTTGGACCGGCGACTACCCGGGCGCTGATTAAGTTTCAAGAAGTGAATGCGGCCGTGATTTTGAAACCTTTTGGGTTGACGAAGGGGACGGGTGTGTTTGGCGAGGCGACGAGGAAAGTAATGAATGGGATGTAAAGTTTGAGTGGTTTATTTTGAATTTCAGTCTTCAATAGAGTAGTTTTTTCTGGTATACTACCTTTATATTCTATAATCATCCTATGAACAAAATTTTACAACCATTTACGTTTTTTATCATGGGGGTTGCCCTCGCGTTTGGGGGTACGGCTTTAGCGGCGACCACCATCGGCAATAATATCACTACGGGCGGAACCGTCGTAACGATCGGCAATATCAGTACGAGCGGGACACTTATGGCAACCGGAGGTGTGGATGTGGATGGAACAGCGGGGGGATACAAGATTGACGGTAATTTAATTTTACAAGTATCGAGCACCAACTATGGGACTGCGGTCGGTTACCAAGCGCTCCTGGCTAATCCTAGCCACGGCTTTTCTAATAGTGCCTTTGGGTATCAGGCGCTCAAAGCAAATTCGACCGATGGTGATGACACCGGCGGCCGTAACAGCGCCTTTGGCTCAAACGCTCTTGCGGCCAATACAACCGGTTCCAATAATGCTGCTTTTGGAGAGAGCGCACTCCTCAATAATACAACTGCCACAGGGAATACCGCAGTCGGTGAGTTGGCGCTTGGGTACAATACTACCGGTCAGTACAATACTGGCCTTGGTTTAAATGCTGGAATTTTTAATGTGACGGGAAATGATAATACGAGCGTCGGGTATGCTGCGCTTGGCCAAGGAGATTATGGCAGCAGCTATAATAGTGTTTCTGCGTTGGGTTCCTATGCCGGGCGCAGCGTGACGAATGGTTCGGATTATGGCACCTATATTGGCGCGGGCGCGGGATATAACGCGACTGGCCCAAGCAATATCATCATCGGCGCGGCTACTTCGTCGGCGTCATATGATAACGACATTACGACCGGTTCTCAAAACATCGTGATCGGCACCAATATCGCGCCGCCTTCGCGCACGGCCTCAGGTCAATTGGATATTGGCAACATAATTTATGGGACCGGGATTTTTGGCATTGGCACAACAGTATCGACGGGTAAGATCGGTATTGGCACCTCTACGCCTGCCACCAAACTGCATGTTTCATCCGGAGCAAGCGCTACTACTACGGTAAGTATTGGAGAATTGGGAAACATGACCAGTAAAGGGTGTGTAAACATGAATCAAGCTGATGGTTCACCGGGGAGTTTCTACATCATGGGAGGAGCATTGGTAGTTGAAAATACCTACTGTCGTTAAGGTGTGCATTTTTGAGCTGTTTAAGAAACAACCTCAATTTTGTTGAGGTTGTTTCTGTATAGGATAAAGTTCTAGCCCGTATGAGTAAGTGATTGAGATACTATTTATTTTTAAATAACATATGAACAAAACAATTTTAAAAAGTATCGGGGCCGTGCTCGCCGGTTTTGTCTCGGTCGCTGTTTTATCCGTCGCAACTGATGCTATGCTTGAGGCGGCAGGTGTTTTTGCAACCCAAACTCAACCCGAAGCAACCATGCCCTGGATGCTTGCGGTCGCCCTCGTCTACCGCAGCGTCTACACGATCATCGGCGGCTATATTACCGCCCGCCTCGCGCCAACGAGCCCCATGAAACACGTGGTTGTGCTCATGATTCTCGGTGGCCTTGGAGGGATTGGCGGCGTCGTGAATGGTTGGGGGTATGGTAACCACTGGTACCCCATTGCGCTCGCGGTGACTGGGCCGGTGTTTGTTTGGGTGGGTGGAAGATATTTTAAACAATAATAATTTTATATTTAAGGATATGTATTTTGAATCGTCAACTAATACGATTTCGGTTATAGATTTAATTAACTTATCAAAAGATGTTGCTCAACTAAATTTAGGTTATTTAGCTATTGCAGTAACTATTTTAGGCATACTCGGTGTTGTTTTTGTCTATTTTAATATTAATCCTCTCAAAGATGCACTTAATAGACAGGAAGATAAAGTAGATGCTCTTAAAAAGGAAGCTGACAAGATTTTAAAATCTTCCGAGGAGAATGTTCAGGTATCCCTAAATAATTTTAGAGAAGAACAAAAACAAGTTACCTCTGAATTCTTAAATCAAAGTGAGGCAAAAAATATTTTAGAAACAAAAAATCAAGTTGCTCTGGTCGAGAAAGTACTTCTTGAAAAAATTGAGAGTGTTTCAGAGGGTAAAGACGTAAAGCTCAAAGAAATTATTCTATCTGAAACAGTAAATAAAATAAGTGCTACAGAGAAGTCAGTAGGAATTGAAAATAATAAAATAAGAGTTGATTTAAATGAAAAAATTACTTCTTTAAATGGCAAGATTACAACACTCGAAAAAGAAATTTTTGAAATAAGAAGAAGTTTAGTTGAGTTTGAAATTGAAAATCATTTAAAGAAGCGGCAGGTAGGTGCTATGCGTAAAATGATAGAGAAATTAGAAATGGATATTAAACGCACTTGGGGTGCGGATGATACTTTGGTTGAGATTAAACAATATATTTTAGAACACGGCATGCCTAATTATTATTTTACTGATCTTCAAAATGTTTTAGAAAAATTAACGCCAGAATTTAAACTGTTAAAAGATGAAATTTTAAAATTAGCACAGGAAAAAATTTACAAAGTAAAAGATTAAATAAAATTATACTTTTTCAGAGGAAATAATTTTTTATTAGCGGTTATATCGTATAATGAAGCGCTCTGTCGACAACAATAAGATGAGGTTGTCTAAATTGCGGTTCCTCAAAGGGGTTTGGCGTATTTAAGAAGGGTATAGGACTTAATAAACAGCTGAATTTTCCAAAAGCCCTATAAGGGTTTACCTCTGTTGCCACGCTGCACCCCTTCATATATACTAATCCCACATGCAAACCCTGATTACCCTTAAAAATGAGTTTATTCAGTCCCTGCGCGTAGGGTGGTTTTTGGCGTTTCGGCAGATTCACCGGGTGGGCAAGGGGACCAGCGCCCTCATTATTTTTATCATGACCCTGACGTTTTTGAATTTGGTGGTGGTGTCAGGGCTCCTCGTCGGCCTTATTAGCGGCTCATTTAAGCAGTTTCGCGAGAGTTATGCGGCGGATATTATCATTACCGCTGCGCCGGGTCGAAGCTATATTGAAAACTCACCAGCACTGGTAGACTTTTTGAATGCTAATAATAAGGTAATTGCAGTGTCGCCGCGGTACGGAGCCGGAGCAACAGTGCGGGGGACGCTCAGCCAATCGACGCCGAAGAAGGAGCGGGCTAACCAGATAAGTACGCGTGTCACCGGCTTTGATCCGGCGCGTGAAGAGGAGCTGACCCATTTTTCACGCTTTGTCATTAAAGGGCAGATGATTGACGCAACGGACGAAGGGTCTATTTTGATCGGGGCTAATTTACTCAAAAAATATTCTTCATTTGCCGATGCGAATATCCCGGGGCTTGATTTGCTCCGTGATGTGGATGTTGGCGACCGCGTTCGCTTGACGATTCCAAATCCGGACGGTGACCCGGCGACGAAAGATTTTTTTGTGAAGGGGATTGTTAAAAGTAAGGTTGATGAAATTTCAACGCGCATGTTTGTGAACGATCAGGAATTAAAACGGCTCCTCCCCGCCAACAAAGAACAGCTTCAGGAAATTGCTATCAAGACCAAGCCGGGGCAGGATATGGTCCTCCTCGAAGAAATTAAAAATTTTATGGACGGGTATGCGGCGCAGATCCAGACGGCCGACGAAGCAATTCCGTCATTTTTGCGCGATATTGAAACCACGATGTCGATTTTAGGCAATGCCCTGTCATCGTTTGCACTCGTGGTAGCGTCGATCACGGTGTTTATTGTTATCTATATTAACGCTGTTACCAAACGCAAGTTTATTGGGATTATGAAAGGCATTGGTATTAGCCCGTGGGCGGTGCAGGCGTCGTACCTGATACAGGCATTGTTTTATGGTTTGGCCGGGTCGGGGATTGGGCTCGCGCTGACGTTTGGACTTCTCAAGCCGTACTTTGACGCGAACCCGATCAACTTTCCGTTTTCGGATGGTATTTTGGCCGCGACACCGGAAGGTGCATTTACGCGTGTGGCGATTTTGCTCGTTGTGACCGTGATTGCCGGGTATATTCCCGCCACGATCATTGTACGCAAAAATACGCTTGATTCAATCTTGGGCCGCTAATGTATGATTGCCGGAAAAAATATTGTTAAAACCTATGGTCAGGGTGATATCGCGCTCACGGTACTCAAGAGCGTGAGTATTGATATTCTCGATCAGGAATTTGTAGCCATCATCGGGCCGTCGGGCGCTGGCAAGTCGACGCTCCTGTATCAGTTATCGCTCCTCGACGAGCCGACTTCGGGGGATATTATTATTGATAGTATTAAGACAAGCGAAATGTCGCAGCGCCAGAAGACCAAACTCCGCCTTGAAAAATTGGGGTACGTGTTTCAGGATTATGCGCTCTTACCCGAATTGAATGCACTTGAAAATGTCATGCTCCCGATGCTTATGCAGGGTGCCACCAAAGCCGTTGCCGGGCAAAAAGCGCGGGCTGCGCTCGACCGCATCGGCCTCGCCGACAAAATGCGCAATGTGCCAAGTCAGTTATCCGGCGGTCAGCAGCAGCGCGTGTCGATTGCGCGCGCGATCGCGCATCATCCGCATATTTTGTTTGCCGACGAACCAACCGCCAACCTCGACTCCGCGAACTCTGCGCTCGTCATGCAGTCGTTTCTCGACCTCAATAGCGAAGGGCAGACAATTATTATGATTACCCACGAAGAAGAATATGCTCGCCGCGCCAAACGCGTGGTTACCCTCAAAGACGGGCAGATTGTGAAGGATGAGAAATAAAACATGATTCAAGAAAAAAACAAAATCCGCTGTGATTGGGCGGCAAACGCAAGCCCGCTTATGCGAGGCTACCACGATACGGAGTGGGGAGTACCTGTTCACAATGACCAGGTACTTTTTGAATTTCTGATTCTCGAAGGTGCGCAGGCGGGACTTAGCTGGAGTACAGTGCTTAACAAGCGTGAAAATTACCGCAAAGCGCTAAAGGGGTTTGACGCCCAAAGAATCGCACGGTATGGTACTAAAGATGCTCAAAAGCTTCTTGCTAACCCCGGTATCATCCGTAACCGCCTTAAAATTGCCGCAGCTATCACGAATGCTCAAAAATTTTTGGATGTCCAAAAAGAATTCGGATCGTTCGATAAGTATATTTGGCAATTCGTGGGCGGCAAGCCGAAAAAAAATAAAGTTCGATCTATAAAAGATATTCCGACAAAAACGAAAGAATCGGATGCGCTGAGTAAGGATTTATTAAAACGCGGATTTAAGTTTGTAGGGTCAACAATCATGTATGCGTTTATGCAGGCAGTGGGGATGGTGGATGATCATGAAATAAAATGTTTTAAAAAGAAATAAAGAACTGTATGAACATGTTCAAACCCGTGAAAGCATCCTCAATTAAAGAGTATATCGACATGCTCGAGCCCGAACGACGCGAAGCGATTCTTTTTCTTGATCGGTTCATTAAAAAAACCGTGCCAAAATTAAAACCTTTGTTTGCCTATAATATGCTCGGGTATGGCGCCTTCAAGTATATAAATGCTCAGAAAAAAGAAATTGACTGGCCGGTCGTGTCGCTCGCGAGCCAAAAGAATTATATAAGTCTGTATATTTGTTCGATTGAAAACGGAAAGTATTTGGCTGAAAGCCATAAAGACGAGCTTGGCAAAGTGAAGGTGGGTAAAAGTTGTATTCAAATTAAAAAAATTGAGGATCTTGATCTGAAAGGTGTAGCTAAAGTGCTGAAGCTCGCGGCCAAGAAACCCGGACTTATTAAAATTAATTAACTAATTTTTATTCTATGCAATACCTCCATTTTTCAACAACAATTAACGCTCCAAAAGAAAAAGTATGGGACACGATGCTCGAGGACGCGACCTATCGTGAATGGACTGAACCATTTCATGCTGGTTCGTATTACGAAGGTGATTGGAGCGTGGGTAGTAAAATGTTATTTTTGGGACCGAACGATGACGGCACAACGGGCGGTATGGTCAGCCGGATCGTAGAGAATCGCCTGTATGATTTTATTTCCATTGAACACTTGGGCGAAGTTATGAATGGAGTAGAGGATACTACCAGTGAACGGGTTAAAGCGTGGGCTGGCGCTCATGAAAATTATACCTTTACAGAAAACGAAGGAAAAACTGAAGTTCGGGTAGATCTTGATTTTGCCGACGGTAACCCAGAAATGATGGCTATGTTTGAAGCTATGTGGCCAAAGGCATTGGCAAAACTGAAAGAAATCGCAGAAAAATAAATTTTAAATTCTACATATATGATTACTGTTGAAACCATTGTCAAAGCGCCGATTGAAAAAGTTTGGAAATATTGGAATGAGCCGGAACATATCACGAAGTGGGCTTTTGCGTCCGACGACTGGGAAGCTCCGGCCGCAGAAAATGATTTGCGCGTGGGCGGAAAATTTAAAACCGTCATGGCTGCCAAAGACAAAAGTGCCGAGTTTGACATGGCCGGAGTATATACCGCTGTGGAAGAGGGCACACTAATTGAATATGAATTTGGTGACCGCAGAGCAAAAATTGTCTTTGAAACTGTGCCTGAAGGCGTGCGCGTGGTTGAGTCGTTCGATCCGGAAAAAGAAAACCCGGAAGAAATGCAGCGGGCTGGTTGGCAGGCAATTTTAGATAATTTTAAAAAACACGTCGAACAGGAATAGTGTTTTTTATTCATTAAGTATTTGTATATGGCAAATTTCAATCCCGTCGTCCACTTTGAAATGCCCTACGAAGATAAAGATCGTGTCGCCAAGTTTTATGAGGAAGCGCTGGGCTGGAAAATGAATAAGCTCGGGCCCGATATGATGGACTACATAACCGCCTATACGGCCGAGACTGATGAAAACCGGATGGTCAAAACTCCGGGAACGATTAACGGCGGATTTTTTCCTAAAAAACCGGATTGGCCAGCGCAATATCCATCGGTCGTTATTTCAGTTGAAGATATTCAGGCGGCCATGAAAAAAGTAACTGAAGCCGGTGGTAAAGTTCTCGGGGAGCCAATGCCTATTCCGGGCACAGGGATGTATGTTTCATTTCTGGATACCGAAGGTAACCGTGCGAGTTTACTTCAACCTGCTCACCAATAACGCTATGCAAAAAATTACCCCACATCTTTGGTTTGATAAGGAAGCCAAGCAGGCGGCAGAATTCTATACAGCACTCTTTCCGGATTCAAAAATTACCAGTTCGTCGACTATCCACGATACGCCGTCGGGGGATTGTGACATTATGGCGTTTGAACTTTGCGGCGAGCCCTTTATGGCGATTAGCGCCGGACCGGTTTTTAAAATTAACCCGTCGATTTCGTTTCAAGTAAAATGTGCTACTAAAGATGAAGCCGATACCTTCTGGAAAGCTTTATCAGAAGACGGCATGGCCCTCATGCCGCTCCAGGCATATCCGTTTAGCGAATATTATGGCTGGATACAAGACAAGTATGGGGTATCGTGGCAGCTGATGTATATGGCAGACCAGCCGATCGAGCAAAAAATTGTTCCGGTGATGACGTTTGTGGGCGGTGCTTACGGCAAAGTCGAAGAAGCAATGAATCGGTATGTTGAAATTTTTAAGCAAGCACCGGCCGCTGCAGCAGCGGAGTTGCCTTCGAGCGCTGCTGTCATGATGCGCTATGGGGCGGGGGAGGCACCAGACACCGAAGGCAAAGTAAAATACGCTGTTTTTAAACTGCGTGGTCAAGAGTTTGGGGCAATGGAATCGGCCCATGATCACAAGTTCGCTTTTAACGAAGCTGTTTCACTTCTTGTGCCGTGTGAAAACCAGGAGGAGATAGATTATTTTTGGAGTAAGCTTTCCGCGGTTTCTGAGGCCGAGCAGTGTGGTTGGTTGAAAGATGCTTATGGTGTATCGTGGCAGGTTTGGCCAACGGCACTTGGGCGTATGATGAACACAGGAACGCCGGAGCAGGTTGCGGCAGTTACACAAGCATTTATGTCCATGAAGAAATTTGATATTGCCAAACTGGAAGAAGTCTACCAGGCAGCAAAATAAAAATATGCAAAAAATTTCCAGTGTCGACGCCTACATTGCCAGCGCGCCCAAAGCAATTCAGGGAAAATTAAATGATATCCGCCGAACGATTAAAAAAGCAGCTCCGGAGGCTGAAGAAAAAATCAGCTACAGCATGCCATATTATGCCTATAAGGGGCGGCTGGTGTACTTCGCGTACTTCAAAGATCATATCAGTTTTTTTGCCATGCCTCCGATTCCGCCTGAGTATGTGAAAAAATTGAAAGTCACCGGTAAGGCAACGATCCAGTTTACGCTCGACGAAAAAATACCACTCGCATTGATTGCACGGTTGGTAAAGGAAGGCGTCAAGCGTAATGAAGCGAAGTAATAGTTTCGGAAAAAACCGGCTTTAATTAGTCGGTTTTTTTAATACGCTCAATTTTGAAAGATACTGCGGAAAGTGTGGTATACTGTCTATAAGACTAATACATTTTTTTATGAAACGCCGTCCGGCCAAAAAAGTATCTTTAATTATTCACGATCTTTGCATTATTGCGCTCAGCATCGGTATTTCTGTTTTTTTAGTTAAAACCGATGTATTGGTGCGTGTACTTACCTCTACCAAGGAACTGGAACTGATCGGAAGTTTTGTGTCTGGTATTTTTTTTACATCAGTTTTTACAACTGCTCCGGCGATTGTGACGCTCGGCGAAATCGCTCAGGTCAACTCGGTCTTTCTGACAGCGCTTCTTGGTTCGCTCGGCGCGGTATTTGGCGATCTGATTATTTTTTACTTTATTCGCGATCGCTTAAGCAGTCATTTGATGGAACTCATCAGTGAACGGGGGCTGCCAAAGCGTTTAAAAAAGTTATTCAAAATGCGCATGTTCCGGTGGTTTACCTTTCTTCTGGGCGGTATCATTATTGCGTCGCCTCTGCCGGACGAATTGGGAATTGGGCTCCTGGGTTTTTCCAAAATGAAATTATCGTGGTTTGTCCCGATTTCATTGGTGTTCAATTTTATCGGGATTCTGCTTATCGGGCTCTTAGCACGCAGTGTTTAAATTTGAGTGTGGTGCAAGTAATGTATAAGGTGAGCGATTGACAGTAACACTTTTTCTCTATATACTTCTTTTTCATCAACGATGTTCGTTTCAATGGAGTTATTCCATGCCAACAGAGCGAGTCTATGTCCCTGGTGTGGTCGCGCCTACAGTTCCGGACGGTCAGCCCGTTCCGGCCGAGCCCTCTGATGCAACGGAGTGCTCGCCTCCACCTGCAGCCGCGGTCTATTCCGCGGCAAAAGTCATGCCCTCGGCACGGACGGTCTCGCTTCAAGACCCAACGCGAGTGCTTAGCGGGCCGGTTGCACCCCGAGTGATGCTTCGCTCTAAGCCAAAGCAGCAGCTTTTGAGCGCAGAACTCCTCAAAGTTTATGTGTGGTGGTTGGTTGTCGGTGCCGCGCTAATTTTCTTTGGCTATATGGTTTATGAGGTAGTGGGCGACTACCTGTCTGAGAATGCTTCCACCGTTCCTTCGACCTCTCCGCGTACAAAACCGGCCCTTCCGTCTCCTGCGACCCGTACTCCTTACCCCGTGTATGTGGCGCCAGAGTACATTGTTACAACTGGGGACGCGGCCAAAACCAAGCGTCGTCTTCCTCCCGCACACCGCAAGCACAACATCCGCTCTAAAAAACACTCCCGCCGCTGACGCTCTTTCACAGCCCAACCTTTCCTCCTAGCCCTCTCCCTGAGGCGTTACAGCGTAACGTTTTAGGGAGCGGGAGGAAAAAAATAACCCCATTTTAAGTGGGGTTATTTTATTTACAAATAGTTAAAATTTTATGCTGCCATCCGGTCGTCAATAGTTGTCAACTTATCGGATTTTGTTCTAATTTTCTTTTTAAGGTCAATAAGCAGTTCAAGGCTGTTTAGTTTTCGCAAAGCTGCGCGTTCAGCGGCTGGATCATTTTTTGCTTCTCGAGCAACGATTGCAGCTTCGGCAGCAGCTCCTCGCAAGGCAGTAAGTTCATTTAATGTAATGGTGTCAGGTGACCGACCTTCTAATTCTGGCACGTCACCAACATCAAGCTCGGCATTAAATTCTTTTTGCAAATCAAATACCT
Source organism: uncultured Gammaproteobacteria bacterium (assembly GCA_964540825.1). Classification (GTDB taxonomy): domain Bacteria; phylum Patescibacteriota; class Patescibacteriia; order Magasanikbacterales; family GWA2-37-8; genus CAZECR01. The sequence continues at coordinate 293,522 of CAZINT010000001.1, forward strand.
CATGAACGATATTTTCTGGAGCTTCAAGCGCGGCATCTAAAGCTTTGATATGACTTATGTTTTTAGCTTCTTTTGTGCTCTGTTGGGCCTGAACTTCTTGGAGCCTTTTAATTATACTCGTAAGGAGGTTGACTTGCTTCCGTTCAGGCGAGAATGCTTCATCTTTTCCGATACCTCTGATTTCTTCTTGTAAATAGGCTATTGCATCCTGCGTTTCTCCTTTGGCTATTTTGGTAAGTATGAGTTTTGTGTTAAGCAGTGATTTTTCAAGAACTTTTTTCTGCTCGCCCAATTGCTCAATGCGTGATTGTAATTGTTTTTCTTTACTTACAAATTTTTGTCTCGTCACAAGTTGGTCGGCAGGATCTGTTTTTCCGATCATCTCCTCCTGTAGAGCAATAGGAAGCGCCGCTATTTCATCCTTAAGCTCTTCTGCTTTTTTGTCAAAATTAGTGTTAATTGCTGTTTCTAAAGATTTTACCCGCTGTTCAAAAAAAGCAGCTGGATCATCCGGGTCTTTTCTTTCAAAGAATTCTCTTATCTGCTTATCAAGTTCGTCTTCCTCGCTTTTAAATTTTGCAGCTGCACTTTCAACCTTAGTTTTTAACGCCGATTCTTTTTGGGCTGCTCGTGCTTCTTGTTCAGCATCAAGCCTAAGACCTTGTTGGTCTGCAATAGCCTGTAAATCTACGAGTGTGCGCCCTGCTTCTTCGTCCAGAGTTTCGGCGGCAAGTTCTCCTTCGTGTTTTATGGCCTGAATCATTTCTGCGCCTTCACGAGCTGCAGCAGGTCCGTCTGGCATAGCTTCACTTTCCCGGGCCTCATTCGATTCAGCGCTCTTTGCCAAACCCCATTTTTCTAATTTATTTCGCAGCCAGCCTTTTTTTTCTGTCTTGAGTACTTTAACTTTGTCGGTAGAAGTTTGTTCGCGAGATTGCTCTTTGGGCATATTTTATAATTTATCAATTTTAGATTTAAGGATAGAAATTTTTTTTTGCTCAGCCTCCTTAATAAGTTCATTGATAATTTGAGATCGCTCTTCACGCACTTCTTTTAACCCTGTTAAAAAAGCTGTCAGTGTCTGGTATGCTTGGCCAACAATGGCTTTAATTTGTTCGAATTTTGAAATATCCTCCGACATATATAACGATTTAGTACGGTTAGAATAGCACAAAATGAAGCTTTTTGCCAATACAATTGATTTATGTAACAAATCGTGCTATTTTAAAGCCAAATAACTAATTATATGCCTGTTCACGAAATCCTTCTCTATTACAAATACGTCACCATCGAGGACCCGGAAGGGCTTCGCCTGGCACACATGGAACTCTGTAAACGCCTGGGCTTAAAGGGCCGTATTATTATTGCCAAAGAGGGGATTAACGGCACGGTTGAGGGGGTAGTAGAAAATACTCAGCAGTATATTGATATCATGCGCCAGGACCCTCGTTTTGTTGATATGAATTTTAAACGAAGTAGTGGTACCGGCAACGCTTTTCCTAAACTATCTGTCAAAGTGCGGGGCGAGATTGTGAGTGGGCACCTGAAGGCCGACGACTTGAATCCGAATGAAATTACGGGTAAGTATCTGTCTGCCGAAACGCTCCATGACTGGATTCAGAATGGCCGTGAATTTTATATCGTTGACATGCGCAACGACTACGAACACAAGTCAGGTCATTTTGCCGGCTCTATTTTGCCCCCGCTTGAAAATTTCCGTGACCTGCCTAAGGTATTGCCGGTGCTCAGCCATTTAAAGGATAAGACGATTGTAACGGTGTGTACGGGCGGCGTGCGCTGTGAAAAGGCTTCGGGTTTTTTGGTGAAGCATGGGTTTAAAGATGTGTATCAGCTCCACAATGGCATTGTAACCTATATGGAAAAATATCCGGGCGAAGATTTCAAGGGCAGTTTATATGTTTTTGATGGACGTGTGACAATGGCCTTTGGTGAACATGAAGTTATTGGAAAATGTGAGAAATGTGGTAGGGCGAGTGAGCGCTATCTTAATTGCGGAAACCTTCGTTGTCACCGACATTTTATTTGCTGCGAAACATGCGGGCCGCTCGAACGAGCGACACCCTGTTCGTTTGTGTGTCGTCTGCGCCTCGCGCTGAGCACAGTCCTTGCTTAATCTTTGCTTCTTGTAGCGAAAAATGCTACACTATGCGTACTTAACCTCTCGGTATGCTCTCAGGAATTTGGTATACGTTTCTTTATCAGCCCGTTTTTAACGCGCTGTTTTGGATTTATGCGCATGTTGCCGGGCAGAACTTGGGCTGGGCCGTTATTTGGCTGACCATTTTTTTGCGCATTATCTTGCTTCCCCTCAGTATTATTTCGGAACACAATAACACGAAGCAGCAAAAAATTGATGAAGAAATTGCGCGGCTGAAAACAGTTTACAAAAACGATTCTATTACTCAAAAAGAAGAAATTCGCCGAATGCTCAAAAAGCATTATGTGTCACCGTGGGCTCGTGTTATCGTGCTGTTAGTGCAGGTAGTCGTATTCTTTTTACTCTATCAAGTTTTCGTACGCGGTATCAGCGGCGAAAAAGTAATTAAGATTTTATATCCATTTGTTGAATTTCCGGGGGTTATTAACACTTCATTTTACGGCTTTAATATCGGGCTCCATCACGATTATGTTTGGTCGGGGATTGTTGCTCTGTATGTGTTTGTTTCTATTCTGCTCGAGCAGCGCAAAAAGAAAACTAAAACCGAAAGTGCGGATGCGGTATACTTGATTTTATTTCCAACCTTTATTTTCTTTTTCCTGTGGTTTCTGCCCATGGTTAAAGCTTTATTTATTTTGACAACGCTGGTTTTTTCTGATATCGTAAAATTCATTAGTAAAGTTATTTTTGCTCCTAAAAAAGAGGCGCACGGGCATGATGACCATGGTGGCCATCATTAAACTTTCGGAAATTAAATTTTTTGTATGGCCGGAGATTCACTCGACAAACTGATGTACTCGTTCGTCGTCGAAGACGTACTCAAGGGATTGTTTATCTACGTTCCACCAGGTTATGTAGCGTGTGTCTACGATCTTGGTCGCGGAGTGCTTAAAAAAGTGTTGACTCCTGGACTGCATCTCAAAATTCCATTTTGGCAGAAAGCAAAATTATTTAATACCCAGACACTTGAATATAGTATTTCTCGTCAGTTTAATCCCGAGAACGAGCGTGCGATGGGCGATATCCCAACCGCCGCAGTAACCCAGGATGGTAAAAAGGTGGGAACGGAAGGAACAATTCTGCTTCGCCTCGATGTTCATCAGATTCCATCGATTTGGCAAACGGTTGGTGAAGACTTTGTGGCCAAGATCGTTCGCCCCAGTATTCGTAGTCGTATACGTATGGTTTTTAGCCGCTTTGATTATCAGGATATTATCGGCCCCAAGCGTGATCAGGTGGAAATGGAGCTTAAGAATGAACTGGAACGCATTTTCTACGCTCGCGGCATTTACGTTGAAAATGTTTTATTAAGTGAGATTAGTCAGATACATTAATAAAAATATACCAAAAAACAGACCTATTAAGGTCTGTTTTTTGTTCTGCCGACTGTGAATAAGTGGTTGTTTCAAGCCTGGAAGTTTTTTTGATTATTTGATAGGGTCTGTTTACCAAGGCCTCTAAAGGCTGGGAGTAACTAGAGATGTTGGATCGAGAACCACCGGTGACCGGGTTTTTTTCTCGCAAGCAGCGCACGGCTCAAATCCGATTCGTTCGTGCTTCGCATGGGGAGACGATCGTCTTCCTGCCGACGGGCACCAACCGGGATGAGTACCGAGTTTTCAAGGTTTTCAATGGGAGTGGCGGGTCTGAGATCTGTGGTGATGACGCGGCCCGGCTCGTGCGCGAATGCCGTGCAACCTGGCAGCGTGGGTGGCTCACAGATTTCCACCAGCTGGCAGCGGTGATGGGTACGGGTGTGCCGCACCAGCCAACGCCACCCAAGAAGTCGCGCAACTAAGGGCTGAGCCTATCTGTTGCCTTTTTACCTCCCTATATTTGGAAAAGTCAAAGGGAGTGTGCCTATAGTGTTTTACTAAAGACACGACAGGCATCCCTTTGATGTGGTAATAAATAACCCTTTCCCGGGGTTATTTTAATTTGTGCATAACTTTTTCTTGACGCCTGTAGAGGGGGCTGGTATATTATCACTCGTATACAGTGAGTGATAAATTAGCCTCCTCGGAGGAAAAGTGTTATGGACGCTCGACCTGAAAAACTATTAACCCTGGTAATTGAACATTATGTCGAAACTGCCGAACCGGTAGGTTCGAGATTTTTGGTTGATAAGGGCAATTTGGAGTGGAGCGAAGCGACGGTGCGTAATGAACTACGGGCACTTGAAGAAGCGGGGTATCTTACTCACCCACATACTTCGGCTGGGCGCATTCCAACGCAGCAAGGATATCACTACTATATCGAACGTCTTAATTTGACTGCTGCGGAAGCAACAAAGGCGGCAGAAAAAAAATTAGCATCAGTCTTAGAAACAATCGGTGACTACGAACAAGCGCGCAAAGGAATTGCTAAAGCCCTTGTAGAGCTTGCGGATCAAACAGTGATGGTCGCTTTTTCCCCAGACAAAGTCTACTACACTGGCCTTAGTAATTTGTTCCAAAAACCGGACTTTGCCGAGATGAATTTGGTCGCCGATATTTCTGCGATGTTCGATCGCTGCGAAGAAGCTCTTGAAGCGTTCGCGCCGCGTGTGACGGATATAAATTATTTTATTGGCACACAGCACCCCTTTGGACGCCTTCTCAGTGTGCTCGCGATACGGTTTGGGAAAGATAATCAATCACTTTTACTCATGCTTGGGCCCCAACGCATGGATTATTACAAAAATTGGGGACTCATGAAAAAGGTAAAAGAACTGATTTAAATTGCTAAATTGTTAGTGTATGAACGATGACCAAATTAAAGATGAATTACCTGATACAAATGAATTACATTCAGAAACCGGGCAGCAGGAACAAATCGAACCGGGCGATACGCTGCAAAAACAAATGGAAGAATATAAGCTTGGTTGGCAGCGCGCCTTGGCCGATTATCAAAATTTACAAAAAGAAACGGCTGCCAGACGGGCTGAACTTGTTAGTATGAGTGAGCAGCAGATTGTGGAAGAGTTTATTCCGGTCTACGATAATTTCAAAAAAGCCTATTCGTTTCACCCCGAAGTTGATGATTCAGCCGAAGGTAAGAAAATTCAGAATTGGATTACAGGTATTAGTTTTATCATGAAACAATTCGGGGACGTTCTTAAGTCATACAAAGTGGAAGAAATTAAAACAGTTGGCGAAAAATTAGATACCCGTTTTCACGAAGCGGCCGGTGAAGAAGCTGTAGAAGGTCAGGAATCCGGAACGATTGTCAGGGAAGTTGATGGGGGGTACACGATGAGCGGGCGAGTCATTAAACCTGCTAAAGTAATTATTGCAAAGTAATACTATATGTCTCTTTTTTGTGAACGCACAGAAACGCCGACCGAAGTGATTGTTACCTACAAATACCGAGCTCTGTATTATATAGTATTTTTTGGAGCCCTGGTTTTGTCGACACTCGGTCAGAGGCTAGTGCCGGATACGCTTATACTTGAACTCGTTGCGTCGTTTGGTCCGGTGGCAGTCATAGTCATATTTTGGGCAGTCTATTTCATAGATACGTGGAGCGTAAACCGAGAAGTTCGCCAGGCTATGAAAAACCAAAAAGTCGCTATCAGCGGCAACAAGTTTTCCTTTGCTAATCCCTTCACAGTAACAATTACCAAATAAAAAATTTTATTCTTAATTTTTTATTCTATGTCTCTTATACGCTATATCCCCAGTGACGTGTTCGGCGAAATGGACGATATGTTCGGCAGTATGGCGCCGATGATTCCAAATGCGCCAAAGGCTTTCATGCCGGCGATCAATATGTACGAAACGGAGAACGCTGTGGTTGTGGAAGCCCCGCTTGCTGGAGTCCGCCCGGAAGATGTACAAGTCAGTGTCCAAAAAGGATTACTTATTTTGAAAGGCGAAAGCAACAAAGAACGCGAGATTGAAGAAAAAAATTATTACCGCAAAGAAATTCGCAGTGGTTCGTTTTACCGCGAAGTTGCTCTGCCAACATCGGTTGTGGAAAACGAAGTGAGCGCCGAATTTGCCGATGGCATGCTGAAGGTTACGGCGCCAAAAGCTCAAGCCGTTATGCCAAAGAAAATTGAGGTGAAGGTGACGAAGAAATAATTTGTTATTTTGAATGGCAGCCTCTAATTCGTGGTATTACCGCGCAGGCGGGAATCCAGGGTTAGGCTGCTGATTCAGAACGACATGTTCTGACAAGTTCGTTTACAAACTTTTTGCCTGAGGGTGCCATGCAAGATTCAAAGTACCTTCGGCTCATCACGGGCCTGTTCGTCACCATCCTGGTCTTGTCGAACATCATCGGCGGCAAGATGGTTATGATCGCGGGAGTCAGCTTTTCCGCGGTGCTCATCGTCTTTCCAATCAGCTACATCATCGGTGACGTGCTCACCGAGGTGTACGGCTATGGAGCCGATAGGCGGATGATCTGGACAGGGTTTCTGTGCAACGCGCTCGCGGTCATCACGATCGAGATCGCGGTCAGCCTTCCGTCAGCCCCGTTCTACTACGGGCAACCTGCCTACGCTGCAGTTCTTGGGCAAAGCCCGCGCCTCCTGGTAGCTTCTTTTATCGCGTACCTGGTGGGCGGCTTTCTCAACGGGTTCATCCTTGCCAAGATGAAGATCTATGCGCAAGGTGAAAAGCTGTGGCAGCGCACGATCGGTTCAACCCTCGTGAGCCAGGCAGCTGACACGATCATTTTCAACGTCGTGGCGTTCGCTGGCATGTGGTTTGTCCCCCAGGTGTTCGCCTGGAGCCACATCGGGGCGATCGCGCTGACCGAGTGGAGCATCAAGTGCGGATTCGAAATTCTGGCGACCCCCGTGACGTACGCCGTCGTTCGCTTACTGAAGCGCAGGGAAGGGCTCGACGTCTACGACTACAGGACTGACTTCAACCCACTCAAGATCTGATCTTTTTTCACACCCTGCCTCATGGCTCACTTTGCAGCTGCTTCTTGAGCCATGAGCTGACTGAATTTAAAGTTCTTTGTTAGATTTTTAGAAGATTATTGCGTTTTAAATATATAATAAAGTATGAATAAAAAAATTACTCTTAAAGAATGGAAAGAAATGGGAGTTGAGATTAAGGAAATACGTAAAAAAATGATGGACCTTCATATTTTGTTGGTAAAAAATTTTTCAAAAAATATTTATGCTAGTCAGTTAGAAAAAATTAAAAAATCTTTTGATGAATTAAGGTGTCAGCTGGACGATGCTGTCTGTAGTGAATTTCCACACACTGATGATAAAGAAGTTTTAACTATTTTTTATGGTAAGAATGAGAAAGAATAGATTGTAATTTTAAATAATCTTACTAATTAATCACATTTATATATGAGCAAAGTACTTGGAATCGACCTTGGAACAACCAATTCCTGTGTCGCAATTATCGAAGGAGGACAACCAAAAGTATTGGAAAACAAAGAAGGAGCCCGCACCACCCCATCGGTTGTCGCGATGAGTAAAAGCGGGGAGCGCCTCGTGGGCCAGCTCTCCAAGCGCCAGGCCGTAACGAACCCTGAAAACACGCTCTATTCCATTAAGCGCCTGATTGGCCGCAAGTGGGAAGATGCGGAAGTGCAGCGCGACCTTAAACTCATGCCGTACAAAATCGTAAAAAGCGGTGAAGGCGTGAAAGTGCTCTTGCAGGGTAAAGAATATTCGCCACAAGAAATTTCGGCCATGGTTTTGCAAAAATTAAAAGCCGATGCGGAAGAACGTTTGGGCGAAAAAGTAACTGAAGCGGTGATTACCGTTCCAGCCTACTTTGATGATGCGCAGCGCCAGGCTACCAAAGACGCCGGTGAAATTGCCGGTCTCAAAGTTTTGCGTATTATTAACGAACCAACTGCCGCTGCCCTTGCCTACGGTTTTGATAAGAAAAAAGATCAGAAGATCGTAGTGTACGATCTTGGTGGTGGTACGTTTGATGTATCTGTCCTTGAAGTTAGTGAAGACTCGGTACAGGTACTTTCCACGAATGGTGATACGCACCTCGGCGGTGACGACTTTGATCAGAAAATTATTCAGTGGATTATCGATGAATTCAATAAGACTGAAGGTATTGATCTTGGTAAAGATCCGCTTGCTTTGCAGCGTATTAAAGAAGCAGCTGAGAAAGCGAAGATTGAATTATCGACTGCCCAGGAAAGTGAAATTAACCAGCCGTTTATTACATCCGGTGCATCAGGCCCTAAGCACCTCATGATGAAATTGACGCGCGCCAAACTCGAGGAATTGGTTGGCGGATTGGTTGACCAGACCATGGGCCCAGTCAAACGCGCCCTTGAAGACGCCAAACTTTCAACCGGTGACATTCAGGAAATTGTGATGGTGGGTGGTATGACGCGCATGCCGCTTGTTCTCCAGGCTGTTGAAAAATATTTTGGCAAGAAACCAAACATTACCGTGAACCCTGACGAAGTGGTGGCCGTTGGTGCGGCTGTACAGGGTGGTGTATTACACGGCGATGTTAAGGATGTATTACTCCTCGACGTTACGCCGCTGTCCTTAGGTATTGAAACCATGGGCGGTGTGATGACCAAACTGATTGAGCGCAATACGACAATTCCGGCCAGCAAGTCTCAGGTCTTCTCAACCGCGGTTGATAATCAGCCAAGTGTGGAGATTGTTGTTCTGCAGGGTGAACGCCCAATGGCTGCTGATAACAAAACACTCGGCCGCTTTATCCTGAGTGACATTCCACCAGCTCCACGCGGTGTACCACAGGTAGAAGTTACCTTTGATATCGATGCTAACGGTATCTTGAATGTTAAAGCCAAGGACAAAGCCACCAATAAAGAACAATCAATTCGTATTGAAGCTTCAAGCGGTCTCTCCAAAGAGGAAATCGAACGCATGAAGAAAGATGCTGAAGCGCATGCTGATGAAGACAAGAAACGCCAGGAACTGATCGAGGCCCGCAACATTGCCGACAGTATGGTGTATACTACCGAGAAGATGATGAAAGAAGTGGAAGAAAAGAAAGTGGCGATTACCGATGATGAAAAAAAGAAAGTGGAAGAAGGTCTCGCTAAGGTAAAAGAAGTGAAAGACAAAGACGATGTAGAAGCAATTAAGAAAGCCGCAGACGAGCTCTCAACTGCTGCCCAGGCCGTTGGCACCAAGATGTATGCTGCCAGCCAGCCACAACCAGGCGCGCAGCCAGAAGGCGGCGCCCCAGGCGCTGAGCCAAAGAAAGACGAGGGCCCAATTGAGGGTGAAGTCGTGGATGATAAGAAATAATCAGATTTAAACAGACTGGCCCTGTACGAAATGTGTACGGGGTTAGTTGTTTGAAAATAATTATATTTGTGTGATCAAAAAATATCTCATCATCGCCCTGTGCGTCGTTTTATTCGGTGGTGGTATTTACCTCGGCTACCGCGTAACTCGTCCTAACACGCCGGCCACACAAGTAACTTCGCAAACGGTTTTGATCACGCTCAAAAGCGAAGGGTTTTTGGTAACGCAGAGTTATGTGTTTAACCAACAAATTGATATTGAACATTCCACAGGCAACCAATGGAAAGATATTTTTTGGAAGCAGGCGATCAAGGCCTCGGCTAATGTAAAAGTAAATTCCGGAGTAGACCTCACCAAACTTACGGCTGATGATATTGCGATTCAGGATAAAACCATTATGGTTGCCCTGCCACAAGTAGAGGTAAATAGTACGGAAATTGTGGGCGATGTAATGGTTCAAAATAACCAAGGCATTTTCAAGCGTGCTTTTGATAATGATGACGGCTATAACCAAGCACTAACCGCGATCAAAGCTGAAGCACTCAAGGCAGCCGGTAAAGATGAAGTAATAGCGGAAGCACAGGCGAGTGCTGAGAAGCAAGTACAGCAATTAATTCGGTATGTGTATCCGGATAGGGATGTGGTAGTACGTTTTAAATAGAGGTATGAAAATATCAAAAAAGTATCTATTTTTAATGAGCACGATATTTTTAGTGCTTGTCGGGATTGGGATGCTTTTGTATAAAAATATACCCCTCGTTAAAGTAAAATCAACAAACAATACGTATTCTGGTGAAGCCGCTGAAACTTCAACATACCGGGGGATTGTTACTGCGGCGAGCAATGATTGTGTGGTTGATGGAATTTGCGCGCTAACAATTGATCGGTTGTTGTACATCGTCATTGATAGCGGAAGAGGCATGGCCGCAGAACCCCGCAAGCAATTGTCGATCAATCAATTACGGGGGTTTGATATTTACGATCTTACTTCGTTGGTCGGTAAAAAAGTTGAAGCCCATATCATCGGTTATGATTTTACCCTTAAACAAAAATTAAGAGATCAGTACCCAGATTTAGATGGCCTGCCCGCATATTTAGATTTAACAGATAATCCTGGTAATTATATAAAAAAACTCGATTAGCGCTCAAGAGGTAGGATTTAATTAAATAAATATATGTTTAATCTTCGCCGTGGTCTTAACGAGTTATTGGAAGCAAAATTAGCTCAGCCCTCGGTAAGATTGTATGATGAGATCAGCGATCAGGTGCTGGCTATATTTGATGAGCACGCACTCCGTGCTCTCGCGCGTAATGACCCGGATCTTCTCGCGGCGTATCATGCTGTGGCCATGGAAAATAAGGTTGATTTAAAAGATTTAAAGCACAAGTTACAGCTCCCCGATGCTTTTGAAGATGATTTTAAAACTACCGATTCTTACCGAATTTTTAAAAAATTTTGGGAAATGCACAATAAGATGGCCTCGCTAAACGAGTTGCCTCCATCCGGCCAAATAACTGAGCTGGTTACATGTATTGATTTTATGGCGAATGCCTTGCACGTGCCGGAATATGAAATATTTTTGGAACTTTCCAAAGTTATGCGCGAATATTTTCATAAACGTGAGGGCTTGGCATATAGCGTAAGGAAAGATTTGGTCAAACAGCCCGAAAACACCAACAAAGAGCCGGATATTAACTTCATTTTAGAAAGTGTTTACGGTCATACGGGTAAACATGATGGTACTCAAGGAGCTGAAGTCATTCCCTTTAATCCTGGAACTAAAAGATAATAAGCTATGTCTAAAGATTACTACAAAATTCTCGGTATCGACAAAAACGCTTCGACTGAGGAAGTAAAAAAAGCGTTTAAAAAAGCAGCGATGCAACACCACCCGGACAAACCCGGTGGTAACGAAGCAAAGTTTAAGGAAGCCAACGAGGCCTACCAGGTTTTGTCGGACAAAGAAAAGCGCGCCCGGTACGACCAGTTTGGTTCGGACTTCGAACAGCAGGGCGGTTTTGGTGGCGGTATGAGCTGGGAAGACCTCATGCGCGCGACGCGTGGCCAGGGCGGCCAGGGCGGCGGGTTTGAATTTAATTTTGGCGGACAGGATTTTGGAGATATTTTTGGCGACTTGTTTGGTATGGGCGGCGGACGCGCGCGTAATTCGGGACGACAATCCCGCGGGCGAGATATTCAGGTAGAAGTTGAGCTTGATTTTAAAGAAGCGGCGTTCGGCGTGGAGCGCGATGTACGTCTGCGTAAGCAGGATACCTGCGACGTGTGTAAAGGCAGTGGTGCTGAGCCGGGAAGCAAAATGGAAAAATGTGATACGTGTAAAGGCCAAGGACAAGTGGTGCAAAACCAACGAACGTTCCTTGGGAATATGCAGACTGTTGCGACGTGCCCAACCTGTCAGGGTCGCGGCGAACATTCAACCAAAAAATGTAAACACTGCAATGGTAATGGGGTCGAAAATAAAGAATCAACGATCAAAGTAAAAATTCCCGCTGGTATTGATGAAGGTCAGTCGATTCGTATCAGCGGTAAGGGTGAAGCTGCGCCACACGGTGGAACGAGCGGGGACCTATATGTTTTGACGCACATTAAGCCAAGCAAAGAATTTCATCGTGAAGATTTTGATATTTATGTTGATAAAGAAATTTCGTATCCCCAGGCTGTCTTGGGTGACACTATCGAAGTTCCTACCCTCGAGGGAAATGTAAAAATTTTAGTGCCCGAAGGAACTGAATCGGGTCAACTCATCCGTTTGAAAGGAAAGGGGATAACGCATCTTGGTAGTACGAGCCGCGGTGACGAGTTTGTGCGGGTAAAAATCCGGGTTCCAAAAAAAGTCAGTAAAGTGGCTAAAAAACTCCTGGAAGACCTCAAAACTGAAGTCTAAAATTGGCTATAATTAGCCAAAATATAGCAAAAAGGCCTTGACAAAGGGCCTTTTTTGTGCTATACTTTTCTGTTTCGTCAAACAGACGAATTTTTTGTTTATAAGCTCTTTAATAATTTCTTGCGGTGAAAATAGGGTATCCCTTATTTCCACCGCAAGAACCAACTGTTACCTGGAGGGAAACCATGACGATCATGAAGTCTGTCCTCAATCGCTTGGCCGCGCTCGCCCACATCGTGGGTGTGGCGCTCTTCGCCTCGATCATCTTCGTTCTCTTCGCCGCTGGCTGTGGGTACGATGCTGTTGGACAGGGCGACGTCGAGGTCGCCGTTCCCGCGTCCGCGCCGGATCCGCGCTTCACAGCGCCGGGTAACCCCGATTCTCCGCCGTGCTTGGGCTGCGGTTATGCGGCCTCGGTTGGCGAGAGCAAGTCTGTCGCGGCTCAGACGCCGATCGCCGCCCCTCCCGGCTTCACGCTGCCGCTTGATCTGGGTGGCGCGCCTCTCAAGGCCTATCCAGCCTACGAGGAGCTGTGCTCCGGCGGAGATGTGGCCGTCCGCCAGGACTGCCGCAGCTCCGAGCGCTACTGCAGCGCTCCCGCGAACCACAACGTGGCGGTCGGGGCGATCGACCTCCTATGGTGCGCTTCTACCGGTCAGACCACGCTCGTCCTCGTCTGCCCCACGGGCACGACCCCGGACAAGTTCGTGGTCGCCCGTACCGCCTACGCCGGCTGCAGCCGGTAGACCCCCGCGTCTCCTTACGCGGAGCCCTACGACCCGGATTAAAACCCCGGGTCGCTCTAATAAATTTCTAAATTTTATTTGGAAATTTTGAGAGTTTTTTTCACTTCGCACCTTTACAAAAGGTGTTTTTTGTTATCTACTATTCAAGCGTTATTTTTGAACGCTCGGAGGACAAGTATGTGGAACATTGCTCGCAACCTCGTCAGTTATATGCTCGTTGCCTCGGTGGTTTCATTCGTGGTGGCCTGCGGTGTGCAGCCGACCGGGGGAGTGGCGCCGTCAAACCCCGTCGCAAGCGTTCCGCCCCCGGTTACTCCTGAACGGCTGCACGTCGAGCTCGGACTCACGAACGGTGAAACGCGTTTCGACATGAGCCTGTTTGGCCCGGTTACCATCTGGAGCGGTCTTCAGTTGGCGCCGGTGGATGGCAGTTCGCGCTATCCAAGTCAGGTCAGCCTGGTGTGCAACGGGCAGCTGATCACTCCTACAAGTGTAAGAACGGGGAGTGTGTTTGGCCCTAACCGCGAGCTTGTTCTTGAGCTCTCGACGTATCGGAAGCCGGAGAGTGACTGCGCTGTTACCCTGGGCGCCGACTTCGCTGCGGCGAACGGAACAGCACTGGGTGTGGAAACGACGTTTGCCTTTCATGTGCGGAGCCTCCCGGATCAGTTTGAGCGCCTGGGGCACAAGCTGGGCAAGCCCGAGCGCCCGCGTCTTTGGAATATTGTCTTTTCAAATGGCGCGACCAAAAAATGCCCAGGCTTCGACGTCGCCCAAATCGCCTCGCCGCACGTCGTTATCCTGGTGTGCAGCGGCGACGGTTCGGCGTATACCGTTGACGAAGCGCGCGGGGACGTTGGCACGCTCGACTTCTTCCGTGCGAGCTACGGCGGGGAGTTCGTCAATTTTATCACCACCGACGAGTACACGATCGAATAGGCTGCCTGCGTTACGCAAGGAGCCGGAGGGGGTTACTGTGCCGTCATTCGGGCCTGTGGTCTTGAATGACGGTTCTTCTTTTTAGTTGCACCTAGCCGGTGCGGTTGGTATACTCATGACAGTATGGCTTTTACCAAAAAGGATTTTGAGCATTTTTATACGACGCACTTTGATAAGGTGTATCGTTTTATTTTTTTCCGCGTTGGCTGTAATCAGGATTTGGCCGAAGACTTAGTTTCAGAAATTTTCATGAAAGCGCTCAAAAATTTTGACTCATATGATGCAGCGGTAAGCCAGTCGGCCTGGATCATGACCATTGCTAAAAATCACCTCTTAAATTATTGGCGCGATCGGAAAAATACTATGCCGCTGCCAACAAGCGAAACGGCTGAGACCGGAGAGGGAAGTGATGCCTTTTGGCTAAAAAGTTCTTTGCTGCAGCTGCAGCAAACCGTAGAGCAGCGTGAAATAGCCGAGCTTTTGCTTAGTTTAGATGAAGAAAGCCGCGAAATTGTAACGTTTCACTATCTTTTGGGGTATAGTTATAGTGAGATAGCTCAAAAGCTGGGTATGAGCGAAGGCGCAGTAAAAGTAGCCGCTCATCGGGCGATCAAAAAAATGAGAACGTTATTATGAGTATATTTTTGAAATACAATTTAAAAAAAGCTGGAAAAAGTCTGTCGGCGCGCCCCGGTTTTAAACAGGAGCTCTGGCAGCGGCTTGATGGCGCTTTTGAGCCGGGCACGCGTCCAGAGAGTGTGTGGTATCGTCATTTTTCAGTCCGTTTTGCAATTGTGCTCGTAATTGCGGCGATGCTCGTCGGAACGGGGGCTACTGGCGTGTATGCATATAGCAGTCCTCAAGTAACTGATGGAACAGTCCTCTATCCGGTAAAACAAAGTATCGAACGTGTTGAAGAAAAATTACAGACAACCCCCGAAAAGAAAGCAGCCTTTTTATTGAAACAAATTGACCGCCGGGAAGCTGAGAAAAAAGTATTACTGGCAAAACGCAAACCGCTTCAAAAAGTGAATAGTGCAATTGTCCAAGTCGAGCGCAAGCTTGAAGTAACGAACGCAGCTTTAGAAGTAACACCCAAGAAAAATCCGGTACTTTTACAAAAAGTACAGGACCGTTTGAACGAACGTAAAGATCGTCTTAAAAAGATAAAAGATCAAATTAAAAATCGGCATAACGATCGCGAGGAATCAATGCCAACTTCCACACTGCGACAAAAATTGCTCGATACGTATGAGCACGAAGTAGAAGCGAGCACGCCCGAAAAAAAACTTCGAGAACGACTCCGTGAGCGAGCACAAGAAAATATTTTCAACCGTGAACGTAAATAAATAAAAGGCCTTTCAAAATGAAAGGCCTTTTATTTATTTTTTTAAGACTGCATCCAGCGCTTTATTCACTTCGGCGTCAGCTTCTTTGTTGCCGGCGCGCAGTGTGTGGCGGTAGGTAACTTTTTTAAATTTAGTTGAAAGGTTGTACGCTTCGAGCCAGAGTTTTTGGAGCGTTGGTTCTTTCACTTTGTATTCGCGCCGCATCTGTTTAACTGCAAGTTCGCTGTCGAGAATGCAATCGACTTCGGTCGCGCCGAGCTCGAGCGCCTTTTGAAGGGCCAGAATAAGCGCGGTGTATTCGGCAAAGTTGTTGGTTTGCGTGCCAAGATATTTGCCAAAAGCAGCTATGACTTCGAGCTGTTCGTTTTTAACGACCACACCTGCGGCTGCTGGCCCGGGGTTGCCGCGCGACCCGCCATCGGTATAGGTAATTAGTTTCATAGAAAAAAATTAGTATTCGAGCTTCCAAATGCCCGGTTTATTTTCAATTGTTGCAGAAAAATAAAGCAGCCGTTTGGCGGTATCGGCTCCGAGACCGGTCACGTTTACATTTTCTAGAATATCCTGGCTAACTAAGTAATACGGATACACGACAGATAGCTTGGTATCCGCGCGCAGGGCGACCGTATTGTAGGCATCGATAAAAACCGCTTGGCGCAGCGCAATGCTGGAGCGGTTCAATAAGTAGGGATCGCTGCCGCCAAGTGATGACCACAATTCCCAGGGGTTCCATAACAGCCACCATCCAGTCGGTGACGTTGTAAAAGCGGTAGTGTGCAAGACAAACGAAGTTTGATTATTCGTCAGGATCATGGCATTTGCATCGCTGGTTTCAAGAAGTGCGGCATTATTTTGAATATGGCGAATCTTAAAACTGCTTGTGCCGGCTTCCATAAGTTTCGTACTAGGAATAGTGGCAAAAGTATTGGTAAATCCCAGCGTGTCGCGATCAATAGCGAGTTCGTTCGTGCTTGTATTTAAGGAGAGTGTCCACAGTTGCCCGCCATTAAAATACCAGTCCATGGTAGTTTTAGTAGTCAACAGGGTGGTCGTTTCAAGCGCCGTGTCGGCTGCAACGATCGCCGCTGGGGTGCTGTAATATATGATGTGGTCATTTTCTGAGTCCCACATATATTTTTGAAGTTCACCCGGTTCGGCAGCTGCAATATTCCAATTTTTTTGGGGGTTATTGGTTTTAAAAATCGTCAGCATCGTGTAGGGTGAAGCGTCATTCGCGACTGAAAAAAAGGTGTTATTTTTTGACCACGCGATGCTGGTAGTGGTGCTTGCGGTAACCCCGGGGAGCTTGGTGTCAGCGCCGGAAGCGGTACTATGCAGCCTGAGAGCGTGATCGGGTGTGGTGTAGACAAAATATTCTCCATCCGTACTAGCTGAAATAAACCGTTCGGCATCAGGTAGTACTAGTGAAGGGGCGGCTTTTTTGATAAGGGTAACATCTTTAATGTACACTGTTTGTTTGCTTTTGATGGTAATATCGCGGCTCCAGTCATAATACCCCGGCTTGGTAATAAGGAGGTGATACGAGTTAGGGGCAATATTTTTAAGTCGGACAGGAATTTTTTCGTTAATTTTTTGATTATTCAAAAAGACCATCGCATCACTCGGGAGAGCGTCAACGCTCAGTGCGCCTATTTCTTTGATAAGTCCGCTTCGCCAGTCATAGCGATACCCAACCGTATAGAGTACCAAGAGGGGGGTGATGATAACGAAACTAGCCAAAAAAAGCGCCAATAAAAGTTGACGCCGACGCTTGGTAAGTGTGCTGCCGGGGTATTCCATACTGCGTTTCCCTGACTTTGACTTTAAGGGCTATTGAATGTATAGTTAATCATAAGCTAAAAAGGGTTTTCAGTCAAAATACTATGTCATATTTAGTTATAAAGGGGGGTAAAAAATTGCACGGCGAAATCATGAATCAATCGAATAAAAATTCGGCCATTGCTATTTTATGCGCTGCGCTTATGATTCGCGGCAAAACGACGCTGGTCGATATGCCGCACATCGAAGAAGTCACGCGCATGGTAGAGCTTTTAACGAGTATTGGGGTCACGATCGAACGACCGGATGCTCACACGATTGTTGTGGATGCCACGAACGATTTAACACTTGCAGCGATTGATCGCAAATTGTGCGCCAGAGTTCGGGCGTCACTTCTTTTGTGCGGTGCGCTGGCGGCTCGGGAAAAATCGTATAAATTATATAAATCCGGCGGTTGCAGGTTGGGAGAACGGACGGTTCGTCCGCATTGGTATGCGCTTAAAAAATTAGGTATTTCAGTAGTCTCGCGCGATCAGTATTATGAAGTAGAACGTGAACGCCCCCTGGCTGCTGCGCATATTGTCATGTATGAATCGGGGGACGCTGCCACAGAAAACGCTATTATGGCCGCAGTGCTCGCTCCTGGGGTTACAACAATTACCATGGCTTCGGCCAATTACATGGTGCAAGACTTGTGTTATTTTTTAATCAAGGCCGGTGCAAAAATTTCCGGTGTCGGTTCCACAACACTCACGATTAAAGGGGTAAGTTCGCTCAAAGCAGTCAAAAATTATCCGATCATGCCTGACCCGATTGTGGCGATGACCTTTTTGTCAGCAGCTATCACGACGCATTCAAAAGTAACGGTTAAAAATTGCCCTTTGGCATTTCTTGAGCTTGAACTCTGCAAGCTCGATATCATGGGGCAAAAATATGTAGTAACTAACAAGCGAAAATCTAAAAATGGTCATTTTGACATTGTTGATATTACCATCGAGCCAAGTACGCTCAAGGCATTGCCTGACAAAATTTATGGCCGACCGTTCCCTGGACTTAATATTGATAATTTGCCGCTGTTTGTGCCGATTCTAACCCAAGCTAAAGGGCGAACTTTGGTCCACGACTGGGCTTACGAGAATCGTGCGGTGTATAGTCTTGAACTTCAGAAGCTGGGTGCAAAAATTACCCTTCTTGATCCGCACCGTTTATGGGTAGAAGGTCCCGGTGCACTTACGCCGAACGAAGTTATCTGCCCGCCAGCGCTTCGGCCTGCAGTGAATGTGCTTATCTGCATGCTTGCGGCTAAAGGTACATCAATTTTACGTAATACAGCTATGATTGATAGGGGTTATGAGAATTTATACGCAGTCTTGAATGCTGCAGGCGCAGATATTACCATTATGAAAGAAGCTTAATTTTGAGATTTTATAACTTTTATCTATGGACCAGAATATTTCGCCCATTCGCACGAAGGCCGGAAAATACTTTAGTACGTACCTGGCCGTTATCTTTTTCATACTTACGTTTGGACTCGGTTTTTTGACCGGGCGCAATGTGTATTTTAAAAAATACGTTACCAACGCCGAAGGGCTCGTGACTACAGATGGTGTGGTTATTAACGATCCTAATGCTCCCGTTGCTGGTGTTGATCTGCAGCAGTTTTGGAGAGTGTGGAATGAGATAAAGGCCAAGTATGTAAAACAGCCTGTTTCGGATAAAGATTTGTTAACCGGTGCGACACAAGGACTGGTAGCTTCGTTGAACGATCCTTATTCACTTTTCTTACCCCCACAACAAGCTACAGAGTTTACCAATGATTTAGCAGGAGCGCTCGAAGGCATTGGAGCAGAGATCGGGGTTAAAAATAATCAGCTCATGATTATTTCGCCGATTCCTGGAACGCCTGCCGAAAAAGCAGGTCTCATGCCAGGAGATAAAATTTTACTTATCAATAAAGAATCGACTGTCGGTATGGATGCGGGCACGGCTGTTACCAAAATTCGCGGTAAAGCCGGGACGCCGGTTGTACTCAATATATTGCGCGACGGAACAACTAAAGCAAAGGACATTACGATCATTCGCCAGAAAATTGTCGTACCGTCAGTAACACTTAAAATGAAACCGGGTAATATTGCTTATATTCAGGTTTTACAGTTTAACGATACTACGGTAGATAAATTCTACGCTGCCATCGATCAGGTAAAGAAAAATAAAGCAAAAGGTCTGGTGCTCGATTTGCGCAATAATCCGGGCGGGTATCTTGATTCGGCTATCGCTATGGCAAGTGAATGGGTGAAGGACGGTGTGATCGTTAGTGAAAAAGGATTCAATGGTGCAAGTAATAGCCATGCCACGGAAGGTAGTCACCGATTGGCAGGTCTTAAAACCGTGGTCTTGATTAACAAAGGTTCAGCCTCTGCTTCCGAAATTGTGGCCGGAGCCCTGCAAGATCATAAAGTCGCAACCCTAGTTGGTGAAAAATCATTTGGTAAAGGATCGGTTCAGGATTATGAAAATTTCCCCGATGGCTCGGCGCTTAAATTAACCGTTGCTGAATGGTTTACGCCAAATGGTAAAAATATTACCAAAGAAGGTATTACGCCCGACGTAGAAGTAAAAGAAGATTTTGCGAATGATAAAGTCGGGGTTGATAAACCGCTTGATAAGGCGCTTGAGATTTTGAAGAAAAAATAATTAAGTATTAAAAAACCACCGAATCTCGGTGGTTTTTTAATTGTTGCTTTAAACACGTTCTTCCCATCGTTTGTCGTATTCTACTTCCAGTTCGAGAAAGACCTTTTTATTAATCGCTTGTTCAAGTTCTTTGCGAGCTGCAATACCAATTTCTTTGATCGCCCGTCCACCAGCGCCGACGATCATGCCTTTATATTTTTTGTTGTAAGTGAAGACGTTGGCTTTGATAACCATGATATCCGGTTTTTCTTCAATGCTGTCAATTTCAACGTGCGTGGAGTAGGGAATTTCTTTTCTTAGGGCCAGAAATATTTTTTCGCGGATAATTTCGGAGATCCAGAAGTTTTTATCGACGTTCGTAAGCTGGTCGGGTGGGTAGAGTGGTTCACCAACCGGTAGGAGTTCAAACACGCGTTTAACGAGTGGCTGAATGTGGCGGTTCATGAGGGCGGAGAGTTCGTAAGCACCATCAAATTCGCTTTCGAGCGCTTGGTATTCTTCGAGGTATTTTTTTTCAGTAGCTGGTAAATCTGATTTGTTGATTACCATCAGTTTTGGAATCTGCAAATGGCGAACGAGGGCCAAGATCGAGCGTTCTTCAGGACCAATCGTTTTGGTGGGGTCGGCCACGTAGATAACAACATCAATATCCTTCACAGCTTCATGAACGGTTTTGGTAAGCTTACTTGATAGAATCGTGTGGCGTTCTTTAAAGACACCCGGTGTATCGACAAACACAATCTGTCCTTCGGCACCGTTTAAAACACCGTGAATATTATTACGGGTAGTCTGGGGTTTGTCGGTGACCGCTGAAATTTTAGTGCCCACAAGGGTGTTGATCAGGGTCGATTTGCCCGCATTGGAGCGGCCAATAATCGAGACGATACCGGATTTCAGGTTGGTAGTGGATTCAGGGGTTTCGGGGGTGGGAGTCTTTTTAGCCATAGGTATAATTGCTTGTCTTTTTAACGCAGGTATACTATACTACCTGCAGGAATTAAGCAAGAAATAGCCTGTTTTTGTTATGAAAGTCATTCTTCTCGAGAACGTCAAGGGACTTGGTAAAATGGACGATATTAAAGATGTTACCGATGGGTACGCCCGGAATTTTTTGTTCCCGGCTCATCTGGCGGTGCAAGCTTCGAGCCAATGGGTTAGCCAAGTTACCAGCCGCAAGAAAAAAGCCGCCGGTAACGCTGAAAGCGAGCTCCAGCAGACCCAGCACCTGGCTGAAGAACTGGACGGTTTTGAACTCCTGGTTAAGGCTAAGGCCAACGAACACGACCTTCTGTATGCTGCACTGACCCCGGCCAAAATTGCCGAGCTCCTCGTTGCCCAAGGATTTAAGGTCACCAAAGCAAATATTATTACCGAACCGCTCAAAACAGTTGGCGACCATACAGTTAAAATAAAACTAAAACACGGCCTCGAGGCTGTCATCAGGATTAGTGTCACCGTCGAAAATACCAAGCAAGGAACTAACTAACCGAAGTTGTTCCTTGCTCTTTTTTTATGATTTTTTAATTTTTTTACTATGGCCAAAACAAAGTACATTTTTGTGGTGGGAGGGGTCTTGAGCGGCGTCGGCAAAGGGGTGGCTGCAGCTTCAATTGGCCGCATTTTAAAAAATCGCGGTCTTAATGTTTCGGCTATTAAAATTGATCCTTATATTAATGTTGACGCTGGCACGATGAACCCTACCGAACATGGCGAAGTATTTGTGACCGAGGACGCCGACGAAACAGATCAGGATCTTGGCAATTATGAGCGCTTTTTGGATACCACTATCATGTCGGTCAATTATATGACCACGGGCCGTGTCTACCAGAGCGTGATCGAAAAGGAACGCAGTATGTACTACAAGGGTAAATGCGTCGAAGTTGTACCGCACATTCCGATGGAGGTCGTTGATCGCATTCAAACCGCGGCTAAAAAAAGCAAAGCCGATGTGATGATTATTGAAATTGGCGGTACGGTCGGGGAATACCAAAATATTTTATTCCTTGAAGCGGCGCGCATGATGAAACTGAAAAACCCGGATGACGTTTTGTTTGTTCTGGTCAGCTATTTGCCGGTGCCCGGTCATTTGGGTGAAATGAAAACCAAACCAACTCAGTACGCCGCACGTACGCTTAACTCGAGTGGTATACAGGCCGACATTATTCTTGCTCGTGGACGTGAAGAACTTGATAAGCCGCGCAAAGAAAAGTTAGCTATTTTCTGCGGCCTTAGAAGCGAAGAAGAAATTATTTCCGCCCCTGACGTTGCCAGTATTTATGATGTGCCCGATGTTTTGGAGCGTCAAAATTTGAGTACGCTTGTCGGTAAAAAATTACGTTTGAGATTTAAGCAGGACCGTAGCAGCGAATGGAACTCGTTTGTTAAAAAAATGCATGCCGCTGCTAAGCCGCTTAAAATTGCAGTGGTCGGAAAGTATTTTGGAACAGGGGACTACACACTTTCAGATTCTTATATTTCAGTTATCGAAGCGGTTAAGCATGCTTCATGGAGTGAAGGCGTGAAGCCAGAAATGACCTGGATTGATGCTGAAAAGTACGAAAAGAATCCCGGTGCGATTAATGAGCTTAAGGATTTTGATGCCCTGCTCGTTCCGGGCGGATTTGGCACACGCGGTATTGAGGGGATTATTGCAGCAATTCGTTATGCTCGTGAGCATGCTTTGCCGTATCTCGGACTGTGTTATGGTATGCAGCTTGCTAGTATTGAGTTTGTACGCAATGTCTTGGGTAAAAAGCAGGCGCATACTGTCGAGGTGAATGCTGTTACGATCGATCCGGTAATTCATATTAACCCTAACCAGGCCAAGAATGTGCTTGAGGCGCGCTATGGCGGTACGATGCGTCTCGGGGCCTATACCTGTGCCCTCAAGGCCGGGAGCCGGGCCCGCAAGCTCTATGGAGCCGAGATAATTAGCGAACGCCATCGCCATCGGTATGAATTCAACAATGCCTACCGTGAAGCAATGCAAACTGCCGGTATGGAATTCGTGGGTATTAATCCCGAATCCGACTTGGTGGAAATTATTGAACTTAAAAATCATCCGTATTTTGTGGGTACACAGTTTCATCCAGAATTTAAATCGCGGCCGTTACACCCGCATCCATTGTTTGTTGGTTTGGTAAAAGCCGCACTTAAGAAATAGAATGCAGAATAAAAAAGACACTGCCCAAGCAGTGTCTTTTTTATCGTCCTTTCATGCGCAGGACAATATTAATGGTGCGTAGCGCAATCGCAATGTCGAGCAGGGGCCCGCGATTTTTTATGTAGTAAAGGTCGTATTCAAGTTTTTTCAAATTTTCTTCGAGCGTACCGTAGTATCCTTTGTGAATTTGGGCCCAGCCAGTAAGACCGGGTTTAACGAGGTGGCGCAGGTTATAGAATGGCATCGCTTTAGTAAGCTCATGAACAAATTCAGGGCGCTCGGGGCGGGGGCCGATAAATGACATTTCGCCCTTGAGAATATTGATAACTTGGGGGAGTTCATCAAGTCTGGTTTTACGGAGTAATTTTCCGATCCCGGTAATACGCGTGTCATTTTCAGCGGCATACTCAGCCCCGGCTATTTCAGCGCTGCCGTTGGCTGAAAGCACTTTCATAGTTCGATATTTATACATGCGAAAACTTTTGCCGTTTCGTCCGGTTCGTTCTTGCTTAAAAAAAACCGGACCGTGAGAAGTAACTTTTATAGCAAGAGCAATAAGGGGCAGCGTAACAATGCATATAATGCCAAGCAGGGCGGCAGTAAGGTAATCTGTCAAAATACGAAAACGATCGTACGCTTTTTTCTGCTGTTCGTGTAAATTGGTTAAAAACCAAGATTCGGAAAACGTAAAAGGTGGTATGCGCTGCATAACCGTTTCGTAGAATTCAGCCAGATTGATGAGTTCGATTTGATTAAATAAATTTTTATAAACAACACTCAGCAGCGCGTCTTCATTGGATAGGCCTGGAGCGATAACGATGAGCTCGATTTTTTGCTCGGTAATTTTGGCTGAAAATTCTTCATTATTTTTGAGTGTATATTTTTCTAAATGAGCCGGAAGCTGGGTGTTAGACACGGTATATATCCCAAGCACTGCATAGCCGCGTTCCGGCTCTTGTTCAAGCAGTGTGCATACATCAATCGTTTCCGGAGTGACGCCAAGAAAAATAACATTTGTTTTTTTGATGAATTGCGTAGTAAAGCGATTATGCAGATAACGCCAGCACGTAATAAGACAAAAACCGGCGATAGTATTAAGGAGAAGTATGGTCTTGGGTGTAATTTTTAATTCGGGGTTGAGGTAAAAATATAATGCTCCAAGCACGAGCCAGGCTACTCCAGAAAAGAGGATTTTTTTATAAAAAATCCAGGTGTTTTTTATTTTTACGAGATCATAAGCGCCGCTGATAAACAAGATAACCGGCGCGACCGCAAATAAAAAATTCATCGGCGGTATGAGCGCCTCAAGTTCATTTTTAGGCACTTCTTGATAGCGGATTGCCAGCGCCAGAATCAGGCTAAGGTAGAGAAGCACTAAATCGCCGACAATAAGAATAATTTGTTTTACGCGGTACATACTTTTGTTAGACAGGATTGGGTTCGAACTGCTATACTGACGGTGCGTCAAATAATCGTTTCTATGGCCAAATTCTACCATATTTCAGCTAAAAATGCAATGCTTGGGGTGCTGGCGACATTTTTATTTGTCCCTGCGACAGCTTTTGCTCAAACAAGCAGCGATCCAAGGTATTTTGAACAGCAGCCGCTCTATGACCAGATACATGCCCCAGCAGCTTGGGAAAAAACAATCGGATCAAGAGCGGTAGTGGTGGCGGTTATTGATACCGGTTTTGATACGCTGCACGAAGATTTACAGGCTAACACGTGGACGAATACCGGCGAGATT
This sequence comes from uncultured Gammaproteobacteria bacterium, assembly GCA_964540825.1. GTDB lineage: Bacteria > Patescibacteriota > Patescibacteriia > Magasanikbacterales > GWA2-37-8 > CAZECR01. The sequence goes on from CAZINT010000001.1 coordinate 318,234, forward strand.
CCGGACAATGGGATCGATGACGATCGTAATGGCTATACTGATGATGTGCACGGTTGGAATTTTGTTGAAAATAATAACAACACGCAGACGCCCGTTACGCCAACAGGCGGAACGGGGGATGCTGTAAACCATGGAAGTTTGGTGGCCGGTCTTATTGGAGCGGCGGGGAATAATGGCCTTGATGGCACAGGTTTAAATTGGCAGGTGTCATTAATGCCGCTGCGCGCAATTAGTAATTCCGGCAGCGGCACAACGGGCGCGGTTATTAATGCTATTAATTATGCTATTAATAATGGAGCCCAGGTTATAAACATGAGTTTTGTGGGGGATATAAATGATACTGCCCTTAAACAAAGTTTTTATAGGGCCTACCAAAATGGTATTGTTGTTGTCGCTGCGGCAGGTAATGATCGCGGTAGCGGCAAGGGTGATTTAGATAAGTATCCAGAGTACCCGGCTTGTTTTGATCATGGCGATACGGCGAATTGGGTTTTGGGTGTCAGCTCGGTAAATGCTTCTAATCAGTTAAGCCGGTTTGGTGATTTTGGCAGCTGTGTTGATTTGGTTGCGCCGGGTGAAAATATTTTTAGTACGGTGCGTTATGCTCCTGAAGTAGGGTATGTAAGCACTTTTAGAGGCGGATTTAATGGAACGTCTTTTTCTGCGCCATTAGTAAGCGGCGCTGCGGCACTTATCAAGTCTATTCGTCCCGACTTTACTGCGCCCCAAATAATTACTACACTCCTTTCAACGGCTGATCCGGTGGACGCAGATAATCCTGATTTTGTGGGAAAGTTAGGCTACGGATTATTAAATGTCGGTCGAGCTGTGCAGCTGGCTGAAGCTGTTACGCCGGCCGCTGTCGCTGCACCCAGTGCCGTGGTAGTACCCGAACCAACCCCAATTACACCGATTATAGTACCAAATCCGATTGTAGTACCGGAAACTCCAGTACCGGCAAGGAAATTTTTTTATCTGTCTAAAAAACAGCTTTTTAGTCTTGATCTCGCTTCCGGTAAAAAAATTTATTTAGGCACTGTGCCGAGTACAGTAATTGATTTCACTTCCTCTTTCGATGCTGCGAGCGGACGAACGACGCTTGGGGTACTTGCTAAAAGCGGCTCAAAATTTACTGTCACGCTGTACGATGAACGCGGCGTAGCTAGCGAAACGTTTGACGTGGCAAAAAATATTCTTGCCGCCAACAAGAATCTAACATTTCAAAGTTTGCGGCTGCTCTTAGCTCCAGATGGCCTTCAGCGTGCTGCTTTGCTTGGCTTTGATAGCCGTAAAAAAGAGACGTATGTTATCGTCCAAAATCTTGATGAGACCATGAGTGCCCAAACGGTGCGGCTATCCGGCTCGGCGCTTCGCTTTGATGCAAGTATGAACGGTCAAACTATAGTTGTTGCTCAACTCCTCAGTAAAAAATTGACGCTTACTCAAATCGACACTGCAACGCTGGCGAAAAGTGTGTGGTCCCTGGGTTCAGTTGCCAGCATAAGCGACCTGCGCGTCGGCCCTATCAGCGGTGGGCACGATCAGGCGGCAATAAGTATTACCAAAGATGGCAAAAATTTCCGCAGTATCGTTGATATCCCAAGCAAAAGTTACTGGAGTGATACGCTCGGAGCCCTTAAAAAGGGCGAGATGTGGAAAATTTTGCTTACCGACAGCGATTCGAATGGTGTTCTTGAAGCCTTGTACTGGAAAAGTACCGGTGGTACGTTTGCGGCAACGGATAATCGCGGAAATACCCTTAAGAGTATCGCGTTGCCGTCTTTAGGGGCAATTATCTACTAGATCTGTCAAAGCCAGGTTCGTTGCCAGGACAATCTGAATTTGCTATACTTTTAGGAGACTAAGATCGCTTAGAGTATTATATGTATCTGTATGGACAGCCCAATCTTTGAGAAAAAAAATGTTTTGGTAACAGGTGGAGCCGGCTTTATCGGTTCGCATTTATGTGAAAAGCTGCTTCGTGAAGCAAATGTTATTTGTGTAGATGACTTTTCTAATTCGAGCCCCGAAAATATTAATCACTTACTCCAGTATCCTGATTTTGAATTTATCAATATTGATGTTACGCAGCCGATTGATTTAACCCAGTTCGCTGAACTTGATAAGTTTAAAATTAAATTTCAAGGTGTTCAGGAAATTTATCATCTGGCCTGTCCAACCAGTCCGGCCGATTTTGAAAAGCTGAAAATGAAATCGCTGCTGGCTAATTCTTCGTCGATGATTAATACGCTCGATTTAGCGGTTAAGTATCGAGCTAAATATGTTTTTACTTCAAGCTCAGTAGTCTACGGTTCAGCCAATGCCACTAAATTTACTTTTAAAGAAACTGATCAAGGCATGGTCGACCATTTGTCGCCGCGCGGCTGTTATGATGAAGGCAAACGATTTGCAGAAACCTGTGTTGCTACCTATAGTCAGGTTCATGGGCTTGATGCCAAAATTGCGCGCGTTTTTACAACGTACGGTCCGTACATGAAGTTATTCGAAGGTCAGCCGGTGATCGATTTAATCATTAATGCACTGGAAGGCAAAGATGTTGTGGTGCCGGGCGGCGAGAATGATGTGACGACACTGTGTTATGTTTCTGATATGGTTGACGGGCTTATCGGGCTCATGACTACGGATAGCAAAGTAAAAGTGGTAAATTTGGGCGGGGACACTATAATCAAGACCATGGATATCGCTAAAAAAATTGTGGCGCTTACTGAATCAAGTTCGCAAATTATTGCTGGCGAGGAATTGCCTTTTGTGACTCATCCTGGCGTGCCCGATTTGTACTATAGTAAAAATATTTTGGGCTGGTTCCCGCTCATTACGCTTGAACAAGGACTCGCTAAAACCATTGAATACGCCATTGCCAATAAGCAGGCACTTTTGTATACTCATTTTGACAAGTTAGGCAGATAAGTATGGTTCTCGTAGTTATTCCGGCATTCAATGAATCCAAGCACATCGGCCGCGTTATTAGCGGCCTTTTTGAACATGATTTTAGAGAGGTGGTTGTCGTTGATGACGGCTCAACTGATGCAACTGCCAAGGAAGCTCTGGCTGCCGGGGCAACGGTACTTCGCCACCGGATCAACCGGGGGCAAGGCGCCGCACTCGAAACAGGGGACGACTATGCGCGACGTCATGGCGCTACGTACGTTGTCCATTTTGATGCCGACAGTCAGTTTAACGCGGCAGATATAGCCGGGGCAGTAGCACTGCTTAAAAACGAATCGCTTGATGTGGTTTTGGGTTCACGTTTTATGGACAAACGCTCCAAGCTGCCGTGGACTAAAGCGCATATTTTATTTCCTATAACTCGAATTTTGAATCGACTGTTTACCGGACTTCTGCTGACTGATGGACAAAATGGTTTTAGAGTTTTGTCGGCAAAGGCGATTGATCAGCTTGTAATTACTCATGACGGGATGGCACATAATACTGAAATTTTACAGCAGATTAAACGGCTCGGCTTGCGGTTTAAAGAATATCCTGTTGAAGTTACCTATCACCGCTACGGGCAGGGACTTGGCGGGGGTGTTAAAATTATTGTTGATTTTTTATTCCGGTCATTTGATCGCACCTAAAGTATGTATAGCATCCAAATTATCCTCGTACTATTTTTCATTTTTGCGATTATTAAGGTAATTGGTCGGTATAAGAGCTATGAAGTTTCATTCCGGACCCTCGTCATGTGGGTATTATTTTGGCTCGTAGGCGCCTTAGTTGTCATCCGCCCTAATGCAACAGCATATTTTGCCGAGCTGGTTGGTATCGGACGCGGGGCTGATTTGGTCGTGTATTGTTCCATCGCACTGATTTTTTTTATTATTTTTCGCTTGATGATCAAAATTAATCGGCTGGAGCGTCATATTACCGAGCTTACCCGAAGTGAAGCGCTCAAAGATGTTCAGAAGAATACTAGATAATCTTCACATAAAAACATGAAAATTGCTCATATCATCAGCACGTTCCCGCCTCACACCGGAGGAATGGGGATAGTATGTATGAACGAAGCCAAACAGCAGGTCGCGGCTGGAAATACCGTAACTGTTTTTACGATGCGCTATCCGAGCACTATCTATCGCGATGAACAATATACTTTTCGCATTATTCGCCTCAAACCACTTTTAAAGATTGGTAATGGCGGTTTTTTGCCTCAACTCGTTACAGCCTTAAAAAGTTTTGATGTTATCCATCTGCATTATCCTTTTTATGGCGGAGCAGAGTGGGTGTGGCTTTTTAGCGTTATGTATCATCGTCCGTATGTATTGACGTATCATATGGATGCGGATCCGACCGGGCCAACCAAGCTTGTGCTGCAAAAAATATATGATCTTATTTTGCCGCGTTTTATTTTGGGCCAGGCCAGCCGCATTATTGCGGTTGATCGGGGGCATGCCAAAGAAACGCGTTTTCGTAAATTTTTAACCAGTGATCGGGTGCGCGTTGTGCACAATGGTGTTAATACCAACATTTTTAAACCTCAAATAGTCTCGCTCGCGACGCTTGATTTGGAACACTGGGGGCATAAAAAAATTATTTTGTTTGTGGGTAATCCAATTCCCGGAAAACGGTTGGATATATTTTTAAAGGCGCTGGCGGAAATTAAAGATGAAACCGTGGTCGGTCTAGTTGTCGGGGGCGGGTATTATATTGATCGTTATAAACGACTCAGTGAAGGGCTGGGGCTTGCTAAGCGTGTTTTGTTTGTCGGTGCGCAGCACAGCCGGGAACGCCTAGCGCAGTACTATGCTGTCGCTGCCTGCCTGGCTGTACCATCCACCGCGGAATCATTTTCTTTGGTAGTGATTGAAGCTATGGCCAGCGGGTGCCCGGTTGTGGCTACAGATTTGCCGGGGGTCCGAGAACGGATCAACCCAAATGTAGACGGATTCTTAGTTGCTCCCGGCTCAGTTGACGCGCTGGTCGCGGGAATTATCAAAGTACTGCATTTGACGCCTCAAGAACGCGCAGCGTTGGTCAGCGCAGCCCGGCTTAAAATGGAGCAAAAATATACCTGGGCTGAACATGCTGACAACGTACTCGCTGTATATAAAGAAATACGAACTTAAATCATATGACTGAGTTTGATTACGAAGTATCCATTTGGGGTGAAGGGATTGCCACCACTGCCTGGTCTGACCCCACCAGTTTTCGTTTGCGCCGCGCGTACGAAGCAGTAGCAGCATTGCCCGAGGGTGCGCGTGTGCTGGAAGTTGGCGCGGGAGCCGGGCAATTTATTCGAGCCATTAAAAAAAAATTTCCCGCCCTGGAGTGTCATGGATCAGATATTAGCCATGAAGCGCTCGAACGAGCCCGCAAGTCTCGCGATGGTGTCGTTTACGACCTTACTGCGCCCGAACACCTGCCCTACGCAGATGGATCAATCGACGCGGTTTTAATTTTAGATGTGGTTGAGCATGTGAGCGACCCTGCCGGGCTACTCGCTGAAGTCAGGCGCGTGCTCGCGCCGCAAGGTATTTTGTATTGTTTTGTGCCGTGCGAAGGGGATGTTCTTTCTATTTGGAATTTGCTTGATCACTTCGGGCTTAAAAAAAATTTGACTCGTCGTTTTGCAGGACATATTAATTATTTTTCGCGAAAATCCCTGGCGCAACTTTTTGAGCAGCAAGGATTTGCGGCTGAGCGAGTACGTTATAGCGAACATTTGTTCGGGCAGCTTTTGGGGATTATGGCTTTTAATTTGATGGCTCGCGCCGCCAAACGGCAAGGTGTGGGTCAACTTAATAATGAAACGTATTTCCAAACACAAGATGTTGAAAAGATGAACGTGACGAAATTGTTTAAAAAAATGGTTAACAGTATTGTCTACCTTGAATCGGTGTTGTGGCAGTATCTGCCGTCCCCGAATGTCCATTCCTTTTTGCGTAAAAAATAATTAGTATGCAGGTGCTTGCTATTATTCCGGCCGCATTCGATTATTTTGACGATATTCGCGCGTCTGCTTTTCGGTTGGCTGAAATAGCTCGTGACAAGGGGATAGTGATCGAGCCCTATACGCTTCAGCTGGGAAAGCCTACACGCTCAAATGAGCAGGCGGTAGCCGAATCATCGCCATCCGGCAATGGTTTTAAGCTTGGTGAAACACTTGCGCTCAGCAGCCTTACCCGAGCACTACAGGAGGCGGAAATTATTCATCTTCACGCCCCTTTTTTAGGTTTTGGTTCAGAGCTTTTGGCTTTTAAAAAACAATTTCCGGATCGTCCGCTGATTATTACCTGGTATGGTGCGTTGCCGTATCGCAACCTGTTTAGTCTGTTTATTTTAGGGTATACTAGCTATTATCTTCCTCGTTTATGCCGTCTGGCCGACGCTCTCGTCCAGCCGCTTGAAAGTTTAAAACCCAAGCAATTACTTGGGGGTTTGGATGAGAAAATTGAAACCTTGACGTACGCTTCGGGTAGGGTACAATTGAGTAATCGAAAAAAATCGGAAACAGAACTTTTTACTTATTATAAACACGTGCTCGTCGAGCACGCACGTTTTTAAATTGTTTAGTATGACTGAAGAAAATCGTCGTTCGTTTTTTAACGGCCTTAATTCCAAAAGCGCACTTATTCTTGGTGTTGTAAGCGGGGTCGGGGCGCTCGGTACGCTGGGTTTTTTTATCCTGCTCGCGCTTATGGTACGGGGCAGTTTCGAATTTGGTGGTGGAAGTAGTGCCGCTCTTCAAGAGGCCTATGCAGCGGCCGCTAACGGTGGAACACCGCAAACACCCAGCGCTCCTCCGGCTAATATCCCCAAGTCAGATCGGCCGAAAGTAGAGCTTTTTGTTATGTCGCTGTGTCCATACGGTCTGCAGATGCAAAAGGCCTATGTGCCCGCTTGGGATCTCTTAAAGAAAAAAGCGGATATCGATGTTAAATTCGTTTCGTATGCCATGCACGGCAAGGAAGAAGTTGACGAAAACACGGCCCAATATTGTATTGAAAACGAACAGGGAAATAAATACTTGGCATATTTGCAGTGTTATACCGCCTCAGGTAATGCGGCCAGTTGTTTAAAAGCAGCGGGAGTTAATACGGCAAAATTGCAAACGTGCGTGAATGCGACTAACAAAAAATTTGGTATTTTGGATGAGTACAATAATCGTGCCAACTGGCTGAGCGGTCAATTTCCGGTCTATCCAATTCATAAGGACCTCAATACCGCGTATGGGGTACAAGGGTCGCCTACACTTGTTATCAATGGAACAGAAGTTCAAGTTGGGAGAAATCCGGAAGCGATTAAGCAAGCGATCTGTGCCGCATTTAACAATGCTCCGGACGAATGTAGCCAGACGCTCAGTAGTGTAGCGTTGAATGTCGGTTTTGGCAGTACGCCTGATGTCGGAAGCGGCGGCGCTGCTCAAGCTGGCTGCGGTACTTAAAATCATTAGTTTTAAACGAATAATATGGGAAAATTTAATAAAGGTTTACTCCTTGGAGGTGTGCTCGGTGCAGCCCTGGTTTGGCTTAATGTTACCCCCAAAGGCAAAGAGCTCCGGGCCAAGGTTACGCAGCATTTTGAACCGCTTTTTAATCAGCTTAAAGACAGTTTAAAACAACTGGAAGGCCCCACCCGTGAGATGTATGACGCTTTGGTTGAGCGGGCGGTGGAAGAATACGCGGCTAAAAAAGAGATTGCAATGGATTTAAAAATTGCACTGGTACGTGAGCTCAAAAAACGCTGGAAAGACGTTGAGGCTGAGCTGAAACAGTAAGATTTAAAGGCTTTTTGCGCCCTACAGGCTTGACAAAAAGCCTTTTTTATAGTATAATTTGGCGTTATTTATTTTTAACTTAAAGCTTGTGTTTTTATCTAAAAAAACCCTTCTTGCAGCCATTATGGTGGTTGTCGGCGGACTCGCTCTTGCGAGCCAACCAGCATCGGCGGCAAATCGTACGCGTGTTGAAACAACGCTTAGAGTCTACACTGCTACTGGCAGTATTATAGTGCCCGAACTTACGCTCGCCTCGGACGCAAAAAACTTGACCTATGCCGGCCTTGATCTTTTTACTAACCCAAGTGGAGCACAAGTGGTTGGTGCTGAACAGGGAGATATTTATGTAGGCGTGCGCGGTTCTGCTGCGTTCTTGCTCGCCAATTCCGCGGGTCAAGGCGGATTGTATCGCCTGAGTAAAGTAAGCAGTCCGGCACCGCTTAACAAAACTGTCGCAACCAATAAAAAAGGCGTGACCTATGTTCGCTCGGGCGTGCCGCTCACAAAGGATGCTATTTTTGCAGTGTATGACACGTATTCAAAAACGTATTTTAAAATTCGTGTTTTGAGCGTGAAGCGTACGACGGTGCCTGACTTGTCCGGGACACCAACTATTACTTCCCCTAAGAATGATACTGACGTAAGCTCGCTTGAAACAAATCTTAGCATTGCCTGGAAAGGTGTGACGGTAGCCGAAAAATACACGCTTATTTTGAATTGTACTTCATGTGATACGACCTGGGAAACACACCGTTATGAATTTACCGGAGCAACCCAAAAATACGTTCTTCCGCTCAGCGGACTTCCGAGCGGTAAGCAATATTACAACGTAACTGTTCAAGCTGCTCAAGGCACTGTTACAACCCCACGTTCGTTCCCAGTATACTTTACCTATACGAATGCTCGTACGACCCCAATAGTGAGCGGGTCAGTTGGTAAGCCGGCTATAACAAGCCCAGCTCAAAACCAGGTATTTACGACTGCTCCCCGCACCCTTACCGTACAATGGTCAGCAATAAGCGGCGCTTCTAAGTATGAAGTCGCAGTTGATTGTGACTCATGCGGCACAGCTACTGGTTGGAATAGCTACACAACCTATTCAACGACTCAAACCAGTCAAGTTATTACAGTTTCAGAAGATAAACAGTATACTGTTGCCGTGCGTGCTTTTGATGTGAATGGAATTTCAGGTTCTCTATCAGAAAAAATTACGTTTCGTTTTAATCAAAATGTAGCCGCCAGTTCTATTCTTCCTCCGGTTATTACCAGCCCGACTAGTGGTGCTGTGCTGAGTTATTACCCCCGTGTTATTCATGCCTCGTGGTGGAAAGTAGCCGGAGCTAGTAATTATATTCTCAGTCTCGAATGCGAATCGTGCAGCGGTAATGGTTGGAAAGAAATAAGCAGCAACACAATTAATAATAATACAGGCTCAGCTAGTTCGCTTGATTTGCCGGCGCTCGCTATTGATTCGGAATATCGTATCCGGATGCGTTCAGTAGACGGCGCGGGTGCTGCGGGCCCTTGGTCTGATTATACTAATTTCCGTTTCAGTACTATTTCGATGGATACTCCGACAATTACCAGCCCTAGTGCTAATCAAATGCTTACCAATAGTCCTCGTACCTTTGGGGTACTGTGGAATGCGGTACGCTCAGCAGTAAGTTATGTGGTGGAAGTTGATTGTAAAGATTGTGCGCAGCCTGCTTGGAGTAAAACCGAGTATCAGGCAACCGTTGATGACAGCACGTGGCTTACAATGACCGCTCCGAGTGACGGACAATACCGTGTGCGCGTCCAAGCAGTTGATCAGTATGGCAATCATACCGCCTGGTCACAATATACCAACTTTAGTTTCTCAACTGCCCAAAATACTCAAATTGCTGCGCCAAAAGTAACTTCGCCAACCCTTGGCGCTGAGGTAAGTGGTGCAGCCAAGCAAGTAGCTTTAAGCTGGAGTTCGGTTGGAAATTTTTATCGTTATGAAGTGGCGCTCGAATGCAATTCGTGCGGTACCTCAACAGGCTGGAAGTACCTCAAGGCATACCGCACGCCTGATACTTCGAATTCACTTATGATCACTCTTCCGCAAGATGGCAGTTATCGTTTTCAAGTTCGTGCTATTGATGTTGATGCTAACCGCGCGGGGCAATGGTCTGACGCAGTGGCATTCAACTATAAGACGTTATAAGCCTACTCATAAAAAAACTGCCCATTTCATTGAGGCAGTTTTTTTATGCTTTAAAACAAAAACAACCTTCAGCCGGGAAAGTTGTTTTTGAAGGGTGGGCTCAAGTGAGCCCGGGGAGTCAGGGGAGTTCTGACTGAGGCGACAGGCCAACAGCTTCGAGCCATTTACGCGGAACTCTTGCCAGGTTCCAGCTGTGCCATTTGTACTTTGGCCTTTCCGCCAAACCGTGTTTGGTGACCACGAGCGAAAAGCAAGTGGCCAGATGGGCGGGTGTGGTGAAGCCAAGGGTAGTGTGGCGTTTGCCGTCGTTGAGCTGAAAGGATTTGTTGAACGTCGCCATAAACAGCGGGAAGAACCGGCGAAGGGTGGTAGGGGAAACGCCTGGTGGCACATCTGCTTTGGTTAGTTCTGGTCCGGGATCGATCTTTTGCACCATCTAGCTACCTCTTTTTTTCAGGTTGTTAACCGGTTGATCGGCGGATATCCTCAATCGTCATCTGCAGTTCACGCGTGCCATTCCATTCGTTGACACCGATTGTGAAAACCATGTCGATTTTGTCGCCGGGCTTGAGATTCTCTTTCCAATTGTCAGGGTGGCGTCCCGGGTCACCCAGTCCAAAGCCAATCGTTTTTTTGGCAACTTGGGAATTATGTTTGAGGGTAACACGCAAATGCTTGCCGTCCTGCCCCAGTGCGTCAACTGCGGCGACTGTCAGGCCATAGGCAGCATATTTAGGCTCTTCGTTGGCTTGGCCAAACGGCTGGAATTGCTGCAGGAGGTCATACAGTTTCCAGTCAATTTCGCTGAGGTCAACCTCGGCGTCGATAGTAATTTGTGGAACAAGTTCCACGCCTTTGAGCAGTTCGGTAACTTTGGCAAGAAGTGTAGTTTTAAAATCTTCTAAAACAGCTTTGTCTTTGAGTGAAAAACCGCATGCTTGAGGGTGGCCGCCAAATTTATAAAAAAATTCCGGCATGGTTTGAAGGGCGGCAATTAAATTCAATTCTTTGACACTGCGGCCAGAACCGGTGATTTGACCATTGTTAAGGCCCATGGCCAGAATCGGTCGGTAAAATTCATCTTTAATGCGGCTGGCAATAAGACCTAAAATTCCGGTTGGCCAGCCTTCGCCCAGCACAAACAAAATGGGATTATCTTCTTGGTGAGTCACTTTGATTTGGGCGCGAGCCTCGTTAACTAATTGTTCGGTCATTTTTTGGCGATCGGTATTGTTTGCACCGAGTTGGAAAGCGAGGTCTTCGGCTTCCTTTTCACTTTCAGCCATAAGGAGCATAAAGGCAACATTCGCATGGTCCATACGTCCCGCAGCGTTAATGCGCGGGGCAATCTGAAAACCAATGGTGTGGGTGTCGTACGCACCGCGCTTTGGTTTGCCGTTCTCGTCGCATGCTCCCGAGCTGATAAGTAATTTTTGGAGTCCAATATTGCGCGTTTTATTGAGTACAGTTAATCCATAGCGAACGAGCGCGCGTGATTCACCAACCAGCGGGACCATGTCTCCAACGGTTGAAATCGAGACCATATCAAGGAGCCATTTTTCAAATCCTTCATGTGTTTCGCCTCCTGGCAGAAATTCGTGGGTTTCGTGGTGACGTTTTAAAAGTGCCTGTGCGAGCTTGAACGCAACGCCTCCTCCGGCAAGTGTTTTGTCGGGGTAGCGCTCGCCGGGAACAAGGGGGTGGATGATCGCATCAGCGGGCGGAAAAACAGCTGGCATGGCATGGTGATCGGTAATAATCGTTTTGATGCCGAGCGCCTTGGCTTCGGTAATTTCCTGAGTATTACTGATACCGCAGTCGCAGGTGATAACGAGTTCGGTGCCATTGTCTTTAAGCAGTTTGACCGTGCGGCTATTGAGGCCATAACCGTCAGTTTCGCGGTGAGGAAGAAAAATACCGGTATCTTTGGCGCCTAATTTTTTAAGTGTTGAAATAAGCACGACCGAAGCACATACGCCATCGGCGTCGTAGTCACCATGGACGGTGATTTTTTTGTTACTTTGTATACAGTCAAAAATCAGCGCGACGGCTTTTTCCATGTCGTTGAAAAGAAAAGGGTCGTGAATATCGCCGGCATAATCAGGGTTTAAAAATTCGTCGATTTTTTCCTGTGTGCGCAAATTTCGATTCCAGAGGAGCCTGGTAATACTAGCCGGAAGTTCCGGGTGCTCGGCAATAAATTCAGGTGGAGGCGGGGGAAGGGTGATCCATTTTTTCATAAAGTGGTAATCAGGCTTGTCGATTAAGGACGTTGTCGAGATTTATTTTTTTAAAATCCCAATACGAATCTGCCAAAAGTAGTGTAAAAATAACAAACAAAAGGTTAATTGACCAAAACTTTCCAGCTGGCAGCGGGGTGTCGTAACTGGCAAATAAAATAGATCCTAAGGCGATCCAGTACACCAGTGTTTTGGGAGTAATCTGCCGCCGATCATCAGAGCGAATATTGCGGCGAATACCCAGAAGGTGCAGAACATAAAAAATAATGAGCGGCGCGCCCAAAAACCATTCATATTTTGAAGCGTCTATGTTCAAATAGGTCAACGTATACAAAGCTGCCCAAAGTAACAAGCCGAGTGCAAAAAAGAGAAAAATGACGTCAAGCTGGTAGTGGCGCAAGAGGCGCATAGGCACAAAAGGCGGAGGGCCTATTTATTGGAATAAAGGGAGGACGGTAAGTAGAAGCATGGAAAGAATTGCGACTACGGCGAGAACCGCGCCCAGACGTTTAGAAGTTTTTTCTTTCATAAAGTTAGCGTTTTAAGACTGCGAGGTAGGCTTCGGTTGGAATTTCAACCTTGCCGTGCGATAACATGCGTTTTTTGCCCTTCTTTTGTTTTTGAAGCAGTTTCATTTTGCGGGTATAGTCGCCGCCGCTCATTTTGGCGAGCACATCTTTGCGCAGAGCCGACAAACGTTCCGAGGCAATAACTTTGCCGCCAATTGCCGCTTGAATTTTGAGCTCAAACTGTTGGCGCGGGAGCGATTCTTTCAAAGACTCGGTAATTTTTTTGCCGACAGCGTAGGCCTGATCGCGCCAAACAAGTGTTGATAAGGCTTCTACTTGGTCGTCACCGACGAGTACGTCGAGTTTAACCACTTCGGTTGGCTCGTAATTTTTGAATTCATAGTTCATCGAAGCGTATCCCGAGGTAACTGTTTTTAGTTTATCATAAAAATCTGTAATGAGCGACGCAAGGGGAATGCGGTAATGAATAAGTGCGCGCTGATCGCTTCCCGCGCTCAGGTAGTCGGTTGTCAGGTATTCACCTTTGCGTTCAGCAACGAGTCCCATAACCCCGCCCACGTAGTCTTTAGGGGTAATGATATCGAGCGTCATAATTGGTTCTTCAACATGTTCGATGGTCTGACTATCTGGCATTTCTTGAGGACTTCGAATATAGTAACTTTCACCATTGGTTTTGGTAATATGATACGCTACGCTCGGAACAGTAATAATAATTTCAAGATCATATTCACGTTTGAGTCGCTCTTGAAAAATATCAAGGTGCAGCATGCCGAGGAATCCACAGCGAAAACCAAATCCCAATGCTTGAGAATGCTCAGGTTCGTAAATCAGGGATGAGTCGCTGAGTTTAAGGCGGTCAATCGCGTCACGAAGTTCCTGGTACCCGTCGCCTTCGCGCGGGAAGACACCGGCAAAAACCATTGGCTTTACTTCTTTATACCCCGGAAGCGGTTCTTTCGCCGCTCCGCTCGTTTTATCGCTATTAAGGAGGGTGATTGTGTCGCCCACGCGGCAGTCGCGCACTTCTTTGAGGCCGGTAACGATATAGCCAATTTGACTGTTAGATAATTCGTCCGAAGGCGTAAATTTTGGCGAGTAGTGACCCAGCTCTAAAACCTCGGCTGGGGAACGAGTGGTCATGAGAAAAATTTTTTGTCCTTTTTTGAAACTGCCGTCTACGATGCGTACTGATGCCACAACTCCTTTATATTCATTAAAGGCTGAATCAAAAATAAGCGCGCGCGCCGGATTGTTTGAACGGTCGGGTGGGGCTGGAACCCGCTCGACAATTGCTTTTAAAATTTCCGGCACGCCTTGGCCGGTTTTGCCGGAAGCTAAAATAATTTCGCTCGGATCGCAGCCGATCAGATGGACGATTTCGGCCGTGGTCTTTTCAACATTCGCGATCGGCATGTCGATTTTGTTGATAACAGGAATGATTTTTAGGTTTTGTTCGAGTGCTAGATACAAATTACCAATCGTTTGCGCTTGCACACCCTGCGTTGCGTCAACGAGGAGAATCGCGCCTTCAACAGCGGCCAGCGAGCGCGAAACTTCGTAGGTAAAGTCAACGTGCCCGGGGGTATCAATCAAATTTAGTTCATAGTTTGTACCATCTTGCGTGTAGCCCATTTTGACGGGGGTGAGTTTGATGGTGATGCCACGTTCACGTTCGAGCTCCATAGAGTCAAGGAGCTGGTTTTTCATGTCGCGCTTCGAGACAGTTCCGGTCAATTCTAAAAATCGATCAGCCAGCGTTGATTTGCCGTGATCGATATGAGCAATAATACAGAAATTGCGAATGTGATGTGTTCCCATATATTTTACAGTTCAGCCATTCCTTCTTTAAGGGGGCGCAGCTTAAGCCAGCGCTTTTTAAGACTGCCGGTCAAAAGCCTCATTTCATCGACTTGCAGCAGGTAGCAAATAGCGAAGTATACGAGCAGGCCTACTGTACCAGAAGCAACGCCATGAATCAATATACCCCAAAAACGGGTCATGTTGACGAGGTCGGCAAGGGGGGTTTTGAGGTACTGAATAACGAGGGCCATGGGGATCCCGGCCAGAGCCAGTTTAAAAACTAAATGCGTTATTTTTTCGCCTTCAAGGGGGATCATTTTGGCCCGTAAAAAACCAACTAAGAGAATGAGGTTTAGGGTTGCTCCAATGGAAGTAGCAAGAGCCAGACCAGATACACCGAGCGGCCGCATAAGCAGAAGGGCTGAAATGATGCTGATAAGTTCGCTGATAACGCCAATCGCAAAAGGAGTGCGGGTATCGCTGAGGGCGTAAAAACCGCGTACTACGAGCGGGATGAGGCACTGCGCAAATAACCCGAAAGCAAAGAATGCCAGGGCGTTGGCAGTTGTTACCGTTGCCGTCCAGCTAAATTCGCCGCTGCCAAGAATGGTGCGAACGATCTGGGCGCGCAGCAGCAAAATGACAATTGAAGCCGGCACAATCAGAAACAGAATTTGCCGGGCGGTAAGAGAAATATTTTTGCTAAATTCGGCTTGGTTGTTTTCCGCTACGGCGGCTGAAAGCACGGGGAACACAGCCAGCGCAAAGGGAATGCCGATAAGTCCGGTTGCAACACCTTGTAAATTATTGGCATAGTTATACGCAGCCACGCTACCGATGGGCAAAAGAGATGCCAGAATAGTGACGACAACGGTATTAAATTGAGTTATCGCCAGCCCAAGGGTGCGTGGAATCATGAGGCGGCCCACGAGCCGTGTATTGCTCTCTTTGAGGTTAAAAATTTTTTGCCATCGATACCCAGCATGCCAAGCGCCGAGCGTTTGCATAACGCAGTGCATGCTTGCGCCAAGTACGACGCCCCAGGCTAACCCCGAGATGCCGAGGATGGGAACAAGAAGTGTTGCTCCGATAATAATTCCCAGATTATAAAATACCGGTGCAAATGAGTAGAGTAAAAAATGTTTGAGCGACTGGAGTATGCCGCCCATGACCATTGAAATCCCCAGAAAAACCGGCGATAAAAATAAAATACGGGTAAAGGTGATAACCATCGCTTGGTTTTGAGGGGTAAAACCGGGCGCAATGAGTTTGGCTATCCAAGGGGAAGCAATCATGCCAATTCCGGAGACTGTCACGAGGGCGATGCCTATAATGTTAAGGATATTGTTGGCGAGTCGCCAGGCCGCAGGTTTCCCGTTTTCATGATTAAATAATTTGGTAAATGTGGGTATGAAGCCCGCAGTAAGGGCGCCGACAATGAGGAGGTTATAAATAAGATCGGGAATTTTGAAGGCTGCGTAATAAGCGTCGATGACCGGTCCGCCGCCATAATAATGCGCGAGTATATGATCTCGCGCGATGCCAACAGCACGGCTGAGTAGCGTTGCAAGTGAAATAATAACCGCCGCACCGGTAATGGACTTCGAAGGGGTAACAAGGAATTTAGGAAGCACAAGAGAAAATTAAGGTGTTGGTAGGTTAACGGTTAAAAGCGCGTAATCAGTACCGGGTCTAACAGTTTCGTCGCCCTGCGCTTCAAGGCTGCCGGTAGTGCCGTCCGGCCCGCTGAATACAATTTGAAGCGATGTTTTACCCTTTGTTTCTTCGTCAATTGTATACCTTTGTCTCAGCAGCTGATTTTTGTAGTATGAAATGACGAAACTTGGTTCCGCATCCATGTTTTGCCATTCGATCTGAACCGTATCGTGCGCATCGCTGACCGGAGTTGTAAGAAGTTGCCACATTTTACTAGCCACCGCTGTGTTGTTGTCATTGGTAGCGTCTTCTGTATCCATGGCGAGGAAAATGGGGGAGAGAATAAGTTTGGGAAAGAGGGCGGCAATTTCTACCCCGCGGCTTTTATACTTTCCGGAAATAAAAGTGATGCGTTCAATAGCGTCTTTATCGTACACAGGGATGGCGGCCGGGAAATTAGCGGGAACAGCAGCCAGTTTTTCTGGGCCCTTGCCGGCTGCAAAGCGAAGCGCGATAACGCCGCCAACCAGGAAAATGAGAACAGATAAACAGCCAAACAAGCAGCCCCGTTTAAAGCCGCCGCCACGTTTGGTGAGTTCGCCAATTGGCGGGTCAACAATTTCAACGTTTTTTATTAAATCATCCCGCATAGATACTCCTGAGTATACCAAAGTTTTTTTTTATTGCCAATTATGCTATTCTAACCATACACGTCTCTTTCTACGTCATTTTTGTAGTAACTATGGCAGAAAAATACCCAGGACCCTACGGCGAACGGCCTGAGGGAGCAATACCGCAACGCGTGGACGACCCACAACTTTCCGACCGCGTGCTTTTGGCGCGTCAGCTTCCGGATGTCAAAAATGAAGTCTCGCAGGAATTCGATATGGCGGATTCTTTGGAAGAGCAAGAAGCTTTTCTTAAAAAGAAGATGCTGGTCTGTTCTGAACTGCACCAGCTTTTAGAGCGATTTAATCGCAGCGATGTCAATAAGCAGCTTAATAAAGAACGAACTGCCTTAAAGCGGCTCAGAGGCCGCCAGGCGCGGGTTGGAATGGTTGAGCGGCCGCTGCTCCTGGCTTGTTATGAAGATCTGAATAATTTGCTTGAAATATTTTCTCCGCTGCGTTTTTCAAAAAATATACAAGTGTTAGAGTTTATGGATCGAGTGATCGATGGTATCCCTGTCCTTGCTCAGGAGGTGAATGAACTTATTGCGCGTGTCCGGCCGCTGACTGACCCTGCTATGGTCAGCGGAATTATTGAACAGCCCCAATTAAATACAGATACGCCTGCATCAGGCGCAGTGTTAGGAAAACCGCCGAGCGTCATAACGGCCGTTGATCAGGAGCGAGCGGTTTTTGAAGACAATATGCCCACCGTAGAATTTGAAATACCCGAAACGAAACCTCAGCCGCGTCCTTCGCAATCATGGTGGAAAAGGTCGTCGATTCATGCGCTGGCTGTGGCGGCCGGTTTAGCTGCGGGATCGCCCGAATCTACCAGACAGGCGATCGACGGGGTGATCCGTAAGCCGCAGCAACATAGTGAACTTCGGCTTCCTCAGGAGCGTGATAAGCAATCCAGCGAAGTGGCGCCTGCCTATGAAAAGTTTCGAGAACTTGGAGCAGCTATGGAAGCTAACTCGCTTCGCCTTAGTGCACCACGACTCGATCGTTCACTCTACTGGGTTTTTTTGGAAGCCGGGAAAGATCAGAATATAACGCATCGTGCCTGGAAAGATAACGCCGAAGTCGAGGATCAGTCCCGCTGGGCAGCTAAATGGGCGGCGCAATTACTTGAAAATGGACGTGTTAATAAAAAGTTTATTAAGCAAGGCACTATCAATGCGGACGCAATTCGGGCCATTAGTTCATACGAGGGTGGCGTTCTGACCATTCGGGATACTGCCGGCTTTTATGAGCGGTTAGTAAAGCCCTTATTAGATTTTAAACGTGATTAATATATTTTATGCAAGTTACTTTTCTTGGAGCGGCTGGTGAAGTTACCGGATCATGCAGTTTGGTTGAAGCGGCAGGACAAAAAATACTTATTGATTGCGGGATGTTTCAAGGCGGTGATTTCAATGAAGCGAAAAATCACGACCCACTGCCGTTTGACCCCAAAGAGCTTTCGGCCGTGCTGATTACGCATGCGCACCTTGACCATATCGGGCGCCTGCCCCTACTCATTAAAGGCGGTTTTACGCATCATATTTATGCTACCGCGCCCACCTGCGAATTAATCGAGCTTATATTAACTGATGCGTATCAGGTAATGGAATATAATTTTCGTAAACTGGGTATGCCGCTTCTCTATAATGAAACCGATATTGCCGGTGTCATGGAGCGCGTTAAGCCGATTACATACCACGAGCCGCTGAGCTTGGCTAAAATCGGGTCAGCGGAAGAAATTATTGCCACCTGGTACGATTCAGGACATATTTTTGGGGCCGGTTTTATTCAGCTGGAAACCGAAGGCAAAAAAGTTGTTTTCACAGGCGACGTCGGTAATGCGAATATGCCGATCTTGCGCGAGACTGAACCCTTGCCCGAAAATTTAGATTTACTTGTGTGTGAATCGACGTATGGAAACCGATCGCACGAAATGCCAGCGGTGCGTCAAAAGTTAATTGAGACAATGGTGTCCGAAGCTATTGCTCGCGGCGGCGTACTCATGATTCCATCGTTTTCACTCGAGCGCACCCAAGAATTAATTTACGATTTGAACGATTTGGTTGATCGCCAACATGACTTGCCGCGCGTGCCGATTTTTTTAGATAGTCCTTTGGCAATCGGAGCCTTGCGCGTGTATCGCAGATACCCTGAGTATTATGATGAAAAGGCCAAAGCACTGTACCAAGCAGGGGATGATCTTTTTCAATTTCCTGGCCTTACCATGTGCGAGACACGCGAAGAATCTAAAAAAATTAACAATACGCCCGGCCCGAAAATTATTATCGCGGGCGCGGGTATGATGAATGGCGGGCGAATTGTGCACCATGCACTTCGCTATTTATCCGATGAGCGTAATACGCTTTTAATTATCGGTTACCAAGCCGAAGGCACGCTGGGCAGGCAAATTTTGGATGGTGAGTCGCCGGTGCGCGTGATGAAAGAGCTTGTTGCTGTAAAGTGCCAGGTAAAAGCAATTGGCGCCCTGTCAGCCCATGCTGACCAAAATAAACTTACCAAATGGATTGCTGATCTGAAATATAAGCCTAAGCAAATTATGCTTAATCACGGCGAGGCACATACCTCGGCATCACTCGCTGAAAAATTGCGCACTGAAGTTGGGGTAGAAGTGAGTGTTGCAAGTCCGCTTTTGACCATCGAGATTTAAAAAAAGTACTTATCCACAAGAATCCCACACTTAAAAGCTAGTGTGGGATTTTTTGTTATATCTTAGCCAAAAAAATACCAAAATCATTTTGGGTTGAAGTGTTGACTGGTGCACTACAGTGGTGTAAAATGGAAGCACGTGGGGAAAAGTGGTGAAAATTTTGAGACAATGCTTGTCTTTCAGAACTTCACCCTACTTACAAAAACTATGTTTATCGGCGAATACTCCCACTCACTTGACGACAAGGGCCGCATCGCGATCCCGATTAAGTTTCGAAACGAACTTAAAAAGGGTGGCGTGGTAACCCGCGGGCTCGATAACTGTTTATTTTTCTATACCAAAACGGAATGGGAAAAATTAGCAGAAAAATTATCGGCCTTGCCAATCTCGCAATCAAACAGTCGTGCCTTTGCACGCCTGATGCTGGCGGGTGCCATGGACGTCGAAGTCGATAAGCAGGGTCGCATCATTATCCCTGAATACCTGCGCCAATTTGCCGGGTTCAAAAAAGATGTGGTCATTGCCGGGCTTTATAGCCGGCTCGAACTCTGGGACGCCGAAAAATGGGCAGCCTATAAACTACAAACCGAAAGTGAAAGCAGTGTTATCGCGGAGCGAATGGGGGAGCTTGGCGTGTAAGCAAGAATTAGTCATTAGCACACGCATATGGATAGACATGTACCGGTACTCCTTACAGAAGTCATTGACACGCTCAACTTACAAAAAGGTTTGCACGTCGTTGACTGCACGCTTGGCGACGCAGGGCACAGCGAAAAGATCCTTGAAAAAATTGGTCCGAACGGAAAATTGCTTGGTATCGATGCTGATACTGAATCGCTCCTTAGGGCTAAATTAAATCTGTACCGTTTTGAAAACCAAGTAACGTTTGTTCATGGAAATTTTGCTGATTTGCAAAAAATCCTGAATGAAAAAGAGTTCGCACCGGTCGACCGGATACTCATGGACTTGGGCTGGTCAACACCGCAATTTGCCGAGCGAGGGCGGGGATTCAGTTTTGAAAAGAGTGAGCCGTTAGACATGCGGTATGGCACGAAGTTTGAAAGTGACTATACGACTGCAGCTGACATTGTGAATACCGCCGATGAAGAAGAGCTGGTCAAAATTTTTAAGCGGTACGGTGAAGAAGATTTGAGTAAAGAAATTGCAGAAGCAATTGTAGGGCAGCGAAAAGTGGCGCCGATTGAAAAGACCAATGAGTTGGTAGAAATTATTCTAAAAGTCTACCGCACTAAATTAAAAAGCACCAAAGAAATTCCGTGGATTGGAGGTCTGCACCCGGCTACTAAAGTTTTTCAAGCGCTCCGGATCGCTGTTAATCACGAGCTTGAGGTACTCGAACAAGCATTGCCTCAAGCAGTGGTCGCACTCAGGGGTGGAGGAAGACTGGCAGTTATTTCCTTTCATTCGCTTGAAGACAGAATCGTCAAACATTTTTTCCAAAGTTTACCAGCCAAAGAATTCAAAATTATTACTAAAAAACCACTTATGGCTTCGGACGAAGAGGTCGCTAAAAATGCGCCATCTCGAAGCGCTAAACTCAGGGTTATTGAAAAAGTTTAAAGCTGCCCCAACTACCACTAGGAGGGAACAGGGAAAACGTTAGAAAATATGTCACTTAAACGACAGTTTATTGGCCAATATACCCAGGTACTACGTTTTTTTCAGGCGCTCGAGCTGCCCGGTTGGATGACTGGCACCCGAATGCGTATCGCCCTTTTGGCGATGCTAGTCGTGACCAGTATGGCCTATGTGCTTCGCACTGGGTCATCGGTTGCACTGGGCTATGAGATCAAAGGGTATGAAACGGCTATTGCTGAGTTGACTGCCGAGCAGCAAAAAATGGAAGTAGAAGTGGCAACGTATCGCTCCATGAACAGTGTGCAGGCGCGCTTAGCTGAATTAAAAATGGTCCCGGTCGCCCGTATTAATCGGGTAAATGGATCTCAAACAACAGATTTGGCTATTGCCAAAAAGTAAGCTTTTGTTTTGAAAAATATTTTTTGTATGCTACTCTAAAAGCCATCTCACGTTGTTGAGATGGCTTTTTGGTAAGACATGGTTTTTGTATGTTGGTGTATTTTTTAGCTGCTGTCGTAATTTCAATTGTTGCCACCCTGGTTGTTCGTAAAGTAGCAGTGCTTTTAGAAATCGTAGACGTTCCGGATGGGGAGCGTAAACTACACGCTGTCCGGACACCGCTCCTTGGCGGTGTAGCACTCTACGTTTCGTTTTGGTTGGTTGTACTCTATGTTGCGCGAGCGACAACACTTCTTACTCCGCATATCACGCCAGAGCAGCTTTGGGGCATCTTTTGGGCCACCACGCTTATTGTAGTCATGGGAATTTTAGACGACCGGCAGTCAGTGGCGCCCTGGATTCGCATGCTGGTTACGGCGCTCGCTGCGCTCATTGTTATTGGCACTGGTATTGGCCTTGGCGAAGTTACTAACCCTTGGGGCGGAAGTATTAATCTTCAGGTGTGGAATGTCCAGGTGGGAACTTTTGGCGTTTTTAGTATAGTGGCGAGCTTTGTCACTTTTTTGTGGCTCATGGGGATGATGTACACCACAAAAATTTTAGACGGGCTCGATGGGCTGTCTTCTGGAATTACGGGGGTAGGTTTTTTGATGATTTTTTTGCTGACGCATACTAAAAAGTTTTTTCAGCCCGATGTTGGACTTTTAGCACTCATCGCGCTGGGCGCGGTGCTGGGTTTTCTTATTTTTAATTTTCATCCTGCCTCAATTTTTTTGGGTGAAAGCGGCAGTCTCTTTATTGGTTTTATTTTAGGCATCCTGGCTATTATTTCCGGAGGTAAAATTGCCACAGCACTTCTCGTAATGGCTGTGCCGGCGCTTGATCTTTTGCGCGTCATTTATGTTCGGTTTAATCGTGAGCAGCCTGTTTTTAAAGGCGATCGAGAACACCTGCATTTTCGCCTGCGGGACGCTGGGTTTAGCGAGCGAACGACGGTTGTGTTTATGTATGTAGTGGCGTTTCTCTTTGGACTAACTACGCTAACGCTTCAAAGCCGCGTTAAATTTGCGGCGCTTGGCCTCTTGGCCGCGGCCATGCTGCTCGTGGCTATATGGCTTAATAAAAAGAAAAAATAAGTGTATATGTTTGGAAAAAAACAAGCTGCAACAATGTCTTCACGCACGTTTAAGGTGTGGCACGCACTTTTTTTTGTGGCGATGATTGTGGTGGCGCTCGGTATCTGGTTTGCGACTTTATATTGGCCTAAGGCAATTGTTCGGGTTGGCGGTCAAGATGTGAAAGTCCTCGTGGCGCATACCCCTGCACACTGGTTTAAGGGCCTGAGTGATCGTAAAAGTTTGGGTAAATACGGCGGTATGCTTTTTGTGTTTCCAGCCAGCGAGCAGCACCCCATGGTTATGCGAGATATGAAGTTTTCACTTGATATTATTTGGATTCAAAATGGGTTAATTGTGGATATTGCCCCCAATTTAGCCCCGGATCCTTCACCAACCGAATCGGGGCTTGTAGTTTATGCAGCCCGCCTGCCGTCTGACAGTGTTCTTGAACTTCCGGCTGGTTTTGCTCAAGAGCATGGTCTCGCTGTGGGGGATAGCGTGGTTGTGGCTCGCTAGGGCTTGACTAACAATAGGGTTTTTGGTATACTAAGCCCACTTTTACACTTAGCATTATTATACATCTAAAGACTTCGTATGCTCGCAGTTATTGCTACCGGCGGAAAACAATATTTGGTTAAGACCGGTGAAATCCTCAAAATTGAAAAATTAGAACTTAATGAAGGCGATACAGCCACCTTTGAACAAGTGCTTTTGACCGCTGATGATGCGGGTGAAAACGTACAGGTAGGCGCTCCGTATCTTTCAGGTGTTACGGTTACGGCCAAGGTTTTGAAACAAGGCAAGAGCCGCACTGTCCGTGTTGGTAAGTTCAAAAACAAAACTCGCTACCACAAAGCACATGGTCATCGCCAGCGCTTTACTCAGGTAGAGATTCAATAAAATTCTTCAAAAAATCCTCCGAAAATATCGGAGGATTTTTTATTTTTCGTTTTTAATTTCCCGCTCGGGCGGGGTAGGGGTGGGTAAGGTGCACCGTCGCTCACGTGTCATTCCCGCGCAGGCGGGAATCCAGGGTTTCTTGCGTGTAGCTTTCTTTTCCACCCATTTTGGCAGCAAAAGGGTGGAGCCTAAAACTGCCGAGCTGATACCTGTTTCGCGGCCAGTTCGGATTCGTTCTCGCTCAGCTGCCAATGTTCCTGTGCCGGAACTGTGGCATCTGTCCTACCGAACGCTCAAACTCATCTCGAACTGCCTGGCTCAACAGGTAAGCGCTCGGGGAGTGGTGAGGCCTGTTAAGTAATTGTTTTATTATCGTTCTGTTCTTCCTTTAAGGGCATTACTGAGGGTAATTTCATCCGCATACTGTAAGTCGCTGCCCATGGGGAGGCCGCGGGCGAGGCGGGTGATGCGGGTGCTCGGTTTTAGTTTTTTTATTTCGCGTTCGAGGTAGAGCGTGGTGGTTTCGCCGGCGAGGTTGGGATTGAGGGCGAAAATTATTTCGGTGATAGATTCATTTTGAACACGCTTGAGAAGTTCAACTATTTTTGTTCGGGCAAGACTGGTGTCGTCGGTCGTGTCGAGCAGTCCGCGTAAGACGTGATACACACCCTTGTATTCGCTGGTATTTTCTATAGCTTGCAAGTCTTGCGAATCGGTCACGACAATAATCGTGGTGTGGTCGCGTTTGGCATTACTGCAAATACTGCACGGGCTGGCGTCACTGAAATCAAAACAAACTTCGCAGCTGCGAACATTTTCAATCAGTTCCTTGAGGGCCAGCATGAGTTCGGTAACATCTTTTTTACCGGATTTGAGCCAATAAAAAACATACCGCTCGGCGGTGTGCTGGCCGACCGACGGTAGTTTTTTGAGTTCAGTAATCAGGTTGTTGATGGAAGGGGAGTACATTGAAGCAAATTAGGCAGAGTAAGTTCTAAGCAGAGTAAGCAAAACGATCGTTAACTTAATTTGCTTACTTTGCCTACTCTGCTTAGTACTATCGGTCTACTTTCCCATCCCCGGCAAATCAAATCCCCCCATTTCCTGCATTTTAGTGGCAATGGTGCGCTGCATTTTTTTGAGGCCTTCGGCGTGGGCTTCTTTGATGCCGTTTTGGAGTTTTTCTTTCATGCTTGGGTTCAAGAGCTCGTCGTCAATCGCGAGAGCAGTAATTTCGAGGTTGCCGTTAAGCGAAACAACAACTTTGTCACCAACAGCAGTGGTGGTGACACTTTCCCCGCCAAGGGCTTCCTGCAGTTTTTTACCCTGATCACGAAGGTCTTTGAATTCTTTGAGTTTCGAGAACATGGACATATATGTGTAATTAATGGTTAGTAAGTAAGTTTTTTAAAATTCCGGGTCGCCACCTTCTTGTTTCCTAAAAGCTGATTTTGGTTTCAACTCTTGTACCATATTTGTCTGCGGAACGAAACTGGTATCAAGATTGCGAAACGACGCCATCGCGTCTACAAACGCCATCTTCACGACGCCGGTCGGACCGTTACGATGTTTGGCAATATGGATTTCGGCGAGGTTGCGCTCGTCGGGCGGAATTTCTTCCGGGCGGTAGTTACGATCAGCAGATTTGCGGTAGATAAACATGACGATATCCGCATCCTGCTCAATAGAACCTGATTCACGCAGGTGCGAAAGCTTCGGGATGGCCGGTTTACTCTGTTCCACGGTACGTGAGAGCTGCGAGAGGGCGATAACCGGTACATTCAGCTCACGAGCGATACTTTTAAGCCCGCGCGTGATTTCGGCAACTTCTTGTACACGGTTCTCAATATTACCGCGTGATTGCATGAGCTGCAAGTAGTCGATAACAATAAGTCCAAGACCATGTTCCGCCTGTAAGCGCCGGGCTTTGGTGCGAATTTGCATGATGTTCACATCAGCCGAGTCATCGATAAAAATCGGCGCTTCAGACAAAGTACCAATAGCATGACCGATGCGCGGGAAATCATCGTCTTCAGGTCGGTCGGAGAGGTGGCCGGTACGCAATTTCCACAGGTCGATGTTAGCTTCGGAACAGAGCATTTTATCTACCATCTGTTCTTTACTCATTTCCAGCGAGAAAAGACCGACGGGTACTTTTTGCTTGGTGCCGATATGGCGAACGATATCAAGGGCGAGTGAAGATTTTCCCACACTCGGGCGAGCAGCGATAATAATAAGATCCGATTTTTGAAGACCGGCCATGAGATTATCGAGACCCGTAAAACCGGTCGGTACGCCCCGCAACTGCCCTTTATTTTTGTGGAGTTCGTCGATACGGTCAAAAGCATCGGCTAGAACACCACGAATCGGAGTGAAGGCTTGTTTAAAATAAATTTGTGAAACACCGAACAGATGCTGCTGGGCCTGGTCGAGTAATTGTTCGATATCTTCTTCATCTTCTTGGAACGAAAGGCGGGTAATTTCTTGTGAAGCGGCCAAAAGGCGGCGGCGCGTAGCCTTTTTATGAATAATATGGGCGTAATGAACAATGTTCGAAGCGGTCGGTACGGCGTTTGTCAGTGCTGCTAAATAACTGCGGCCGCCGATACGTTCCAGATCACCCTTTTCTTCGAGACGGTTACTGAGTGTCAAAAGATCGAGCGGTTCATTTTTGTCGTAGAGTTCAATAATGCATTCAAAAATGCGGCTATGCGCGTCTTTGTAGAAATCTTCAGCCCGAACCACATCGGCAATTTTAAGCATCGCATCTTTATCAATCAAAACAGCACCGAGAAGGGACATCTCGGCTTCGAGGCTTTGAGGAGGTATGCGGTCAACGTTATCGGGTGGCATGAGGATTAAAATGAGTGTCCTTATGGTAACGTACTTTGGGGTTACCCGGCAAGTATAGGGTGGGGAAGGAATGGGGGTAAGTCGGTGGATGATAAAGGATTAAAGATGCTATACTCATAGATACTATGAAAAGACCTGTTTTTGCGGTTTTTGGAGCCAGCCTTATTTTTTTAGGAGTCTCGTGGAGCGGGGTGCATTTTTTTGGGCTCGGTTTACTCGGGCTCGTACTCTATTTTTTGAGTACTGGTGAGTGGGCGTATGCTTGGTTGCAGTGCTTTTTTAGTTTTTCACACACACTAACGCAAAAGGTTGTGGGCGCATGGATCAGCTTTATGAGTGTTGCGGCTTTGTCGGGCCTCGCCGTACTTGCGGATATTTTTTCACCACTGTTGGCTGTTATAATTTTAGGGGTGAATGGTCTTGTCTGGTTATGGCTCGGAGCTTTTAAGATGCCTGAACAAAAAGTTGATGAGCGAGTTTCGGTAGAACATTCGCATGGTTTTTTTAGTGCAACAGCATCACGAATTATTTTGGTGCTGTACGGGGTGTTTGCGCTCTTTGCCCTGGGCTTACTCGTTATTTCAAAGAGTAGCGGGGTTATTACCACGCCGTGGCAAACTATTCACCCAGCTTTTATTTATGTCTTTTCCGCAGCGACGTTTCTTCTTGTCTTGCTTATTTTCTCTAAGTTTACAAGCCGTTTAGTATTGATTGTTTTTGTTTTCCATAGTCTACTAATTCATAGCTATATTCCACTGACGCATTCGCTGCTCTATGGCGCGGATGGTTGGAGGCACATGGCTACCGAAGAGAGATTGATTCGGGGGGAGGGAACCGTTGTGCCAGCTATCAGTGATGGCGCGAGTAGTCCAAAGCATAAAATTGATCTTGGGCTTGTATCGTATAGTCAAATGTGGGGAGTAAGTGCGCTTGTCGGCAGCGTTACGGCAGTTTCATTGCTTGATATTAATCGTTGGTTGCTGCCGATATTGTTTGGAATTGTCGTCCCGCTACTTATATATGAACTGGCTCAAATATTGAGCTGGAAACGAGAATGGCCTTTTGTTGCGGTGCTGCTTAGTTTTTTACCATTTGCTTTAACGAGCACGGGATCATTTACTTTGCCGGTTAGTTTTGGATTTTTAGTCTGTTTATTATTTATAACGTTGCTCGTCAAAAGGTTGGTAATGCCCGAGCGCAAACAGCTTTTTCCCATCGGTCTTTTATTTGCCGTGCTCTGTGCTGGGTATGCGCTCTACGCTTTAGTCGGAGCCTTTGCTTTTATGGTGTCCGAACTTTTTTTACAACTGCGCCGTAAAAATATTCAAACAGTATCCGGCTTTTCTGCGGTTGTGGTAGTAGGGAGTATTGGCATACTTGGTATTTTTCCTGCTTTAGAATATTTTGCCCGGTACAGTTCGCTGGTGCCGCGCATGCTGTGGTTGGCTCAGGCTCAGCAAGCAATTGGTAATTTTAGTGCAGTGTATTTGGCAGCGGGGCCAAGGCCACACGATATTACAGCTGGTAATATACTTTTTAATCAGGTGCCCCTCGCTAGTTTCGTGCCAAATCTTTTTACGTTGAATCGTTGGTGGCTGGTAGGGCTCGCGGTAGCATGGTGGGCTCTTTGCTGTCTGGGTTGGTATGCGCTCATTAAAAAAAGAACTGCCGTATCAGGCTGGTTTCTGACGCTAGGGGTCGGAATATTTGGAGCGTATGGTGTGAGCCGTTATTTTTTTCAAGGCGAGCAAGTGTTAACGCGTCGGCTTGAACCGATTTTGGCGCTGATCAGTATTTTTTTGGTTGTTGTTGCCCTGAAGTATGTTGCCCGACGATTTGCTTTTGTGCCCAAGAAATCGGTAATACTCGGAGGTTGTTTGCTGGTAAGTATTGCTATCAGTACTTCTTTTACGCTGGGGCCAGATACGCTGACGGTAAGCCAGAGTGAGTATATTGCCATGCAGCAAGTCCTGCGCGTAGGCGGTGTTAGGAAGCCATGTGTGATAGCGGCGACGTACCCGCTCCTTGCGCTTGAAGCATTGAGCCGTAAAACGATCATTGGCGGAGGCTTCCCGATTTCACATGACTTTGAACAGCCCGAGCAACAAAAAATATATGCCTCGCTGGCGGCCGATCCGAATGACAGAGCAGTGCTTGATCAGGCTTTTAAAATAACAGGCGCAGAAAAATGTTTTTTAGTCGCTCCTTTTGATTCTAGAAAAGTAACACCGCAGTTTCAGGCAGCTTTTGGCGGTGTTGGCGTGTGGCAATATACAAAATAGTTTTTTATTTTAATAAGTAGTATGAACTGTATTTTTTGCAAAATTATTGCCAAAGAAGTTCCAAATTACACAGTGTATGAAGATGAATTCGTGCTTGCTTTTTTAGATGTTTTTCCGCATGCCAAGGGGCACACTGTTGTAGTGCCAAAAAAACATGTCGGAAGCTTGGTTGACTTAACAGCCGAAGAATCACGTAAGCTTATGGCTGGACTTGATAGTGCTTTTCGCCGGGTGAACACAATCTTAAAGCCCGATGGAGTAAATATTGGCATTAATGAACGCGCTGCTGCCGGCCAGGTCGTTCCGCATATCCATTGGCATATTTTACCTCGTTACGAGGGTGATGGGGGAGGTTCGGTACATTCAATTATTAAAAACCCCGGTGACATCGATGTTAAGGAGCTTGCCAAGTTATTTATCTAATTTGTTGGGCTTTATGAATGTTGTTAATCGAAAAAAGGTGTTCAAATTTTCTCAGGTTCTTGGTGTTTTCGTTGTGTTTTTTATGTTTGCTACATTTTTGCCAATTAATTTTATTCCGGTATTAAAAAATATTCCCTGGCTCAATACCGGCTGCTCTACTTTTTGGTTTGGTATCTGGAAAGTATGTCGTGTGCAATCTATAGCGTTTATCGTGAGCGGATTATTTTTTGTGATTCAATGTTTAATTACAGGTCTTGTACTTATGAGTCCCGAAGAACGGGCTGAAGCTAATCGTAATCTCTAAGTAATTTTTGTGAAAAATATTTTAAATTCTAAGAAATCTGTTTGGGTGGTGATTAACGCAATTGTCTTTATTGTTTTGTCAGCTATTTTGTATTACAAACAGCATACTTTTGTGGCTACACCAGCCATTCCTCGCGTTATTGCGCCTGACGATGTAGACGTGCAGCCGGTAACAAGTCAAACAGTCGATAGCACCACTACTACGCTCGCTACCATTACGCGAGTTATCGATGGAGATACTGTTGAGCTTTCAACAGGCCAGCGTGTACGCTATATAGGCGTAGATACACCCGAAACTGTCGATCCGCGAAAAGGAGTGCAATGCTTTGGTAAAGAAGCTTCGGCATATAATAAAAGCCTGGTGTTAGGCCAAAAAGTACGTCTCTCAAAGGATGTTTCAGATATGGATCGGTATCATCGATTGCTGCGCTATGTTTATTTAGAAGATGGCACATTGCTTAATTTAAAATTAGTGGAAGAGGGGTATGCCCTTGCCGCAACATTTCCACCCGACGTAAAATATAGCAAGGTGTTTGTGGCCGCCGAAGCCAAGGCACGGGAGGCAAAGAAGGGTCTTTGGGGAAAATGCAATTAAGTATTTTTAAAGTATATGGAACGAGTTTTGCCGCAAGAATTTTCAGAAAACGCAATAGAAGTTTCACCCAGTATTGATGCGTCGTATTTTTTGGTTTTAAAAGCACTCATAAGCGCACTTGACCGCAAGATGTCGCTGCCACTTGTTGTCGAAGTAGTTGCAAAAGGGGTGGCAGCGGAATCTCAAACGGGCGAACTTGTGCTTGACGCTCTAGAAAATCGTTTACAAATTAAAATTGGTAAAAATATTTATTTGGTGCAAGAGGCGCTGAAGGAAAAAAGTATTTCATTAACACCTGAAAGTTTAGGGAAGCTCAAGGCATATCTTGAAGCACTTGCCCGCGAGCCGCGCTACACCTCACCGCCACGACAAGAACAAGAAATTGGGCCGAATAATTTACGCATTTCGGGGCTTAAGTCCATGCACGCGACACCGTATGTTGAAATGATTGTTGATGGGGAAGTGGTTACCTTTATCGCTCATACTGCAGCCTATGGTTGGCAACCTGTTAGTACTGTTGAAGCGCTCAAAAAATCTGACCGGGGGAGCAAGGCTTTTCGAAAATATGGTGCCAAGATATTTGACGAAGCACTCCGGCGGGTAAAAGAAATGTACCCTGAAGGAAGTGATCCGGCTGACGATATTTCTTTTAGCAGGTAGATACATACGCTCAAGAACGATTGTTTGCTTTATCTTGTTGTTTTTGGCTAACCATTGTATACTAGAGCTATCTATGGATAGTCACGATCAGGCCCAAAATGAAAAATTAGCTGCCACAATTGACCCTGGGATCAATTTTTTTGGCATGACCAATTACCGGAATCAAAACCGGCGTTTTGGCATTAAAATCGATGATCGGCGGCGCCATATGTATTTGGTTGGAAAGACGGGTATGGGCAAAACGACTATTTTGGAAAACATGGTGCTTAATGACATTTATTCAGGTCATGGCATTGGGCTCGTTGACCCGCACGGTGACTTTGCTGAAAAAGTGCTTAATTATATTCCACCCCACCGCATAAATGACATTGTTTATTTTAATCCATCAGACATTGATTATCCGATCGGGTTTAATATTTTAGAAGCAATTAACCCGGAGTATAAACATTTGGTTACCTCAGGGCTCATGGGTGTATTCAAAAAAATCTGGCCAGACGTGTGGAGTGCGCGTATGGAATATATTTTGAATAATACAATTTTGGCGCTGCTGGATTTCCCGGGTACCACCCTCCTCGGGATTAATCGTTTGCTCGCTGATAACGAATACCGCAAGCGTGTTGTTGCCAACCTTAAAGACCCGGTGGTAAAGGCTTTCTGGCAAACCGAATTTGCCGGGTATAGCGATAAATATAAGCAAGAAGCTGTTGCGCCTATTCAAAACAAGATTGGTCAGTTTTTGTCGGCTTCAATTATTCGTAATATTGTCGCCCAGGTAAAATCGCGTATTGATATCCGCCAGATCATGGATACCAAAAAGATTTTTATCATGAACCTCTCAAAGGGGCGCATTGGTGAAGATAATTCGCGCCTCCTTGGTGGTATGCTCATTACTAAAATCCAGCTTTCGGCCATGGAACGCGTTGATACGCCAGAACACCTGCGTAATGACTTCTTTTTGTATGTTGATGAGTTTCAGAACTTTGCGACGGAAAGTTTTGCTAATATTTTGTCTGAAGCGCGTAAGTACCGTCTGGATTTGATTATGGCGCATCAGTACATGGAACAGCTTGATGAAAAAGTGTTGGCCGCAGTTATCGGTAACGTCGGTACGATGGTGACGTTTCGTGTTGGATCAAGTGATGCCGAAATTCTGGCTAAAGAATTTATTCCCACCTTTGTTGAAGAAGACTTGGTGAATTTGCCGAAGTATCATGTGTACCTCAAACTTATGATCGACGGCGTTGCGTCGCGTCCTTTTAGCGCCATGACCTTGCCGCCGATCGGAAGTCCGACCGGAAGTTTTGATAAAGTTATTCGGGTGTCACGCGAGCGCTACGCTGTGAACCGCAATACGATTGAAGATAAAATTGCTCGTTGGAGCGGCATGGTGCTTCTTCCCGAAGAAGTTGAAGCCGAGCTTGCTATGGAACAAAATCAGCCGGTCTTCTTTAAAGAAGACCAGCCGCAAACTCCTCCTTCTGCACCCGCCGCACCAGCTCCGTCTCCGGCGCCCACTACTCCTTTGGGGCAAACTTCAGCTCCAGCTGCTTCGCCTCAAGTTTCTGTACCAAAATCGTCAGTATCTACCCCTGCTCCGGCTCCAGCCAGCCTCGTCAGTACGCAGCCGCAACGAACCGTTCATGTTAATCGCACTGGTCCGTTGCCAACCCCCAGTGCACCTACGCCTTCTTCAGCGCGGGTTCAGAGTATGCAGCGCACATCCGTAGTAGGTGTAGCGCAATCAGCCTCGCAACGCGAGCCTGCACGCGATGTGCCTCGTCCAGCGTCGCAAACAGTGGCAAATAGCACTGCTCCTGCCGGCGGATCCATGAATGCTGATGGCGAACGCAAGAAAAAACGGCGACGCAAAAAGAAAGGTGCTGGTGGCAGTGCTCCATCGCAAGGCGAACAAGTGCTTTTAGTTGATCCCTCCCAACAGGGGATATCGCTGAGCGCCATGCTGCCCAAAAATAATTCTTCATCAAATGATCGGCCGCGAAATGATTCCAGGCCGCCTAGGCAGTCGCCTCCGCCCCAGCAAAATGCAGGCAGTAGCGATTCGCGTTCGACTCCGCGCGCCGATGACCGAAGCGCTCCTGAGCCAATTAATTTAGGCGCACCCGCTCAGCCGCGAGAATTGTCACCTGCGCCGCAAGTAACCTCACCCCGAGCTCAACCTGTTCTCGCTTCGCCAGCGTCTGCAAAGCCTATTGCGGCCCCCGCGCCACAACCTGAGGTTGCGCCTCCGCCCGTCACGCCTTCACTTCCACCTGCTGCGCCCAAACCCCCAACACAGCCAACACAATTGCAGCCCGGCCAAATTGCTCGGCTTGATATTGGACTCTAATTACCTTATACAAAACTATTTTCTGATATGCGCTATTCTCATCTGTTTGGAAAAACCAGTAAAACAGCTCCGGCCGATGCCGAAAGCCGTAATGCCGAGCTTTTGACGCAAGGCGGCTTTATTTCAAAACAAATGGCTGGTGTATATAATTATTTACCGCTCGGTCTTAAAGTCCTTACTAAAATTCAAAATATCATTCGCGAAGAATTATCGGCTATTGGTGCCCAGGAGATCTTGATGCCGGCCATGACCCAGGAAGAAAGTTATGTAGCGACTGGCCGCAATACTATGGACGTATTGTTTCACATGCTTGGACAAGGGGATAGTAAGCTGGTCTTAAATCCTACCCACGAAGAAATTGTGACTCCACTCGTGCAGCGCTACACTTTTTCGTATCACGACCTGCCTGTGGCGGTGTACCAAATTCAAAATAAATTTCGTAACGAGCCGCGTGCTAAGTCTGGGCTCCTGCGCG
This sequence comes from uncultured Gammaproteobacteria bacterium, assembly GCA_964540825.1. GTDB lineage: Bacteria > Patescibacteriota > Patescibacteriia > Magasanikbacterales > GWA2-37-8 > CAZECR01. Next base: position 351,682 of record CAZINT010000001.1, read on the forward strand.
GTCGTGAATTCAACATGAAGGATTTGTATTCGTTCCATACTTCGAATGAAGACTTAGATATCTATTATGAAAAAGTTCAAACGGCGTATACCAAAATCTATCAGCGTCTTGGTATTGGCGAGCGTACGCTGTTGACCTATGCTTCAGGAGGCGATTTTAGTAAGTATTCGCACGAGTATCAAACACTTTCCGAGATCGGTGAAGACACGATTCATGTTTGTGAAAAATGCCAGATTGCTGTTAATCAAGAAATTATTGCCGAGCAAGCAACCTGCCCCCAATGTTCAAATTCTGCTTTGATTCCAAAGAAAGCGATTGAGGTAGGAAATATCTTTAAATTGCACCAACGGTTTACCACCGCTTTTGGTTTTACGTTCCAGGATGACAAAGGAGAAAATAAGCCTATTGAAATGGGTTGTTACGGTATCGGACCCTCGCGTATAATGGGAACGCTGGTCGAAGTTTTTAATGATGAAAAAGGGATTTGTTGGCCAATGGCCGTTGCGCCGTATCAGGTGCATATGACCGTACTTGGCCCGGATGAGGCCGTTTTTGCAGCCGGAGAAAAACTCTATCAGGAATTACTAGCCAAAGGAGTTGAGGTGCTTCTCGACGATCGCGCTGATGTGTCGGCTGGTGCCAAGTTTGCGGATGCTGATTTGATTGGTATTCCGCTTCGCATTGTAGTCTCGAAAAAGACCTTGGCTCAAAATGCGGTAGAAGTTAAAAAACGTAATGAAAAGGAAGCGAGTTTTGTTCTGCTCGATCAGATTGTTAATGCTCTGACAGTAAAATAAAGAATGATACTGTATGAACAATCAAATTGTCTTTGATATTGAAACCCAAAATACGTTTGCCGACGTCGATAATGACTTCAAGAAATTACGCGTGTCAGTAGTGTCGCTATACTACTACGCCACCGATACCTATGAAAGTTTTACCGAAGACGAATTGCCAAAACTCTGGCCAATTTTTGAGCATGCTGATTTACTGATCGGGTATAACAGCGAACATTTCGATTTGCCGGTTTTAAATAACTATTATCTTGGTGACCTCCTGCAATTTCCAAACCTCGATTTGCTTAAAAAGATTAAAGAAAGTCTTGGAATTCGCCTTAAGCTCGACGATGTGGCGCAGGCAACGCTCGATAACGTTAAAAAAAGTGCGGAAGGTTTACAGGCCATCCGCTGGTGGAAGGAAGGTAAGATTGATGAAATCAAGAAATATTGCGAACAGGACGTTTTGGTTACGAAAGAAGTGTATGATTTTGGACGCAAGAATAAGCAGTTGTTTTACAAGTCGTTAACCAACGAAGTTTTGCCGTTTGCCGTTGATTTTTCTTTTCCGAAACAACACTCTGAAGCGGGAGTCAAAAAAAGTATTAATTTAACTCTTCCGTTCTAGTCAGGTATGGAAAAAAAATCCGTCTATCTTGACCACGCTGCCGCTACGCCACTTGAGCCGCGTGTATTGAAAACGATGACTCCTTTTTTTAAGGAGTCCTTTGGCAATCCATCGGCAATTTACAAACTGGGCATTTCAGCCAAAACAGCAGTCGAAACCGCCCGAAAAAAAGTAGCAACAATACTTGGCACCAATCCCGAAAATATTGTTTTCACGAGCGGGGGAACTGAAGCAAACAACTTAGCGATTCGCGGAACTGTGCGGTCGCAAGCTGCCGTAGGGAAACATATTGTGACGCTCAGCATTGAGCATCCGTCAGTGCTCGAACCGCTGCGCGAATACTATTATGAAGGGTTTGATATTACCTATGTTCCCGTAAACGAAGTTGGTATTGTGCATCCTGAAGCAATCATCACTGCTATTACCCCGGCGACAATTTTGGTTTCGGTCATGTATGCCAATAATGAAATCGGCTCAATTCAGCCAATTGCCGAAATTGGCCGGGCGATTCAAAAGTATCATCAAAAAAATAATACCACCTTTCCCTATTTTCACGTTGATGCCTGCCAGGCAAGTAATTATTTGGAATTGAATGTCGAAAAGCTTCATGTGGATATGATGACGCTGAACGGTAGTAAAGTATATGGGCCAAAGGGGAGTGGCTGCCTGTATGTGCGCTCGGGAGTGATTCTTGACGCGCTTCTTGCCGGAGGCGGGCAAGAGCGCAATCTTAGATCCGGAACTGAAAATGTTCCTGCAATCGTGGGATTTGCCGAAGCGCTTACACTTGCTGATAGCCTGCGCAGCAAGGAATCCGGCCGGGTGAAAATGGTTACAGCGTATTTCTGGGAAGAGCTGAAAAAGGTTTTGCCATCAGTCCTTTTGAATGGTCCGGAAATAGGTGACGAACGTTTGCCAAATAATTTACATATTTTATTTCCGCGCCTGGAAAGCGATCAATTGCTTTTGTATCTTGATCAGGCCGGTATTTCGTGTTCCGCTGCTTCGGCCTGCGCGAGTCAGAGTCGCGAGGCATCGCATGTGCTAACCGCCATTAGCATGTCAGATCAAGCAGCACGTCAGTGTATTCGTTTTTCTTTGGGACGTAAAACAACTAAGGCCGACATCGACTATGTAGTGTCTGCAGTAGCCAAAATTTATCGAAAAATAGTCCAGTTTTGAAAATTTTTTATATACATAGATCTTTACTATGGAAAAAGATTCTCGCTACTTGCCAGAGCACGTGCAAAATCGTCATTTTGGTTTTGCTAGGTTTAAAAAATTTTTATCCGAGCAGCCCGATCTTGCAAATCATTTGGTGCCACAACAGGCCAGCGAGCTCTATGAGCTGCGTGACCCCGAAAAAATAAGTGCTTTTTTAATTGAAAAATTTTCGTTATCCCAAGAACGCGCTGAGGCTTTGGTTGATGTGATTAGGCGTGAAGAATTTAAAATTTTATTATCAAAACCCGGAATCGGACTTTCAGAACAATTTGCCGCTCGTTTTGGTGACGATCTTTTTAATGCCCGGGATTATCAGACGGTTCAAAGGATTTTAACTGAAAACATTCCAAACGCGGTTTTAAAGGGTACGCTTTCGAGTAAAGTAATTAATATATGTGAATATAGAGGAATACCGATTGCACTTGACGAAGCGGAGCTTGAGCGAGCCGGGGTCGAATTGGGGCGACCGGACGAATTTGCCGTTGACAGTGCGCTCGCATTCGAAAAAAAAACTATTACTGACAATGACACTGAAACGTTTGCTGAAGGTAGCGATAATCAAAAGTACTTAACGCAGGCTGGGAAAGTGCCCGAAGAGGTTGGCGCTACAACTTTTTATGATAACAAACGAGCGACATTACGATCGTCATCGCGCCCAGTTAAGGAAAATTCCAGCACTACATCTGCTCCTGAAAAAGGACCTGAAGGGAGTACCTTTTTTGTGCCACCAACACCAACACAGCCGCCCAAAACTATTTTTGATCGTGGCACGGCAGTTAAAGATCTGCCTAAAAAAATCAAGCATCTTGATGATTTTGAGGCTCCGACTGATATTTTAAACCGTGCGCCCAAAAAAGATAAGGTGGCCTAAACTTCGTGAGGCTAGGGATTGACAGGACGGCCGAGGCTTGTACTATAGATGTACTTCTATGACTGATACTCAGACAATTAAAGACCGGGTGAGCGTCGTTCAGTTGATCCAGGAATATGTACCGTTAAAGAAATCCGGAGCCAACTGGAAAGGACGCTGCCCGTTTCATAATGAAAAATCTCCTTCTTTCATGGTGCACGAAGAAAAGCAAATGTGGCATTGCTTTGGGTGCAGTAAGGGGGGGGACATTTTTGCGTTTATCCAAGAAATCGAAGGAGTCGCTTTTCCGGAAGCACTCAAGATACTGGCTACGCGTGCCGGAGTCGTGCTCGATACTTTTAAGAGCGAAATTAATAGCAGTCAGCGCAACCGTTTGCTTGAGATTCACGCCAAGGCAACTACCTTTTTTCACAAAATTTTACTCGATGTACCGCAAGCCAAACCGGCTCGTGAATATTTGGCGAAGCGCGGATTGGACCGCGCTGCTATTGAACTGTGGAATATTGGGTATGCACCCGAACAATGGGATTTATTGACCAAGTATTTAGTTGGCAAAGGTTGTACGCGTGACGACTTGGTGGCCAGTGGGCTCGTTATTCGGCGTGAAGATGCTGATCCCAAAACCGGTCGCGGCTTTTACGATCGTTTTCGCGGACGCATCATGTTTCCACTTTCGGATGTGCAGGGCGCAGTGGTAGGCTTTACCGGCCGTGTCTTGGTTGAAACAGAGCGTTCGGGTGGAAAATACGTGAACAGCCCACAAACGCTTATTTATGATAAGTCACGGCTTTTATTTGGATTATCTAAAGCAAAAACAGCTATTAAGGCGCAAGGTTTTGCAGTTATCGTTGAAGGGCAAATGGATGTGATTGCGTGCCACCAGGCGGGGATGCTCAATGTCGTGGCGGCTTCCGGAACGGCGCTTACCGCTGAGCAGCTTAAATTATTAAAACGCTACACGACGACATTGTGTATTTCTTTTGACGCAGATAGTGCCGGGCTCGCCGCAGACAAGCGGGGGATCGATGCAGCGCTCGAAGCGGGTATGGCAGTTAAAATTGTCAGTATCCCCGAGGGTGCCGGCAAAGACGCTGACGAGTGTATTAAAAAAAATAAGACAGTGTGGTTTAAGGCAGTAGAAGAAGCCAAGGGGGTTATGGAGTGGTATTTTGAGGTTGCTTTTAAAGGTAAAAATACTGCTACACCAGCCGGCAAGCAGGCGGTGGCGAGTCTGCTTGTTCCGCAAATTAATCGAATTCAATACCCTGTAGAGCGGGATTTTTGGCTCAAAGAGTTGTCGTCCCGGCTTCAAATCGACCCCTCGGTACTGGCCGAAGAAGGTCGGCGTCTGAAAGAGCCAGTCTTAAAGAATCGCTTTATTACGCAAAAAAACACCCCCAGTGCTCCAAAGGCACTGTCTCGCCCCGAACGCCTTGAGCTACTCCTTGGCGCCACCTGGTCACTCCTGAGTGCCTACCCGGATCATTTCCCAGAGCTTAAAAATAATGGTTTTGAGGCTCGGTTTATGCAAGGATCGGCATTCATGCCCCTTTACGATTTATATGAAAAGCACTATACTATGAGCCAAGGAAGCGATTCTGACTGGCTTAAGCGGTATGTTCCGGTTAGCCCCGAGGTGTCGCTCGAAATTTTGCAGTTGCGCGCCGAACGCGACTACCCGGGCACAACTACGGCTACGGCTTTGAAAGAACTCCAGAGTTTGGTTGTAGTAGTGAGAGAGGAGTGGCTCAAACGACAGCGCAAAGACTTGCAGTTCCGGATTGAACAGGCTGAGAGAGAAAAGAATACAGAGCTCCTCAAACAGTTGCTCCAGGAGATTCAATCGCTCGCATAAAATTATTGTCTTATATCTAATTTTACCCCCATGACTGCTAAGGCCATTCTCTCTTCCGCGGCTCGTTCTAAAAAGAAGAACAAAGCCCCGAGTGTCAAACCAAAGGCAGTTTCACTTAAAAAGAAACCAGCCGCCAAAGCAGCTCAGCGTAAACCGCTCAAAGCAATTGCTAAAAAGATTCTCAAAAAACCGCTCGTAAAAAGTGTTTTAAAAAAAGGCGCTGACACCAAATCCAAGTCAGCAAGTAAAGGACCGATCAAAAAATTTGTTCCACCGCAACCGGAAATTGTGGTAGAGCCGACGATGGAGCAGATTTGGGAAATTTTACTGAAAGGCCGTAACCGCGGCTTTGTCACCGAAATTGAACTGGGCCGCGTCATGCCGCGCCCGGAATGTTACCTTGACTTGTACGAGGGTTTTTTGGATTTAACGGATAAAAATGGTGTCACAATTGTAGAGACGGCCAGCAACTTGCTTGGTGTTGCCGGTGAACAAAAAACAACACTTAAACAGTTTCAGGGTGCCCAGCCGGATATGGATGTACCGTTTGATTTGGGTCAAATTTCTTCCGACTCGATCCAGATGTATTTACGCGAAATTGGTAAAATTCCACTGTTGAATACTGAGGAAGAAGTATCGCTTGCCAAGCGTAAAGAACGCGGTGACAAAGCCGCAGAACGCAAGCTGATTGAAGCCAACCTGCGCCTCGTTGTTTCAATTGCCAAAAAATTTGTGGGCAAAAGTTTATCGCTCCTCGATTTGATTCAAGAAGGCAATATTGGTTTATTCCGCGCGGTGAAAAAATTTGATCACCGGAAAGGCTACAAATTTTCAACCTACGCCACCTGGTGGATCCGCCAGGCTATTACTCGCGCTCTGGCTGACCAGTCGCGTACGATTCGTATTCCGGTCCATATGGTGGAAACGATTAATCGCTTCCAGCAAGTTCGCCGCCGTCTCTTGCAAGACCTTGGCCGCGATCCAACAGTAGAAGAACTGGCTGCTGAAATGGGTGAAGAGGTGGAAAAGATTCAGCATATTATCAAAATTTCTCAGGATATGGTGTCCTTGGAAGTATCGGTTGGTGACGATGATGATGACACCCAGCTGAGTGACTTTATTGAAGACGTCAAAAATATTTCTCCGGATCGTGCTGCAGCTCTCCAGATACTCCGCGACTACGTGCAATCTGCCGTTAAAGACTTGGTGCCTCGTGAACAAAAAATTCTCGAAATGCGTTTTGGTCTGACCGACGGCGTTACTCATACGCTCGAAGAAGTGGGGCAGGAATTTGGTGTTACACGCGAACGTATCCGTCAGATTGAGGCAAAAGCCTTGGAACGCATTCAGCAGTCGGATATTATTACCAAGCTCAGGGATTATTAGGGTCCTCGTCTTTTGAATCAAGCTACGCTTTTTTAAGCTATTGATTTAGAATTTATGAAAATAATTTTTTCCGGTGGCGGAACACTTGGCCCGGTGACGCCGCTCTTGGCAGTTGCCGCTGCCTACAAGCAAGCTCATCCGGACGCTGAGTTTATTTGGGTTGGGACAAAGTTTGGTCCCGAGCGTCAAGTCGTTGAAGAGGCTGGTTTAACCTTTTATCCGCTCAATGGTGGAAAGTGGCGCCGCTATCTTTCGTTTTGGAATATTGTGGATATTATCAAAATTATCGTGGGCTTTTTTCAAGCCATGATTTTTATTTGGTATGAAAAACCGGACTTGCTTGTTTCTGCCGGCGGGTTTGTCAGTGTGCCGCTGCACTATGCCGGGTCGTTCCTCGGGATTCCAACCTGGGTGCATCAGCAAGATTTGCGCGTCGGTCTGGCTAATAAGCTGATGTTTAGCGTGGCAACCAAAATTACGGCAGCGCTCGAACAAACCGCCAAGCAACTTCCATCCAAAAAAACCGAATGGATTGGTAACCCTTCGCGCGAGTTAGTCTGTCAAAATGCCAACCAGGCCTGTACGCATTTTAATATTCCTGCCGGAAGTGTGGTTATTTTTGCGGTAGGCGGGGGGACAGGGTCGAACACCATCAACCGCATGATCGTCGAAGCGCTGCCGAGCTGGCCAAAAGACTGGCATGTGATTCACTTGACCGGCAAAGAACGTTCCAGTGAATTAGCGGAGCGTGTGGCAGCAATTTTTCCCAATTACCATGCCTATAAATTTTTTACCGGTGAAATGGCTTGCGCGTATGCACTTGCTACCATCGTCGTTGCCAGGGCCGGGTTTGCGACGCTCACGGAACTGGCCGCACTTTCAAAAGCCGCCATTATTTTACCGATGGCCGGAACACACCAAGAAGAAAATGCTTCGTATTTTGCCAGTCAAAGTGGCGTAATCCAATTTCACGAAACCATGGACACCGGTTTAAAATTGGCGCAGGTAATTAAAGAATTAGCAAATGACCCGATGAAGCGCCAAATGCTCGGCAATAATTTGCATCAGCTGTTGCCTCAAACCGATGATGCAAAAATAGTTGCAATTATTGATGGTTTAATTAAAAAATTCTAACGCATACTTGTATGACTGAATCTATTATTTTTGGCGGTGGGTGTTTCTGGTGTATGGAAGCGGTTTTCCAAATGCTTGAGGGGGTCACCGGTGTTGCTTCCGGCTACACAGGCGGCACAATTCCGAACCCAACCTATGAACAAGTGTGCACTGGTCGCACCGGGCATGCTGAAGCGATCAAAATTGATTTTGATCCTGCTAAAATTAAGCTAACAGATTTATTGGCGGTTTACTTTACATCGCACGACCCAACCACTTTGAATCGGCAGGGGAATGATGTGGGTACGCAGTATCGTTCGTCAATTTTTTATAGCACACCCGAACAGCTCGAAATAACTAAAAAATTTATTGCCGAGCTTGAGGCTGATAAAACTTTTTCAGATCCTATTGTTACGACACTAGAGCCGCTCACTCTATTTTATCCAGCGGAACAATATCACCAAAATTATTACCGCAACAATGAAAGTCAACCATATTGTCAGTTCGTGATTAATCCTAAAATTACTAAGCTGCGTCAAAAATTTGCGCACTTATTAAAGCCGGGAATGACAGCTTAATAGAGGCGTGAAATAAATTTGCAGTTTAGGTGTAATAACAGAATACGCTTGCAACCAATTTTAGTTGCCGGTATACTATTAAAAATTATTTATTATTAACATTAATGCTCTGTTACTATGAGTCAAAAGAATATCAGCAAATTTTTAGCTGTTTTTTCACTTTTAGCGGTAGCAGTCACTGCTAGTGGCTGCGGCGCAGCTGCCACAGATTCGACTAATGCTACTTTGCCAACGGATACTGGCGCAGCTATGACTCCTTCTGATACAGGTGCGGGCGGCGATATTCGGACTGATGAAAGTATGAACGGCGGCCTGGATACGACCCCTCCGGCAACTACTACCGATACCATGACGCCTCCTGCCAGTAATCCTCCGGCAGCTGTGCCCGCAGCAAATAAAAGTTCTTATAAAGATGGTACTTACACGGCTGACGGCAGTTACCGCTCACCGGGCGGCACTGAAGGTGTTGGCGTTACCCTTACCCTTAAAAATGATGTCATTACCAAAGTGACCGTTGTTTCGAAGGCAAATGACCCGATGTCTACTCGTTACCAGGGTATGTTCATTGCCGGGATCAGTGATGTAGTTGTTGGTAAAAAAATTAATGAAATTAAAGTTTCTAAAATTTCCGGTTCATCGCTTACTGCCGGTGGATTTAACGATGCTGTTGTTAAAATTGAGGCTCAGGCTAAGAATTCCTAAACCCACGAATAGGTATGTTTTCGGCTGATTTTGAAGCGATTGGAACGCATTGGAAAATTGATATTTTTGAAGAAATTCCAGCCGAAAGCTCCAAAAAAATTATCGAGAAAATAAAAGCCCGTATCGATGTGTTCGATCGGGCTTATTCTCGTTTTAGGGCGGATTCGCTCGTGACCGAAATGTCACACCGCGCGGGCACCTACACGCTGCCCGGCGACGCTAAGCCGATGTTTGACCTTTATCATGATTTGTACAAACGGACTAATGGCCGCTTTACACCGCTTATTGCTCAAACGTTGGTTGAAGCAGGGTATGATGCCGAATACTCGCTCCAACCAAAAGCGCTGCATCGTCCGCCGACGTGGGACGAAGCGTTTGAGTATGCGTATCCAGAGCTTACCCTCAAACAACCCGCGCTCCTTGACGTGGGTGCGGCAGGCAAAGGGTATATTATTGATATTGTCGCCCAAATTCTCTATACTGAAGGCGTAACAGCTTTTTGTGTCGACGCTGGGGCAGATATGTTCTACGCGCACCCTGCCAATAAATTGCTCGAAGTCGGTTTAGAAAATCCGTTTGATACCACCGAGGTAATTGGTGTGGCTACCATTGCTAATGAAAGTATCTGTGGTTCGGCAGGCAATAGGCGCGCCTGGAAAAATTTTCACCATATCATTGATCCGTCAACGCTTGCGTCGCCCCGAACGATCGCTGCAGTTTGGACAATTGCCGATAGCGCACTTCTGGCCGATGCGCTTTCCACCTGTCTGTTCTTTGTCTCGTCAGCCACGCTTGCTCCGCACTATGATTTTGAATATGTAATTTTGTATCACGATTTTTCTATTGAAAAGTCACCATATTTTCCGGGCACTTTTTTTAAATAATTAAATTGTGTAGCAGAGTAGGCAGAATAAGTACTAGGCAGAGTAAGTATTTGTTAACTTACTCTGCCTACTCTGCTTATCTTGCCTAGGACTTATATTATTATGCATTTTATCGATAATTTCCTCAACAAGTTCACGATGTATCGCGTTGTCCTCTACGGCCTCACGTTTATTTCAGCGGTTGCTTTTATTCTCAGTTTTTTAAAAATCATCGCGTTCACACCGGCAGAACTCGGCGTTTCATTTGCAGTCCTATTTGTCACCTGCGCGTCGGTTAATTGGATTTTCGCCAAACTCTTCAAAATTCCGGCAAATGTGGAGTCGGTTTTTATTACGGCGTATATTTTGTTTTTGATTCTTATCCCGACGACTGCACTCGCTGATATTTACTGGATGGTTGGCATCGGAGCGATCGCTATGGCCTCGAAGTACCTGCTTGTTTTTCGTAAACAACATCTTTTTAATCCGGCTGCAATCGCGCTCGTTATTAGTGGGGTGCTGGGAAGCAGCTTATCGTTTTGGTGGGTCGCGACGCCATTGCTGTTGCCGGTGGTCGCTCTCGTTGGCTTTTTGATTGTTCGTAAAATTCATCGTTTTAATATTGTTATCCCGTTTTTTATTGTCGCGCTCGGTATTTTGGTGGGGAAGGGGCTTGTCGCCGGTGAGACGCCGGGAGCGCTCCTCAAAGAATTTTTGTTATCCTGGCCGCTTATTTTCTTTGGTACGGTAATGTTGACCGAGCCACTCACCACGCCCGCCCGTAAACACATGCAAGTACTCTATGGAATTGTGGTGGGTATTTTATTTTCGCTTCATTTTGAATTTAAGCCAATTTTTTCTTCGCCGGAACTGGCGCTCGTTCTGGGTAATATTTTTTCGGCAATCGCCAGTCCCAAACAACGCATGGTGCTTAAATTTAAAGAGAAAATTAAACTATCGGCCAACATGTTTGAGTTCGTTTTTACTGCCCCGCGCCATTTGAAATTTATTCCCGGCCAGTATGCCGAGTGGACACTGTTCCACCCTAACCCCGATACCCGTGGAAACCGCCGCTATTTTACGCTTGCCTCAGCACCCGAAAGCCGCGAAGTCGCCATGGGCATTCGCATTTCCGACCCATCGAGCAGTTTCAAAAAGAAGCTCTGTACGCTTGCTCCCGGGGATACGATCATGACCTCGTCCGCCGCCGGTGATTTTGTCTTGCCCCGTGATAAGAATAAAAAAATTGTTTTTGTAGCCGGGGGTATTGGCGTAACGCCCTTTGCGAGTATCATGCGTCATTTATTGAATACGAAAGAAAAAAGAACTGTAACACAGCTGTACTCGGTGCGTACGTGCGAAGATATTGCCTATCAGCCGCTGTTTGACCAGGCAGAAAAGGAACTGGGTATTGTGACCAAATATATCGTTACCGACACTACCTGTGTACCCAAGGGCTGGGACACGCCAACAGGATATATTTCCGACCCCACAGTTCGTCAACTGGTGCCGGATTTTAAAGAGCGACTCTTTTATATTTCCGGGCCATTTGTAATGGTAGATGCGACGCAAAAGTTACTCAAAAAAATGGGTGTACCGAGTAGTCAAATTAAAACAGATTTTTTCCCGGGGTTTGCGGGATAAAGTTAGAGAATTCTTTTGAAAGGTTTTTCGGTGATTTCTCCAAATTCATACACCCACGGAATTCCCGTTGGAATTTCCAAAGTAATAATTTCTTCAGGCGTCAGTCCTTCTAATTTCATCACCAGAGCACGCAGACTGTTATGATGCGCAGTAACCAAAATATTTTTCCCTTGAGCTAATTCTTTCTCGATTATTTCTTCAAAATGTTTGTGCACGCGCGCAGCGGTATCGGCCAGGCTTTCTCCCTCGGGTGGGCGCGTATCGTAGCTGCGGCGCCACAGTTTTACCTGCGCTTCGCCGTGAAGTGCGATTGTCTCGGCGTGGGTTTTGCCTTGGAGAGCTCCATAATGCCGTTCGTTAAGGGCGCTAAAAGTTTGCAGCGGTAGATGTTGTTTGTTAATCGCGGCCAAGGCGATTTTGGCAGTTTCAATAGCGCGAGTCAGTAGGGAAGTGTGGACTAATGAGATGTCAAAATCAGCGAGTTTTTCGCCAGCCAGGCGAGCTTGCAATTCGCCTTCGGCCGAGAGGGGAATATCGGTTTGGCCGGTGAAACGGCCCTCGGCATTCCAGAGAGTTTTGCCGTGGCGAAGGAGGATGAGGGTGGGCATAATTATAATCTAAGTAGCACATCGTATTGTAACAGGTGAAAAATGGATAAGCAATTGGCAATAAAAAAATAACCTTTTACGGTTACAAATGAAGAGGGCTGGGCGGGGCAGCCAGTGTGAGTGGCCGCCCCGCCCGTCTAGAATTTTCCCGATCTAGGTGGGGGGAGTGATGAGTCCGTGCTCCCAGTCGGTGCTGAGGAATTTGGTGAGGTGCGGACGCAGCGCCTGGATGCCGGGCAATACCAGTTCGGCGTACACCGCGAGCGCACTGCCGGCCTGGGCAAAATCAAGGGCCAGCCCGGTCAGTTCGTGCATCGAGCGGTCCAGTTCGAACTCGTGACGCATCTTTCTTCCCCGGGTGTTCTGCTGGGCGATCTCGGGGATGAAGCCTAGATGGTCGGTGAGAAAAGCAACTCCCAGTTGGCGACGGTTCGGCAGGTTCTGCTGTGTAGCCACTGAACAGGAAGCGGCAGTCAGCTCGTTGCCCTGCACTGTCGCGCTGATGCTGTACTGTTGGGTGAAGATCAGGTCCGGAAGGAGGCTCGCATTGTGCATGCTGGGCCGAAGTACCGGAGGCAGGATGGCGCTGACGCACTCTTCGTAGCGATCCAGATCCACGAAGTTCGGTCCCTCGACTTTTTCGACACGGGGCAGCGACTTCCCGAGTTCCACGCTTTCCAGCTTGCGAAGCACTTTCTCGATCAGCTTCGCTTCTTCGCTTGCCAGATAGCGGAGTGGCCCCACAAAGTAGCGGCGCGCCCGCTCGACTCGCTGCTTGAGCTGGCACCAGTGGAAGGCGATCCAGAGCGGGCCATGATCCCGTCCGATGGGGCGACCGTCGTCGAAGGTCCACCTGCACTTGATGATGACGTGCTCGCCGATCGTCTGGCGCATCACGTTGAGGCCGAGTCGGTAACTTCCGCGCCCGAGGGCTACTTGGCGCAAGCCCTTATAGCGCAGCGTTCCGATGCCGAACTCCACCGTGTTCTTCTGGCCGGCGAACTCGCCGCTCGCCATTCCCTCTTCGATTCTGAAGGGGGCGAGCAAATTGCTGGGCTCATGGTAGAGCGACCACTCGGTCGGCAGGAGGGCGTCACTCGGATCGACTCTGACTTCGCCATCGCCCATGTTGTGCAGAAGGAGAAAAGGGGTCGTGGGCACCTCTTCGTAATCATCCTCGCGCACTTCCCAGGCGCCGAACGGTTGGAGGAGTGGTGGAAGTTGGGGAAAGACGATCTGGTTCTTGTAGAAACGAGCAGGCATTCTCTGGTTCCTTGCTCTCCCTTTCCTGGGTTAGGCTCCGGTCGTTTGTGGCGACATGCGGAGGAGTCTTGGTGACTCTCAGGAGCAGCTCTTGCGAAGTAAAAATTACTTCGCTCAGCTGTTCCGGAGAACAGGTGATAGTACATCAAATAAGTGATTTTGTCAATAATAATGTGATAAAAATAAAGACGCTTTTTAAGCGTCTTTACTCGGTGGGTCGGCCGGGGCTCGAACCCGGGACCTTATCCTTAAAAGGGATCTGCTCTACCAGCTGAGCTACCGACCCAATATGGGTTTCTGGTTGTTTCTAAAATGACAAGGGAAATAATAGCACAGGCTTTTATAATAATCAAGAGCCGGGATTTCCACAGAGTAGAGCCATTTTATAATTTAGACTTTTACAGGAAGTAATGATATACTAGGGTTGTTTTAGAGCTTATTTTTAGCCTAGGTATATGATCGATCCTAAATATTTTGGCAAAGTCCGCGAAGAACTTTTGGCCTATGCCGAGAAACGACGAGAGGTCATCAAAATGACCGGCGACGCTCAGCACCAATCGAAGCGCGCTATTTTTGCCTTGCAGCGCGATGATGCTGCTGAAGCAAAAAAATGTTTGGACGAAGCCGGCGGTCTTTTGATGAGTGTGAATAAGAAATTCCAAAAGGATCAGCGTTTGTTCAACGAAGGATCCTACCGGGCAAGTCTCGAAGAGTTTGCAGAAGCGATGCTCTTCAATCAATTTCTCATGGGTAAGTCAATCGGTGAAATTAAAGGTTTTAAAGTGGATCCGGATATTTACATTAGCGGCCTCGCTGATGTTCCAGGCGAAATTTTGCGCTATGCGATTAAATCGGCAACGGAACGAAATTTCTTGATGGTCAAAAAATGTTATGATGTTTGTGAGCGCATAATTAGCGAAATGGTAGATATGGACTTGACCGGCTATAACCGCCAGAAGTTTGATCAGGCCAAGGGTGCTTTAAATAAATTACAGCAGGTAGTGTACGAAGTAAGTTTGCAGCAGAAATAAATCCAGCGCGCTAAACCCTGGATTCCCGCCTGCGCGGGAATGACACGTTGAATGAAAATATCAGTATATGCTCAAAAAAATGCTTCATTGGGTAGTACCGCATGTAAAAGATTGGCAGTACGGACAACCAGGCAAAAAATTAATTGTGATTGGTGTAACTGGAACGAAAGGCAAATCCAGCACCTGCCGTTTTATTGCCTCTGTGCTTGAAGCGGGCGGGTATAAAGTTGGTATGATGACTACGGTAGAATTCCAGATTGGCGCTGAGCGATTTCCAAATAAACAAAAAATGAGCATGCTCGGTCGCGGGCAGATTCAGGAAATGCTGGCCAAAATGGTAAAGGCCGGCTGTCAGTACGCGGTGGTAGAAACATCGTCGCAGGGGATACTCCAGAATCGTCACCTGGGCGTGCATTATGATATTGCCGTGTTTACCAATTTAGGGCGCGAGCATGTCGAGGCGCATGGCAGTTATGAAAATTTGCGTGCCGACAAGGGAAAACTTTTTAAAATTTTAAAAACCGAGCCGAACAAAATTTTGAATGGCAAAACAATTCCGAAAATAAATATTGTTAATAGCGATGATGCGGAAGCGAAATTTTTTGCGGCGTTTCCGGCCGACGAACATTGGTCGTATGGAACAACAATGTCAGATAATCCGCGCCACGTGTTGGCTGAAAAAATTGTGCCCACGAGTAGAGGGGTAGATTTTGTAGTGCGGGGGCAACCGTATTACTTGGCAGTTTTGGGTGCTTTTAACGCTGCCAATGCCACGGCCGCAATTACCGTCGGGCTTTCTCAAGGAATTGATCCCGCAAAAATTGCTAAAGGCCTGGCAGCCGTTACATCGATTGCCGGTCGGATGCAGTTTGTTGATGTGGGGCAACCTTTTAAGGTGTTTGTAGATTACGCTCATGAGCCCATGAGCCTCACCGCCCTTTTTACGGCCCTTAAAACAGTCATTGGGCCGACGCAGCAGGTAATTGGAGTGGTGGGTTCAGACGGCGGCGGGCGCGATAAGGGTAAGCGAGCTGAAATGGGCCGCATTGCCGGAAAATTGTGCGACCTGGTAGTAATTACTGATGTTAATTGCTACGACGAAGACCCAACCGAAATTGCCGAGATGCTGGCGGCGGGCGCGCGCGAGGCGGGTAAAAAAGAGGGCGTTGATTTATTTGTTGTACTTGATCGAAAAGCGGGGATAACCAAAGCCCTGGAGCTGGCAAAACCCGGCGATGCGGTCGCGATTACGGCCAAGGGAACAGAGCCATACATTGCGGTAGCAAATGGAAAACAAATTCCCTGGGACGATGCCGCTGTAGCCAAAGAAATACTAACTGCAAAATATCGCTAAAGTATGCTTGCGCGTAAAATTAATTTAGGCCAAGATGAGCGTATTGATCAGGTGATATACCAGCATTATTTTCGTTTTATCGGAAAGTATTTTTTTGCTGCCATTCTTTTATTGAGTATTTCTTTTTTTAGTGTTTGGCTTTTACACCATGATTGGTGGGGCGAAGCGCTTTTGATCGGAGGTATTACTATCGGCTTCTATACGCTGGTTCGCACCTGGCTTGTGCATACGGGCAACCTGCTCGTTATAACATCAGAGCGCGTTGTTCGCGTACAGCGGCGCGGGTGGTTTGATGAACTGGTTACCTCGATCGCTTTTGAAGCTGTTAGCAACACAACTATCCGCAGGCAGGGGATTTGGGGTCGCTTTTTTAAATATGGAACACTGGTGCTCTACAGCGCAGAGGATGGTCTCGCTCTCGAAATGTCGTTTGTGCCCGATCCAGAGCTCGTCGAGCAAAGCTTGTTCGATCAGCAGCGGCAGCTGAACAATGCTGCTCAGCGAACTGATCGCGATGGAGTATACGGCCGTTTTTTAATGCTGCTGCCCGATTTTTCATTGAGTCAGCTCACCGCTGCCGCGGAGGCAATAGAACGCCAGATTAGCGAGCAAGAGCGTATTGGCCCAAAGACATAAAAGTGCTATACTATTGTTGCCGCGCCGCTTACCGTGTACGGTATCTTTTCATTAAGCAACACGAACATTTTATTGCGTTATGCGCCAGAAGTCTGATAGTACCTGGAAAAGAATTTTTTATTCACGCTGGTTCTTGGCCGCACTTTTTGTGTTGTGTTTCTTGGTAGTATTTGCCTACGCGCGCGCATATTATGCTGATTATCAGGTGGGGCAACAAATCAAGCGTTTGCAAGAAGAAACTAAAGCACTGCAAGCAAAAAAAATTGAAACGATTGAACTTTTAAATCATGTAAAATCGCCTGCTTTTGTAGAGGAACAAGCTCGAGAAAATTTAAATTTGGTAAAACCAGGTGAAAACATGGTTATCATAACTCCTCCCCAAAAAGTTCGTGGACAACCTTCGAAGGATGTGATACAACCAGATGAACCGGTAGTTTCGAACCCAAAACAATGGTGGAATTACTTTTTTAAACCAAAATCTTAATTAATTTATAATCAGTTTATTATGGATTCTTCTGAAATGAAGCAGCAAACCGTTACTGAACCGACGGTGCGTTTAAAATCAGCCAAAGCCAGTGCTAAACATTTTTGGTATGGTATTGGTATTTTTGCAGCTGCAGTTATTGTTGTTGGACTAGGTATTGGCTTGTATGCGGTGTACGGCCGTTTGTCCACCAAACCTGCAGTAGTTACTTTTGCGCGCGTGCTTCGTTTGCCGATTGCCAAAGTGAACGGCCAAACTATTTTGTATAGTGAATTTGCAACTGATCGCCAGGCAATGACCCTGGTCAATCAGTATGATAAGGCAAATAATGGACCAACCGCAGGCTTAACGCCTGAACAGCAAACTGACCAGGTACTTTGGCGCCTTATGAACAATCGTTTGGTGGCTTCAGCAGCAGCGAAATATGCTATTAAGCTTGATCAAACCCAGGTTAAACAGATTCATGACGAAATTCTTAAGAAATTCGCTACACCTGCCGATGCAGACAAAGAACTCGCCACCCGGTATGGTTGGAATATGGACACGTACACCAGCAAGGTAATTACCCAGTATGTGCTCCAAAATCAAGTGGTAGACGCTATAAGTCAGGACGAAAATTGGCGTGCTGTAGTTAAAGATCATGCTCAAAGTGTTTTGGCAAAACTTAAAGCCGGCGGTGATTTTGCTACCCTTGCGCAGCAGTATAGTGAAGACACTGACACGGGGAGTAAGGGTGGCCAGCTAGACTGGTTCTCAGTCGGTCAAGGCAAAATGGTTCCTCAGTTTGAACAAGCTGCTCAGAACCTTAAAAAGGGCGAATATACGCAAGAGCTCGTTGAATCACCCTATGGTTTTGATATTATTAAATTAGAAGACACACGCACAGTCAAAGAAAAAGATGCTGTAACCGGTAAAGATAGTAACGCTACACAGATCAAGACTGCGCATATTGTTTTTGCCTATGCCAACTTGTCGACATATCTTGATTATTTGGCAAGTAAAGCCGATGTACATGTGTATGGAAAAGCAAATAATCCCTTTGCAGTACGCCCGGTAGCTCAATAAAAATTTTGACTAAGGGAGCGAGGGGATTTCCTTCGCTCTTTGTTTTGCGGGTATATTTCGAAATATACCCGCGGCGTTCGCAGTAAATGCTCAAGCTGCGGCTTGGCATTTCCTACTCACTTGCGGGTATGCTCTGGCATACCCACTCATTCAATGAAAATGACAAAATAAATTTTGTCGCTTTACATTTCATTTCGCGGGTATAGTATAGTGGTAATATGCGACCTTCCCAAGGTCGAGCGACGGGTCCGATTCCCGTTACCCGCTCCATATACACAAGTCAACTTGGGTTTAAGCTGGCGCGTGAAAATTAATGTAGCTTGTATGCCTGATAAATTTACCGCCACCTGGATTTCTCATACTTCTTCAAGTGATTTTTTGCGCTGCCCGAGGGCGTATTATTTAAAGCATGTCTATCGTGACCCAAAAACGAATCATAAAATAAAAGTAATGGCCCCGGCCCTTGCGCTTGGCCAGGCAGTGCACGAAGTTTTGGAAAGTTTATCGGTTTTACCTAAAAATACTCGCTTTTCAGAGTCACTCATTGCCAAGCTGGATACGGCGTGGGAAAAAGTAAAAGGGAAAAAAGGCGGTTTTATCGATGCAGACGTTGAGTACAAATACAAAATGCGCGCGCAAGAAATGCTGAGGCGGGTGATGCAAAATCCCGGGCCCTTAGCTGGCCTTGCTGTAAAAATCCAAATGGATCTGCCCTATATATGGTTATCTGAAGAAGATAATATTATTTTGTGTGGTAAGGTCGACTGGCTTGAATATTTGGTCGAGACAGACACAGTACATATTATTGATTTTAAAACAGGTAAATCTGAAGAAGATCCGGATTCGCTGCAGCTGCCGATGTATTTACTTCTCGTTAATGAATGCCAGAAGCGGCCTGCTTCTAAAGCCAGTTATTGGTATTTGGATAGCGGTTCCGCATTGACGCCAAAAGAATTGCCCGACATTGAAAGTGCGCGCAAGAAGGTGCTCGACGTGGCTCGTCAAATGAAAGTGGCCCGTCAGATCGAGCGTTTTAAATGCCCTGAGGGGGAGGGTGGATGCTTCGCCTGTAAACCAATGGAAATGATCGTGCGCCATGAAGCAGAATTTGTTGGCAGCGATGAATACAATTGTGATGTCTACGTTTTAGACAAGGCCGAAGAAGAAAATCGCGAAGGAATTATTTTGTAGGAAATTTTAATAGTGGTGTGCATATAAAAAACAACGCCTTGTCAGCGCTGTTTTTAATTTTTTAACATCCGGGCTCACATTGGGTAACAAATTTTGTTGCGCAATGTGAGCGGCCCGGATGTGTGGTGATTCGAGCTGCACCGGCTGCATGGTGCGTCCGGCCGCTCGAGGGAGGTCAGGCTAGTTGATCTTGAGCACGCGCCCCTTGAGGAGGCAGGTGGTGCTATCTCCGCACTCCTTGGTGTTCACTCCGTCGAAGGAGTACTGGAAGAACAGGACCTGCTGGAACTCCTGCCCGGAGACGAACGCGCCCGTGTCCACCGTCTGGGTCATCTGCACCGACGTGTTCGCCGGCACCTTGAACGCGAGGTTCTTCGGCTGCGCGTCCGACGGGTAGAGCACGTAGAACATGTCGTGGCACTGCGTGCTGTTCGTGGCGTGGAGCGGGGCGGGGGACCAGTTCATGACCCGGTGTGCGTCGTCGACGCCGCCGACGTAGAGGTCGGCGTTGGCCATGAGGCGGGTCGCGCTCGTGTAGAGGTGCGAGTACGGATGCACCCAGACGTCGGTGGCCTCGGCGGTGAAGTTCGCCACCAGGACCTGCTGCCCGGGCATCTGCACCACGGACCCGCCCGGACTTTTCACGAGGTCGAGGGACGCCGAGACGACCCCCGGCACGCCCGTCGAGGCGCTCGACTCGGGGTCCTTGAACGAGTCGTTGTCCATGCAGAAGCGGACCATCATCGGACCGGGCGGGGGGATGTCCTGGCAGACGTAGACCCCTTGGCCGTCCTTGACCGTGTACTGGTCCGACCGGCAGTCCGGCAGTTGAAGGGCGTCCTTGGCGCCCGTACCGCCGCACCCACCGGAGAGGACCGAGCTGGCGAGAAGACCGAGGCCGAGAAAAGAAATGCTGGAAACCGCGCTGCGCCGCATGCACTACCTCCTTGGTAGCCGAGCAGGGCACCTTGCCCCGCAGACGGTACTAAGAGAAATACGTATTTCTCTTAGTACCGTCTGACTACCGTATGTGCATGATTGCGGCATGCAACCAAAACAGGCTAGCATATTTTTATATATTTGTCAAGGATAGTATTTATTATTTCGGCTAGAATAAGGTAAAAATTTACTCTTTTTTTCATGAGTGCACATTTGCTTTATGTAGTCGCTAGAGTATACTAGGTACAAAATTTAGTTGTGCATGTAGTTTTTTGTATGACCAGAAAAAAGAAAATAACCATTGATTTTAACACCGAATTTGGCCGGGCATTCGAATTGATGGAGAAAACCCGCCAGAATGTTTTTATTACCGGGCGTGCTGGCACTGGCAAATCGACGCTCCTCAGTCATTTTCGCGATACAACCAAAAAGAATGTCGTAGTTCTGGCGCCAACAGGTGTGGCGGCCGTGAACATCGCGGGTCAGACAATTCATTCTTTTTTTCATTTTAAACCTGATGTAACGATACAAAAAGTGCGGCGCACTAAAGTGTCCGAAGGAGAGGCGGTTACCTATCAACGGCTCGAGACAGTCATAATTGACGAAATTTCCATGGTTCGCGCCGATCTTTTGGATTGCATCGATGTATTTTTACGCCTGCACGGCCCTAATTCGAGCAAACCTTTTGGTGGTGTACAGATGATTTTTATCGGTGACTTGTTTCAGTTGCCGCCCGTGACAACAGCTGACGATACCAAGATTTTTGCCGGGCACTATGCAAGCCCTTACTTTTTTTCGGCGCACGTATTTTTGCCGGGCCAACAAGAATTATTTGGCGAGCAATCAGGTTTTACAATGGAACGCATTGAACTTACGAAAATGTATCGTCAAAAAGATGCAGAGTTTATCGGCCTTTTGAATAGCATACGGAGTACAACTGCGGGGAAGGCTGAATTTGATGCTTTGAATGCGCGGCTTAACCCGGCGTTTGAACCTGCGCCGGAGGAAATGTATATGTACCTTACGACTACTAACGCTATGGCTGATGAAGTAAATGCGCGCAAGCTTAGTCAGCTCGAAACAGACAATTATTTTTTTAAAGGTCAGATGAGCGGAAAATTTGATGAAAAGTATTTACCAACTGCACCGGATTTAAACATTAAGATTGGCGCTCAGATAATGATGCTCAATAATGATCTTGGTGGACGCTGGATTAACGGTACTGTGGGCCGCATTGAAGGCGTAACTGATGGGGGAGACGGTGAGCCTCGAGCGATTGAGGTGCTGCTTGAAAATGGCAGCGTCGAGCTCGTTACCCCGCATCGCTGGGATATTTATAATTTCAGCTACAATGCTGACTCCAAGCGTATCGAGTCTGAATCGGTCGGTACCTTTACCCAATACCCGTTAAAATTGGCCTGGGCCGTAACGATTCATAAAAGCCAAGGGAAAACGTTTGAACGGCTCATTATTGATATTGGACGCGGCACGTTTTCAGCCGGGCAATTGTATGTCGCACTTAGCCGGGCCACAACGCTTGAGGGGCTGGTTCTGAAACGCCCGCTCCAAAAGCACCATATCTGGCTCGACCCCAAAGTGGTGGCATTTATGAATGAATAAATGCTTTATAACTTACATAAATAATAATCTGTGTATGAAGAACTATAAAATTAGTGTAGGGCTCATAGTTTTGGTGGGGGTCCTTATGGCTTTAGGCGCTTGGTACTTTGTGGGTCTGGTGCCTCCGCAAAGAATTGACGTATGTACGGCTGAAGCAAAACTTTGTCCCGACGGATCGGCAGTGGGGCGGACGGGTCCGCACTGTTCTTTTGCCGCTTGTCCCAATGAAACTGTGACATCAACAATTGGTCTAAG
Organism: uncultured Gammaproteobacteria bacterium; assembly: GCA_964540825.1. Lineage (GTDB taxonomy): Bacteria > Patescibacteriota > Patescibacteriia > Magasanikbacterales > GWA2-37-8 > CAZECR01. The sequence goes on from CAZINT010000001.1 coordinate 373,768, forward strand.
CCTCTTGGATAGTGGCACGCTCAGCGGCGTCACACTGCGGCCGCTTGCAATCCTCGAAGACAGCCGCTGCCCGCGTGGAGTTGTGTGTATCTGGGCAGGGCGGGTGGTTGTTCAAACTGAAGTTACGATTGGAAAGGTTGTGTCAAAGCTTGATCTAACTTTAGGTCAATCGGTGTCTTATGAGGGTGCGGTGATTGAACTCGTCGAGGTAACACCTGAAAAAATTCCGGATAGTGCAGCAGATACCTATCATTTTAAATTTACTGTAAAGCGTTAAACTGTCAGTCAGTACGCAAGTATGGTATACTGCACGTAGAAATTTTATTTTAATACATTTTGTATGTGTCACGACACAAACATGTCTATGGAAAAATCGGGTAGCTGTATGGGTTACTGCTGCCGCAAAAATACAATCTGGAATGTGGTGCTCAAACTTTTTCTAGGAGTCGCGCTTTTTATGCTTGTTTTTTGTATCGGAGCAGCGTCGGTGGTCCGAATGACTCGTGGTCGCGTCAGTCGCACGGAAGCCGGTGGTTACATGATGGGTGCGGGGCAGGGGATGATGCAAGGAAATGTTGGTATGGGCTGGAGTGATGACCGTGGCATGATGCGCTCGGGACAAGCAGTTGAATGGAAGCGATTATTTGGTTCAATTACCAAAATTGAAGCAAATAAAATAAGTATCCTCGATAATGCTGCTACCGAAGAAACAGTTCAGAGTCAGCAGGACACAATTATTATTGTGGCTGGTAACGAAGCAGGTTTGGCTGCACTTAAACCTGGGCAGAACGTGGTAATTGTTTACCAAGTTGGTCAGGATAAAACCCTGCAAGCTAAAACAATTAGTGTTCAATAAGATACTATACTTTTTAAAAATACTCTGATAGTTATCAGAGTATTTTTTTAACCATAGATTTGATTTGTTGGCACTGCAGCCGGTTTAGCGAGCACACTTTCGATGCGGGCCATTTCTGCTTCCACAACCGGGCCATCGTAATCACCGGAATGAGCAGTAACGCCGCTATAGACCGGAGCCTTTTGATCGAGATGCAGGTTGAAAAGCCATTCGTCACGGTTTTCTTCCAAGTACAAGTGAAAACGGGGAAAGAGTTCGCCGTGAAACCGTTTGGCGAAACTTTTAATGTTGCCATTACGATCGCGTAAAAGGGCGTAGCCAGCCCGGCGAATGAAGAGTTCGGGGTCGGGGAGGGTAGTTTTAAGGATTCTCAGTTGCATAGGCATTTATAGTAGCATTTTTAGCCAAAATTGCAAGGAAAGGGTTGACAAAAGACTTAAAATGTGCTATAACGCGTTATTCGTTTCAGCCAATTATGCTGAGCGAAGGCACATTTTACCGCGGTCACTCAGTCCACAGAGAGGGGGTTACATGCCCATGTCGAAGTATGGTATTCGTTTTCTCCTGTCCTTTAACACCAAGGCGCTGAAGGGGGCCTTGGTTGGTTCCGACACCTCCGGCTACAGCCTCACCATTGGTGCTGGATTTCAGGGTGGGTGTGGGGAATGGCGAGGCAACTCTTACAGTGTTCGCCAGCCGCCCCGGGATATCGTCATCTTTGATCACTCGGTGCTGGTGGGTCTCGGCAAGATCGACCTCATCACCCTCGGTCTGTGCCTCAGCATCCTTGATGCCCGAGAGGCTCGCCAGATCCCCGATGGCGACACCGCCTTCATCGACACCCGTAACCCCCGCTACCTGCACTTCTGGCGGTTGGTGGAGGACGCTGTCCAGAACCGGACCAGCAGCTTCGAGCACGCTGCCCCGCTCGATGTCGATCGGGTCATGGGTTTCGTCGCTTGGTTCCGGTTGAACCTGGATGTTCTGGTGGATATGGGCGCGGCAAAGACAGATGTCGTGGACGTCACTGATTTCGTCCTGGCGGCGCAGGAGTACCTCAAGGCGCTCCTTGGCGGGAACGAGCATCTCCTCGCACTGGCGCGGAGTTGGAGGGCTGCAGAGGTCGCTGCCTAGCCGGGCAGCAACCAATCGGTCGGCAGCGTGATTCACTATCACGCTCCCGACCGACCCGTACCTTATAATTGACACTATTTATTTCTAATACTATACTAATCACCACATAACCAGCCTCCTTGGTTCAGTGGTAGAACAGCGGTATCGTAAACCGCATGCGCCAGTTCGATTCTGGCAGGAGGCTCATCGTCAAATCATATAACTTGTAACGTGTATCTCAGGCATAGTAGTACGCTTGAGATATGAGATGCAAGATTCGAGCTATATGATCTATCCACATTCCGTTTTCAAGCGGGATTTTTTATTTATTGTAAGTATGTTATACTAACCAAACTTATGATTACTTTACAAGGCGTTTCAAAATTTTATACTACTGCTTCGGTCGGACTCCGTGATGTTAACCTCTCTATTGAGCCTGGGGAATTTGTTTCAATTGTTGGTCAGAGTGGAGTTGGTAAAACAACTCTGGTTAAACTCCTTATTGCCGAAGAGCAGCCGACAAAAGGCAGGGTGGAAATTGGCGGCTGGGATATTACCCGCATTGGACGCAATGATATTCCATACCTGCGCCGGCAAATTGGCGTTATTTTTCAGGATTTTAAATTGTTACCTAAAAAAACCGTTTTTGAAAACGTTGCTTTTGCTTTAGAAGTTGCGGGGACTGCCCCGGCGCGCATTAAACAAGTGGTACCCCAAGTACTCGATATTGTCGGGCTTGCCGGTAAATATGATCGCTATCCTAATCAGATCTCGGGCGGAGAGCAGCAGCGTGTTGTAATCGCGCGTTCACTCGTGCATACTCCTAAAATTATTGTTGCCGATGAACCAACCGGAAACTTAGATTCGATTAATACCGAAGAAATTATCACTATCCTCAAAAAAATTAATGAATTTGGAACAACGATCGTTTTGGTAACACACAATCGTGAAGTCGTTAATCAACTTCGCCGCCGCGTCATCACGCTCCATGATGGAAAAATTATCAGCGATGAGGCCGAAGGAAAATATGTTTTGTAGCTTATGACTTCATTCCTGCGCATTATTAAATTTGCTTTTCAAGACATTGCCCGCAATTTGGGCTTGTCGTTTATGACCGTGTTTATTTTGGTCCTCATGCTTTTGTCGATCAATATTTTGTGGTCGGTGCAAGTAGTCACCACAGAAGCGGCCGGGCTTATCAAAAATCAAGTCAATGTTAGCTTTTATTTAGTATCAACTGCTACCGATAAAAATATTGCCGATCTCAAAAATTTTATTACTTCTTTTTCAGAGGTTACGAATGTCGAAGTGCTGTCTCGCCAAGACGTGCTTGCCTCGTTTCAGCAGCGCCACCAAATGAGTCAGGAGGTTCTTGATGCGCTCAAAGAGCTTGGCGGCAACCCTTTTGGGCCTACGCTCGTGGTTACGGCCAAACAGCCCGAAGACTATACCAAAATTATCAGTGCGCTTGATGTACCTGAATACCGTCCGCTTATTGAATCTAAGAGTTTTGATGGTCACGAAGAAGCCATTACCACTATTCAAAATATTACTAATCGGGTAGAAAACGTCGGCCTCGGCTTATCGCTCATTTTTGCTGTTATTTCATTCATGATTATTTTTAATACTATTCGAGTAGCGATTTATACTCAGCGTACTGAAATCAGTATTAAACGTCTGGTAGGGGCTAATAATTGGTTTATACGCGGCCCTTATTTGGTAGAGTCGGCCCTGTTTACCTTGCTCAGCGTTATTGTTACGGGCCTCATTATTTATAAGGCTTTTGGCCTCATTGACCCCTACCTCAGCGTTGTTTTCCCGACCGGCTTTTCCTTGACAAATTACTACCATTCACATATCCTTACGTTGATTTTAGTCCAGGGTGGAGCGGTATTATTCTTGACCGTACTCTCGAGCGGCCTTGCTATGCAGAAGCATCTAAAGGTCTAGTTTGGAGGGTACAGCCACGCATTCCGCCTTCTTGGCGGAATTTTTATTCGGGGATCGTCTAAAGGTAGGACAGCAGCCTTTGAAGCTGTTTATCTAGGTTCGATTCCAACCAGTGGATTGAACCTTTAACAAGTTGGCTAACATAACACACTCGGAGTTCGTCTAACGGCAGGACAGCGCCCTTTGAAGGCGCTTATCCAGGTTCGAATCCTGGACTCCGAACCAAGTAATCTAACTTCCAAAAAGTTCGCTTAATCGCGAGCTTTTTTTGTTGCTCGCCATAGGTCGAAAACAAAAATTACCTTGGCATTTATGAATCCTTAAAGGGTTCCCAGCTTACCATGGCACTTGAGACTTTCCTGCTGACTAGTTCAGACGGAAAGGTAGAGCGCCTAAACCTAATCTGCCAAGGTATGGGGTCAGCTGGGAATTTTCTAAGGATTTTTTATATGTCTAATTGTATGAGGCTATACCACGATCGTTTTAACTCAAACGGAATTATGTACGGCCAAGAGAAGCCGGTTCGTTGGGGTCGGGTGGTCCTGTTTATAGCGGTGTTAATTGCTGTGCTCTACGGCGCGCGTTTAATTCAAAATTATCGAGCCCTTAAAACTATATGCAAACAACAACCTGCGGACATGACGTGTCAGGTGACGATGCGCGAAACGTTGGCAATATGACTTGTTGTGCAGGATGCCAGGATCGTCACCGTGACAGCTTAGAAGAATAAAATTATTTTCTTATGCAGCTTATAAAAATAGATGGGACAACTACTGAGGTCGAGCCGCAAAATGGTAAAAAGTTTTCCCTTGATGAGCTTCGAGGCTATGTCGGAGGAACTATCGATACGGTCAGGCTTCCCAAAAGCGGTAAGTACATGATCGTAAATGATAATGGCAAGCTGGACGGCCTGCCAAAAAATGAAAGGGCTACTGAAATCTGGAAAAAGGAATTTCCGATCAGTGAGTATCCGCACAATAATGACGAATTGATTGTGGGGGATGTGCTGATGGGATCTCTCCAAGAATAGAATTTAAAAACCCGCCTGCGTTCGAGCGCAAAGCGGATTTAATCAGAAACAACATTTATGTCTACAAAGAAAGATACCTCATTGGTGAAGACCGGTCAAGAAGGTCTAAGCCAAGAACAAATCGCTCTTATTACGCGCACTATTGCCAAGGGAGCCTCACCAGACGAATTACAGCTCTTTATTGGCCAATGCAACCGGACTGGCCTCGACCCCTTCTCGCGTCAAATTTATGCGATCAAACGCTGGGATAGTCGTGAACAACGAGAAGTAATGGGCATTCAAGCAAGCATTGATGGTCTACGTTTGGTAGCTGAACGAACAGGTAAGTATGCTGGTCAAACACCGGTTGAGTGGTGTGGTAGTGATGGACAGTGGGTAGACGTATGGCTTAAAGAAGGACCACCAGTTGCAGCAAAAGTCGGCGTACTTCGCAAAGACTTTTCCGAACCGTTAGTGGCTGTAGCAAAGTATAGAAGCTACGTTCAGACCTTCAAAAATAAACAAACCGGAAAATTTGAACCATCGAGCTTCTGGCAGAAAATGCCTGAACTTATGCTCGGCAAGGTGGCGGAAGCATTGGCTTTAAGAAAAGCATTCCCTCAAGAACTGAGCGGACTTTATACAACCGAAGAAATGTCCAACGCCGACGAGCAGCAATTTAAGGAACCTCCAAAAAAACCAGAAACCAAAGAAGAAGCCGCAGTTGAAGGTGAAGTGGTAGGAGAAAAAAAAGAAGTAACTGGTACACCGCCTAACGAATCTGAATGTACTAACTGTGCAAAATTGATTACACCGGCAGAAATTGGTTTTTCTAAAAGACGCTACGGCAAAGCACTTTGTCGTGAATGTCAGAAAGGAGCACAAGTATGAGCGAATCCTCCACTCCAGTAGTAACTAAACTCTATAAAGGCAAAGTTACAGTTGAGTTTTTTGACGAATGGCTCAATCCAGAAACAAAACGAATTAACACGCATGTTTATTTGGTGAATGGCAAACGTTGCCCAATTTCCGTTACTAAGGTAACCGGAAAACTCGATAAATCAGATGTACTGAAAAAATGGGCCGTTGACCAAGCTAAAGACTACCTGCTCGAGTTGATCGAAAGTGGTGCTGCCGTAACAAGTGAGGACGTTCTTGAAGCCGCAAAACAGCACACGATCAGACTCGCTAAAGCTGCTACGAGCGGTACGTTAGTTCACGAATGGGCTGAGCAATACATCAAGGGTCAAAACCCACCCATGCCAGAGGAAGACAATGTTACTAATGGAGTCATGGCATTTCTTGACTGGGTCAAGGAGTACGATGTGCGATTCATTGCCAGTGAAAAACTTGTCTACAGTAAAAAACACGGCGTTGTTGGGCTTATGGATTGTAAATTTACCATGGGGCGCGAAGACCACAAGATCATTCACGCTGGGGATTTTAAAACAAGCTCAGGTATTTACACTGAAATGCGTTACCAAGTTAGCGGCTACCAGGCGATGGACGAAGAAGAAAGTGGCTGCGTCTATGGTGATAAATGGATCATGCGATTTGCTAAGGACGATAAGTACGACAAAAAAACTGGAGTACTCATTGAAAAAGCCGGTACCTTCGAAGCAAAAATGTTCCCTAGAGAAGAACACGAAAAGGACTTTGCCGCCTTCCTTGGCCTTTTAGCCGTAACAAAAAGAGAAGACGAATTACACGCTAAATAACTATTAAATTCTACTATGGAAAACACAAAAAAGACCTTAACACCCTTCGAACGCCTAGTTGATTTTATTGAGCACTACGAAAGCGATACTTTCTCGGCTGATAAAAGAGAAGTAACACACAAAGAAGCTGAAGTTATAGCCGAGCGCTTAATTGTAGAAATGATTGAGGATGAGATTGATGGTGTTACGCTTAGTGGCATTCTTCTCGATCTTCGACCCGAAGAGAGCGACGAAGACGACGAAGAGCAAGAACAGTAAAAATTTTAGCTTGCCTGTCCGGTGTTCGCGGTCGTTGGAGAAGCGAACACCGGCAGGATTGGCCAGAATTGTTTACGAGCTAATTTTCGGGCTGGGAAAGCATGGGTATCGTAGCGGCGTAAGTTGCTAAGGTGCACATCCAGCCTTGAAGTTAACTCATAAACATAAGTGCTTTCCTTATGACAAAAGACAAGCTGTACTTCCCGCACGACAGTAATGCCCGGCAAGATCCCAAGATTGTCGCGTTGATCAGTAAATACAAAATGGAGGGGTATGCGTGGTGGTGGATCATTATCGAGACACTCCGCGAACAGGAAAACTATCGCCTGGACCTTTCTCAAGAATACAACCTTTATGCGATCGCATTGCAAACGCAAAGCGAAAAAGAACGCATAAAACAGTTCTTAAAAGACTGTATTACGGAGTTTCAGCTCCTAAAAACAGATAAAAAAGAAAAATTTATTTGGAGTGAGTCGCTGTTGAACCGTATGAAGCACAAAGACGAAAAGTCTCAAAAAGCCCGAGAATCAGCGCAAAAACGATGGGGGCAAGTACCTAGCGAAGGCAATGCGAACGCATTACCGACGCAGAGCGAACGCAATGCTAAAAAAGGAAATAAAGAAAACAAAGATATTGTTGTAGCTAACGCCACTAAAGGTTCAATAAAAATTAACGACGCACTTATGCCATTAGAAGAAGTTACTTACGAGGCTGAAAATAACCCGAGTGGCAAAACCAAGTATGGGCGAAAAACGATGATGCTCTTCGCACGCTGTTACCTTGAGGCAGCCGGTATACAGCTTGAGCCGGGTGCAATATACGACGCAAATAAAATCAGCCCGGGATTATCAAAACTCTACAAGCAGCTCAAAGACCCGGACCGGGTACTCGATGGGTTAAGGATCGCTGGCCGGTACTTCGGAAGCAAGGGGCTCGATTGGACACCTATCACGGTTTGGAAGAATTGGGAAAAAATCTGGCAATGGCACAAGGACGGTGAAAAAACAGATAGAAACGGTGTTGCCGCACGCCACCAGGACGTGGCAGAAAGGAGGGCGCTATGAGCAAACATGAAAATCACTACGACGAAACAATGGAGCGCTCAGTCCTCGGATCGCTGCTCCTCGACAAAGAAGCAATCTACAAAGTTTTAGACGCACTCGAACCGGCAGACTTCTATTTTGAAAAACATCAAACCATTTACCGGGTACTTCTCGAACTGTTCAAAGCTGGTCGGGAAATTGACATGGTGCTTATTGGTCAGGAATTAGAAGCGCAGCAGTTGGTAAAAAGAATTGGCGGTTATGCTTATCTCGCTGAGCTCACCAACGCCGTCGCTACTTCCTCAAACATTGAGCACTACGCCGAAATCGTCAAAAGCCATTCCATTCGTCGCCAGCTGCTCGAAGCGCAACAAAAGAACCTTTCGATCATAGCTGACCATGAAAAAGACATTGGCACCGTCCTCGCTGAGACGCAGGGCAATATCGTTAAAATCAACGCGATCAATAAAACGGATGATTCGATCAAAGCTATTCTCCGCGAACTCGAAGAAGCTCAGGAGGCCTATTCTGTCAGGCGTGAGAATGGGCAGCAGTACATCGGCTACCGCTCCGGTATCGACAAAATTGACCAGCATATCGACGGCATCCGTCCCGGGCATATCTGGGTAGTCGGTGGCTGGACCTCAACCGGCAAAACGCAGTTTGCGCTCAATATAGTCAACAGCCTGCTCGAGCAGAGCGTGCCAACGGCAATTATCAGCCTCGAAATGAGCCGGGTGGATACCCTGGCCCGTCTGATAGGTATCAGGACCAATATGAGCTCTATGGCTGTCATTAAGGGTCGGAATGACGTTCAATCCGCGCACCAAATCGAGAGCTCCAAAGACTTCTTTCACCGCTCCCCGCTGTACGTCCACACCACTTTCTTTGACATCGAAAAAATAAAAATGTTGATCCGTAAGGACGTTTACACGTTGGGCGTGAAGTTTGTTTTGGTGGACTACGTTCAGAACATCATTAGCGAAGAGAAAGCCATGCGTGAGTATGATCTGCTCACTCAATCGGCCGTGGCGCTCCAGGCAATTGCTCGTGAGCTTGGAATCACCATCTACATTGTTTCTCAGATCAGTAACGAAAGCGAAAAGGGCAATGGCGCTGGCGCTGGGTTCAAAGGAACAGGTGCGCTCGAAGCAGTTGCTGACCTCGCCATTCGTCTTGAGAGAGATCGCAAAAAGGAAGGAGCTGACGACCTGTATGTGCCGGTAAAAATAACGATCTTTAAAAATCGCCATGGCTACACTGGCAAAATTGATAGCTACTGTATGTGGCTGAAAAGTGGAAAGTATGACGACTCGGTCATTTACATTCCACCGGAGGCACGGAGCAAATATGTCAGAAGTTAGAGTATTCAGATTGCATTATTGTTCTCGATGCCACGGCAAGTATCAAAACAATGTAACGGTCTTTCACGACCCCACTAATCCCTATGAACCTATCAAATACACCGATTACGACTGTCCTTGCGGCTTCTCCTACCACTTCAAACCTCGAGCAGGTGGCCGAAATAATTCCTCGGACCAAGCTCGGTCGAGCAGTGGTAGGGAAAATGATCAACTGTCGCTTCTGTAAAGGACAAGCCAGGATCTACTTGGAAGCTCGTCAGTATCGGGTGAACTGTGCCACGTGTGGTGATGATACATATTTAAAAAATTATAATCATCCTTCTTTATGAGCGCTCCTGAAACAATTCAAAAGCGCTGGCGCGAAATGATGCAGGCTAAACTCGCCAACGTAAAAAATATTAAGCAACTAGAGGGCTCTGACCCCAACGTAAAGCGCATTATGGAGACACTCAGGAGTTTTTACCAGCACAAAATTGACGTAGTACCTGTGCCAGAGCTGACCAATACCGGAGGGCACCTTCTCGGACACTACGTGAGTGTGGCAACGACTTCTTCAATAAAACGCGCCGAGCGTGATGCGGCCGAGCAGTGCTACGAAGAAATACTCTCATCCCTGACTTTAATGAATCGTAATGATGAAGTTGGTGTTACGGAAGCTCGATCAATGGCCAAAGAGCAAATGGGTGAATTTGCCACGGAGATTGTTTGGCGCGAGCAGCACAAAAACGCCTACGAAGCGATTGTGGATAGTACGGAAAAAACCATCTCATTTATCCAAAGCATCATTAAAACCAAATTAAACGAGCGAGCAAGTGGAAAGCTTGCTGATGAAACAACTTGATATGTTGAAACTTAGTGAGGGAACAAAAAATAAGTTATTGGCAGATTCGTATATGGAACGTTGCGCCGCTTGCGGTAAAACTGGGACTCAGTGGCACCATGTGATGTTCTGGGGTCGGCAGCTGGACTTATGGTGGGCCATCGTCCCGGCTTGTCCCGAGTGCCATAAGCTCGTTGATACGAATAAGTCCATTGATGAGGATGGAAACGTAATGCGCGAGTTATTTCAGTGGGTGGCAATTCTTCGAATGCCGCTCAAAATGAAAGCGCAGTACCGAAAGTATGATTGGGATTTTGAACGACGTCGGCTTGATCGAAAATTTGTTGAAAACTATTGGTTTATAGCTTTAAAAATTCAGCATCATTATTAACTAAACAAAGGGGTATGAATTTTTTAAAAAAGGTAAAACGCACGTTGGGTCTGCTTGCTACTTGTCGGGTCTGCGGCAATGAGTGTAAAAACATGGTCGATAAAATCAGACGTCAACAGATCGTTAAGTATTGCCAAAAGATCTGCCGGTTACGACGGCACAACTCAACTATTTAATTATAATTTTTAATATGCAGCAACAAAAAATCAAAGTGGTGGAAGCGTACGAATCAAAAACTAACCCACGTGGAAATAATTTTAAAGGCCAAGCATTTAAAGATTTAGTGGCGAGCATAAAAGAAAAAGGCGTTCTTGTTCCCGTCCTCGCTCGTTTAACTGGATCAATTGGAAAAGAACCTCATATAGAAATTATTGCTGGTTCTCGTCGTTTCCGAGCGGCTAAAGCGGTAGGGCTTGAAGAGATCCCGGCATACATTGTGGAAATGACTGATGACGAAGCGCGGGAGGCTCAGATTATCGAAAATTTGCAGCGTCAGGACGTACATCCGCTTGAGGAAGCTGAGGCCTATAGCCACATGATCAAAACGACAGCAGATATTAAAGCCGTAGCCGCTAAAGTCGGCAAAAGCGAATCATACATCCACAACCGGATTATGCTTTGTAACTTAGCCGAGGAAGTCAAACAGGCTTATCGGGAAGGTGAAGTCAACGACGGACATGCTGTGGAGATAGCACGCCTTTCCCCGGGCGGCGATCAACAAAAAACACTTACCCACATAAAACAGGAAACATCCTTTGGCCGGTCCCTACCAGTTAGACTGCTTAGTACATGGATTGAAATCACGTTTTTTAATGAGCTCGCTTTTCAACCCTGGCTCAAAGATAAAGAAGCGATGGCGGCTGTGGGGCTCTGCAAAGAGTGTCCACCCGAAACTAATACTCTATTTGGAGAAGTAAAGGAAGGAGCTTGTAGCACCACCCGTTGCCACAAACGCAAGATGCAAAAATATATTCAGTGGATGAAAGAGAAAACGCCTGGCTTGATACTGGTGAGTACTGAATACGGCAGCCGTCCCGGGATGATCAGTGAGTACGATTATGAGTTGGTCGCTAAAGGCACAAAGAATTCAAAACCAGGGCTCATTGTCCATGGCAAGAACCGGGGCAAGCTGATTACCGTCCTAGTAAAAAATCAGCCGGTGAATCAGATGACACCTGAAGAAAAGGCGGCACACGAAAAAAAGATGAAACTCGAGCGTGAGGCTGAAAAGAAGAAACAGGAAGCCGAGACCACACGGGAAAATCGTAAAATGGAAGAAACCCTAAAAAATATTACCTGGCCTTTAAAAGAAAAACACCTTGCCCCCCTGTTTACCATACTGACGGAACATGCGGACGGTCTTGATGATATAGCAAAACGCCGGAAGCTTGAAGGCAAACGAGATGAGGAAGGCGATTACGAAAATGTCCATGAAACTATTAAAAATTGCTTTGGCGCATCTGACCCGCTGACTAAAATGCAGATGATCGTGGAAGTGGCGTTAATGCAAATGTGGTCTGGTAACGATCGAAGCCAGATGATGAAAAAGTTTAACTAACTTATTTATATTTTCATATGGAGGCTACACCACAACAAAAAGCGGAGCGCGCTATGGAGATTTGTTCTGAGATCGAAGCGAAAAAACAGGAATTGGCTGATTTGTTTGAGGGGGGGGGCGTAGAGGAAAATATGATCGTTCCTAAAAAAAGGAAATATACCAAACATGTTAAAACTGAGGGTACAAAATCTGACAGTAAAACGATAAAAACGAATGGTGTTGTAAAAACGTGTTGTGGTTCTCGAGGATGGAAGCACAAATCCGACTGTTCGAATAAGCTGCCACCAGCTTTACGCGCTACCCAGGAAGCAATGACCGGGGGTGCGGAGGGTGATGGTAAGGAGCAAGAACTCCGTTGTGGTCAGTGTGAAGATCGATTTACCGGTGTGCTCCTGGACGCTGTTTGTCCGAGCTGCAACTCAACGGATGTTTATAAAATGTATCTCTAGTATGCAATGGCAAAGATTGATGCACTACAAATGCCCGAAGTGCGGCCTCGATCTTTATAAAGATGATCCGGGTGTTAACTGTTCCAGCATTAACACCCCTACACCATGCGGTTTCTTTATCAAGAAAGAACGGCTAGAAAAGATTAGGCAAGATATGGCGAAGCCAAAGTCAAGGTGTGGTGGAGTTTTCTTTAATTCAGGGCAGGGTCCCATTAAACAATAGAGTATGCAGTTGGAACATCAATTCTGTTCTCCCGAATTGTCAAAACGATTAAAGGAATTGGGGGTGTCCCAAAGCAGTTTATTTTGGTGGGCAGAGAATCATGACGAGGAAATAGTATTGCTAGTTTATGAAACAGATGTTGGCTTTATTCTTCCCAGCGGCGGCGGTTTTGATCCTAGACTGCTTAATAATTGCCGGATGTTTTCAGCCTTCACCGTTGCTGAGCTGGGCTCAATTCTTTGGCACAAAGCTTCACCAGAAAATATTCTAAAAGCATATGGAGTAGTGTTCAATGTTTCAGGTACGACGGTAATCACTGCCGAGGGTTTATCTCAATGCATGGAAAACCCTGAACTCGGTGCAAAAATGTTGATTTATTTGTTGGAAAATAAGCTGATAAATCTATGACTACTAAAAAATGTACCTGTTGGACAACCTCCTGTTCAGTTGCTCATTGGAAGACTTGCCCCCTCTACACCCCACCAGCACAGGAAGAGAAAAGAAAGGAGTGTGAAGTAGAGTGGAAAGAATATTGTGGGCATGAAATTTGTTCTGGACATACTGTTGTTTGTGGTGAACCGTTGCCGTGTAAAAAACATCCTATGCCGCCCCAAGAAAAAGAACTTGAGTCTAAGGACTACCAGCCAGTTCCAGTGTCAACGGCTCGGACGATAAGCGAGGTCTTTAAAAAAGACATGGTTGTAATTGTGTCGTGGGATTTTGCTCACAACAAACTACATACTACGACCTTTGGCAAGACTGAAAAAGATAAACATATTGCAGCCAAAATAGGCGATGCGATGCCGAATAAAATTTTACAGCTCGGCACTCAGCCAGAAAACCCAGTTGAAGATTTTAGACGAGATGAACTAGAGGTCGCCTGCCAAGAAGCCGCTGCCAAGGCGAGGGAGGAAGTTTGTATTTGCGCTGCTATCAAATTTGAAAAGTCAAACGGCGACATAGTAATTATTCGGGGCCATCGCCATGCCGACTGTTTCCTGAACATCAGCCGCCGTGAAGAAAAATTTAAAGAGTTAAAGCAAGGATTTATTACCTCAAACAATCGTTTCGTTGATCGAGAAGAGGGTTTTAAACTAATGCTCGCCGTTGGATGGAAGTCGGCAAGCCCTGATGGTTATCACGGAAATCAACTTTATAGCGAGGATTTATATTAATTTTCAATCACTCAAGCAATAGGAGTATGCGATTTCACTCTCAAAACTTAAATGAATTGCCGGGAGATAAGTACGGTCCGATGTGGCGTGAAGGAAGGTGCTGGTTTTACTTCACAGATCGTACAAAGCTCAATGTCGAGTGGAGCATTTTAAAAGGCTGGCGAACTGCGGCGGGTATTGATCTCGGTGAACACGACCACGCATTTATGCTTCACTTGTCCATTGTCAAACTGTTTTCTTTATACATTAGCTTCGATAATCCGTGGCTCAATCGAATAGTAGAAAAATTCACTACAAGAAAAAATCAAGGTTATGGAAATGGTCGATCAATCGGAATTTCATTATGGCCGGAAGGAAGTATTCATGTAGAGCTGTGGAGTGATCCAACGGCATATAAATCTTCGGACCCTAAGTGGTGGAAGTTCACTATAGATTTTCCTAAGCTGCTGTTTGGTCGGCAGAATTGCACCACAGAAACACTTGAGGAACGCGATGTGCTTGTGCCCATGCCAGAAAAAGCCTACCCAGCAAAAGCGAAGCTAGTCCTGTACACCTGGAAGCGTCCGCGCTGGTTCCCAAAATCGTTTACCCGGGTTGAAATAGATGTGCCCGGAGGAATACCAAAAGAAGGTAAAGGCGAAAATAGCTGGGACTGTGGCCGCGATGCAACCTATGGAATAACGACCGGTTCTTGTAAGACCATTGCCGAGGGTGTAGGAGTTTTGGTCGGTAGCGTTCTACATGATCGCGTACGTCATGGTGGTTGGGACGACTGGAACTGGCAAAAATCTTAATTTATTTTGTATGTCTAGAACTAAAGATAGAAACACTCAAGAAGAACAAGAAAGGATTCTGGTACTCGCTGAAAGAGTGAAACTGATGTTTGGGTTTTGTGTTGATTTGATACCCGACCTTGATCTCTTAAAGCGGACTGTTGACGGAACTGCTGATCGATACTCTATGGCATTGTCGGCTGCACCAATCCTTGGAGCTTTTGGACAGGATTATGAGGAGATCGCTTTTAAAAATCAGCTTGAACATGAACGAGCCAAAGCCCTTTGCAATCTTATAGAAACGCTAGACAGAACAGAAAAAGAAAGGCAAGAGTTTGTAAAAAATCAGGGAGTAAAAGCAAGAGGGCGAGCTGATATTGTTCGAATGTTAGGGCTAGGTTAAAAAATGATGGCGTGGTTTGGCAAAGGTAAGCACGCCCCCTCAAGGGGAGGTCCGGGCTCGAAACCCGGCGCCATCGACTTCTCTCAAGGAGCAGCAATGAGACGAAGAAGACGCAAGTACTACGACGAGCATCACCTGTTTCCTAAGAGCCGTTTTCCACAACATCGGTCTGCTACCTGGAATAGACGGCCCATGCGACGAAGCAGGCATACCGCCTGGCACCAGCTGGTTGATAATAAATCCCCGTTGGAAGCCCTGCTCGATTTGTTCTACGAGTTTACCCCGCACGATATTGATAAACTGCGGGATGATCCGGCGCTTGACGCGTTTCGTGCTCTCCTTGATCGACTGCCGTCGAAGTAAAAGAGTTTGTCCGTTCTCAGAGGGGGAAAAACGGACACTATCTCTTTATTATGAAAGTTGATCGACACTTTAAAATTAGCCGGGGCCAGCGATGGAAAGATAAAAAGACAGGGTTGCTGATAGAGATAGCGGCTGTTTCTAGCGAGCATGTGCGTACGCGCAATTGTTACGGTTCACCAAAATCACACACAATTGCAAAACGGGTTTTATTTAAATTTTGGGAATTAGTCAGTTAACAATATGCCGGAAGAAGAAAAACCAACATTTCCTCAGTTAGTATGCGAAAACTGCGGCTTTGTTAATCAGCTTGATTTTAACCCAAAAGTCCAAAAGGAAAAGCTGAGCAACACCATGTGCCAAAGCTGCGAGCAGCACGCCTATTGGTCCTATTACTGGCGCGAGAACCAATTGATCAGCACGCACCACTGGGTTTGTTGGGTGGCAATTATGGAAGCTATCCGGAAACGCTCAATGCGTCTTCGGGATGTATTACATAAATAAGTAGGTATGCTAACCAAGGAGCAGGAAAAAAAACTTATCATCATTCGTAAGCGCTTTGTTAAAAAGTACGGCGCGAGCAAGTGGCAAAAATTTCAGCGCTATACCACGGTGCTCAAAGTGAGCAGTCGTGATATGGCTCGGTTTATGGAATGCTCCCGAACAACGGCCCGTTATTGGATGGAAGAAGTGAAAAAACTCTAGCCCACCCATACCCTGTAAATTTTGCTAACATAAAGGTTTTATAGACTATCCACAGCCAAAAATTCGGCTGTGTTTTCATTTCATCTACAATTAAGCTACTTACTTTGCCCTTATTCTTTTTTTATGCAAAAGCTATGTAAAAAAGGTGGGAATAAATGACGCTTTTTTATGAGCGCCTTTTTTATTTGTTATGAATTTTGCTAACGAAATGCGCTGGGCCGCTCGGCAGCCGTTTGAGATCCGCCTACCGTGGAAAGATCGAATGGCTTCCTGGATCGTCAAAAAAGTGTTTCATGCGATTTTATACTTGATAAAACTCTATGAAAATTCTTGAGACATTGCACGAGATGATCAAAGCAAATCCTAAGATTCAGATACTCCGTGTTAACGAAGCACAAGCGCGAGAGTACCATCAGTATCTTGTCGAGTACCACCTCAATACTCCGCCAGCCTTTGAGGAGATGAGCAGTAAAATGCAATATTTAGGACGTAAAATTGAAGTCTATGATGATACCAGCAACGGATAAAATTATCGTAAGAACAGAAAAAAAGGAAGAAACAACTGTTTCCGGAATAGTTTTGCCGGATTCGGTTGATCGCCAGATTCCAGGTAAGGGGAAGGTGGAGGCGGTAGCTGAAAATTTAAAGTATGTACCGGTTGGCAGCATCATTCATTTTGATCACTGGAAAGCGCACGAACTTGAGGAGAATCTTTTAGTCATCGATGTTAAAGATGTTCTAGTGTATGAGTCAGCAACCAGTCAAAAAGACTAGTCCGGGCGAACGAATGTGGCCTTACCGCCAAGCGACTGTTCGCGGTTGGAATGGGAATAATCTGAAAGTCGTTTTTAATAAAGACCAGAAGTGTTTTGATGGCGATGTGATCATGCTTGAGATTGAAGGAGTCCAGGCGTACGTAAGCCGGGATGATCTCGGCGAGGTACTGATCAACGGCTACGCCGAAACTAAAGCATATCGAGATGAGCTTGAGCGTGAAGGGAGAGATCTCAAGAAACAAGGAGTTTTGTAAAACTAATAGGAGGTTATGGAAAAAGTTTTGACGCCGGAGCAATGCTACGTTCCGCCCCATTCAACAATTTGCCGGAAAGTCGTCCAAAAAGATATTAAGCGAGTGATCAAGGACGGCCAGCTGATGTTTGAGCTCTGCACGGCACCAGTTGGGAACTACCGGAGAGCCTACGCCATCGCTCATTCACAAATTACCGATAAAGATCCGCTGCGCTTCTTCGTTACTAGCAGCCAGGCCGTTATCATAAACCCGGCCATTGTACGGAAGACCGAAGCTCTAAAACATGAGCTCGAAGGGTGCATGACTTTTCCGTTGGCCAAGCCTGTCCTGAAGGGTAGATCGTACCGCTGCGAGGTTGAGTACCAGACGATTGATCCGGACGGCAAACTGACCGAGGTCCGGGTCTGGCACCTGAAGGGAATTGAAGCGCGGATGATACAGCATGAGATTGATCACCTTAACGGAATTTATCTTTATCCCTTTGATGTATGGCAGAAGTTATCGACCTAGCTAAAAGCGCCGAACAACGGAAGCTTCAGCAAACCGGTGAGCTTTATTCAAAGCTAGCCAACGATTTATTCACCAAACTAGCAGCGGAAGGATTAAACACTCATCAGATCACTCAGTTCCTCGCTATTACCGCCCAGGTATGGGGAAGCAAAACGAACGACTTCCTTTCTGAAGTAGATCCCCAGCTAATTATATGCCCCAGTTCGAATACCGAATAGAAATAATCGCTAAATCAGAGTTCTTGCCGAAACTGAATGAGCTGGGACAACAGGGATGGGAAATGTGTTTCGCGGTTCCCCTTGAGATAAATGTACTGGGAAATTTCACTACAACAAGGGAATGGCGATTCGAGTGCGTGCTGAAACGAGAGATCCCGAGGTTCGTGCTGCAATTCATCAATAAGCCGGACCCCTATGGCTCATCAGAATAAAACCAAGTTTAAAACTAAAAAGAAGCCGGTCGCTAAGAAGAAGACACTAGAGCTTGTAGTAATGCCTAACTGGCAGCCAGCACCTAAACATGCAGGAGGGCGACCTACTAAGTATCTACCGGAATATTGTGAGAGGATAATCAAATACTTTGATGTTCCGCCCTATGAGAGATTCGTTACCATGTTCGGTCCAAAGAACGTTGCAAATCCTTTACCAACACTCGCTGGATTCGCTGCCAGGATAGGAGTTGATGAAGATACGCTCGGTAATTGGTGTAAGGAATACCCGGAGTTTCTCGGTGCGGTAAGCAAGGCCAAGGCAATTCAGAAGCATATCCTAGTAACTAATGGCTTAATGGGCGGCTATAACAGCCGTTTTGCAACACTGGTGGCTACAAACTTTACTGATATGAAGATGCCAAGCAATGACGTGCCGCAGCTTCCGACCGCAGTGATCAACGTTATTGAATTGCCAAAGCGCTATGCCCCAGCTATCGACGGACAACCCATCCTTAAACCAAAAGCAGGAGAGTACATTGACGCCGACGAAGTGGACTCCGCATGAAGGGCCTCAAACTCTGGCACTAAGCATTGAAGTATACGAAATGCTTTATGGTGGTGCCAGAGGTGGAGGCAAGACAGAAGCCGGTATCATGTGGCTGATCTCTGACGATTACTATAAGAATGGTTTGTTTCGAGGTTTGGTCATCCGTAAGAACTTTACGGATTTAAGCGATTGGGTTGATCGTGCTGAGCGTATCTATGTACCGCTCGGCGCTCGACGAGTCGGCGATAACTTTCACTTCCCCAGCGGCGCGAAGATTCTCACGGGCCACTTGAAAGACAAGAGTGCTTACGAAAAGTACCAGGGCCACGAGTACCAGCGCATGTTGATTGAGGAGTTAACGCATATTCCCCGGGAAGAAGATTATTTGAAGCTCATTGCCAGTTGTCGCTCTACAGTACCAGGTTTAGTTGCTGCGATATTCGCCAGCGCGAACCCTACTGGCCGAGGACATACGTGGGTAAAGAAACGTTTTGTTAAAGGACCCGGAGTTCCAAAGTACCCGACTACGATTTTCAAAGATCCGGAGAGTGGTCGCACCAGAATATTTATCCCGGCTGACATTGAGGATAATCCGACGCTCATTAAAAACGATCCAGGCTATGTTAATTTCCTAAACTCCCTTCCTGCTAAATTACGCAAGGCTTGGAGGCAAGGGAATTGGGATATTACTGACGGCCAGTTCTTTGAGGAATGGCGACAAGATGTGCATGTCTGTGTTCCGTTCGATATTCCCAAAGAGTGGAAGCGGTTTATCTGTATGGACTACGGTTTTGCCAAACCGTCCGCTGTGTACTGGTGTGCGGTTGATCCAAAGACTGGACGGGTTTACACCTACCGCGAGCTCTACGTTACCCAGCACACCTACGAAATGCTTGCTGAGGCAATCTGCCGGTTAACTCCTGCCGAGGAGCGTGATCTGATTGATTGGATGGTAGCTGATAGTTCGATAAAGGATAGTGGCCAAGAAACTGGCCGCACCGGTCTCGATATTATGGAGACGACCTTTATTGAAAAGAATTGGATGCTTTCGATCCGCATGGCAACTAAGGGTCCGGGAAGCAGAAAGAATGGTTGGAACTTGGTTCGAAGCTATCAACGCGTTCAGTATAGCGAGGAAGGCCTCCCGATTACACGCTGGCAAGTCTTTGATACTTGCGTGAAACTGATTGAGGTATGGCCGCAACAGATGTATGACGATCTTGATCCTGAAGATTTGGACACCGATGGCGAGGACCATGCGCCTGACGCAATCCGGTACGGCTTACGCGCTCTCAATGAGCCGTGGGATCAGAAACCGAAGGAGCCGCCACCGCCACCATCAAACCCTGTACTGACTGATGACGAGCTTTACTATCGTATTGAAAAACAAAAAAAATATAGACGTTAAAATATTATGGCTGATACTAAAGTCTTACCATCAGACTCCGACCCGATTGATTGGGCGAAGGATGATGACACTACAATCATTCGTAAGATTAACGCTCGCATCAGCGACGCTGATTCTTTGCATACCAAGAAGATGGCAGAGTATAAGCGAGCAAGCGCATACTTGGACGGTCATCCTGAACGCGTTGACTCTACAAAAGAGGCCATGATTTTTAATCCGATCTTTCCTATCGTTCGTAACATGGTAGGGCTCACGACGGACTCCCGGCCACACCCTAGCGTCAAGCTCAGTCGCATACCGAAAGATATGTCGCGTGAGGAGATTCAAGGTCTCATGGAGACTGGTGATAAGCTTGAGCATAGCCTGGATGATTGGTGGGAAGATGAGCGTATGCAGAGCGCCTTGCAGAGAATTGTTTTAGGGCTTTACACCTATTCCGACTTCTTCCTTGTTCCGTATTGGGACGAAGAACGGGGCGATGTATGTGTTTATGAAGCCTCACCGAAACATATCAAGCTCGATCCAAATGCGGACCGGGCTTCCGAGGGTGACTGCTTCATTCTCGAGATATTCCGGTCAAAATCAAAAATGTACGCCCAGTTTGGCGAGGAGAAATGCAAGGACCTTGTATTCTCTGATCATAAGGAGCTCCGGGAGTTTGAGCGTGATGGCGTTGAGAATGATTCCAATACTAAGTTGATGAAGAATGTTTGTAAGCTCGAGATTTATATTGAACGTGAATGGTGGGTCTACAAGTCGGGAGACAAGATTCTCGATAAGATCCCTTCACCGGTGTACGTCCCCGATGCTCTCAAGCAGAAAGAACGGATGAAACAATCGGTTGAGGCTAAGTACAAAAAAGGAGGAATAGGCGGAATGATAACCAGTGCGGCAGATACAATCAAAGGCGCTTTAGGAATGGAAACAACGGATGACAAAATGGGGGTAGAAATTGATCAGATGATGGGAGCCTTCGAGCCGAAAGAAAATTATCTCCGCTATCCTAAGTTGCCCATCATTCACTTTGAGACGTACAGGATGAGTGGTGAGCTCTACTCGCGCTCTACAATGGAGCTTTCCATCTCGATCGTAGACGAGATCTCTCAGCGCAAACAGGACATTTCACTAAACTCGGCTTCGACCGGTAAACCAAACACAGTCGTTGACGGAAACCTGTATAACGAAGCTGATGCTGATAAATTACAACTGGGCTCTGCCAATAATGAAGTTGTTCGTCTCAAGACTACGGGTGGTAAGTCATTAAACGACTCAATCCGTGTTCTTCAAGGAACACCGTTACCGGCTCAATTCTTCGATGACCTGAATAACAGCATGGCCCAGCTCGATACGCTCTGGGGTCACCACGAAGTCAGTAAGGGAGCTGGAGATCCATCGAGCCGCACTAAGGGAGGCATCCTGGCTCTACAGGAGGCCGATCAGACACCGATCCGCTATGTTTCAAGGAACATCGAGGACGGTTTGCAAGAGCTCTTTGAGTGGGTGGTACAGATCCGTAAGCTGAAAATGAAGGATGGCATTTCAGTAGGGGAAGATTATATTGATTATTCTGAGGTAACTTCGATGCACCGTACGTTTGTTAAATCTGGTTCGATGATGCCGGTCAGCAAAGAGCAGCAGCGAACCCAAGCACTCGAGGAGTACAGATTGAGCGCAATTGATCCGCTGACTTACCACGAACGGGTTGGTGATGCAGATCCCGAAAAGACTGCGAAACGTCTGGAAAGCTGGCTACAGAGCAAAACCATTTTGAGCGATGACATTGGCAACCAGCAGGAGCGCGTCGTTGAGAAGCTCAAGCTGATTAAAGCCGGTAGACAAGATGAAGTCCAGGTTGAGCAAGATGATGATCCTACGGTGCACCACGATATGCTACTTATGGCTCTAAAGTCCGGACAGTTCTCGCCCGAGCAGGAAAAAATCATTGGCGGTTTGATTGAACAATACGCCCAGTTAGTACAGCAAGGTCAAGGCCAGCAGCCACCTGCGGGCCAGCCCACCGGTCAACCACCGGCTGCGACACCTGAAGTAGCTTAAGCCTATGCCAAAAGAATACGAAGAAATGCGTGACAAATTTATCAAAGAGGGAATGAGCGAGAAAGAAGCTAAAGCCAAGGCGGCCAAACTCTACAATGATAAACACAAGAAGAATCCGGTTAAGGATGATGAGAAAAAAGAAAAGGCTCATGAGGAAAATAGTTATGGTAAGTTCGCTAAAAAGCTGAAGTAAAAAACAATTTAAAAAAGTTTGCAAACTTTATCCCTTGAAAGGCATGGCCATGCTTTTAAGGAAGTGGTTCTGCAAACTCCACTTCGCTTAAAAGCGCCGGTCGTGTCTTCCAAGGACACGACCTTTTATTTACCGCTCCTCGCTTACAGGCAGTCGCAAGGCTCTCCTCGAAGGCGAAAGTGGAAATGTATTTTTATGCCAGAACAACCAATCGTCCCCGAAGGTCTCTCCATTTCTGAAGCATTTGATAAAGGGCTCGCAGCCGACGCCGCGCAAGTTGGTGGCGGTGGAAGTCCAGATAATGCCAACAATGGCAGTCCAACAACCGGAGGCGACGGTGCTCCGCCGAAACCAGGAGAACAAGGAGGTAAACCACCGCAACCACAGCCCGATCCTGAAGAAATTGATGATGACGGAAATCCTATTAAAAAAAATGATTCACCTCCGACTCAACCGATTATCGATCCTGATACCGGTAAGTACGTAGGTGAATACACTAAGGAACGGTTTGATGGTCTGATGGGTCAGTGGCAGAAAGATCGTGCCGAAGCACTTCGTGTAGCTGATCTTGAAAAGGAAATTGCCCGGCTCAAAGGTGATGGTGGAGGGGACGGAAAGCCAGCTGTTCCTGGTACCGAACCTCAAAAAGACTTCGCACTTCCTCCGGAGCTCGCTAACGCTGATGAGGAAACAAAGAATGGTTATCAGGTTGTGATGCGAGGCATTCAAAGTCAAATTTCTGGGCTTGAAAAGAATATTTTAAGCAAAGTCCTGGGTGTTATAAACGCTCCTCTCAAGGAGGAAAATGAGATAACAACCAAAATCAGTAGTGAAATGACCGAGCTTAAAATTTCCGGCGGCAAACTCTTTGCTGATAATACTAAGGAAATCCTTGATTTTGCAGCTAAAAATGAGTACCCACTCGGAACACTCAAACAGGCTTTCAACGCCTGGAAGAACGAGCAGGAACTTACCGGAAGAATCAAGACGCTTGAAAAAGGCAAAGAAGTCATTACAGAAATTGAGAAGGAGGAAAATAAACGCGGCACGCTTCCAAAAACTTCTAAGACTGTTGCCGACACCATGCCAAGTTTTGACGTGGAACGTGATGGGAGCAAATCTATGGATGATATTTGGGAAGAAGCCAAGAAACTCATTTAACTTACTTATTAAATATTACTATGGGAGTCGTTGACTGGGGTCGTTTGACCTCTATAACACAATCACTTGTGTTGCCCGCTGTAGTGCACCAGCTGAAGACTGAAAAACCTCTCTTGGGTTACCTTCTTTCTAAGGCCAAGAAACGCACTTCTGGCGGTGTTCGTATCGAACAGCCGGTTACGTACGCACGTAATGCTAACGGAGGTTGGTATAACGGTAACGAACGCTTGAACACCAACCAAGAATCAACCCGTACCCGCGCCTTCTTCGACTGGAAATCCATTAACCAGCCGATCGTGATCAACAACATGGAACAGTTCAAGAACGGTGCTAAAAGTGGTGATAAGGAGCAAATTGTTGAGCTCCTCAAACAGGAAATGGAAGAAGCTAAAGAATCCATCTCCAACAACCTTGTTTCTGCCGCTTTTGGCGATGGAAGCAGCGCAAGTATTTCAGGTGTCCTCAACAGCTCAATGAATGGTCTCCGTAATCTTATTGATGATGGTTCTGAAGTTACCTCTTTGGGTGATATTCCTTACGCATCGTATGCCTGGTGGCAAGCTCAGGTAGAAGCCGGAGTTGGCTCTCTTACCTTGGCCCACATGGCGGTTCAGTACAGCGCCGCTTCGAGCGGTATGACTGGGGTTGAAGCAGTAGATAAGATTTTCACCACCGAAACATTGCTCAACGCCTACGAAGCACTCCACCAAGCAAACATCCGCTGGAACAACCCGGGCTCTGGCACCACCATCAATCCTTCAGGAATGAAGCTGATGTACCGTGGCGCTGAACTCGAAGCAGACGAAGGCTGCCCAAGCGGTTACATGTTCGGTATGAACTCTCGCTATTTTGACTTCCTTGTTGGTGATCACCCTGACTTCCCAACCGATAAGAACGGTTTTGCTGTTTCTCCAATGCGCGAACCAGTTGATCAAGACGGCAAGGTTGGCTTTATCCTCATGTACTGCCAGCTCATCAACAAACGCCCATCTCGCAGCTTCAAATCCTACGGGTTGACCGCTTAAGAGTGGGTTTAAATCACAGTTAACATTATCCCTATGGGGAACAGAAACCATGCCGAACATCACTCATCGTTTAAATACGACGACGTGGAAAATAGTTCGGAAACCTGGGCTTCTGGTAACACTAAGACCGTTATAAATGCGGCAGTACGCTCCAACAGCTTTATCCTCATTATGTGGGGTGGAGCACATGCTGGCAGCTACTACGTTACTTGTTCAAATGGATCTTTCACTGTTACCAACAGCGAAGCTCTCAGCGGCGTCCCATTTAAATATCGTATTCTCTAACCCTATGCAAAACAAAAATCTATTGAAAGGGATCGGGGTTGCGGTATTGGGAGTGCTGATCATCGGCATTGCCGGGGCCAGCGCCATGCCAACCCCCGGAACATTCATGGATAAACTTGCTTATTTTGCCGGTATTCGCCTTGGCGATAACCTCGCAGAGCAGGTCAAACATGATGTTTCCGTCTCTCTCCAATCCGGAGATCCACAGGATAGTCAGTTCTATTCTGAACAGCGCGAAGGTGCAGCTGGTGATACTTACAGTTTGCCTAAAGTGGCACAATCGATTGTTGCGACGAGCACGGCGGTTGGTGTTACTCAGCTTAATTCAGCTTCGACCACTTATGGTCAAATGCTGAATCCAACAAGAGCTAACGGTGGACGTACTCGCTATCTCACTAGATTGTTGTTCGTGTCTCAAGATTCTTCAGGTACTTACCTGAGCGGCTCCTTGATCATGGACTTTAACACTTCAACCAATCAGTACGCTTCAAATACCGTGCCGATTGCTTCGAATGCGTTTACCACGTCCACACAACCGGTCGAGCTCGGATTCAACATGTCCTCCACCACGCTGACAGCAGTAAATCAGTGGAAGCATATTTGGAACCCGGGTGAGTTCTTGAACTGTACTACCAACCGGATTACCTCCTCGACGTACGGAACGTGTTACGCCGAGTACTTAACTCTTGATTAACATAATCCTATGCCGGAAATTCAAAGCGACGTTAACACCCTAGGAGGTGTTTGTGGCGCGATCAAAGTGGAGGGAAACAGAGAGTTTATCTACGCCTATTGTGCCGGTGCCGAAACCCGGGGCAATGTTCGTGTGATCACCTTTGATGGTGATGAAGAAACCAACCCAACAGCTGCTACGCCTGCTACGAGCACGGTGTACCAGCGTGTTGTGGTGGCGACTCAAACCACGACTGCCGCAGGTTTCCAATGGTACCAATACAAGGGCGATGCCGAAGCCTTGGTTGAAGGTACAACCGACGTTGCTAAGGATGACTTCCTTGAAGTCTTGAATACCGAGACTTCCTTTAAAAAGGACGCTTCATCCCGCAGCACGAACTCGGTTGCTATCGCCCAAGAAGCACAGGCAGCCAACTCTGCTGTACTGACCAACATCTACTTGCTAGGTGAACGGTCGCTTGTCGCCGCTTCCTAAGCTTTTAGCTCCGCTCTGTTTCAGGGCGGAGCAATAAAGTTTATTCATTAACCATATTTTTATGGCTAATAGCAATGTCGTAACGTTGGATCAAGTGCCAAAAGACTTTGATCCGGAAGTAGTTAAGGGTGTTTATAACCCTTTAAATGTGGAGTTTTCCGTCCTATTTGGGGGAAAAGAAGTAGTTCTGGGCCCTGGCGAGTATAAGCCTTTCCCAGAAACAAAAGCGGTCCATATCGCCAAACACCTTGCGAAGAAAATTCTTACTTCCGGCATGAATGATTTTCTACTCAAGAATTTTCCAGGCATGGATGAAATGGGTCGTGAAAAATGGAAGATGAACATGAAGACGTTTTATACCAAACAAGACGTGGTCCAGCTGGCAACTCAGCTTGTGTTCGACTTTGAACTTGGTGAGCCGCTCCCAGCCAAAAAGGAGCTTGAACACAAATTTAAAGAAAGAATGGTTAGTGAAAAAACCGATGCCACAGTTGCCGCAAAGGAACCTTCTGAAGATGATTCCGATGATGATGAAGACGGGGTAGATGCCAAAGAAGGCAAGCAAGCTGGTGCAAAGTCTGCCCCTATAAAAGGTGGCACAGTAGCAAAAGGAAAATAATTTAAAAAAAATCAGAGGCTAATCCTCTGATTGGGGAGAGCGATGAAAGTGGGTTCCCTCCTTCCTGCCTGTAATCGTAATTCCCAGTAAGTGGATTATATGAAACTCACAACTACACTCCAAAATTATCGTGATGCTATTAAAAAGAAATTGCATATCCCTGTTGGCCAAGATAATGGCGAATGGTCGGATGAATACATAATGGATGCAATTAATGAATCGCGCCGTGCATTTTGGGAGAAAGCACGTTATCGCGCTAAATACGGCGTTGCTTATTTTGATACTGCCGTGGGCGTAGCTGAGTATGATCTGACAGCAAAGAGTATTGAGGACATTGATTTTGTTCGTTACTACAATGGCACGCGCAGAGTCATTTTAGACTTTATGCCGCTGGAAAGTTACCTCGCTGCTACAGAAACGGCACAGAGCGGCGAGCCGCGCGGTTGGACCATATTTGATAATGAGCTAAAGCTCTATCCAACACCTCCGGCCGTTGTTGTGCATGGTATCGAAGTCTGGGGCACAAAAGAGCTTACCAATTTGGAAGCAGACGGAGATGTTGATGGCGATATTGAGGATAGGTACATGCCCTTGATCGTACGCTACGCTCTGGGTTTGTGTTGGGATGAAGCAGAGCAACATGATGAAGCTAACCGCCACTATACTATTTTTGAAAAGCGTTTTGATGAAGCTGCTTTTGCCATCAATAGCATGACGATGGGACAAAATACGCCTGGCGCTGGACGACGTCCTCGCCGAGATAATGAGCTGAGCGAACGCAGATTTAATACTCCTATTGGTTAGTATGCCAGTGATTGGAAAAAAACAATTCAATGGCGGTGTGAACGAGGAGGACTTCTTGTCCGATCTTGATGCCAATGAGCTGCGTAAAGCAGTTAATGTTGTTTTGACTAAAAGCGGTTCTTTGAAAAAAAGAGAAGGGACGGAGCAGTATGGTACCGACGTTGGAACAGATCCCGTTTTTGCTCTCAAGGGTTTTACTGATGATGGAGGTGTGATGCGCCGGTTTAAGATGATCGGCACCACTTTAGTTGAGTACAGCGCTGGCTTATGGAACACCGCAGTTAAAAGCAGTTTAACGGCTGGCAAATACTTACGAATGAGCGATATTAAGGTTGCTTCTACAACACCAACAGCCTCCGGATTGACGGCTACAGCTGGGTCAGATTATTCCCTTACAGATACCGGCATTGCTTGGACCCCAAATGCTTATCGAGACTTTATTGTAAAAATTACTGGTGGAACTGGTGCTGGCCAGGTAAAGACTATTTTGGAAAATACCACAGAAATTCTTTATGTTGATGGCAGGTGGGATGTTAACCCTGATAGTTCCAGTGTCTATTCAATTTTTCCAAAAGTGGTTGCGCTGGTTTGCAACAACGGAACCGACACAGCCTTTAAGGTAATTCAAACTACCGCCACGGATCTCACCACGGTTCCTAAATTTACCCAGCAAGTTGTCGTTAATAATCGTTTGTGGGGCATTTTGGGTACCAAGGTCTACTGGTCCGATCTGGCCAACGGTGAGGCCTTTGCTGGTTACAGCTACATTGATACCGGCGAGGATCTAGTTTCGATCGGCCAGGCTGGGGACTCGGTTGCGGTCTACTCAAAGACGAAGACTGGCCGGGTATCTGGAACTAGCCCTGACACCTTCAATTTTAAATGGCGCGATAAAGCCCGTGGCTGCATTGCTCCTAACTCGGTAGCTGGATGGGGGATTTTCAGCATTGTACTCGCCCAGGACGGGGTTTACGCCTTCGATGGGGAAACAAACCACCTGGTCAGCAAAAAGGTCGCACCGTCCATTACGGCAATGAAATCAAGCCTTAAAGCAGACAGTTTCGGCTTCGTTTTTGAGAATAAGTACTATTTGCTCTACGCCACGAATAGTACGAGCACGGTAAAAGATAAAATGCTCGTTATGGATCTGATCTGGTCAAATTTGAGCGATCTAACTGGTTACGGTGGGGTTTGGACCCATTTTGAGGGTATCAATTGCAACGTCATGGGTGTCTTTAGCGACTCGAACGGGCTTAACAAATTGTATGTTGGTAAGTCGGACAATTCGAAGGTGGTAAACCTCTACAATGGCGGTTACAACGACGAAGGTTCATCAATCAAGTTCGATGTTGAGGATCGTGAATATGATAACAATTCAGTGGGCACCATGAAGAAGCTGGGATGGTTTTACTACGAAGGGGCCATGCAGAGTGTAACTAGCACTTTGCAGGTATATAAAAATCTCGATGCTGCCGGGTTTGAACTGGTTGGAACGATCAATCATTTACAAGCCGGTGCTCTCTGGGATGTGGCAACGTGGGACGTAGGGGTTTATAGCGAAGCTAATCGAAAGATCCAGCGACTCCGGCCCGGCGGCCGAGGCCGTACCTGGCAACCAAAGTTTTATAACAATGCTGCTGATGAGCCTATTGAGATATTCAAGTACGAACAGCAGATGGAATCTTATAAGTATCACTAGTATATGGACGATCCACAAAATAAACCTGATCCCGGCACTACCGAAAATTATATTGTCAGTATCACAGTGCCACGCAGTCCACGTCCGGGCACGCAGTGGTTCAACCCTTCGGACGGAAAACTTAAAATTTTTAGAGACACCCGAAACGGGTGGTCAAACATTAACTAAATGCCTATGAAAAAGATCCTTTTCTTTCTTGCCCTCACTGCCGGTTGTTTGTCGGCAGGCGTTACAACGGCCAAATTGGTTGATTTTTACGCAGAACGTGGTCAGCAGCTTCCAAGCGTTGCCGCACGTGCGGTGAGTGCCTTACAGTGTCGGCTTGTAAAAGCTCCAGCTGAGTATACTGGCACCCAAATCCAGAATAACCAGCTCGAACAGTGTTTGCGCTCTGAACAAGGTGAGGGTTTACTCTCCGGCACGGTTACTAAACCCTACACTTTTTCACCAAACACGGTGATCCGATCGAGCGAAATAAATTCAAACTTTGACACGCTTTATACGCTGGTCAATGGCCAGCTCGAGAACGTAAATATTAAGTCGGGTGCCGCGATTGATGCCAGTAAAATTTCTGGCACAGCGATTATTTCCAATCCGTCGGCTGCACAGACTATTTCAGCCACCACCACCTTTACCGGCACCGTCCTTGTTTCTACGACGAACGGTTTTTTTGCTGTACCAAGGGTTACTACCGCACAACGTGCGGCCCTCTACGGGCTAGAAAACGGGGCCATGGTCTACGACACTACGCTTGGCCAGATGATGGCCTATGAAGGTGGGTCGTGGGCTGGCTTAAGCGCTTCTGCGGTCTCTGCGGTTGCTTCCTTAACTGGTAAGGGCGTGGTTGAACTATCAACTGGTCTTGAAGCGGCTAGTAGCACACCAGCAGGATCGGGGAATACTGACGCTCCGCTTGTCCTGCATACCGGGATTGCTACCACTACTCCCTATACCACAGGAAATTTTGTACCGATTACAAAAGCTAACGGCAAACTAGATACAAGTTTTTTTGATCTTACAGCTAACTTTTTATGGTCTGGCACGCATCGGTTTACTGGTCCAACATTTGTTAGTAGTAGTTTAAACGTCAGCTCTACGCCTTCAATGCCCTTTCTTGTTGACACCATAACGTCTGCTACGACTACTGCCAGCTCCACCTTCCCAAAACTCATTACACAGCAAATCGGAAGTGGTAGCACTGCATCAACTACGATGATAAATCCGCTTGTGGTGAACGCTCCGATCAGTTGGACGAAGACTTTGGGTCCTGCAAATATTGTGGCAGGTCAATTTAGTAAGGTATTGAACGATACAACGGATATTACTGTTACTCACAACATGGGGATCGCTCCGAACTTTATTAGAATAAGTTGTATGCATGCCAATGCTTCTGGCATCAGTGTCTCTGAGGGAACCTATACTTCAGCTGGCCAAGGTAGCACTTATTCTTCCATCGATAATGGTAATGGTACGAGTAGTGTGATGGGGCAGGATGGAAACATTATTCACCTTGAAAATTCCGCCAACTCCTTGCTGGTTGCTTCGATTTCTGCGGTTGGAGTGAATACCTTTACACTCAGCGTCTCTTCAAATCAAAATGCTGGAAACACCCGTCGCTGTCAATATTCGGCCCATCTTTAGTTAGTAATTTTTATTTATGGAAAAAAAATATCTCATCATAGCGTGGGCAGTAATAGTCCTGATAGCGGTCGGGACATTCTCTAGCGTCTGGAATGCTTACACTCTCCACCAAAGACAGCCGCCAGCAGTTGAAGATCAGCTGAGCGCAAATTCACAGAATGGTTTGCCCGGCATTTATAAAGTGACGCCTGGCACGCTCCCGGACGGAGAAGGTACAGCTATCCTCACCGATAGCCATGGCCAAGTGATTGCTTCGCCTTCATCCATTGTTACCCTTAACACAAATTAGTATGCAGCGATTACATAAAATCTTGGGTGGTATAGCGGTAGGAGCATTTTTTATCGTAGCCTCTCTTTTTAACCCGGAGAGTGCTTTGAGTGCGCTTACTAAGTATGGCCTGCCGGGGATTTACAATTCAAGCCAATTCACCCTGACTGACGGTAGCGGCTCGGCTCTTTCGACCGACTCAAACGGGCGATTGATCCTTTCTCCTTCCTCGAACATTACTATTTCGGGGGGTGTAAATGGCCACTGGTACCCTTCCAGTAATAATACGAAGGACTTGGGTTTTCCAACCTCCTCATGGAGGAATTTAAGCGTTTCGGGGACCGCTCAAATCGCAACGCTTGTTGTCGGGCCGGGGGGTTGTATCGGGTGTTCGAGTGGTGGAATAGCCACGGTACCAAGTGGTGGAACCGGTCGAGATGCTTTTACAGCGAACACCGTCCTACTTGGCAATGGTACGAGCGCTCTTGCGACAACCACGCTCGGCACGAATGGTCAGGTGCTCACGCTCGTTAATGGTGTTCCAACCTGGCAAACAACGAGCACTGCTGCTAATATCTCCGGCAATTTACCTGTTACCGCTTTAAACAGTGGCACTAGCGCTTCAAACGCTACTTTCTGGCGCGGCGACGGAACCTGGTCAAGCGTGCTGCAAAGTACCTTTGGTGTGATTGGTGACTTTGCCGTCAATACCAACAAATTTAATGTTACAGCCAGCAATGGAAATACCGCGATTGCTGGAACTTTGGCAGTAGTCGGTAATACAGCTTTGACCGGAACTTTGGGAGTAACGGCCACATCAACTTTCACGACTACCACGGTGGCCAGCACGACCATCACACGGGCGAATGTTAATACGCTAGTTGTGGGCTCCTGTACGGGTTGTGGGGGAACGGCAACTTACTACGCTAGTACCTTTTCTAAAGCAATCAATAATACTACCGACATTGTTTTGGCCCACGGTCTTGGTAAAACACCTTCTCTGATTACCGCTGACTGTCCCTATGCTTCTGTTCGCGGTTATTCTCAATCAAACGGTGCCTGGACAGCTGGTAGTACTGCGAATAGCTACGCTTGGAGCGAAGGAGGTTCGGCAAATGGTAGTGGCATGAGTAACTCCGCAAATTTAATCCATATTGAAACTGCAACTGATGGGGCTATTTTTGATGCCACCGTCGGTTCCGTTGATGCTACAAATATTACTTTGACTGTCAGCAACAATCAAAATACCGGTAACACCCGTCGTTGCACCGTTACTGCACAATAAAAATAATTAAAATTATTTAATTTTATTGCATTTTTTATGCCAGAAGCAAACGAAACAAAAATCATTGTCCCTGAAAAAACTGTGCCTGCGTCCGGGTATAAACTTCACTCGTACACAATTGATCCAATCCGCAATTTATTGAACGTTGTACTTTCTAAACTCGATGAGAACGGGGAGCGGATTGACGAAACAATGGTGGTGAGCTCCATCGACTGTTCTGAACACGCTATGGAAATCAATGAAATAATTAATTCATTGGTAGCCGCGCAGCTGCCTGGCGCACAACTTGAATAATATGGCGGATATGGAGGTACACGTAGACAAACACGTTGATGTTAATAAACATATCGACGTCACTAAAACTTATTTACCCATTACTGCAGTGGTGGCGATGGCTGTAGTTATAATCGCTGGCGGGATAGCCTGGGGAACTCAAAGAAACGAGCTACGCGTGCTGGCGTTGCAAGTAGAAGAATTAAAACAAGCAACCGCACTACAAATCACCGAAGTAAAAGCGGATTTAAAGGATGTACCGACTCGCAAGGAGTATGAAGGCCTTACTCGCAACTACGACGCTTTAACCAATAGTTACGAGCGTTTAGACGCCAAGCTCGATAAGGTAACCGAATATTTTAATATTAAAAAGTAATTTTTATGCCAGAAATTGATATTTCAAAATTTGAAAACCTGGGCGTGCTCGATGAGCTTATGCGCGAGACGGACCATATCCGCGGCTTGGAAGCTGAAAAAGGAAGCCCTGTTTTTGTTAAAAAAATGGAGCCAATTCAGACAAGCGAAGGTGAAGTAATTGATTGGTCTCCGTATGAACCGGAAGCTGAATTACAGAAAAAAGGTAGTTTTGAGAGTAATGCATGTGTCAGTTTTTCGGGCAACAATGTTACAGAATACCTCGCTAACTTTGAAATGGCTCGAGATCCAGAGTTCAAAAAAGTACTGGAAATGCTCGGCTTGGTAAAAAATGGTAAGGCAAATTTTTCAGATCGGCGCACGGCAAAAGGGAGTGGCACTGATCCAGACAAAGGAAACTACGTTAGTGCTGTTGATGACTATCTGCGTAATTTCTTTTTCTGCCCTGAAGACACCTGGCCTTTCCCAGAAGGAATGACACGAGCAGAGTTTTATGCTGCTCTACCGGTAGAGGTGCGTGATTTCGGTAAAAAATTGAATGAGTATCTTAAGCTTTGGACCCAGTATTGCAAAAATGCGGTCGTGAACGGCATAACGGTTCCTTATTCCTCACCAGAAGAATTGTGGGAGAGCCTGCAAATTTCGCCGGTTTGGGTTTCGGTGATGATCCCTTATCAAATGGATGGTGAGTTTATCCGCAGCGAAGAACCTATGGCCGCAATTCAGGCGGGGTATCGCCCTTACGGGCATCGTATCTTGGTTCGAAAAGGTGTCAAAGGTAAATACTATGAAGGACATGACAACTATCGAAAGCAGATCGTTAAATTTGATTGGGACTACCCATTTGGCTCCTGTAAGATTATGCAGTTTGAAAAAAAAAGCTTGGCGGAATTTATTCAGGTTGGAAACTCAATCGCATTTTTAGCAAAGGGTGGAAAATTGGCCGGGAAATATATCGGCTATGGCGACAGCGATGAGAAAGATGGTGTGGCTGGGGGTGATGTCTTGAAAGCAGTACACGGTAATTATTCCAAAACAAAACCACGCACAGTGCTCGATGAGTTTCCTCCGAACTACGTTGGTAAATTATTCATTAAATAAAAAAGTATGGAACTCAGCTCTCCACGTTTTAAACTTGTTCTGTGCGACTTCAAAAAGGTTGTCGTCGGTATGCTGATTGCTGCAGCTGGAGCAGCGCTTACCTACCTGCAAGACGCTATCCCGGCCATTGATTTCGGCCAGTACGCCCTGTTTGCAGTGGCTCTAAACACAATGATCGTCAACACATGCCGTAAGCTTCTTGCTGCCAAAGTGAGTGGTCAGCCCTTTGATAAAGAACAGCTAAAAAAATTAGCCATTGGTACAGCTGTTGGTTTGGCCGGAGTTGTTGCAACCTATTTTCAAGGAGCAGCTGAACATCTTGATCTTGGGACGTATGGGCCAATGCTCGTCGCTATTAACTCCACTTTTCTCAACCTCGGCCGCCTCTGGATTGCGGAACACGGGAAGCTCATATAATGGCTTATATTAGCCAAAATAAGGCATATCACTATGGCAATTGTAAATGGTCAAAAAGGTATCTGGGTAAAAAAGAAAGGCGATGCTTCGCCGGTCTTTGTTGGTTTGGGCCAGGCTGATACGCCGGATGAACAGATCGAGGCGAGCAAACAGGGTATTCTAAAAAGTATCGGTGGCAATGTTGAATGGTCCGGCGAAGACCCAAGCGACTTTAACATTCAGGCGGCAACCGGTAACGTAAAGGCGTTTACGCCAGCGACTCCCGATGTTGTCGGGGACACCTATTTTGATACCCTGTTAAAACAGACTCAGCAAGAATACCAAGCGCAGCGTGGATTGGCGCAGCAAAGTTACTCTCAATTTACCCAGCAGCTCAAAGAGTCTAGGCAGCTCTTTAACAAAAATTTGGAGCAGTCCTATGGCAAAGCTCTGCAAAAAGTTAACGTGAACGCGTATGATCGTGGTGTTGGTGATAGTGGGGTTAAAACTGAAAATTTTAGAGACACCACGAAGGATAAAGAGTATACCAACGAACAGCGTGATTTCGAAGACAAGCAGCGCGAGGCTATTGCTTCCACTGATTTACAGAACAGGCTCGATGCGATTGGTCGCACCGAGGAACGTGCCAGGGCATCGTTTAAAAGCCCGTACGGTCAATACTCATACTAATTATGCCTACTAACCCTTATGCCACGGCCGCGCGTGTAGATCCACAACGCGAGCAACAGGCTTTACTCAAGCTCAAGCAGAATCCTCAGAAGTTGGCCGAACTTGGCCTTGCACCTGACGAGGATTTCTCTACGATTAAAAGTGATCCGGTTAAGTATAACCGGGTGCTTTCGTATGTGAAGGGGGAGGCATATAAAAATCCTGCGTACAGCGCTGTTACTGGGGGTGTAACCAAGCCAGAGTTTGCTCAAGGGCAGCTCGGCCCCGATTACTCAAAGACTGCTTCAGAGTACAGCGCTAACCGTGGGGCCGAGCTTAAGAGTACCTATAATGTTGATCCGCTCAAGAGCCGTGCTGACGAATACCAAGCTGGGAGTTATTCTGCCCTGCCTCGTATTACTGAAGAAGTTAAAAAGAAAGGTGGCTATGATGTTGAAGGTTTGAAAGATAATTTTACCAAGTTGCAAACTGGCTATGCGGACGCATACCGACGTTTTGTTGCTGGCGAGCTGGCACCAGCTGAATATGCAGCTAAAGTTTCAGAGCTCAGCACCACCGCTCGATCGCTCGAGAAAGCTCAAACTGGGCTTAAACAAGAGGTAGATGCAGCGGTTGGCAATTACAATACTTCTGCCGCGCGTGCAAAGAATGAGTTTGATAATGCCTACGCTAAGTATGCCGAAACGCTGAAGACAGATACGGCCGGGTATGCTGATACGCGAGCTGAAAAGCTGAAGGCAGCTGAAGCGATGTACGAAAGCGTCAAATCTCTCCTGGATGAAGCTCAGAAGGACGCGAAGGGTGAGCTCCGCGAAGTTGGTGGAAATCTCTATCAGGTTACGTATGACGATGCTGGCAAAGCAGTTACTAAGCTTGTACAGAGAAAGGGCGGTGGTGGAACTGGCGGGGGCGATGGCACAATTCCGGTGGCTCCAATCTCAATTGTTCCAGGCCAGCAGCCTGTAGCGGCCGGTCCAACATTTGAAGAATTTGTTAAGCAAAAACAGAACGAACAAGGGATCTCGTTTACTCCGGCTGCTAAAGCTAAATTGAAGGTAGAGTACGATCAGAAATTCCCGGCGAAACCCCAACAATCCACCCAAACCACGGCGGCGGATATTAGCAAATTTGATCCAACAGTGCAGCGTATTATTCGTGGCACGATGAAAGTTGAGGATGTCGGTGAGGTTGAGTATCGAAAATTAAAAAATCAAATCAACCAGGCTGAACAGATGGGTCTTATCAAAACAGCAGATCCAAATAAGTACACCCCGGAGAATGATAACCAGGCAAAATCTGCCGGTTTCGCCACGCGTATTTCCGAGGCCAATAAAATCTTTGAGGATATTGAACCTGATATTAACAACCTCAGTGCTTCGAGAATGTTCTATGAACGTAAAGCCCCTAATCTTTTAAAGTCAGAAACATTCCAGCAACAGGAGCAGGCCGAACGCGACTTTATAAATGCTGTTCTTCGTCGCGAGTCCGGTGCCGCTATTTCGCCGTCTGAGTTTGAAAGTGCAGCTAAGCAGTATTTCCCTCAACCTGGCGATTCCAACTCTGTACTTCAGCAAAAGAAAAAGAACCGGGCCACCATTTTCAATAATATTTCCCGTGAAGCTGGTGAAGGATTCAAGGTTGAAGATGGAGTCCCGGCAGCTGCCGAAGAAAAAGTTATCAATGGCGCTCGCTATACAAAGGTAAACGGGGGCTGGCAGTTGGCGCAATAAATAAATTCTATGCCTACTCAGATTAAAAACTTTATTTCCGACCAAGAAATGGCCGAGCTCGAAAAGCAGGGTAATACTACACCGGCCATTAAAGCGCCGCCTGCTTTTATTTCTGATGCTGATATGGCAAAAATGCAGCCAAAGAAAAAAGGATTTCTTAGAAGTTTTGCTGAAGGAATAGTGCGTCCATTTGGTGAATTTGCGGTTTCATTAGAGAATGCTGCTGAAGCAACGGAGGCTTTGGTGAAAGGTAAAGGGGCCGCAGTAGCCGATCAGAAGTTAGCTCAAAATATAAAGCTGCCATTTATAGGAGAAACAAAACCGGCACTTACTGGCCAGGAAGGGTTTGTTGAAGGTACAAAAAAGATGGCTGGTTATGGTTTGGACATTGGGTCCAATTTTGTGGGTATGCAGGGGTTGGGACAGTTGGGGAAGGCTGGGGCTAAGGGGGCAGCACTACAGGCTGTTAAGCAGGGTGCTAAGTATGGGGCAGCTACAGGGGCTATAAACAGCGGAGGGGTGGCTCTGGAGGAGAATAAGGGGGCCAGGGAGGTTGCCACTGATACCGCAACCGGGGGCATTTTTGGTGGTGTTTTGGGTGCGCTCGGCGGTGCTGCCTCAGGAGCCGGCGGCAAATTCTTCCGTAAGGTTGGTCAGGCCGTTAAAAACAGAACCCCGGAAGGTGTGGCAGAGAAAGCCGCTTCTGAAGCTATGGATGTTTTGACCCCTGAACTTAGTAAAACAAAGGGCATCCAGGCTGTAAAAAGGACTGGTACTGAAGTTACGAATGAACTGGGCGAAATTGCTCTTAAGACTGGTAAGCGCGAGCATGAGATGGCTGAAGCGGTGAAGGATCTTGTTACTCCAAAAAAGACCATGAGCCAGAACCTCGAAAGTGTTAAGGGTGGTTTGGCAAGGGAGGCAGAGAACGCGAAGGCCTTATTGCAAAGCCGGGACGTTCCTTTTACTCGAGCAGAGTTGAAAAAACACTTATCGGGTGTGAAGCTTCCCTCGAGCGTAAAGCGTGATGATTATTTGCGTGGTTTGTATGATGATGTAACTGAGCGCTTCTTTGACCTGCTCGAAGAAAATCCAAAAAAACTTTCTTCTATTTTGGATAATCGGAAAGCGCTTGATAAAATCGTTGAGGAGGAGATCCCGAATATTTGGAGCGAAACACGCCACAGCCCATTGCAAAAATCGTTTACAAGCTTCCGCAATAGCCTGCATGATTTTATTGAGAAAAAGGCTGGTCCAGAAATTGGAGGTGAATTTCGTGATAGTCTGAAGAAGCAAAGCTTGATGTATGATGCGATCGACAATTTGGCACCGAAGGCTTTCAAGGAAGTCGGTACGAATGCTCCTGGGCGTATTCTACAAAAACACCCGATCCTTAAAAAGATCGGGCGAGACGCTGCTTTAGGTGCTGGAGCGGCATTAGGAGGAGGAGCAATTATGAGGGGTCTTCTTGAGAACTAGTGTCATGTTTTCCGGTTTTGAAGATATGGTCCCATACCCGGCCAACTAAGACTCCGACTGCTCCACCGACTAAGAGAATGATGATAGTGTTCATAATTAAAATAAGATTATTCAACGGTTTCTAAGTTATCTAAAGCTTCGCCCATCTCATCGTAGCTTTCCCAGGCGTAGTATCTCGCGTCCTCGATATTACTGTTGGCTTGTTCGAGCATATCCTGATTTTCCTGTAGCTCGTCCTCCTTTATTCTTAGGTCGTAACTGAGGTTACTATTATCAGCTTCGAGTTCTTGTATGGTTTCATTCTTGGTTTTGATCTTCGCACCCATCGCTATAATGATGATGGCTAGGAAAATTATTAAACCAGTTTTACCTGGTGACTCATTCATAGACTCCTCCTTAAAATTTAAATGGATTAGTGGGATCAGGTATGTTTCTCTTATAAAGAGTTATGCCCTTATAACGGATCGTCGGAATGGAGCCCTCTTTATGGGCCTGATACACTGCCCGGCCAGCAAAAACCAGCAGACAACCGGCTACAATGATTTTAAATAGGGCTACAAACATAGCCATATTTAACACCACACTCTATCACGATGCAAGGAAAATGTCAATCTTTTACAGGTGGGCACTTTTTCTTGACCGTTATTGAGGGGTGCTGTACCCTATGCTCATAACCTTTGACGCTGTATGCCGGGAGGCGACCCCTATAAATATAAGAACGATAAGGACCTGCTGGCTGATTTTTCTAAGCAGCTCAAGGCGCACTTCCAACCCTTCTTTATCAGTTATAACACTGATAGAAAGGTTTTCGTGATTCAGTGTTTGAACTTAGTTCTCCTGATCATTGCTGTAAATTTTTTCCTTAGCTGGACCAATGGTCTAACTGATTCTTTTCTTGATTCAGCAAAAGGAAGTGCCCGAGCAACCCTGCGTATCGTCCTGGTTGTTTTTTTAGTTATACTCGTCTCGGCGCTTGCTTCGCTTACCTCGAGCAAAGCCTGGCAGTGGCAGACACTTTTTAAAATGAATTTTGAATATGCGTTGAAATGGCTCAAACGATTTATTGCATTTAATATAGTCTGTTATATAGTACAAAGGGAGTGGGCAGATATTAAAAGTTTCTTAAAATATGGACCAACAGCCGAATACACCACCACAACCAAAAAATGATTCTTGGAGTAAAAAGGTTGCCCCGATCGTTATTTTTATTGGGATAATTGCCATCACCGTTACTATCGTTCAGCTGGTGAGCCTCGGTATAGACGCGCTGCGCGCCCACTGGCAGATCCCGATCTCGGAGACTGATGAGCTGAGCGCCAAGATTGCCTCAACCACGGTTGCCCTCAATGAGACTAATGATCGTTTGCAGGATTATTTAAAAACTGTTTCACCTTACGAGTATAAGGATCAGATGCAAAAGAGCGCCGTCGTAACCAATTTTGAAAACTCGGCAAAAAATAATAAGTATACCGCTCTCTTTGAGAGAGATCTGAAGGTAAACGGCAAGTTCAAACGAGGCTTTTTGTATGTCCGTGCTTCAGTGAACGGATCAGCTCTTACTAAGAGTGACGGCGTGTATACAAAGATTGGCGGCATGGTTGGTAAGCAATATGTTGAGCTCGGCGGCCACCTGATCAAGAGCAAGACGCTCGATGTTCCACAGTCAGAAAAGTACACCGAATACCTTTTTGAACTAACTGATGTTAAAACCAAAAATACCTATGCCGACCCTGACTATCTGGTTTCTTCCGAGGACTGGCTGGATCTCCTGAACTCGGGCAGTATGCGATTAATCAGCACCTTTTCCTCAACCCAGCGCAGCGGCAAAATTGAAGAGTTAAGTATTTACTACGAATGCCTGGAACAGAACGCTTGTTCGATTCAGTAGGGCCGGAAAAGCAGCAGCACCCCTGGCCTCGTCAGATTGACAGCCAGGGTTTTTTATGGTACTCTATCCGCGTTACAAAACTCCCCATTATGCGCTATTTAAGCGCACCGTTCTGTCCGCAAGGGCAGGTGGCACTCATAATGGGACCACGTAACAAACGGTGTGCTGAAAGATCGGCACCGTTTTTTAATTAAAGCGGTTTTTTGTGTTATCCACACCCCCCTTGACGATACGGGGGTTTTTATGATAAGGTGCGCCGTTACCCTTATTGGTAATAATCAAAATTTAATTCATCTGCCCTTAAATGGGAGCCGCCTGCGGTGCTTTGAACAGATGGGTCACGTCAAATGTACACACTAGGAGGGTGTGCGCTTTGACGTTTGTGTGCTATTATATTTTTTAAGGTCGCAAGACCCCAAAAAGTAACACTCCGGCCCTGCGAAGTTTCAAAGCTAGCAGATCAGTCGGAGTGTCTTTTTTTTATGAAAATTCAGGAAGCAGTGATGAAATATATGCACTGGTTTGAGTTCGATAATCGAGCTCGGCCAGCCACGATGCGTAATCGGAGGCATGAAATAAATCGTTATGTTTTCCGTTGGTTCAATATGGAAGTTGAAGATCTCCTCCCCGAGCATGTCCAGGAGTTTAAAGCTGAGTGGGAAAAGAAGGGCTTGTCGGTGAACTACATTCGTAAAATGTTGTTTGTACTGCGTGCGCTAATGCGCTATCTGCGACAAAAACACAAATTAAAAGTGCTTGAAAGTTATGAGATTGAAGTGCCAAAGCAGCCACGACGCAAGGTTAGTTATTTTAATCTCAGCGAAGTTAAAAGCATTTTTACATTTAAGCCCGAAACAATTTTTGATTATCGCCTCATGGCCTGGGTCATGCTTATCTTGAGTACGGGTATGCGAGCCACAGAAAGCCTTGGCGTGATGCGAACGAAAATTGATTTTCAAACAATGATTTGGCGAGGCGAACCAACGCAAGCGTATGTCACAAGCATAGAGGGCAAGGGTGGAATCTATCGTACTGTTATTATTCAGCCCTGGGCGATGGAGTGGCTGCAAGCTTACTGGAATTTACGTACTGACGATCATCCGGCCGCTTTTGTTAATCACCACCACCATGCTACTGAAAGAGGTGAGCACACATTTTGGAGATATGAGGACTTACGGAGCAGCCTCAAAAGGCTTGATCAGATTTTAGGAAGAATAGTGAGAAGTCATGAGTTGAGACGTACCGCGTCAACACTTGCTAGATTCAATGGGGCTGATACTAAAACTTTGCAAGACATGCTTGGTCATTTGTCCCTGCAATATACAGAGTTATATCTAGGAGTTAATTACAATCAATATGCACACGAGATAACCAGATTTGTTCACTACGAAGGTTTGCCTAATGCGCCAAAAAATAATCAAGGTGGGGTTTGGGCTATAGGGCTGAACATTGCGTCCTGTAAGGGGTGTAGCACCACAGAGCGAAAACATTCCGCGCAAGGGTATTGCCACAGGTGTTATATGAACATACGGAACGAAAAAAAACGGAAGGGATTGACAAAGCTACAACCTGGTCGTATAGTGGGGGTATCTTAATTAAAAACTATGCCGAAGAAATTAACATTAGTGGAAAAAAAGATTATCCAGGAAGAAGTCAATAAAATAATGCGTAAAAGAGCCAGTAAAGGTGGTAAGGCCACATTCAAAAAGTACGGTCCTAATCACATGAGCGAGATTGTAAAGAAACGCTGGGACAAAGCCAAGAGTGGGGATAAGT
This sequence comes from uncultured Gammaproteobacteria bacterium, assembly GCA_964540825.1. Classification (GTDB taxonomy): domain Bacteria; phylum Patescibacteriota; class Patescibacteriia; order Magasanikbacterales; family GWA2-37-8; genus CAZECR01. The sequence continues at coordinate 415,772 of CAZINT010000001.1, forward strand.
CGGCTTGACAGGTATACGAGCAGGTCGTATACTATAACTATCACTAAAGTCTAGTTATCCACCCTATGCTCTTGGTAAATCCGGGCAGTGGTGGTAAGCTAAATGCACTTTCACAATCTAGGTCTCTGAAATGTGGTCATCCCATGACAATATTTCAGAAACAGCGAACTTACCGGCTTTGGCTGGTAGTTAGCTAGATTACTTCTTCAAGTGTTTTTGAAGCCCTTTAGCGAGGTACGATTCCTAGTCCCCGAACCAAGGAAACCAACTTAACTCAAGTTGGTTTTTTTAT
>CAZINT010000002.1:0-248779 GCA_964540825.1 uncultured Gammaproteobacteria bacterium
CGATTCCTAGTCCCCGAACCAAGGAAACCAACTTAACTCAAGTTGGTTTTTTTATTGTGGACTTTTTGGGATTTTTTGCTATTATTGTAGTGTAAGAAAAATTTTACTTAGGATAGATAAAGACTATGTATACTTTTGAGTCTGAACGCCATGTCGAGCGACGTCGCGCTACACCAGAAAGTTTGTTTGCCGGCCTCAATCAAATGTCCGAAGTTATTAATGAAGAATTCAAATCCAAAATTGGCGCAAATTTGCTTCTTGCCGACGGCTCGGTAAATATGAATGCCTACGAAACGGGCAAAAGAAATGGACCATTTCGTAAAACTATTGACCCTCGAAATTCCGGGGAACGTGAATTTGGGACTATTAAATATGATAAAGAAACCGTTGCGGCACTTGAAAGCAGATTTGCCCTTAAACGTTTTCCAAACGAATCTGAGGAAGTTGCTGTTAAAAACTATCGACATGAACGCCGTCAAGGTAGCTGGGCTCAATTAGAAATGGCGTTGACACTTGTTTTTCATAAAATTCTCAGCGAGGAATTTTTGGTGGTGCGTGCCAGTCAGTTTGATGACTACATGAATGGAGTCGATTATTTAATTATTGATCGTAAAACAGGCAATGTTGCTTGTTCGTTCGATGGTTTTAATAGTAAAGCTGGCGACCTGAAATACGCTGAAAAGATGTACAAAACTATTGATAAAGCCAAAAAAGGTGGTGCAAAAGTAAAGTATGGTGTTTCTTTTGAGCAAAATCAGGGCGAACGAGAAATCGTGCGTAAGCCCGTGGAGCATGTTGTTCCGTTTAACGTATCACTCAGCGATGATGAACTTCAAGAATTACTGACAGGCATGGAAACGAATATTAACGGTGCAGTCACACCTGTTGAAAAAAGAGTCTTTGAAACTGTTATGAAGAGTTTGGAAGAGCAGCAAAAAATGTTGGCTAAAGAAGACTTGCCAGAAGATATGAGGACTGAACTTGACGCTTTCAAAATTTCATTTGAACGAATGCAGCGGCTTGGAAAAAAATAATGTATGCCTAAAAAGAAAATCACTGGTACCGATCGGTTTCAAGGTACATATACTTATGAACTGGTTGAACCGGTCGGAAAACACTTTGATCCTGAATTTAAGCCGGAATTAACGCCGGCCGAAATGTTAAAATTAGGCGTTTTTGGCGGCGCATATTTTATCGGCGTGGATGGACTTGTTCCTGACGATCTGCCGGCAAGTTGGTTCAAAGGCGTAAAACTCTCTAAGGATGGTAAAAAACACGCCAACCTTAATTTTTTTAATGTATCCGCCAGCCAGCCCCTCAGTGTCTGGCAGGCTAAGGGCTGGATCGCGCTCTGTGACCCGCACGGCTGGTTTCAGTGGTATTGTCGGTATTATCTCGGCAGACGTATTCCGGGCGAAGATAGGCGGCAAATTGGACGTTGGAAAGCCATTACCCGACATATCGGGCAGATTAAGAAATATTGCAAAAAAGGTGATTTGTCGTGCCGTCCACGGCAACGCCAAGCGCTTCTGCACTGGGCATATGATAGCCGGAAAATGTAGCAAAAAATAATCCCGACCACGCGTCGGGATTATTTTAAGGCACCCGAGTTCTGCCAGGCACGAGTGCTGTGCTGACGAACTCGGGGAAGTCATCGGGTGAAAGGAGGTCTTATGCGGCCAAGTGCTTTACAGCCTCAGCTGATGTTAGGGTGCTTTCAGCCTTCGTGAGCGCCGGATAGCGGTAGGTGTGTATAGCCACGGGGAGCACCGAGGAGCGCCTTGGTACCTGCTTGGCGTTGACTACGCGCAGGCCGAGCCCCTGCTTACGGACCCTGACACGCATCCAGCTTTTCGCGCTGATGCTGTAGAGGTAGCATTTCCACGATTTTCGGAGATGTCTCAGGCCGATCTCGTAGACGTAGCCGTCGAGAACGAGTCGTGGTTTTATTTGGGTATTCACAGCGACCTCCACGGTGATTTGAAAAAAATCTGGACGTGGTTCCTCGATGCTTACGAAAGCGCAAGGATCAGACATGTGGCGAAGAAGCCATTTTTTAAGCTCAGCGAGCTGGAGCACAGAGTGGGCATAATGCGCTGGCTGCCTTCCACGCTGAACAAGCAGCAAAGCCCTTCGACGAATTTTTTCTTTTTTGTCTACAGCCTCCGACCAGATAAGGTGGAGTATGCTCAGGTACAGGCTCAAGAAGAGCCCGACTTCGACAGACAAATGCCGTCGCGGCATGGGGTCCTCCTCTAGGTAAAAAAGTCCTGTAAGTGGTGTATAACGAACCAGCTCTTCTGTCAATGTAGTTTATTAATTAGCGGCATTTTCTCCTGCCGCGCGTCCGGTTGCCCAAGCAGCTTGCAAATTAAATCCACCGGTAAATCCGTCAATGTTTAAAATTTCACCGGCAAAAAAGAGGTCGGGACAAAGTTTTGATTCCATTGTTTTGGGATTCACTTCGCCGAGGTCAACTCCTCCTGCAGTGACAAATTCGTCACCGGCTCCGCGTACAATAGCATTGAGAACTGACTTTTTAAGCGCCAGGGCAGTTTTTTCCAATTCCAGTTTACTAATTTCACCATTTGTTTTTTCACCAGGCAGTTTGTGTTCGTTACTAATAATTTCGGCCACCGATGCTGGCACGAAAAAATGCAGACTATTTTTAAAAAGTTTTTTTGGATGTTCGAGCGCTTTATTTTTGAGGAGTTCGCCAACTTCTTCGATGGAATGATCGGGAACAAAATCTATGGTAAGAGGCAGGGGATTGGTGGGTCCGAAATTTTCAAAGGCAGTGAGTGACGACAGTGCAAAAACAGCTGGGCCGGTAATGCCGCTATGGGTAAATAAAAAAGGTCCGGCAGCAGTTTCCGTTTTAGTGCGGCCGGCCGAAAGATGGGCGTATTTAATCGAAACGCCGGCTACTGTCTTTGGCCATTTTTCTTTGGTGATAAATGAATGCAAGCTGGGGCCGAGTGTCGTGATGGTGTGACTCAGGGATTCGGCGAGTGTATAGCCGTCGCCGGTTGAACCGGTATGGCGATAGGCTTGTCCGCCAAGTGATAAAATAACTTTTTGCACCTGGAGTGGTGGATTATTTTTACTCTGAATTATAAAACCTTTGGGGATTCTTTCAATTTTGGTTACTGCTTGATTAAGCAATACTTTGGTGTGGTGCTTGGTAAAAAGTGCTTCAAAAGCTTTTACGATGTCGGTACCGCGATTAGAAATCGGGAAGACGCGGTTATCAGCTTCGCATTTGAGGGGGACGCCATGTGCTTCGAACCAGGCAATCACGGCTTCGGGCGGGAAATTGTTAAAAGCAGAAATAAGGAATTTATTACCGCGGGGGTATTTGGTGAGAATTTCTTTAAGGTCGGTAAGGCCGGTTGTCACGTTGCAGCGTCCGCCACCTGAGATAACGACTTTTTTACCGAGTGCGTCATTTTTTTCAAATACAAAAACCTCAGCTTTGGGGTTAGTTTCGTTGATTGTGGCTGCGGCCATAAGGCCGGCGGCGCCTCCACCGATAACGGCGATTTTCATACGTTTTTGTTTATTGGCTTAGTCTACCTGAAAGGATGTGATTTGCCTAGCGGGCCACGAAGGAAGGATGGGCAAAAAATAAAAACACCCCCGGCTGGTGAAAAGCTGGAGGTGCTGATTCTGGGCTGTATTTAGAGCATCATTCCGCGGTTCATCATGCGACGACCTTTGGCTCCTTTTTGAGCGGCCATGTTTTGAATAGACGTTAAGCGCTTATCAGCTTGGGCCTGCGTAATAATTCCTTGACTGACCAAACCTTGGAGCATAGTTTTTGTTTTGGCAAGTTGAGCTTCTTTTATACGTTGCTGTAACTGATCTTGCGTTATGCCTTTTTCTTGAGCCAGTTCTTGAAGTGATTTTCCATCAGCCCAAGCATTTTTAACTTCGTCTATGGTAATACCGAGTAAGTTGGCTTGTTCCTGAAATAGGTTTTGCTGCTGGGTAGCGATTTGTTCGGTTGTTAAATTGCTCATCGGTCCAAACATGCCATGTGCAGAGGCAGCAGTAGCGCCAAGGAGACCCAAGCCTAAAACTGCAGGAAGAAAAGCATAAGCGGCTAGTTTGTATTTCATAAGAAAAGATTTAAGAACAAAAAAATCAGGCAGTACAATACGCCGTTCCCACAACTGTCTCGCGAGAGTTGAAGACTCTTCAATTGAAGGTAGGAGCGTATCTCTACTAAAGTATTACTCTAGTGCCTGATATTTTATTTCATTCTTCAACTTCCCGGATTCCGTATGCTTCGATAGTGTCAGCTGAGCGATTGCCAAACACGACTACGCTGTCTCCGAGATCAAAATCTGCTCCGTAGGGAAGCCGGGTGCGCGGAGTTATGAGCACCTTTATGACTTTGCTTCGGCGTGCTTGCATCTGAAATCCGTCTGGAAATATGCGAATAATTTGACCGTGATGAATGTCTTCGTAAGGCGATTCGCCAAAACGCTGATAGAGAATGTTTCCCATGGGCAATTTTCCGGCATCGGCATAGTCAGCTAGGTCGCGGTGAAGCGGTGTAGCCGCAACGATGTAGCCACCGCCGATAACCAGGACAATGATTCCGAATGTGGAGTAGAGAACGGGTCTGCGGTAGGCAAACGCTGTTCGCCGCACTAAAAATTCCAAGAGAACAATAAAAATGCCGGCAAGCGCTGCAAGTATCCAAGGGAATGAAATAAGAAAAGCGTACCAGCCGCGCGCCCCGAAGTTCGGAACTGAAGAAATACCCGTTCGATCAAGCATGAAAATAATAAAGCTGGCGAGATAAAACAGTGTTAACAAAAGAACTGTTCCGCCAACTGAGAGGCAAACTGTTTGGAGTACAAAATGCCAGCGCGGTGTCATTTTGATATGGCCTTCTTTGATTGGGCCAAGAACCCGGTCTTGAAGTGATGGCTGTTGTGTATCAAGCGGCATACAGCGTGTCTGATTGTTGAACCAATTTTTTTAAAGCGGCTTTAGCGCGTCCGAGGCGTACCCCTACCGTCGACGTCGGGAGGTGTAATATTTCACCAATTTCTTTATAATCAAGTTCTTCGAGATAGTATAGAATTAATGGTTCGCGATATTTAGGCGATAATTCGTTAAGATGCTTTTCAATTAAACTTTTGTCTTCACCGCGAATAAATTCATCCTGGGTGCTCGGAAGCGGTTTGGTGGGCAGTTGTACTAAAATATCAAAATCAAAAAAGGACAACGGTTCCCTTCCCTTTTTCTTAATAACGTTAATAAAGGTATTGTGGGCAACGCGATACAGCCAGGTAGAAAATTTTCTTGATACCGTAAAGCTCTGAATATTTTTGTATGCTTTGATAAAGACCTCCTGTACGGCGTCTTCAAGGTCCTCGTAGCTATATAAAAATCGTTGTCCGTACCGAAGAATTTTTCTCTCATACCTTCCAAAAAGAATGGTAAAAGCATCGCGGTCGCCAGCTTGCAGCTTGGCGGCCAATTCCTCGTCGCTCAGGGCTACTGTATCCATAAAAACAGGGGATTGAACCTCTCCTTATATCTCTACTACACCCATAGGCCTTTTTTATTTCACCCTTACTTTTTTTCTACGATAATAGTGCATTTGGTAACGAGGGCGGCAACTGCACCAATAGCTGCGAGGGCAGGAGCAAGCAGCGCGCCGACAGCCCCAAGGGTGAGCGGTACTTCAAGGAGGGTCACACCAGTTTCATTTTTAATAATGATCCGGCGAGCGTTGCCTTCTTTAATCAGTTCTTTTACTTTGGTAATTATTTCTTCACCGTTTAGTTTAAATTCTTCTTGATTATTTTCCATACAGTGAATTATTAAAAGGTTACGGGTAAGCGATATTCACCGTCGTTTTCAGGTAAACCGGAAGGATTATCTTTCTTAAAAATAATATAACCTTTTTTTACTTCAGGTCGGGCAGTAAAAGTCAGGCTAGCCTTAAAAGGTACCGTGTTGGTGGTCATCCAGTTTCCAATTGCTTCCGCGTGTGATTCGGCTACGAGATGTCCGTCTCGGTCCACAAGCGTGATTGGAAAACTGCCTTCAAAAAACCACGTGCCTGGTGCGTCACCTTCAATAGTTAGCGGGCTGGTGATGACTGCGCTTTCCTCGGGTGTCGTAATGTGAATTTGATTTTGTTGAGTCTGAGGAGTGCTGGCAGGGGTAGAGGGTGGTGCCGTCATGTTTTGTTGCGGCATCGGGGTAGTTTTATTAAAACCGGCATAGACAAGAACGCTGTACGTAATTAGGGCACCCAAAGCAAAACTGAGTAGGGCTATAGAAATATTTTTGTGATTTTGAGTGTTCATAGAAAATAATTAACCCTGAATAGAAACTTTGGCAGCCCCGCCGCCGTCGCAGGTAATAAAGTAGTCGCCGGCAGTTTTTACATTTACAAGTGCAAAATCATACGCTTTAAGTTCGTAAGTATTTTTACCAATACCAAAAATGTGGGTTTTGTTGTCGCGGTTATCGAGCATGAAATTAGTCCCTTTTTTGATGCTAAGAACACCCGGGTTGCCGGCGCAGGCGACAAACTGAAAACGTTTACCAGCGTTATCATTAAGCGCGGCGGTGTAGCTTTGTGTGGGTACCGCAGTATTTTTTGGCTTCATAGTACCTGCCGGGGGAGTGAGCTCAACAATACCGGGGATAACAATTGCCGAAATAGCGAGTTCATCAGTGCCGGTATAGGTTGTGGTTACAATATCGTAGTCCTGAATGGTCGTGGTTGGAGTTGCTGGGTTAGCGTCCTTAGGAATTATATTCTGATTTGGCGTAGTACCTGTACTGCAGCCAGAGAGAAGCAATAGTGAAAGTGCTCCGAGCGCTGCAAATGAAGAAATTTTTTTCATAGTTTTTTAGAAAAATAAAGAGTGGTTTCAAAATGCTGTTGCTTATAAAGCAAAAAGACCTGTTATTTATTCGTACCGCAATGCTTCGATCGGGTCAAGCTTGGCCGCGCTGCGGGCGGGGAGCACGCCAAAACCAATACCGATAGCGGCTGAGACGCCAAAGCCAATGCCAATAGCATAGGGGGGCACTACAAACGTCCAGGCGAGTCCGCCGGCAGAAGCAGCGAGTGAAACAACCCACCCGAGGAGTGCGCCTAAAGCAATGCCAAAAACTCCGCCTAAAATAGTAACGAGCACTGATTCAATGAGAAATTCACTCAAAATGTTGTTGTACGTTGCGCCTAAAGCTTTTTTGAGGCCAATTTCGCTCGTGCGTTCGGTAACGACCACATACATAATGTTCATGATGCCAACGCCCCCAACCACCAGCGATATTGCCGCAATTGCAATAAGGAGCAGAGTAATACCGTTAAAAATAGTATTAAAACTTTCGAGTGATTGAGCCTGGGTCTGCACCAAAAAATCTTCTTTAGTTACGTCGGTGATGTTGTGGCTCCGGCGCAATGTAGTGCGAATTTGGGCGACTGTGGCGTCCCCTTGAGAAATGTCTTTAACCTGAATAACACCAATGGTGATGTGGTCAACGCCTAACATTTTTTTCTGGGCAGTAATTAAGGGAACGTACAAACTATCATCAGCTTGCCCGCCAAAACTTCCTTGGGAATTATAGACGCCAATGACTTGAAAATTAAGATTGCCCACCCGAATAAGTTTGCCGATCGGTTCGTCTTGGTTAAATAAATTATCAGCGAGTGAACTGCCGAGGATGACAACTTGTGCTCCGCCGCTATCTTCAGCCGGGGTGTAGAAGCGACCAGAACGAAGCGTGTGCTGGTCAATGCTAAAACGTTCGGCCGACGAACCGTAGTAAATAACATTTTTTTGTGTATCCCGGTAACTTACAACCGCCTGACCGGTAATCATGCCGTAACTGTTCACGACATTTGGGAGTTTGTTAATTTCATCAAGATCGCGCTGTTTTAGGGTGGTAATAACTATACCATTAAAACTTCCGGTGCCGTCGTCTGAGCCGGCGGAAGCAGCTGCTCGTGTTTTGGTAGTGGGCGGGACACGTGTTTGGACAAAGAGTGTATTGGTGCCGAGCGCGCCAACTTGCGCGTCAATTAAGCTTCTAAATCCGGCACCGGCCGAAAGCACCATAATCACCGTGGCAATACCAATAATAATGCCCAGCGTCGTTAGCATTGTTCGGCCTTTGTTTGCCAAAAGCGCACGCAAAGATTGTTTAAAAGCTGCAAACATATTTTATTCGTAACGCAAGGCGTCAATTGGGTTCAGTTTTGAGGCCTTAAACGCTGGATAGAGTCCAAATACAACCCCGGTAATAACCGAAACGCCTACAGCGAGTACGACCGAGGTAATTGAAATAACAAAATCCCATTCATAGCCCAGCTTGTGCATGAGGAGGGAAGCCAGATACGAAATAACCGATCCGAAAATGATACCAATAATACCGCCAAGTGACGTAAGCGTGCCTGCTTCGAGTAAAAATTGGTTGCGAACAGCGGCCGGAGTCGCCCCAATGGCTTTACGTAGTCCGATTTCACGCGTGCGTTCGGCGACGGTAGCAAGCATGATATTAAGGATGCCAATACCGCCTACAACCAGTGCAATGCCAGCCATGGCAACAAGAAAGATACGGAGCGCGTTAGTGATCTGAGTGAGTGCTCCGACCGCGTCAGCAATATTTCGTACCGTAAAATCAACGTCAGCATCGTTTTTAATGCGATGACGAGTGCGCAGTGTCGTGTCTACATCGCGAATAGTTTGGTCGACATTTTGGTCACTATCAACTTTAATGTTGATCGTTTGCAAATAATGAATACCTAAAATTTGCTGCTGCCCAAGCGCGAGCGGAATAAAAATCTGATCATCCTGGTCTTGAAAAAAAGAACTTCCTCGTGGGCTAATAACTCCAACAACTCGCAGTGGAACACCGCCGCTCGTGGGTGAAGTTGACCGTTTAACTTTGATTATCTGTCCGATGGGATCAACACCGTTAGCAGTAAAGAGTTCGTCGGCCACAGTTGAGCCAAGGACGACGACATTGGCGCCGCCCGATTCTTCTTGTTCGCTAAAAAACTGACCTTTCTGCATGTTAAAGCTGACAACATTCGCGTATTCATGATCGGTTCCGATGAAATTAGTGTCAATTGTTTTATTTTCCCACGTTACCGTAGCACTTCCGCGGACGACTGCGTTAACGGCGCTGGCGTGCGGGACTGCGCCAGGGTCGCGCAGGGCAGCGACGTCCTCGTTAACAAGGGTGGTTATGACGATACCAAATACCTGGGCAGGCGGGCCTTTTTCGTTGCTTTTTCCTGGTTGAACGCTGAGCAGATTTGAACCGAGTTTGGTGACCTGGCCAAGCACCAAACTTTGCGCTCCGGCACCAAGTGAAATAATGATAATAACCCCAGCAACCCCAATAACAATCCCGAGGATTGTCAGTACAGATCGGCCTTTACGTGCCCTAAGGCCGCGAAAAACCATTTTAATGGTTGAGAAGAAATTCATGTGAGTTGTAAGTACTGCCAACCCTGTCAAAGATTGGCAAAGCGTTATTTGACTAACTCCTTTTCAGCGCTGGCAAAGACGCGATCAGCTACTTTTTCGTCAGACAAAATTAAACCGTCTTTAACGCGAATAATGCGACTGGCATGACGAGCAGTCTCTTGTTCATGTGTAACCAGAATAATTGTGCGGCCTTCGTCATTGAGCTTTTGGAGGATGCTCATGACAATGTTACCTGATTTTGAATCAAGGTTTCCGGTTGGTTCGTCGGCAAAAATAACTGCCGGATTGCAGACTAATGCGCGAGCAATAGCAACGCGTTGTTTTTCACCGCCGGAAATTTGGTTGGTAAAATAATTAAGGCGATGTCCAAGACCAACCGACTCAAGCGCGGCTTTCGCGAGCGAGTCTTGGTTTTTTTTCTTGCTATAGATGAGCGGAAGTTTTACGTTATCGAGTACGCTGGTGCGAGCAAGTAAGTTAAACGATTGGAATACAAAGCCGATGCGTTCATTGCGGAGTCCGGCTAAGTAGTTGTCGTCAAATCCTTCGGTGTTTTTACCTTCGAATTCGTAGACGCCGCCGGTCGGTCGATCAAGAAAGCTCAAAATATGCATGAGGGTTGATTTACCGCTGCCGCTTGGCCCCATGATGGCTACGAATTCACCTTGTTCAATTTTAAAGCTGACACCCTTAAGTACCGATGTCGAGACTCCATCATTTTCGTAGTCTTTTGTAATATTTTGAACATCGATAAGACTCATACCTACGGTTTAATATAGGTAACCACTTCTTGACCTTCGGTAACACCGGAGAGAACTTCTACCAAACCGCCGTCAGCTTCGAGTCCGGTCGTAACGTCTACAGAATGGTATGTTTTTTTGACGCTGTCATCAATAACGCGAACGGAATGTTTGCCGTTTTCACTAATTATAGCGCTATTAGGCACAGTAAGTACTTGTTTTTTCTCAGCTACCAAAATAGTCATGTTGGCAGTCATGCCGGGTTTGATTTCGTCAATTTTAGGAATGCTGGCTGTGACTTTATAGTTAACGACACCCGATACGACAGTAGAAGCAGGATTAATTGTTTGAATGGTGCCGGTAGAATGGCGATCAGGACCCAGAGCGTCAAAGGTGAAGTCAACGGTCTGACCGATTTTAAGCGAGGCAACATTGGCTTCGCTTACGTTTGCTTCGGCATGCAAGTCGCCAATATTTTGAAGGGTCATAACGGCCTGTAGCGCGCTGGCCTGTTCGCCAACTTTGGCGTTGATTTGGGTAATAGTTCCGTTAGCGGGGGCGCGAAGCGTTAAGTTGCCAAGGACGGCACGGGCAGAAGCAACTTGGCCCTGGGCTGAAAGAATCTGGGCGCGAGCAACAGCAAGGTCGGCCGGGCGCGCGGCAGAGCGCTGTACATCAAGGCTAGCTTTGGCTTGTTCGAGTGCCACAGTCGCACTGTTTACCTGTGCTTGTGCGGCGCTGATGGCGCTTTGCTGTGATTCTACTGTGCTTTGGTAGGCATTATTGTTGGTTAAATAGGTGGCAGCTTTGGTGTTTGGAATATCCACTGTCCAATAGTCATCAGGATAGTAGGTTCCATTAGGAAATTGTAAAAAAAGACCGTTGCCCATGGAAACAGGAATGGCTGCATTGAGTGGAATGGCGCCGGTTCCACTACCAAGACCACTAACGGTGTACTGCATATTACCGGCCATGTACAAACTTATTTTATACTGGCCTTGCTCACTGCCGCCGTAGGTACCACTAATTGTCGGGGTGACAGTTGATCTGTTGGTAGGACCCGCTACTACGGCAGGAGTCGAGTTAAGGAGCGCATTGTAGGCATTTTTAACGAGAACTGCCTGTTGCTGCTTGGTGGTAGCTAAGTTTTGATTGGCGTTATCAAGTGCTGTTTGGGCAGCATCAACTGCGCGCTGCGCCACAGTGATTTGCTCATTGCTGGCGCCTGCTAGTACTTTGTCGTAATTAGCCTGGGCCTGGGCAAGGCTGCCAAGGGCGCTCGTGAGACTGGCTCCGGCACTGGCTTGGTCAAGTGTTGCCAAAATTTGGCCGCTTTTTACCGCATCACCTTCGTTCACACGAATCTGACGGATCACACCGCTACCCTGAAAACTAAGGCTAAGATCAGTTTTGCTGACTACTTGGCCAGTGGTTAAAACTGTTTGTTCAATATCTTGTTTCTTAACTATATCAGTTTGAATGGTGGTGTTAGGAGCATTTTTTTTACGGACATAGCCAAAAACTACCAGCCCGGCGATACCGATAATTATGATACCCCAGATAACGCGCTTTTTGGTCAGAAACTTTTGGTTCATACAGAAGATTATATTATTTAGCTAATTTATTTTTAGATTTGCTGCTTTTTAATATTTTTTGAAAATAGGTTTTAAAATTTTCTTCCTGACCGCTTCCCGAAAGGTGATCCATAACCATGTTAAAAAAATCTCCTACGTTATCTGCTTTAACAAAGGTCAGTACCTTGCCCACCTTGTTGCCCATAGCAATTACTTGGTCGCCGGGCTTAAGGCCAAAGTCTTTGCGTGCGTCTGCCGGTATAACGATTTGCCCGCGCTCACCAACCGTTGTTGTGCCGTAGAGCCGGTCACCTTTATGAATGCGGTTATGAGCGGTCGAGGATTTTGAGGTGTTTATAGGCTTTTTTGTTGTAGCCATAAAGATTTAAAGGGATATATGATATATCATATTTATCATATTTTGCTGAGTAAGTCAAATAAAAGAGCCTTCTTGAAAAAGCTTGGATTGCTGCATAAAAACATCATAACCCTTGTAACTTTTATTAAAATATGGTGTATGTATACATACGAGAAAATGGGCGGGAAGGAGGAAAACGATGGAAAGAATCGCCGTGGTGAGCGTCAGTCGGGCAGTGCGCCTCAGAGCCTACAGGCTTCATCATTATGATCAATCAGTCCGCGAATACGCCTGTTTGCTGGAATTGCAGATTGGCGATCGGGAACTTGCTGGCTGCGACTTCGTGAATCGAGCGCTCGAGCTGCTGGCACAGATGATGCGTCTGCAGCGAGAGAAACCGCAAAACGCGCTCCGGTCACTCTACATTGTGAATAAGCATTTCACTTCGATTTTGCGGATCTGCGTTGAATCGTGGGAGTATGAGGAGGCCGTAGCCTGCTATGAAGCGCGGCTTCACTGCACCATGGCCCTCCTGGCTGAGCGGGGTCTCAGCCTCGAGCATTTGTCGCAATTCGCTTGACGCACGTACGTTCTGTTTTTTCGTTTTGGCGCCGCATGTTTTTTCGTGTCGGCGCCGCTTTGTTTATTTTGGAAATTTATTTAATACGGATAGCAACCGGGCGGTCATTGTTAGAGATGAGCCCGCCCCAGTAGGGGAGAATCGTGTAATAGTAGGTATGCGAGCGAGTCACGCGTCGATCCGTAAACGTAAACGTATTTTTAGAAACACGCCCGATTTCGCTGCCGCGTTCGCGGCTTGAGTCAGAGCGGTATATGATATAGCCATCGTAATCAAATACTTCTTGATTTAAATCCCAGGTAAGAATGCTGGTCACCCCTGATTGGCGCACGCTTGATCCGGGAATGCTGGGAAATGTGTTTAAGGAAGTTGCTGCGCCAACTGAAACCGAAATTTTTCCGCAAACGGTTGTAGTGCTTTGGCAGACAACAATATCACTCGAACCGTTAGCCAATCCGTTTACCCGTAAGGCGCTTCCGTTCAAACTTGCTGAAACAATGCCGGAGTTACTGTTGGAAGAAATATAGTAGCCGGCAGCTAAAGGGTTAGTAATTGCGATTTGCATACTCTGACCGCGGAAAAGTGGAATGGTAAAACTAAGACCGCCAAGTGTAATCGGAGTGGTAGTAAGTAATGTGATTGTAATTGTAGTGCAGCTCGACGTGTTTTGCGTATCGCACACAACGACCGTGCTTGATCCGTAATCGGCAGTGCTCGTAAGCGTAAGGACGCTGCCGCTGAGCGACGCGTTCACTCCGGAAGTGTATGTTGAAGCTCCGGAAATAAAATAATTTCCGGACCCTCCGTAGATAGTGACGGTTCTGTTTTGGTAGCGAGTAAGGTCGAGCGTATTCTGGCTGGCGCTGAGCGTGCTATAGGTGGGATTAGTGGTGATTAAGAGTGTGCCGCAGCTGTTCGGAAAACCAACTGCGCAAATAGTTAGGGTCGAAGAACCGTTGTAGCTCTTACCGTAGAGCGAAAGCGTGCTACCGCTGATTGAAGGGCTCACGACATTTGGATTGGAATTCGAGGTAACGTAGTAATTGCCCGCGGAGCTGCCGTACAGCGTAACAGAAGTCGTTTGACCGTTTTGCAGTGTTACTGTGTTTTGACTAAAAGTAACTTGATTTTGATTGCCGCTACCGGAGCCAACATTTACCCAAACTGTGCTGCACCCTGCATTCGCACCGCACAAAGTAAGCTGTGACGAACCCGTTGTATTTCCGGTTACATTTACTTGGGAGTTATTGGCAGCTGCTCCGAGTACGGAACTGTTGCTATTATACGCAATATATACCTGTGTTGAAGCAGTAATGGTAAAACTTTGACCGATTGCCAACTGGAGGTTGCTTTGGCTGAGCGTCAGATTATTCGTATATGAAGGCCACGAAATGGTGGGGGAAGAAATGCCGTTAATAATCGCATATGTTTGAGCGCCGCTTGAAATACCGTAGGTGCCGCTACTGATAGTCATGTTTAGATTTCCATTCGAGTCAGTATACCCGAAATTACTTACCGTGGTTGGCGTAGCAGCACCGGGGCGGTAAAAGACTAATTGTGCAGTACTATTTGCATCTCCACTAATGCGCACGTGCACCTGGTCGCCGCTGCTGACGCTTGAGGTAATATACGGTTGGATGGCAGCATGACTTGGTCGGAATGAGCAAGCGAGTCCGGCCACTGCTAACAATGTAAAAAGTGACCATTTTTGAAAATTCCGCATACTAAAATAATTAAAAATGATATACCTGTAGTCTACCAGGAAAAACTTGTTTTGTAGTCTTCTGTCAAGTGTTGTCTTAATTAAAAAACCAAGGTTTTTAACCCTGGTTTTTAAAAACTTGCTCGATTATTTTTTGGTTATGCCGCCGGGCATGAGAACAATCGTGCCGCTCAGCATCCCGACCTTACCGTCCAGCATCGCAGTTACTGTGTAGGAATCACCGGTGCTGGTATAGGTGTAGGCTTTACCGCCCGGGTCAGGGGGGATAGAGCCAAAATAAGGGTATGGGCAATCATTGCTTGATCCCCAGCCATCGGTATTCAGGCACGAAGTTTCGTTCATGCCCAGTACTACTTGCGTTCCCTCAGGGTACATGCCCGCTGCAGTAAAATAGGCAGCAAGCGCAATTTGAAGTTGTTTGAGCGTCGTGACACGTTCTAAATCAGTTGCACTCGCCGAGCTATCAGTAATTGGCGCGACCACAGGGTTTTCGCCGGAAAAAATATCTGGTTGTCTAATGTCAGTCGGTGCAACCGGTTGGCTGAGCGTGGTGAGTGCTGCGGTAGTGGTGGCAATTGATTCGATGGCGCTGAGTGGAATTTTTGAAGGAGTAACTTTAATTTTGAGTTGGCGGCCATTCGGAGCGATGGTATTTTTTCCGGTGTACTTGATTGAGTAATAATACGTCTTGCCCGCCAGAGCTTTTTTGTCGGTAAATGTGAGCTGTGTCTTTGTAGGGTGTCCGATATCTGCGCCTAGTTTTCCGGATTGCTCCGAGCGATACACTATGTAATTGGCGAAACTAACTCCTTTTGCTGGCTTGCCCCATTTCAAAATCACAGCTGGTCCCAGCTGTTGCACGGTAAGCCCGGGAACGATAGGTAGTTTTATAGTTTTTACAACTGCTGGCTTAGTAATTTTGGCAATTGTCCCGGTGGACGCAGCAATGGTTAAGCCGCTAAAGGTAAGACAGACAACGGCGACGAAGCTGTAGAACAGAAAGTTTCTGGCCTGCTTCGCGGTAGTATTTTTCATAGATACAATTAAGAATATAGCTGTAGTATAGCACTTTTTCATCTTCGTGGGCAGTGATATTTTTTGTTTGTAAAGAGTGTGGTAGTATGGAGTCTATGCAAATACCTTATAGACGCCCTGGTAAATTCAGCCAAATGAAAGGAGATCCGCTCATTACGCGTGAGAAATTTTTAGAATTAGAGCGTAAGCTGGATCGACTTAAAAATATCAGCCGCCCTGAAGCCGCGAGCGAAGTAAAACGTCTTGCGGAATTAGGTGATTTTTCGGAAAACGCTGAGTATCAACTCGCCAAAGGCAGGCTCCGAGGGATCAATAGCCGAATACTCTCAATTGAAATTCAGCTGAAGCAAGCGATCGTTATTAATCATGAGGATACGGGACAAGTGCAGGTAGGAAGTACGGTTACTATTTCAGACGGTGCGAGCGAAAAGACCTACCAGATTTTGGGGTCAACCGAAACGAGGCCCCAGCAAGGAATTATTTCACATAATTCGCCCGTCGGAAAAGCGCTGCTCGGGCACGAAGTGGGGGACAGGGTGCGCGTTGAATTAGCGACGCGGGAAGTTGAATATACCATACTAAAAATTAGGTAACCGGCATCAAAAAACAGGCTCGAAAGCCTGTTTTTTTAGTATGTTTTATTTTTTCTTTTTTGCCGCCGCTTTTTTGGCAGCAGGCTTGGCTGGTTCTTCAGCCTTCTCTTCTTTTTTAACTTTTTTCTTACCGATCGCTTCAGCCTTCTCAAGGGTGATTGGCTCAAGTTTTGATTGATTAGGGTTAAGGGCGTTTAAGATTCTATCAAGTTTGTCGTTGAGCTGTTCGAGCTGCTCTTTGAGGCTATCAATATTTTTGTTAGTATTGACGCCGCCTTTGTCAAAACAGTTGTTGCAAAAGACCGGTTTACCAGCAAGAGGTTTGAACGGTACTTCGCAATCGTTACCGCATTTACCACAGGTAGCGTGAAACATTTTTTTGTCTTCAAAACTTGGGCGCTGGAAGCTGTTGCCACCAAAGCGGGGGGCACCGGCTCCGGCATTTCCTTCGCGTTCAAAACAGTTGCTGCAAAATACAGGGCGTCCGCCGGATGGGCGAAACGGGATTTTACAATCCCTGCCGCAGGTGCTGCAGGTTGCATCGTAGAGCTCGCGTTTTTCGCCGCCAAAACCACCGCGGTTGCCTCCACCAAATGAAGGGCGTCCGCCAAAATCTCGTTTGCCAAAAGGCTTGCCTCCTCGGTCGCCACCAGGTCCTCGATTGTCTCTAAAATTCTTCATAGGGTAGAGCTTGATTAAGCTGTATTAATAAGGGTAACTAGTGAAGACTACACTATTTTGCGATAAATAGCAAGGGGCAGACCTTCGGAAAGGCTTTTAGGAGGCCAAATAATGACGCAGGGTGAAGACGAGTTCCGGGTTTTGATCGATCTCATTTTTTTGAGTTTCACTGCCGTAGAGCCACTCGAGATACGCTTTATCGCTTTTGGCTACCTCAGCATAGGTCTTCCCTTTGTATTTTCCAAAACGAATTGTGTTCAAGAGTGTTGGTTGCTGATTAAGCTCCAAAATTTTTTCATAGACCTGAGCTTCATCTGTAAGGTTGTATTTTTCGGCAACTTTTTTCTGTAAATATTCAAAAAGCGCTTCTAAAACTAGAATATCACCCAGTGCGTCATGAGCGGTTCCGGCAACATTGAGTCCGAGGAAATAACGCAGGTACTGCAAAGCATGCTGCTCGGCGCCCTCAACTACATGGCGGGAGAGTCGGACAGTATCAATATGATTGTTGATGATAACTCCTTCGTTTTTGAGAATGCCGATATCAAAAGCAGCATTGTGAGCGACAACGATTACATGCTCAAGTTCATTCACCAAAGTTTTGCGGCATTCACTTCCGGCAAAGGCGGGTTTATCTTCAACCATTTCATGTGTGATGTGGTGTACAGCCATGGCGCCATAAGAAATTTTTACGGGTGGCTTAAAGTATTCGTTTACAATCGTACCAGTTGCACTGTTTTTGTAAGCGAGTTGCACCAAGCGTGCGCCCGGATCAGTCCCGGTAGTTTCGGTATCAAGATATAAAAAATGCATATAAGTATTTACTTCCATGACGCTGCAAGCTTATCTTGCGGAGCGCGCTGTGCAGTTAAAACAAGGTTCATATTCTTGATAAACAAAAAATTTTAAAAACAGTAATTACCCTTTATATTCGTTTAAAAAAACAAGCGTTGCGCGTTCGGCTATTTTGAGACGTGCATTGGTAAACTTTTTCATTTTTGATCTTTTGGCACAATCAGGTAAACGGTGTTTGAGATAGACTGCCAGTACTCCGGGATGGATATAGGATTTTCTACAAATTGCAGGTGTGTTACCGAGCTCCTCGGCAACCTGTTGAATGGTGGTGGTGATATTTTTTTTAAGCTCGGTTTTGGTTGTGGCAGCAGATTGGATTAAAAGCTGCTTGAGTGCTGAGACGGTAGCGTGCCAGGTCCTGAAATCTTTGGCGGTAAAATCATTCTGGGAGATTTCTTTCAAATACGCATTTACATCGTTTGATTCAACACGATGGATTGACCCGTCGCTGTCGCGATATTCAAATAGTTCGTACCCGGGCAATTCTTGGCTGGTATGAATAATTTTAGCCAGTTCTTTGTTGTGGAATTCAACGGTATGCTGAATGCCTCGTTTACCGCGAAACGAAAATTGGATTGTATCGCCGTGTATTCGGGCATGACGATTGCGAAGGGTGGTTAAGCCATAGGATTTATTTTCTTTGGCATATTCTTCGTTGCCAATACGAATATGGGTTTTGTCGAGCACGGCTACGATCGCCGCTAGTATTTTTTGACGTGGATTTCCTTTTTCGTGAAGTTGTTTATGCACCGTTTCTCTAATTGCGGGCAGTGCTTGGCCGAACGCAAGCATGTGCTCAAATTTATTAGCATCTCTCACGGCTCGCCAATTAGGATGATAGAGATACTGCGTGCGCCCTCGTTGGTCCTTGCCGGTGGCCTGCAGGTGACCATTAGCAAATGGAGAAATGTGTACATCACGGTAGGCGGGCGGAATTTTAATTTGCCTGATCCGTTTTAAAATAGTTTTATCGGTAATTGTTGTGTTTGCAGTATCGCGATACCTAAAACCTCGCCCTAAACGAACGCGAGTGATGGTCAGTTTTTCTGGGTACATGTAGTGTAGTCCATTTTCTTCTGCAATACTTTTGCTGTCGAGTTCCGGTGTTTGGTGCATACAAGAAGTTGCTGATTGGTAGATTTGTAATTAGTTTAGCATGCTGCGTCCTGCCTGGCTAGCAGATTCTAATAATAAAACAAGCTTCCGTCAGGAAGCTTGTTTTGGTTTTTTGTTAAGCGTTGTCCGGTGTACTTGGTACGCCGTCGCCATCGTGATCGTGGCCGTCGCCTTTAGTATGGCCTGGAGGAAGTGGTGTGCCGTCTTTAGTCATTGTGTCGTCTTGGTCTTCGTCAGTAGTGTAGAACATAGTCATGCTGTTAATGAATAATTTCTGAGATATGGTAGCGCACGCTCGACTGCGTACCCATAGCTCATAGGTACCGTACGTTGCTCTCGTTTATTCGTCAAGTGGGTTGTGCAATATCGCACTATAGCGTAGAATAGTTTTTTACTTAATCAAAACATATGCTTGATTTTATCAAATCATATTTTATTGCCTGGATCCTCGGCGGTGGATTCTTTTTGGCACTCGTCATCTATCTTATTTTTTTCCGCTAATGTATACATACATTTGACAGATTACTGTGTAGTCGGGTTTTTTCCCGGCTACTTTTTATAAAAAGAGTTATTTAAGCATTGACAAAAAAGTCAAAATAGTGTCAAGTAATCCTCAGGGAGGACTATATAATGTGGCAAACAGTCATTTTCTTGGCTCTTGTCACGAGTCTGGTTGTGAGCTGCACCGCACTCGCCGAAAACAACCCGCCCCGCCAGGTGACAACTAGGTGGTATCCGTATCGCTACCAAGCCGATCGTAGGGATCCGGATTCCTGCATTGATAGCCCGAAGGTTGTCAAAGAGTTCAAGAAAGGGAATGTCCAGATTCTCTTCGTCGAGGACCTGAATATTGCAATTGGGGAAGTCCATGGGTTGCATGATTATGTCCTCAAGTTACCGCTCGGAAAACTTTTAGAAGACGGGTCGGTTTATTATAAAGGGGAGATACGAGTCATGCTCGGAAGGCTGGTGTTGTACACCCGCCAAGCAAAACTAAGCGGGAGATTGTTCCAAAATGGTTTCGACTTCCGCGTAAAGTACTACGATGAAGAGCTTGGGTGCTGGAAGGAGCGCTATCTGCGCAGCCCGGCAGTTCCGCCCACCAGCTCCTAGGAAAGACATACCTAACCGCTTCTACCTGAAGCGTGCCCTCTTGGTCTCATCTGGGAAAAAGAGGATACTTCAGGTGGGAGCAGTCGCAGGAATGTTAGTTTGCGGCTCTAAAAAAATAAAAACACGATTGCTTAAAATCGTGTTTTTTATTTTAAAGACACGACTATTTTCATTGACATAAAATCAGTTTATTGCTACTCTTTATGGCAGAAAATGAGATACCCCGAAAAGGGTATTTTTTATATAGTATATGAACAAAAAACAACGCGTAGTTATAACCAAAGTATCAGCTTTACTGCTAGCAGGACTGGGAGTTTTGTTTTTGCCTTTGCGTGCTCATGCGGTTGTTACGGGTTACTCGGGTTCTACTTGCCCCACAACTACTATCTTAAATCAACTTTCGTTTCCGGGAGATCAGGGTATTTTTTTGACTTCGTTTAGTACCACCAGCTATTTAGGAGAGAATACCCCAGATTTGCTGGTGGTAGACAATCGCGCCGCCAGCATTGATGATTATTTTGCCGATCACCAGATGCCGCTCGCCGGGTATGGGAAAACGTTTGTCGAAGTTGCTGATAGTTGCGGTATGGATTGGCGCTTGTTGCCGGCCATTGCCATTCAAGAATCGACAGGCGGAAAGCGTATGGTTCGCAACAATCCGTTCGGCTGGGGGTCGGCTAAGATTGGTTTTGATTCGCTAGAAGCGGCTATTATCGTAGTCGGAAATAATCTCTGTGGCAATGCGCCCGCCACTAAAAATTACTATAAAAATAAAACCACGGCCCAAAAATTATGGAGCTATAATGGCAGCGTATCGCCTTCGTATATTGGCCAAGTAATGCAGCTGATGAAACGATTTTAGCGTAAAGCCTTAGCAGCTAGATTGGTTCAGCTCTTTTGACCAACATTTATTACTCTAAAAAAGAATATTTTTTTACCCAAGAAATTTTTTTCCACCATTTTCCAAATCCGTAATAATCTTCGGAACGGATAGTTGATTTGGCTATGCCAAGGAACATGATGGCGTAAACAACATGTTCGTCAATAATCGGGTTATTTTCAGAGGGTAGTTTGGCAAGCCAAAGTATGAACATAAGGAGTGCGCCTAACTTGGCTGAAATTTTAATTGTAATGCCGAGAATAAGCGTACAGCTAATTCCTAGTAATCCCAGCATAAACAGCCAGTCTACGACCGTGCTTCCAGCAAGGGCATGAAAAAATGGCGCAAATATCCCGTCTACTCCATAGGTCAAAAATCCTTTAGTCGGCGAAACGCCATTGATCCACGCCTTCCCAGGCACGGTAGCGAAACTAAGTCCGAAGGCTTTATCTAAAAATGCCCATAAAAAAATTATTCCAAGCGAAAATCGGGCAGCTGTCCAAAGATATACATCGGCAATATAGGTCATATACATTGTAGGTTATGTTTAGGCTAGACGCAGGCTTACTTTTTGAGCGTATTGCAAAAAAGTATGCGCAAGTACTTTCATTTCTTGTTCAGAAAAGGCATGAAAGCTTTTAAAAGAAGGCTTAAGCGTGATAGTGCTTCGAAATGATTGCAAAAATACCTGCTTGGCGCGATCCATCAGGCGAGCCATGTCTTCAAGTATGTGGTCGGGATGAATCTCTTTAATAAGGGTGCAGCGGAATTCATAGTCAAGGTTTCCGGCCTTAAGGAATTCAATGCTCTTTTGGATTGCTTCGGGATTCACTGCCGGACCTACTAATGAGGGGTATTCGGCCAGACTTGTTTTAATATCCATGGCAACATAATCGACAACACCTGAAGTGACTGCCTGCCGAAGTACGTCAGGACGATTGCCGTTAGTATCCAACTTTACTAGGTAACCAAGCGATTTTATGGTATCCATAAATGGAATAAGATCCGGCATAATAGTGGGTTCGCCGCCGCTAATCACTACACCATCCAAGAAACCGCGCCGTTCATTTAAAAAATTAAATACAGCGGTTTCCGGAATAAAACTGTTTTTGAGTTGTATAATTTTTTCCGGCAAAACAAACTCGGGGTTATGACAGTAGCCGCATCGAAAATTACAGCCGGGGGTAAAAATAATGCAGGCTGTTTTTTCAGGATAATCAACGAGCGTGAACTGCTCGATTCCGGAGATAAGCATATACCCAGTTTGTTAAACATTGGTGGTGTAGCGTGCGGTAAACTCGGAGTTAGCCGCTACACATTCTTCAAAATGTTTGCGTGAATAATGTTCCGACTTTTTGCCGATGTTGAAATGCGATACCGGGCGGTGGTAGCCCATCACCCGTGTCCATACTTCACACCGTGTTCGTTCAGCTAGTTGTTCTTTTTCCATAGTTTTTTATTTAATAATAATTATTGAGCAGGTTGAGCGCTGGCATATTTTTCCAGCAGAACAGTGTCGTGCCGAGTGGCTTCTCGAATACCGAGCTTGGCATCACACGTTGGGCACCAGTCCCATTCACCGGCCAGATAGCCGTGTTTTGGGCAAATAGAAAATGTCGGTGTTATGGTGATGTAGGGAAGTTTAAAATTCGTTAGCACTTTGCGTACCAGATTTCTGCAGGCCGAACCGCTCGAAATTCGTTCGCTCATATAACAATGCAAAACTGTTCCGCCAGTATATTTGGTTTGAAGCTTGTCCTGAAGCGTCAGTGCTTCAAAGACATCGTCGGTATAGCCCACCGGAAGCTGTGACGAGTTGGTGTAGTAGGGGGCATCCTTTGTGCCCGCTTGAAGAATATCTGAAAAACGTTTTTGATCTTCTTTGGCAAAGCGATAGGTTGTGCCTTCGGCCGGGGTAGCTTCTAGGTTGTAGAGGTTTTTAGTTTCTGTTTGGAAATCCTGCAGTTTAGCGCGCATAACATCAAGGGCACGAGCGGCAAATTCCTGACCCCATGGGGTGGCAATATTTTCTTTACCGTCAGTAAAATTGCGAATTGCTTCATTAAGACCATTAATACCAATGGTTGAGAAATGATTTTTCAAATAACCCAGGTAACGCTTGGTGTAGGGGAAGAGACCGGCGGCGATCCACTTTTGAATTTCTTTGCGTTTTATTTCCAGCGAAGTTTTGGCCAGTTCCATGAGGTGTAAGAGACGGGAAAAAAATTGTTCTTCATTGCCCCGCGCCACATACCCAATGCGCGCGCTATTTATAGTCACGACACCAATGGACCCGGTCATTTCGGCTGATCCAAATAACCCCCCGCCGCGTTTGCGCAATTCTTTCATATCGAGCTGCAATCGACAGCACATGGAGCGAACATCGCCGGGATTTAAACTGGAGTTAATAAAATTTTGAAAGTAGGGCGTGCCGTATTTGGCAGTCATTTCAAACAGCGGTAGATTTTTGGGATCTTCCCAATCAAAATCTTTAGTAATATTGTACGTTGGGATGGGGAAAGTGAAGGTGCGGCCTTTGCTGTCACCCTCGGTCATTACTTCAATAAATGCCCGGTTAATAATATTCATTTCTTTTTCCAGCTCACCAAAAGTATAGGCAAACGGTTTGCCGCCAAGGATAAGCTGCTTAGGCTTTAAATCTTCCGGACAATTCCAATCAAGCGTGATATTAGTAAACGGTGTCTGCGTGCCCCACCGCGAGGGAATGTTAAGGTTGAAGACAAATGACTGCATGTTTTGATAGACGTATTCATATACTTTGCGATCAATATATTTTTCTTGTGCTTCGGGAGAAGGGAAGGTAACGCACTCATTACGCAGATCGTTTTCAAGCTCTAGAGCGTATTTTTTTACAAACGGTGCCAAATAGGTATCAAAGCTTGAAAATGCCTGTGCTCCGGCCCATTCGTTTTGGAGTGTCCCCAAAAAATTAACCATTTGAGCTACTGCTGACGATAAGTGTTTGGGTGGACCTGATTCAATCTTATCAGGGACGCCGTTAAAACCTTCTTCAAGAAGTACGCGCAAACTCCATCCGGCGCAGTAGCCCGAGAACATATCTAAATCATGAATGTGCAGATCGGCATTCCGATGGGCGTCGCCAATTTCGGCCGGATAGATGTGCGAAAGCCAGTAGTTTGCCGTCACCTTGCCGGCGGTATTTAAAATCATCCCGCCCAGCGAGTAGCCCTGGTTTGAGTTGGCGTTAACGCGCCAATCTAACCGGTTGAGATATTCGCCGATGGTTTTTTCTACTTCCACGACTACATTTTTTTCGCTGCGTACCTCGCCGCGTTTTGCTCGGTAGAGGATATAGGCCTTAGCCGCTGCCGCCAGATTCGCTTCGATCAATGTTTGTTCTACAATATCCTGCACGTCTTCTACTGAAGGTATGGTGCATACAAATCGTTCCTCTAAGGCTGCCTGAGCCTTTACAGCTAAAGTTAGCGTCGGAATGTCTGATGCCTGCTCGGCAGCAAGCATTGCCTTTTGGATGGCGATCACAATCTTAGAAAGATTGAAATCAACAATCGCCCCATTTCTTTTTTGAATTTTATACACGGGCATATACAAATAAATAAAAAGAGTAATTTATGCTTCTACACCAACTGCTTCTGAAATATTTTTAAAACCGTCCTTTGTCATTAGTTTAATAAGTTCTTTATTAATTTTGCTTATTGCCAACGGTCCGCCGTAAATAAAACCGGTTACAAGTTGTACTGCACTAGCACCCGCTTTAATTTTATGGTAGGCATCTTTTGCGGTGAAAATGCCGCCAACGCCAATTATTTTGAGTTTGCCCTTGCTGAGGCGATACAATGTACGAATGGTCTGCGTACTCATCGTTTGCAAATGTTTTCCGGAAATTCCTCCGGGGTGATGGAGTTCATCAGGTGTACTTTTAAACGCTATATCTGAGCGATCCTTGATGAGATTGGTGGCGATAATTCCAGTTATTTTTGCTTCAAGCGCGCACGTAACAATTTTAGAAAGGTCGCTATCACTAAGGCGGGGTCCTATTTTTATAAAGACATCTTTCCGGCTGCCCGTTTTGTTTCGGTGTTCTGAAAGCATGGTAAGTAATAGTTTTATGAACGAAATTTGAGAAAAAATGCTCTCACCAGCCACATTCGGACAGCTTACATTAAGCGTGATGTAGTCGGCGCTGCCCTCAACTGCCGAAAACGTCTTAAGATAATCCTCAGCCATTGCCGGGCCACTCAGTCCATTGCTTGGGGCAATACTGATTCCATAGGGGATGCGGTGTGGCTGTATTTCTTTGTAGCGATCTAACGTTTTTTGTGCGCCATCGTTGGCTAAGCCGTAGTGAACGATGAGCCCTTTATCGTTCGGCAACCTCCAGAGCCGCGGTTTGGGATTGCCCTCCTGGCGAGTAAAGGTTATCGATCCCAGTTCGGCCCACCCAAATCCCAGCATGGGGTAGGCGAGCGGCGCATCAATATATTTATCAAATCCCGCTGCGAGTCCGACGGGATTGGGGAGACGAAGATGTCCTAGTGAAATACGCAGTCGGTTGTCGTGTACTTGTAAAAACTGCGCACCTATTTTGCTGAGCAGCGGACGTTTGCTTGCTGCGCCAAGGAGGCGCAATGCTGTTTCGTGAATGCTTTCAGGATCAGTGTAGGTAAAAAGAAGTGGGCGAATACAGTGTGTATAAAACATAGAAAAAAATAAAAACTCCCTTTGGGGGAGCTTCAGGAGCTTCGGAGACTAAACGTTTAAAGTGTGCCTATGAGGCATGCTTAGTATCAGCTGCGGCGGCAACCGTTATGCGATGGGGACAGGGAAATACGGCGCACAGAAGTTCGTTAAACGCGCTGCTCTTAACCGTAGTCATTGCGTGGCAATGTTTGCAGCGAACCTCTACTACGCTTTCGACCAGCGCTCCTTTAAATAATAATTTTTTACACTGCTCGCAGCGGTATTCTTTGAGACAAACAGTTGTCATAGGCTTACAAAACTTATAATCCTATATGTAGTGGATAAGGCAGGTATACAGCACTACGTATTGTGTTTACTAGTATAGCAGATCTCAGCCGAGGCGACAATCATACAGTGGATAATTTTTATTTTAAAACATACAGCACCAATAAAAAAAGTCCGCCCCACCACCCAAGATCTGAAATAATAAGGCTGACAGCAATTTTTCTCTGCCAGCTTGAAGGCAGCAATTCACTGGCATTACCAGCTTTTTCGCGGGCAAGTAAAAAAGGACTGACGCTCAATGAAAGAAAACAGCCGTTAAGAATAAGTATGACTGCTAAAAGGGCGTGAATCCCCGGGATACCGTACAAACCCTCGTGGCGGTACAAAATACTGCCTCCGAGAATCGCCAAAAATATGCCTGCCCAAATCATCGGCTTGGTGACTTTGTGGGTGCGCGTGGTAGCTTCAGTCCAGTAGCGTGATTTTCTTCCCAAAAAGCCATGAATATCAATAACTGTAACCGCCCCGAGTCCGATAACAAAACCAGCTAGGAAAAGAAACAATCCTAGAGTGTCCAAAATATTAATTGAGTCTATAAATTGCATAATTAAGATATGAGGCAAAACTTACCCATAGTATATAAGGAATAAGAAGGGCAGCGGCGGGCTTGGAAATTTTGGCAAAAGTAACGATGCAGGCGGCAATACTTATCCATAAAAGGGCAATTTCGGCTAAGGCCAAACCGAGTGTGTGAGCATTAAAAAACAAAAATGACCAGATAAAGTTTAAAGCAAGCTGTACTCCAAAAAGCACCAAAGAAATTTTTGCTTGTCGATGAGTGTGTCGTCGTTCCCAAATAAGAAAAGCGGCTACTCCCATCAAAAAATAGAGCGCTGTCCATACCGGTCCAAAGATCCAGGAAGGAGGCTGCAAAGCGGGTTTCACAAGCGTGGCGTACCAGGTTGGTATCGCGGGAGTTGTAAAAACAGCGCCAATAATTCCCACTAATTCACATACACCGATAAAAACGCAAAGCGCTATACTTTTTTTAAGTTTGTCGTTTTTAAAAAATGACATATCCATTGGTTATAGAGAAACAACATTTTGCGCCTTGCCCTCTCTGAAGGAAATAATATTTTCTACAGTCACGTCAATAATTCTTTGCAGGGCTTCGGTGCTATTAAAGGCATTGTGCGGTGTTACAATAGTATTTGGATGGTCAATGATAAGATTGTTGATAAGTGAGGTTTTAAATTTAGTTGCCGGGTCTGTGCTCGCCATAATTTTTTCAATGTGTTGCAATAAATTTTCATCTTCCAGAACATCAAGTCCGGCGCCGGCAAGCGTGCCGTTATTAAGGGCTTCAAGCAGAGCTTCTGGGTCAACCAGACCACCTCGAGCGGTGTTAACAAGCATGCTACCCTGCTTCATGAGTTTAAGTGTGTCTTTATTGATGAGATGTTCTGTGGCCGGAAATAAAGGGATGTGAAGGGTCAGAATGTCGGCCTGGCTGAGCACGTCCTCGAGCGAAGCGTATGTATAACCAAGCTCTTTTGCAAAGGTGCCGTTAGGCTTGGTGTCATAGGCTACGACGTTCATTTCAAAGCCTTTGGCAATACGAATAACGTGATAACCGATTTTTCCAGTACCAATAACCCCGAGCGTCTTATCTTTAAGATCAATTCCGCGAAGCCCTTCAAAGTCAAAAGCACCTTCTTTTACCCGTTTGACGGATTGAAATAATTTTCGGGTGAGTCCGAGTATGAGTGCAAAGGTATGTTCAGCAACGGTATTTTCTCCATACGTTGGGACGTTTGAAACCACTACGCCTTTTTTCCGCGCTGTTTCAAGATCAATGTGATCGAATCCTGTGCTCATGGTGACGATGTACTTGAGGCGGGGAAGGGCGGCGATAATTGTTTCGGTGACCGTGGAATTAATAAAAACAACAAGAATTTCTGTTTCAGGATTAAGATTATCAAGCGAAATCATTCCTTCGTGCACATCGATATGGTACGAAGTCAATTTATTTTTAGCATAATCGTTCAGCTCTCTCCAAAGTCCGTAAAAAGCAATTGTTTGAACAGCAGACATAGCTTAAAAATAAAAAATAATTCTTCGTCTTTACAATATCACTTTCTGATGATTTAGTCACCAACCGAAAAAGTCGTCAACTATCGCGTTCAGAAATACGCCTATTTTAGACCTAATGTGTAACAAGCGGTAGTAGTGTGAGTAGTTGTATTTAATGTGGTAAAGCAGTATACTGCTTCTGAAATCGTTGCTAGTTTTTAACCAGCAAGTTGGTTAAGCAGTTTCTGAATTTATCAGTGTTAGGGGGTAATTTGTTCGCAGCATTGTTTTAAAAGCTTTGTGTATATGCGTCGTAAAAAAGTTATCATCATCGGGGCCGGTTTTGGAGGCCTGTCTGCTGCAGCTCTCTTGGCGTACAAAGGTTTCGATGTTACAGTTTTTGAAAAAAACGATCAATCGGGCGGTCGGGCCAGTGTGTACCGTGAAAAAGGCTTTACGTTTGACATGGGGCCGTCATGGTACCTCATGCCGGATGTTTTTGAAAAATTTTTTGCCGAGTTTGGCAAAAAACCAACTGATTTTTTTGAGTTGAAAAGGCTTGATCCGGCATATCGCATTTATCATGGTAAAAACGAGTATGTAGATGTGTCGGCTGATCTTGAGAAAAACATGGCGCTTTTTGAGGCTATGGAGCCGGGAAGCGCAAAGCAGCTGACGCGGTACCTGGCGCAGTCAAAGTATCAGTATGACGTATCGATGAGTGATTTTTTGTATAAGGATTACACGTCGCTCATGGATTTTTTTAATCGCCGTATGCTTGTGGAAGGCCGGAAACTGCATGTATTTGAATCGCTTGATACCTATACGCGGCGTTATTTTAAAAGCGATAAACTTCGTAAGATTTTGGAGTATAGTATGGTATTCCTCGGGGGAGCGCCCAAAAACACACCGGCCATTTACTCACTCATGTCGCACATAGACTTTAATCTGGGAGTATGGTATCCAACCGGCGGCATCGGTGCTGTTGTGCAGGCTATAGAAAAAGTAGCCCGCTCGTATGGTGCGCATTTTGCGTTTAATACCCCCGTAGAAAGAATAATTGTTGAAGACAAGCAAGCTCGCGCAGTGGTCGTCAACGGCCAAACGATTGAAGCCGATATTATTATTTCCGGAGCCGATTACAAACATACCGAAAGTACGCTTTTGACTAAAGAAAATCAGACGTATTCAAAAAAATATTGGGATAAGCGAACGCTCGCGCCGTCAGCATTCATGCTGTATCTCGGCTATGACCGAAAAATCGCCGGGCTCGAACACCATACGTTATTTTTTGACAATGACTGGGTGCGTCATTTTGATGCTATTTTTGAGCATCCGGAGTGGCCGGAACATCCGTCGTATTACGTTTCGTGTGCATCTAAAACTGATCCCACGATTGTCCCTCCTGGTGGGGAGGCGCTCGTAATCTTGGTTCCCATTGCTGCGGGGCTTGAAGATACCGATGAAATCCGGGAAAAATATACTGAAAAAGTATTAGTTCATTTGGAATCGCTTTTGGGGCAAAATCTGCACGATACTGTTGTTAAAAAAGTTTTTAGCCAGCGCGATTTTGCCAGCATGTTTAATGCGTATAAGGGTACGGCGCTCGGCCTCAGTCATACGCTTATGCAGACAGCGGTTTTTCGCCCGCGCCACCAGAGTAAAAAAGTTTCGAACCTCTATTATACAGGGCAGTACACTCACCCGGGGATCGGCATGCCAATGTGTTTGATCTCTTCCGAGCTTGTCGCGGGAGCTATTGAAAAAAAATATGGTTGACCAGACAATTTATCAAACCTTTAAAAAGGGGAGTAAAACATTTTTTACCAGTAGTTTGTTTTTTCCTCGCGCTGTTCGCGAAGATGTTTTTATTTTCTATGCCTTTGCCCGGGTGGCAGATGATTTGGTTGATAGCGTACCGGCCAAGTTAAGCGATTTTGCCTTGTTTAAAAAACAATATACCGCTGCCCTAGCAGGAACTATGTCTGGTAACACAATTATCGATTCTTTTGTTGACCTCATGAGTCGCCGGTCGATTCCCCGAGAATGGATAGATTCATTTTTGCGGGCAATGACGAGCGACACGGAAAAGAAAACGTACGTGACATTGGCTGAGCTTGAAGCGTATATTTACGGCTCAGCCGAAGTTATTGGTTTGGTTATGGCCCGACTTATGAACTTGCCGCCCGAGTCGCATACTACTGCCCAGCTTCTTGGCAAAGGCTTCCAGTATATTAATTTTATTCGCGATATTGCCGAAGATATTCAGCTCGGCCGCCAGTATTTGCCGCTCGAAGTGCTTCGTCCGTTTGGTTTTGAGTTGTTGACTGAACAGACGGCTCACTGCCGAGCACCTGACTTTATAGCCTTAATTAAGCATGAATTGGCACGCTACCGCGCCTGGCAATCAGCTGGTGAAGCGGGCTTTTCCTTTATACCGAAGCGTTCACTTTTACCTATCAAAACCGCTGCTGATATGTACCGCTTTACTGCCAACGTAATTGAAAGCGATCCGTTCGTTATTTTCAGAAAAAAAGTAAAGCCAACCAAGTCAAAAATTATCTGGCAGTTATTCCTTAATCTCTTATGAATTCCTTGTATACCGAAGCCTCCAATCAGCTCCGCCCGTTTTTAAAAGATTTTTTTGCAGAGCAAATAAAAACATATCGTCCGGTAAACACCTGGTCTAAAGATGCATTGAAACGACTTTATGCCTCGGTTATAAAAGGTAAAATGGTGCGCGGCGGTATGGTATTTCTCGCGTATGCTCTGGCTCAAAAAAAGTCGGACGAAACCTGTCTGCGTCTGGCAGCGGCGATTGAAATTGTCCATACAGCGCTTATCGTTCACGACGATATTATGGATCTTGACGGGCTCCGGCGCGGAGATGTTACCCTATATAAACAGTATGAAGCGCTCGTAAGAAAACAAGACGGCCACAATCCAGAGCATGTTGGAGAGTCGCTAGGTATTTGCGCTGGTGACATAGCTATTTTTTTGAGTTTTTATTTATTGTCTTCTTTGCCGCAAACTGCAAATGGCACGCTCAGGCAGCTTATCAGTATTTTTGCGCAGGAGATCACCCGGGTTGGTTTCGCTCAAATGCAGGATGTCTATTCCGGCGCGCTTACTGCACTGCTTTCGGCTAAGGATATTTTGCGCCTGTATTGTTATAAAACGGCGCGGTACACGTTTTCATTGCCGCTCATGCTAGGGAGCTTGGCGGCCGGCCAAACGGCGGCAAATGTACCATTGCTTGAAAAGTTTGGAGAACATTTGGGAATTATTTTTCAAATCAAAGATGATGAGCTCGGCATGTTTGGCGATGAGCAAAGGATTGGTAAGCCGGTCGGTTCGGATATCCGGGAAGGCAAAAAGACTTTATATTATTATTTTCTGTTTGCCCGGGCGACGAATACGGAGCGTGCTCGGCTCAAGCGTATTTTTGGCAATAGTTCGGTTGGTGAAAGAGAAATAGCCGTTGTCCGCACCATGATTGAACGCTACGAAATTGAAAAAAAGATACACACCATCTTATCTCGTGAAATCCGGGCGGTGCGAAAAATAGTGGACGCCTACCGCGGACCTAAGGCCGAGAAACAAATGCTTAACGAACTTTTGGAGTATAATCTTAACCGATCGAAATGAAAGAGCTTTTAGTTGTACTGTACCACACCTCACGGCCGCGTTTCTGGCTGTACCTGGCGGGCACCTATGTCGTTGGCTACGCTGCCGGGGGAGTAGGACTGCATATTTTTGCGGAAGGGCGTTTTTGGTTTTTTTTGTGTTTTTTTGCTCTACCGGCCAATATTTTTTTGTACGGTATTAATGATTACGCTGATGCTGATACCGATCAGTTTAACAGTAAAAAAGGGAGTGAGGAGCGTTTGCTTAAAACAGCGGAACGAAAAAAACTGCGGGCCGTTTTATGGGGTATTGCCCTCGTAACTTTAGCGATCGCCATGGTGAGTCGGTCGGGTATGCTGGTTGTTTTTTTGCTGCTAGCTTTTTTTTACAGTGCGCCACCGCTTCGCTTCAAAGCGCATCCGTTCATTGATTTTGCATCCAACATCTTATACGGACTGCCTGGGTTTATCGGTTATTTTCAAGCCAGCGGGCACTTTCCGGCCTGGCCGATCGCCGTAGCGGTATTTTTTTGGACGAGTGCGATGCATCTTTTTTCGGCTATTCCGGATATTGAGAGTGACGCGAAAGCCGGGCTTACGACCAGTGCTATTTTTTTCGGTCAAAAAAAGTCGCTCTTTATATGTTCTGCTTTTTGGGCGCTGAGCAGTATGATTGCGGCAGTTACACTGCCTGCCTATTGGGTGGCGGTACTAGGTCTCTTGTATCCGCTCGTACCGCTTTTTTTGGTCAGTCGCCCGATGTTAATCAAGCGTGTGTATTGGTATTTTCCTTTGTATAATGCAATTGTTGGTTTTGGATTGTTTCTCGCGGCAATTTGGCGTTAAATTCTTTTTACGCAATGTGCTTGGGTTCAAAGCTCACCATCCACTCAATTCCATACTTGTCTCTAAAAGAGCCAAAGTATGAACCCATAAGTGGATTTTCATCCATAGGAAATTCTACCTCTCCTCCTACAGAAAGTCCGTTGAATAATTTGTCTGCCTCTTCTTTGCTTTCTGCGTTTATTGTAATTTTACTTCTGTTTTCGCGCTCGTTTGTTTTTCCCATAAATTTTGGAACATCATTAGCCGTCAGCACCGTATGCTTTCCAATAGGCAAAGCAATATTCATTATTTTATTTTCTTCATCCTCCGGTATGGGGAACCCAGGGTTTTTAAGGTCTTTAAAGCGAACAATTTTTGTCAGCTCTCCGCCAAAAACTGATTTGTAAAAAGTGAATGCTTCTTCGGCATTTCCGTTGAAGTTAATGTGGGGGTTGATGGACGCCATATTTTAAAGAGTAATTTAAATATGCGAAACTATAGCATGTAGACAGCTCTCTTGCCTAGAGCACCTAAACTACTGCTTAGGCAAGCCGTATTTTTTTACGCTCCAGTTCTTAAATGATGTTAAAACTTATTTTGCCCCAAAATATTGATGCTGCATTGACGATAATCAAAATATTAAGTATAATTGCTGCTGCTTTGTCATTGTTTTTATTGTGTATCAAATATGCGACAAATAAGTATGCGACTAGCTGGAGTTATTGGGGCACTTGCGGTAACTGCCGGTTTGAGTCGTTTTGCACCCCAAGCCTTCACTTTTTTTGAACATAATAAAGAACACGAACTGTTGTTTATTTTTTTTCAAGTAGCGGTTTTGTTCGTTTTAAGCTTTGTAGTTTTCTACATCTCGAACGTTACCAAGCTCCCATCATTTGTGGTGGCTATTTTTTTTGGTATTGCCGGACATGGAATTTTGAAGCCGGTTATTGAAGACGAAGCAATTTTAAATTCCCTCGTCGGTTTTGGAGCGACACTTATCTTATTTGGCGGCGGACTCGAAACGCCTTTTACGAATTTTAAAAAATTAATCGGTAAAATTTTAGCTTTATCGTTTGTTGGCCTGCTTTTTACGGCTATAACTTTTTCCGGAACTGTTGTAGCACTGAGCAACCTCTTCGGTGCATCGGTTTCAATTATGGTTGCGGTGCTTTTAGGAGCCGTGCTTGCGTCTACGGACCCGGCTGCCATCATTCCGATTTTAAAGCGCCTTCGCTTCTATAATCGTTCTACCAAAGATATTGTTGTATCTGAAAGTGCGGTTACTGATGTTACCGGCACGCTGCTTACGGTTGCGTTTCTTGGGGTTATTATTGCCGGAAAGAATTTTGATTCCTTGAACGGGTGGTATGCAAGCATCCTTACTCCGGAAAGCGGGCTTATTTTGCTGAAGCAGGTTGTTTTCGGAATTATTTTCGGAGGGATCGGCTATGTATTTTTGGAAATATTGCAACGTTTCAAAAAAACTCACACCAGAGAATTTGAAGCTGATTCGGCTTTTTTCCTTTTTATTCCCGTCGTCATTTTTACTATCGCCCTGGCCTTTGGCGGTAGCGGTTATTTAGCGGCGTTTATTGCCGGTCTCTTGTTTAATTTGACTGAGCATTTGCATGAGACTGAGCGGTTTTTCAACCATATTATTGACGGCTTCTTTAAACCGACCATCTTTATATTGCTCGGCGCCCTGGTTGACCCTGCACAACTTATTGAATTTGCAGGTATCGGCATACTGGCGGCCATAGTCTTTATGGTAGTCATTCGTCCGGCCGGAGTATTTCTATCGCTGTTCCCTTCGCTTATATTTGGTAAAGAAAAGTTAACTGTACGCGACATGCTGTTTATTTCCTGCGTACGTGAAACCGGAGCAATTCCGGCGGTGCTTATGATTACGATCGCAAGTGCCGGTATTGGCGATATCCGCGGTCTTGCTCCAATTGGTATGTGGGTTATTCTTCTGACACTTATTATCGAGCCGATTTTGACGCCGCTTATTGCTAAAAAATTGAAAGTCGCCGAAGAAATAGAAGATACCGTGAAAACAGACATTGGACCAAGCCCCATCGTCGTCCTTGGAACACGCGGCCGATCGTTCGTCAGTCGACTTCCCATGGTGACCGAATGGTCAAAGCGCCACGGCATTGAACGGCTGATGGTAATGCTTTGCCTCGAAGACAACTACAGCGCTGAACTTGCTGAAACAATTAATCAAGAAGCCCAAATAGAATTCGCTAAAATTAATCGTGACCTGAAAGACAGGGGAGAGGGCGAAATAGATTTTGTGTTTACAGCTCGAACTGGTTTTTTGCAGCAAAATATTAATGAATTAGCGCTCAGCGATACTAACATTACGGCAATTTTTGTCGGACGCAAAATGCTTGATTTCCGCTTGAACGAAATTAAGCAGCTGCATGTGCCGCTCTATTTTATGGAATAGAAAGATTTTAAACAAATTAAAAGCCCTCTACACAGCATGCAGAGGGCTTTTAATTTGTTTTGCCCCAAGGTCTGCCGCTGTGTCGAAGTAGTTCGAGACAAGGGCAGGTGACCTTGGGGAGTGAATATGAGAAGGCCAGCCTGAATTTTTGTTGGTAGAAATCCTGTTCTATTTTGCGCTACTGCTGGAGAGGCCGTAGTGCTTCTCGAGCCTCGGTGCAACGATTCGCAGCATGATGTAGCGAATCACGAGTATGGCCAGGATAGCACTCCACCATTTCCAGTAGTACAGAAGGACCACAGGGTATCCGATAACCAGAGATAGACTCACATGCCAACCTTCCTTCAGCCAACGAGCCATGTTCCCTGCCTGAGGAAAGTAGTCTTCATTCGTCAAGGCAACACCGGCCGAAGTGCCGATGGGGGTCAGCGATCCGCCAACATTCACCGGGAAGAAGAAACGACCCCAGACGTACTGTGCCCCAGCCTTTGCCTGGATAATGGCTACGGCTGTTAGGGGAATATTGTCGAACACTGCCGAAATCAATCCGGCGATGAAGTCGCTGTACCAGGTTGGTTCCGGTAGCCCGGTGAGGGGAACCATGTTGGCAGACGCGATGAGGCCGATAAGAAAGAGGGCTCCCTTCCCGGCATCAAGAAAGCCTGATTTCCAGTGGGTCTTGCGGAAGAATGAGCCGAAGATCAGGCCGATCATCACCATCCCGCCCATCCAGGGGTAACTCTCAGCGAGTTCCCGATGCCTGAACATAATATAGAAGTTGAGGGCGACGGCGCTCCCGAGCACAACACCGAAGATGATGAGGTGGCCCCCGTTGATTCCTACTTTGAGAGTGGAATCTTTCTGGATGGGGTGGTGTGCTTGCTGCTGGATCGATGAGATCACCCCTGAGATGTAGATTACTGCACAGCCACCGAAGTAGGCCGGCAGGAATTTGTACCAAGCCATACCAGCAAGGTACGCCATTAAGTCCGGGGTGTCGCCGATAAAACTGCCAGCCCCTCCTGCGTTCGACATGACCACGACGCTTGTGATGAAGCTTATGCTTACACGACCGGCGTAGACGCCTTTGGCCGTCTTGCCCATCACAATAGCGGTAATTATGTTGTCGAGGATTCCTGACAGCGCAAAGCCGTACTTCTGCAGTTGGAATCCTCCTCGCCAGTCATCCTTAAGATAGCGGGGCACGATCCGAGGAAGGTGG
Organism: uncultured Gammaproteobacteria bacterium; assembly: GCA_964540825.1. Classification (GTDB taxonomy): domain Bacteria; phylum Patescibacteriota; class Patescibacteriia; order Magasanikbacterales; family GWA2-37-8; genus CAZECR01. Next base: position 35,894 of record CAZINT010000002.1, read on the forward strand.
CTATCACTGAAATGACCACCCAGGATGTCGAAGCCGATCAGGAGGAGTCCCAGGTTTACCAATTCGGGGCCTTTGTGCCCCAAAAAGTGGTAGACACCCTCCTTTCCGCTATGGACAATCGCACCATGTCCTACTGCAGGGAAAAAAGTTACACAGATCATCGCCGCCAAGCCGCCCATCGACCACCAGAACTTCTCATGATGGTGAAGTGCGACTCCTGTTAGTGTCGCGACAAAAACCAGGTACTGAGCCGGCAGTCGGAGTGTGAGGATTACTCCTATCTCAATTAGGAAGAGTAGGCCGATATTTCTTTTTGCCCAGCGCAACAAAGAAATACCGCACCGGCACAGTAGGCGTAGAACACTTTTATAGTTGCTTCTTTTCAACTTTTCCTCCATTACTTTTTTGAATCCAGGCCGAAATAAATACTAACAAAATACTTATCTCGACCTGTATTTACACCTTCTCAAATTATCAAAGAACGTTGATCCTATTTTCTGTATCGTGCATATAAAATAAGCTTAAAATAACATATTTTAATAAAAAGTCAAGCATATTTGCTGGTGTGCGTAAAAAAAGAAAGGGTTATCAGCCCGCCCCCTTCTTGCATGAGATTCCCAAACATTTTAATTCTGCATCATAATCGGGTAAAACTTTATGCCGCTTCAAATCGTGCCTTGTTATCTTCCATCCATTTTTGCATTCCGGCCATTTTTTCTTGGTCTGAAGCGTTTGATGCCTGTTTCATAAAGTCTTGGTGGGCTTCAGCATAGTGAGATTTCATAGCATTCATCCATTCTCCAAAAGTTTCACCTTGTGCTGTTACTTCGCACAAATCACAGCTAACTGTTTTCATACATTTTTATTAATTTAATACTATTTGAAATATAGCATACAAGAATAATTATGCCTATCTATAGCGTATCGGTTCGAAGTCTCGTGGCCGGTAAAAATATAAATGGCTTAGAAAAGCCGTTTTTATGCTGGCTCCGGGGAAGATACTCTAACTCGCAATAAATTTGGCTAAGATTGTCGAAAATAATTTTTGATCTTCGGCAGCGATGTGGCTGGAATTTAAAATTCAATCCGGCTGCTTCTGTTAAGCATGTCCTCTTTAATTCGATCTAGCTCTCCATAGACAGGGGTGTCCGTCAAGTCAGTTCTTATTAGGGTTTTCTTATTTAATTCTCCATTAGTATTTAGGCGTTCGGTTCCACGTTCCACGCAAATATTTAACATTTCTCCGTAGGCCTCGGTAAATACATCCTTATCAAAATAAAAGCCTCTTGCCTCAGCTATCTCTTTGGCTGTATTAAAAACGTTATCATCAAATACCACATCATGATTTCCGCTCAGAACGACAAGGCGGCGACCTAATATGTTTTTTAATTCCCTTAATACTGAAATATACCTTTTTCCTTCTTTAGCGTCCTCAATCAATTGCGGTTGTTCGGTGTGAGCAAAAGCAAACATCAATTCATTGGGGTTTAATTTTTTAGCTTTTTCTAAATACTTGTCTAACAATGTTTCGTATTCCGCCATGCGTGCTTTATACGGGTTTCGAGTCGGGTCGTTTTCTGGCATCAGTGGAACCTCCCGACTTAAAAATCCAGGGTGTATTAGAAAATGTATCTTTTGAATATTTGGCTTACTTTGTAAATTAATATTGCTCATATTGAAATTTTCAAATGTTTTTACTAGGAATGGGATTCGAACCGGAAGATTTGCCTAGTTTATCAAGTTTTTTAGTCCTTGTCATTTTTGGATGGGGATGGCAATAGAAAAGTCGCTTTTTACCATCCCCGTCGCTCTTGGCTAAGTTAAAACAAAAATCCGACCTGACGGGGGTCGGTCGGATTCACAAGATAAAATGGCTCTGGTTGGTAGATGAAGTTAGAACTTGTTTATAAAAGAGTGCAATGATTAGATGGTTTCATTTCGATTAATAATATATGTTTTACGTTCACAGCTAAGCTGGTTAGTCGAAATCACTATTACACTTACTCTGACATCTTCTTCGTCGTTTTTAGGTTCAAAGGCCGCGTATATGTAAGTTGCTATTTTTTTGCAATCGCCTGAAGGCAATTTTAGCGGAATAGGCTTTCCAACAAAAGAAGGTGTAGGGCGAACATTGGGGCCATCATAGGTAGAAATGAATAGTGCATTTTCTTGGACTGTATCTAAAGCATAGCAATCTCTAACCGGTTCCTGGTAATCATTGCTGCGAATAATGTGTAAAGCACAGGTCCAATTTCCATTCTTTTCCAAAATGCAGCCCGTTATGCGCGGAGTATTATATTTATCAATTTCGAATGTTTCATCTTTTAAATCTTCATTAAGTTGTTCCTCGGCATTATTTTTAGTCAATGAATGTACTCTATCGGTTTGTCTTCCATTGCCGATAATCAATCCAGTTTCGAAAAAATGAACAGCACTATAATCGAGTAAACTTAGATCACCTTGAGCCATTATTTCCGCGTCTGTAGCTTCAACAATAATAGATTTTTTATCTTCACTAAAAACATACCGCTTAGCTCGACTAGAAATATTTCTAGCGGTAACACCATACACGGCAATAATTTCTTCGTTTCTTTTTCCCAGAATAAGAAAACGACCGGGATAGGGCTTGTTTTTTGCTATTTCTTTAATTTCCATATCTGTTTACTTAGTGATAATTTTTTAGATAGTAGCATGCGGTTCGAAGGTATGCTAGAGGGTAAAAATAAAAATGGCTTATTAAAGCCATTTTTATGCTTGCTCCCTTCGTTGGACGAGTTCAGAACTATTGATTGGAAACAGTTGATGAAAGAAATAAGTTTTATTCCAAACTTTGCTACGGCTTAAGAAGAGGAACATTATTTATTCAACTTTAGTTATTTCTTTTACAGGATACCCAAACCCTGCCCCGTCATTTCTAGCGGAATAAAGGCCCTCGTTTATGAACGTTAATTTTCCGGATTTATTAGTAACAAATTCAAAATCCATTTCGCTCGTTATTTGTGATCCTAAAGCCTGCTGATTTGCTACCCAGACACTTTTGTTGCCATTTGGTGATTCCACCAATTTAACAAACCTTCTGTCCAAAGTTTTAACAGGAAGCTGCTGTATAACATTGGCTGCAAAATAAGCTCCGACTGAGTATTCGGCGAAAGGGTCGCCCGTGAAGGATCGTGGATTAGTCGAGTCGTATGGAACCATATGCTGAAAATAGGGATCGTAGAGCACAACTGTGTTTCCTTCGGCAGCCCGTAGCCAAACATGTCCAATGTCGTGTGGTCTCCGGTCTTTAAATAATGAAGAGGCTCCATATATCATCTGAGTGTTTATTTCCGGTCTAACGGCTTTTAGTAATCCGGCTGCTACCAAAACTTTGCCAGCGCAGGCGCTGTGCCCTTTTTCCACTATTTCTGAAACTCTGGTAATTCTCTCATCACGAGCATCAGAACGTATGGTTTTTTGAACAATTTCATCCAAATTACCCATGGTTTCTTCTAAGTTTTGACCTTTTTTCAAGGAACTTTTTAACCTAGCTATCAACGGTTGTACTGTGACGGAGTCAAAATCTAATTTTAATGGTTGATGCTGTGTTTCTATACTATTATTTCCATAGAAAAAATTTTTATCATTCACGTCAAATTCAGGAAAACCGGCAACAATATGATGTCTGCCTTCCGGCACTTCTATTGTTGTTTTTCTTATTCCCGCTTCGTTTATATCTCCAATTATTTTGAAATTTTTCCGCTCTAAAGTTTGAAGGAAAGAGCGTTTTGATTCTGGTTTGTGACCTAGCTCAGGGTGTTTCATAAATTGTTTTGATCGGGTAGAGCTGAAGGTTTAGTATAAAAAGTAATATTATTGTACTCTACGAAATAAAAATTATCTAGATGTACATATTTAAAATAAAAATATTGGCTAATTTTAGCCAATATTTTTGAACGCTCCCGGGGTCGGATTCGAACCGACGACCAATTGGTTAACAGCCAACTGCGCTACCGCTGCGCTACCCGGGAATATATTTATTTTCGTGATCCGTACGCTTCAGGGTTTAAAATATCTCTATCGTCTGGACCGTATTTTACACGTTTCGGTGTAACTGCCCCTGCCGATGGAGAAGGAACAAAACGATCTCCCACGATTTCTCCTTTTTTTGGTTCCGTAATAACATTATCGAGCATGCCTCCGTACGGAAGTTCTGACAAAGATTGACGCGCCACCAAAAGAGGGGTTGATGGCGGTGAAAAGCGTCTTTTGCTCATATATTCTAAGAACGGTACTAGTATAGCGAAGCATTTTTGACCTGTCAACCATTATAACAGTTGATAATTCTTAGCCGGCTCTTTCACGCGATTAAACACCACATCCATTATATTCTTTACCCCAAATTGGCGTCCATCCAGGTATCCTGACATAGCCGCTTCCGCCAGCCATCCCGAGTTGACCCAGTCAAAAAGCCATTCGTGAGTATATCGCGGGTCGTTTTGGCTGATACCGCCATCAATAGTTTTGAGCCAAATGCGATTAAACTTTTCTTGGCTGCCAAGAGATGGTGCCATGATGATCGGGAGACCTAGCCCCGAGTAAAAAACGAGTTCACTGGGTTTAGTCCAAAGAATGTCTGTGGTGCGCAGTGCCTCATTAAAGATTTTAAAATATTCTTCTTTATCTGCAGCAAAAATGATCTTAAGATTTTTGTTAAGGCGTTTATCAAGGCCGAGTTCGAAAATACGTTGTTTGAAGTACAGGTAAACGTCGTTGCGGCTGCCTGCAACGAGATTAAGGTTAATTTTTTTCTTAAGAAGTGTATCTTTAAGACTATACAAAATAGCCTCGGCAATTTTGCGCTGCGCACCAGCTCCGCCTACGGCGAAGGTGAGTGTAAGCGGGTGGTGGTGGCGGACACCGAGTTTTGTTTTTGAAATAAACTGTTTAATAGTGGAAGCATATTTTTGGCGATAGCGCTGTTCGGGGTCAAGGTTAATAATGCGCTCCGCCAAATCGTGCTGTAGTGTTTTTAAATGTGTGGAACCAATATTTTCCTCAGGGAGCGGGAAGCCGGTCAAGAAAATATTTTCGTTTTTAATGCCATAGAGCTTAAGACGACTAACTACCTGACGACACGGTGCGAAGTATTTAATACGGCTTTTAGTGGGGTGGAGCGGTGCCCAGGCGCGGCTGATGTCTGAATCGCAAATAACCACGTAGATATCGTTTTTGAAACCGTGTTCTTCGGCCATAAACGCTACGGTAAAAAACGTGGTAATAAGGGGAATGTTTTTTTGATTAAGGTAATTGACAAGGTCTTTGCCCCAACCTTTATGTATTAAATAATAATTTTGACGTACCTGGAGGTTTGGTGCTGATAAGTCTCGGCGCGGATAAAATGGCGGAACTTCTTGAAATTTATCGAGTAAACCAAAAATGATACCGCCAATAAGTGGAAGGTTACTCAGGCGCGAAACAGATTCATACAATTTTTGACCGCCATGCCACAGTTGGTAATCACTTGCCGGTATACCATTGTATTTGTTGGCAATAATAACTTTCCCGGTAGGGGAGAGGTGGCGCAGGGGATACGCCGCACGCTGGTGCCCATATCCCATATCAACAGCCACTACCCAAGCCTCCTTTTTCATAATAAACGAGAGAGAGCTTTTGAACGTACTCGAAAATTTCAAGTGAGATTCAAAAATGTAACAAGCAAAGTAAGTATACTACAGAAATAAAAAAAATTCTACGAACTGTAGAATTTTTGGAGCAACTATTTTTTTAAGACTTTCGTTTGTTTTGCGCAAAGAGAAAGCCCATGGTCTTTTCAAATTTGGAAGGAAATATTTCCACGCTAAACCCGTGTTCACGCAGGCACGTTTCGATTAACTTGTAGGTTTTTGATTTAGTATTGTGATATTCAAGAATGATTGTTTCAATCATGCCGAAATCTTTATCGTCCCAACTGTCAAAAATTACATACTCGCCACCCTCAATATCCATTTTAACGAGTGAAATTTTAGTAAGAGCGTACAGCGAGCATACTTCACTCAAAGAAATTGTTGCCACGCGAATTTTTTTGCCATCGCCTTTAAATGGTCGTTCAATGTAATGATTGTGGTTATCGCCAGCAATCATCAGATTTGCTCTACCGGTTTGATCGTGAAGCGCTTTTGGAATAATGGCTACATTGATAAGTTTATTTTGTTCGACAGTTGTTTGGAGTGCTTCCAGATTGTTTGGTTCAGGTTCAAGTGCAAAAATAGGTACGTTCGGGTTAAGGGCGTGTGCGTAGAGACTAAAAAAACCGGCGTGCGCCCCGACATCTATAATAGGGTATGTTGCAGCTCGTATTTTTTCATCAGCCCGGCGATATTCATGTAATTTAAAAATTTCAGCAAAAACACTCCTATCCGCCTCATCACGGAGGGAAACCGTAAATATTTTATCATTGAACGTAAAAGTTCTTTTTTCCATAGTTTGCCTAGTATAACAGTTTTTGAATCTATTTCAATAAAAAACCGGATCCAGCCTCAAAGTTCTATGATTAGAGCAGTAAGACGGGATCCGGTTGGATTCACTGCTGGGCTTGCGCCGGGCCATGAATTTACTCGGATGGAAAGAGCGATTGTTCAAGCGCAAAGGGCGGTTGAATGCCTAGGTTCGATTGCGTGATCGTGTGGTCGGCAACCGTTTTTGCGTGCGTGATTGTTTCGACTGTAGAGAGGCAGTCGACGTTTTCCATGTAAAGTCTCGGATGCCGAAGATCTTTTTCTGCTTCAGTCAGCTCCAGGTATGGTTTACTATTGAAATCTGCCTGTGCAGTTGAAATTGTCGACGTGACCAAGATCATGTCTTCGCTGCTCGGAGAAGCTTCTCCGAGAACGGTAATGGCATATGCCAGGTTTTTTTCACCCATGAATTCCTCACTTTAAGCTGTTTAACGTCATACATCTTTTTTAAGCAGTTGTCAAGATAGTTTCCCAAAAAAACCTTATACATTAGCCAAAAATAAACTTTTAAATTTTTTATGTACTTAGTAATTTTTTAGGATTGACAAAACACCTTTTTTATGCTAGGATTGAACGTTTTGAAAAGTAACCCGACGATTAATTTCGGCTCGTTGGGCTGCAGGTTCTCGAGTGGAGCTATTTGCAAGCTCCATTTGGAGAGGACCTGTTTTTCGATCAAGGAGTCATCACATGCCGATCCAGTCTGTCGTCACCCCGATCACCTCCAACCTCAGCGATGGCGTCCCCGAGCTGCTTGGGGATGACAAGGACACCGACCGCATGGTCGTTCCGCCCTTTGTCCAGCCCCCCATGATTGGCCTTGCGCCCCCCGAGCGCGCGGTCCTGGAGGCGTACGCGCGGTTCTACGCCATGCTCAACCCCCAGCTCGAATTTCCGCAGCCAAGGATCATTGATGGCCAGTACTACTGCGGCATGCCCGCTGGCCTCCCGTGCTGCGACCGATCCTTCACGGTCGACAGGTGGAGCATCCGTAGCGGTATCGTGATCGGGATTTGCCAGCAGGCGAGTGTTGTTTTCGTGAAGGTGAACAATCACGAGTACCCCGCGGCCAAGCACCTCCTCTGGACCGGCTCCCTGACCCGGGCCAGGGAGATCGCCGCCAACCAGGCAGAGAAGATCCAGCGCCCGCCCGCCCAGGCCCGCCCCGTGCGTCGTCGCCCCGAGGATCTCGTGGTCAAGCCGACGTCCGGTACGATCTTCCGTCCCATCCCTCCGAAGAAGGTGTTCGTCCCGGCCGCGGTCACCCCCGCGCCTGCGATCACTATCACCGTGGCCACCCCGGCCGCTGTCATCAAGGAGGACAAGAACAAGGGTGCCGAGAAGCGCGTCGCCCGCAAGACCAAGGTCCACGAGCTCACCTCGCGCCTCCGCCTCGTCGGCATGGAGGAGAACGAGGCCTCCAGCGCCGCCGAACGAGTGGCGTACAAGTTCGAGAAGAAGACCGGTAGCGAATTGACCCCAGAGGATAGTGCGTCGAACATCTTCGGCAGCGCCATCGACGGGCTTCTCGAGGCCGCCGCGACCTTCGGGGAAGATAACGCCGAGTATCAGGTCAAGATCAGGCTGTGCCGCTACTACCTGGCGGCCTCCACTATCCTCGAGTCGATCCTGACCGGAGAGACCGACGTGGAGCAGATCAAGCGCCACGACCACCCCGAGATCATGGACAAGATCGTGAGCATGCTCGCGGCTGTCAAGCATGAGCTCGCGGATCGTGCGGCCATCGCTCGCGCCCACGCCGTGCCCAGCGAGAAGCCCTTCGCTGTCGTCGAGGGCCACCGCCGACGCCCGACCCCGGTCGCGCCCACCAAGAAGCTCGGGGGTGGTCAGAACGCCAACAAGAACAACAACCAGGCCCGCGGCAAGCGCGGGCAGTAGGAGTAACCGAGGTCTTCGTGCCTCGGCAGCGCCTCGAATTTTCGAGCGCGGCCCCGTCTTCGGGACCGCGCTCTTTCTTTTTTAAGGAAAAATATTTTATTCAAATAAAGATAATCAGGTTAAGGTTGCCTTTTTACAGCTTTCGAGTATACTGAAGACATAGTTACTTATCTAATCATGTGTATGATTAAAATTTACGGTTCAGCTCAGAGCAGCGCAGCGCGTTCTATTTGGATGCTGGAAGAACTTGAAGTACCTTATGAACAGCAGTCGCTTAATTTTAAGGAAAAAGAGCACAAATCCGAATGGTATCTTAAATTAAATCCTAACGGTAAAGTACCAACTTTAACGGATGGTGAATTTGTACTGTGGGAGTCCTGCGCGATCAATGATTATTTAGCCGAAAAATATCGCCCTGAAATGCTTGGTACGACGCCCGAAGAACGCGCTCTTGTTGCTCAGTGGACCTATTGGAGTTTACTCCATCTTCAACGCAACATTGATCCAATTTTGTATTTTATGATGTTTAAAATGGGAACAGAGGAGGCTGCCAATCAAGGGCGTATTGATGTTGTGCGCTATCTTGAGGTGCTTAATCTTTCACTTGCCAGTAAAGAGCATATTGTTGGTAGCACATTTACAGTTGCAGACTTAAATCTGGCTTCAATTATCCATATGGCAACGCAGGTACAGGTAGATCTATCAACTTACGGCAATATTATTGCCTGGTTTGAAAAAATTAAAGCTCGACCATCGTATGCCAAGTTGATGCAAAAAATGCAGGGTTAGAAAATTATTAAAATAGTCCGGAACTTGCCGGACTATTTTTTATTGTGTAATTGCTGTTTTAGTGTAAATGAGGTATACTTTTTATAAAAATATCAATGTATGTGTTTTTCTCCAACCGCTAGTTTTGCTGCTGGTGTTGCCATTGGCACTGTAGGCATAGCAACACTTAAAAATGTAAAAGATCGCCGCGAAATACCTTTTGCGCTTGTTCCGCTTATTTTTGGTATTCAACAAATTATAGAAGGGTTTGTGTGGTTGTCGTTTGGGTGGGAACCGGGCTTACATCAAACCTTTGCAGTTATATATTCTATTTTTGCGCTGTCAGTCTGGCCCATGTGTTTGCCGGTGGCCATTCTTCTTTTAGAAAATCATGAATTTAGACAAAAAATTCTCATGGTAATTAGTTTAGCTGGCATTGCGGTTGGCGGGTTCTTGCTGTATCGGGTTTTTGCCCATCCACCCACGGCCTATGTACTTAATAGCTGCATTCATTACGATGTAGTAACTCCGTATAGTAATTTGCTGTGGGCCGCGTATGTGCTTGTGGTTGTGGGGGCAGGAGTGGTTTCAAGCAAAAAAACAGTGCAAGTATTTGGCGCCGTACTTTTAGGTTCGTTGTTATTTGCCGTTCATCAGTATAAAGAAAACGCCATTTCGGTGTGGTGCTTTTTTTCCGCACTCCTTAGTGCTGTGGTGTATTGGCATTTTAATCGATTGCCTACTAAAAAAAATAATAAAAGGTCTTTAAAACACGAAGCCGGCAGATGACCAATCTGTCGGCTTTTTTGAAAATGAGCGGGTGGTTATGTGCACTGCTCGAGCGCTGATTTCGCGAGCTGGTAGGCATAGGCGTTGTCGATCAGCCGCTCAAGAGCCGGGCAGCCTCGGAACATCACGGACGCTCTTCTGCCCAGCTTCACCGTAAGGCTTTTCCTCAAATTCGGGCCCGGGATGCGGGTCGCTTCGAAAACCTCCGTGATGCTGAGTGATTGCTCAATGCGCCGTGCAACATCCTGGTGTATGAGCGCAACAGCGCTCAGCGCTTGGGGAATGGTTGCCCGAAAATCCACTTCGCAGAGCTTCGCAATACTCTGCATCGCTGCTTCAAAACCACCGCTTTGCCCGGGGGTTTTATTGCCCTGGATCAAAAGCTTCGTCTTGAGGGTCACACCGGCACCAATGAGAACCGCCTTGAGGGGGTCGGTCGAAGTGGTGTCGGCGGATTTGACGGCCATTAATCCATCAACGATATCGTAGACATTCGCCCGCGCGAGCAGAGGGTGGTCGGCCCTCAAGCTTGGTGCGCCAAGGAGCACGCCGACGTGCCTAAAGAAACGAAACGAGGCGTGCCCGCTGCTGACGCTATCAGCCAACCACTGGAAGAGACTTTGGCTGCGCAGTTCGGCCGGCAGAATCTCCTTCCCGGTCAGGTTAGAGACAGTTGCGTTCATTGGGTTCCTCCGCAAGATAGTAAGGAAGCGTTGTTGTTTTTCGTTTGTTTTTTTAAAACGAATAGCCAGTGTTGTAAAACTTTCTCGGGTGCTTGTCAATACTTTTTGGCAATAGCCTGTGTATATGATATAGTGATTGCGACTTACTTATTAAATTTAAGATTTTGTATGCGTCAACCAATTGGATTACTCACAATTTTTGCAGCCAGTATAGTGCTTATATGCACTGGTTGCGGCGCAAGCACAAAGGAGCAAACAACCGCGACAGTACCTGTACCACAATCACAGCCGACAGATGCAATGACAAATCCTTCAGACACCACTAAGACACTTGAAGAAAATACTGCCATGGCAGCAAAAGTTGATAGCGCTTCTTCAGAAGGCGCTGCCACCAATCTTGCTATCGGGGTTACTGCTAATACTAACGTAAACACAGCACTAAAAACCCAGCTTGAAGCTTCGTATAATAACCTCGTTCAGGTAATTGCTTCGGGAGACAAAGATGGTTTCGTAATGATTATGGATCCAGAGAAAAAAAGCCCGTCCCCGACAGATGATCAGTGGAAACAAGCCTTACCGGTAATTAGTAAGACATTCCCTGCGCTCAGTACGACTCAATTCTTAAAAATTGACCAAAAAAACGAAACGCGCGCATATTATTATTACCTTACGAATCTACAAGACAAAAGTTACACTTCGGTAAATGTTGCCATTTTCAACAAAATTAATGGTGAGTGGAAAATCTCTGGAAATATTTTTAGCTCCAATTTTCCAAAATCCAGCGATGAGGCTAAAGAAAAAGAGGCTATTGTCAAGGCAACGGCGAGTTTGAGTGCAAAGGCCGATAATGCCGAATAATTGAATAACGTAGGCTAAAATCAGCTCAACAAAGAGCTGATTTTGATTTAAGAAGAGTTATCCACTTGTACTTTTATTTGAGGGGTGTACGGTAGATATATACAGAGGGAAAGAACATCACTATCTAAAACAGTGTGTAACCAAGGAAAAAACTTTCGTTATGTAAAGCCCTGCCGCGTGCTAGGACTGGTCAGCGGATGAGCTTTCGTAATCGGAACAAGTATCCTTGTTATGCATTTTTTAAGGTAGTGATCCTGTCCCTCCGCTATAAAGCCAGGCAACGCGAAACCCACGTTGCCTATTTTTAAGTAGTAGTATAGTCCTATGCCCGCAGTTCAAAATCAATTCAAAAAGTCACTCCGTGCCTTGTGCCTCGTGGCAAGTGTCTTTACGCTCGTTTTTTTTGTACTTCAACAACCTTCGTTAGCAGCGGCCCAGGGAACAGACATTGTTCCACCAATTACCGAACAGCCTGATTTGCCGCCTCCGACACCCCAGCCCGACGTACCGCCGCCAACAGCACAACCGGATGTAACTTTGCCTCAACCTGAGCCTCAACTTGTGCCGCCAATTACTCCGCAGCCTGATCTTCCGGTGCCAACCTACACCAATGCTCCCGTTGTCTCGGTTGCTTCCTGGGGTGATTTTATAGGGCTCGGCTCCACCGACCCGCGGCTTATCATTGCCCAACTGATCCGTGTCGCTCTCAGTTTTTTAGGTATTGTGTTTTTAGTTATGATATTGCTTGCCGGTTTTACCTATTTAACTGCCGGTGGCAATGATGAGCGTGCTGCATCGGCCAAACACACCCTTTTCAATGCTATTATTGGTATCATCATTATCTTAAGCGCCAACAGTATCGTTATGTATGTAGTAAAAGCCTTCAATGGAACTACAGACGCGGCAGCCGTAACTTCGCCCGCCACGCCCACGGTAAATAATGTTGGGCTCTAAAGAAAACTAAAAAACAAGCACTTTTTAAGTGCTTGTTTTTTAGATGCTAATTAATTTCCAAGCATTTTTGACGCTTCCTCCATTGCTTCCGCGTAAGCTTTTTCAGCGGCCGCAAGCGCAGTTTTTGAATGATTTGCCTTTGCTTGAGCGCTCGCTTTTACGTAAGCTGTGTGCGCCGTGCTAATAAGTTCGAGATAGCCGGGTGGGGGAGCTAACTGTCCTTTAGCTACAGCGACATTCGTCACAACCGCGGCAGCTGTCGGTGTCGTTTTTTTAACTGCAGTCTTTTTAACCGTTTGCTTGGTGGCGGTAACTTTTTTAGCTGCAGGAACTGATTTTTTCGTGGCGGCGAAAGCGGGAGTGCCAAACGTTACTCCGACGAGCAGCAGGACTAAAAGAATTTTTTTCATAAACAGGCAGGTTAAAAGCTTAGACATCCTAACACGGCCTCATTAAAATGAGCAAGACGCCATATTGTGATTTTGTTTAAAAATAGCTATACTAAGAGTAATTTACGTTTATCATTCACTATGAAGCTGCTCAAATCAATCAAACGTTTCCTCAAAGGATGTGGCCCGGGTTTTATTACCGGCGCGTCAGACGATGATCCGTCCGGGATAGCCACATACTCTCAGACCGGCGCACAATTTGGTTTTAGCCAGCTCTGGTTAACGATTTTAACTTTGCCGTTCATGATTGCGATTCAAGAAATGTGCGGGCGTATCGGACTTGTGACCGGGCAAGGCCTCTCAGGAGTTATTAAAAAAAATTATGGCCGACCGCTTCTGTATGGCGCGGTAGCGATTCTTCTTGTTGCTAACACGATCAATATTGGCGCCGACCTTGGAGCCATGGCTTCCGCGCTCGGACTCGTTATCCCGCTTCCTTTTATTGTTTTACTTATTTTGATTACAGTCCTCACGCTTGTCCTCGAAATTTTTGTTTCTTACCACGTGTATGTTAAGTATTTAAAGTACTTAGCATTATCGCTGTGTGCTTATATTGTAACCGTGTTTGTTATCAAACTTGATTGGCGTGTAGTGGCTGTTTCAACATTAGTGCCCCATGTTACGTGGAGTAAAGAATATTTATTTAATATCGTTGCGCTGCTTGGTACAACGATTTCCCCATATTTATTTTTTTGGCAAGCAGATGAAGAGGTGGAAGAAGAAATTGATCATAAAAAAATTCAAGCATTTGGCGAGGGAAAGCCTCGCGTTACTAAGCGTGACATTGCCAGCATGAAAAGTGATACCGTTATTGGTATGTTATTTTCCAATATCATCACTTTTTTTATTATTGTAACAGCTGCCGGAACACTCGGCGCCAACGGCGTCACGTCTATCACTACCGCCACTGAAGCTGCCGAAGCCCTGCGTCCGCTTGCCGGAAATTTTGCCTTTATTCTGTTTACTATTGGGATTATCGGAACCGGTCTCCTGACGGTGCCGGTACTTTCCGGTTCTGCTTCGTATGCTATAGCAGAGGCAGTCGGTTGGAAATCAGGTTTATACCGAAAATTATCCGAGGCTCATGGTTTTTATGGAGTTATCACACTCGCCACGCTGGTTGGCTTGCTCGTCAATTTTGTCGGTATCCCGCCGTTTAAAATGCTCTATTACACCGCCGTGCTTAATGGTGTTGTGGCGCCACCCCTCATGATTTTAATTTTATGTCTGGCCAATAATAAAAAGGTGATGGGGCATCGTACTAACTCCACGCTTTCCAATATTTTCGGAATCATCATTACACTTATTATGTCATTGGCTGGTCTTACACTTATTGGTTCATATTTTATACACTAGGACTCGGGTTGTGCGCTTCGCAAAGTATCTTCAAAAACTCATTACGCTTTTATTGTTTATTGTCCTCGCGGTGCTGCTGGGGACAATTGGGTATAAAGTATCAGCGCTTCGTGCGAAAAAAACACCTGTCACAGAGCATGGACCCCGAACGCTCCCGATAGTTTTTTTGCTGCCCCACCAAGATGATGAAATGTTTATGGCTGGTGCTATGCAGCAGGCGCTGGCGAGCGGCAGGGAAGTGTACGTGGTTATGGTAACTGACGGATCGAATTCACGGGCGCGCCACATTATTAATGGGCAGGATGCCGGCGAGCATCCCGTTATGGATACCGTCTATCATTATATCCACCGGCCGCTGCGTGAAGGGTATGCGCCGCTCGATAGACGCATGTTTGCCGAAGCGCGTAACAAAGAATACGCGGCTTCCGTTGCGGCGCTGGGTGTTTCGCCGGGGCATATTTGGTTTGCTAACCCTGGAAAAATTGCCGGATCTGATTCACCGCGTTTTGTTAATGATCAGCTAACAACTGCAAGCGCAACCGATGCCATCAATCAAGTATTCAAAATCGTGGGGGACGGCACCTACGCTACAGTCGCCGCCAATTTGGGTATGATTAACGCTCAACACGGCGATCATTATGCGCTTCGTGAAGCGCTTCGTACTTATACGGGTATTCGTGAAAAGCAATTCTTTTCCGAAAAGACAAATACCGGAAATGCGGTGCCATTGACCCCTGCCGAGATAGCTCGTAAGCGTAAGGCCTTGGCTAACTATTTTGTATGGAATCCAAAAAAAGGACGTTTTGCCGTTGGAGAGCATTCGGTGCTCATGCTTTTGGAGCGCTGGTCCAAAAATCCTTTTGAGTATGTTATTGATAGCACTGATCTTAAGTAATCAGTAAAAAGCACATTTTAGTTACGGCTTTACGTTTTGAGCTTGTTTTGCTAGAATAAGCCCATTATGGACTCTGGAATTCTCTATATTGTAGCTACACCAATCGGTAACCTCAGCGATTTTACCGAACGCGGGATATCGACGCTGCGCGATGTCGATCTTATTTTATGCGAAGATACGCGCGTTACTAAAAATTTGCTAACTCATTTTGGCATTACTGCTCAGACAATGAGTTATCATCAGCACAGTGATGTTAAAAAAATAAAAGAAATTGTTGCATTGCTTGAGGAGGGTAAAGATATTGCTCTGGTCACCGATGCCGGTACCCCGGGAATCAGTGATCCGGGAAATGTCTTGGTAGAGGCAGTGCTCAAATTTAATCCCTCTACCCAAGTTATTCCTATTCCCGGCGTTGCGGCGGTGACTGCCGCCCTATCTATTTCCGGCTTTCAAACTGACAAATTTTTATTCTTGGGTTTTCCGCCGCACAAAACAAAACGCCAGAAATTTTTTAAAGAGGCTGCCGAAAGTCCGTATACAATAGCGTTTTACGAATCGGGGCATCGCATTAAAAAATGTCTTGATGAACTGCCTCATTTTTTTGAGCCAAGTCAAAGAATTATGGTTTGCCGTGAACTTACTAAAAAATTTGAAACCACCTACCGCGCAACCATTGCTACTATTGGGGAACAGATGAAAGATGATAGAGGGGAATTTGTGATCGTAATTTCTAAAATATGAAACCTCGTTCACTCGAAGAGCTCGATGCGCTTCGCGCTGATATAAAAATGGCTGCTCGCCAAGAAGCACTTAAACGACCGCTGCCCGATAAATTCTTCAATGGACTTTTTAGAGAATTCTTCAGTAAGAATAATCTGCATGTTCGATGGATCTGTAAAGATACCGATGACACCGATAATCCGGGGTATACTATTGATTTTTGCAGCGCAAGCGGAAACGTACTTAAAAAAGTGGAATTTAAACACGGAGAAGAAAGCAAGGCGGCAGAAGCGTATGAACATATGATTAAAGAAGCGGAAAAGTATGATACGCTGACACCGCCATCTAGAAAGCCTAAAAAATAATTATGAAAAAACCTTATTTTCTTTCAACTGCTATTCCGTACGCGAGCGCCGCGCCGCATATCGGCCATGCGATTGAATTTTTATACGCAGATGTCATGGCTCGGTATCAGCGCCTCCTTGGTAACGAAGTCTTTTTTTTAACTGGTACCGATGAACATGGGCTTAAAGTCGTGAAAACTGCGGCTGATTTTGGCTTGTCTCCTGACAATTATGCGGCCAAGATGTCAGCTCTCTATCAAAACCTCGCGGATACGTGGAATATTTCGAACTCGGATTTTATTCGCACAACCGAAGAGCGCCATAAATTAGGAGCCCAGAAATTTTGGAGTGCGGTGGCATCAAACGGGGATATTTATAAAAAAGCATACACAGGACTCTATTGCATTGGTTGTGAAAGTTTCAAAACGGAAAAAGATTTAGTTGACGGCAAATGCCCGGATCACCACACAGTTCCCGAATTGCTGACAGAAGAAAATTATTTTTTCCGTTTATCGCGCTACCAAGAACCGCTCGAATTTTTGTTCAAAAATAATCCCGCCTTTGTTACCCCGGAAAGTAAATACAAAGAAGTCTACAACATGCTTAAAAGTGGTCTTGAGGACGTGAGTATTTCACGTGTTAAAGAAAAGCTCGCCTGGGGTGTACCGGTTCCAGGCGATGATACTCAGGTGATGTATGTTTGGTTTGATGCGCTCACTAATTATATTACTGCGCTTGGGTATGGGAGTGCTGACGAAAGTTTGTTCAAACACTATTGGCCCGGGACGCATTTGGTAGGTAAAGAAATCAATCGTTTTCATTCACTTCTGTGGCCGGCCATGCTGATGGCTGCCGGGCTTGAGCCGCCGAAGCAAATTGCCGTACACGGCTGGATTACGGTCGAAGGTCAAAAGATGAGCAAGACTATTGGTAATGTTATTAATCCCCTTGAATTAACCGAACAGCTTCCGCTTGAAGCGGTCCGTTATTTCCTTATGCGCGAAATTCCGTTTGATAATGATGGTGATTTTTCGCGTGCTAAATTTTTGGAACGCTACCAGGGAGACCTGGCTAATGGCGTCGGAAATTTAACTAACCGTATTTTAACGATGGTTGAAAAATATTGCGAAAGCGTCGTTCCGCAAGTTTCCACGGTAAATACCGAGTTGATCAATTTTTTAAGTGCCAAAATTTGGCCAGCCTACACCGAAGCTATGAACCGCTGGCGCTTTGATCATGCGCTTGAAGAAGTGATGCGTTTTGTGACGCATTGTGATCAGCTTATTTCCGACAAACAACCGTGGGCACTGGCAAAGCAAGGCGAAACTATTTTGGTGAATGACCTCCTTCATCATTTGGTGGAAAGCTTGCGTCATATTGCGCTTATGCTATGGCCGATAATTCCTGAGACTGCGGAAAGCATTTTGCGCCAACTTGGCCTCGAAGTCGAAAAAGAATTTGCGAAACCGCTTAGCGAATTACATCAGTGGGTGGAACTCGTAGTCGGTAATAAAATTACTAAGACTGCAATGCTCTTCCCGCGTCTTGAAGAAGCTGCTCCAAAAAAATAATTTTAATTTTAATATAACAATATGCCAGTGGGGGACATAGTGATTATCGTGGTAGTCGCACTTTTTGCGCTATCAGGGCTTCGTTCGGGATTTATCAAAACCTTGGGGTCGCTCCTTGGTACAATTCTCGGGGTGTATATTGCCGGTCATTACTATGCGCCGCTGACTGACCTGCTTGTCAAATTCACCGGTTGGGCACCGAATTTTATTCGCATTGTTGTCTTCTTGCTCTTGTTCATTATCAGCAATCGTCTTATAGGGCTCTTGTTCTGGTTTATCAATAAAGCAATAGGCATAATTACTCGGCTCCCATTTCTGAGTACTATTGATCATGTTCTCGGAGCGGTTGTCGGTTTTGTGGAGGGTGTCTTAGTAGTTGGAATTGCTATTTTCTTTATTACGCGGTATCCTCCGAGCCAAGGCTTTATGACTAAGCTTGGCGAGTCAAAAATGGCGCCGAAGGCTGTGCAGGCAGCGTCGTTTCTGTGGCCGCTCTTGCCGAAAGAATTGGTCGATCTCGTCGGAGATGTGGCAGGAATAAAACTGCCGAACGGTTTATCGCTGCCCAAGGATTTTGACTGGAAAAACATGGTCAGTACTACCAAAAAATAATCTATTATTTATCTGATGTAATTTTATGGAAACGATTACGAACAAAGGTTTATCACGTTTTGGCATGATTTTAGCGCTTGGCCTTATCATCGTTGCAATCATTGCCGCAGCCACGTTTTATCGCTCTAAAAGTCTTGGTGATACGGTAAGTGTTACCGGATCATCGCAAACTAAAATTCACTCTGACATGGTAAAATGGCGCAGTACGTTCTCACACAATGTTGATGTTAAAGATTTGCAAGACGGATATGCACGCATGAAATGGGAGGCGGGCACAATTACAACATACCTCAAACAAAACAAAATTACCGACGATCAGATTACGATTAACCCGGTCAGTATTTATCCGCAATACGAACAAACCAACTTTGGCAGTACCGGAAAAATTATCGGCTATACATTATCCCAGCAAGTAATTGTTGACTCAAGTGATGTTGACGGTATTACCAAACTTGCCAAAGACTCCGGAACGCTTATTAATCAGGGAATTTTCTTTACCAGCGACCCGTTAGAATACTATTTCTCGAAACTTAATGATCTAAAACTCGACATGCTTGCCGAAGCAACCAAAAACGCCAAAGATCGTGCTCAAAAAATTGCGGAAAGTAGCGGCGCTAAGGTAGGGAGCATGCGTTCAGCTGACATGGGTGTCTTTCAGGTGATGGCGCTCAACTCGGCTGATGTTTCTGATTATGGCACCTTTGATACATCCTCAATTGATAAAAATGTGATGGCCGTTGTTCGCGCCTCATTCTCTTTGCGCTAGGCTATGACTCTCGCCAAAAAGAAAGGGGTCATTCTTCTTATCGCCCCAATTACAGTGCTAATTGTAGTCTTAGTCTCCTATGGGGTGGCAAATTATTTTTTGTCTCGAAGTATTGCGCTTCCGCCTGAAGGAACAATTGGATTAGCGCAGGCTTCACTGAACACAGCTGTTTTTCAGATGACAAAAGTTACTCTTGGTCTTTTAGGGACCGCGGCAGTTGCAAGTATGTTTATCTGCTGGCCGCTTGGAATTTATTTTTTGGCTAAAAAAGAACATGGTGATCAAGAAGTTATTAAGCTTCAAACACAAGACCAGTATCAAAACTTAACCACTGAACAAATAGCTTTTATCCAAAAGTGGTCCTGGGGCGCTTTCTTCTCACCGTTTGTGTGGACACTGGGTAACAAGCTGTATCTGTGGGCTGTCGGAACACTCGTGCCGCTTTTTGGAATATATGCTTGGATAAAACTTGCAAGCAGCGGCCGGGAAATGGCGTGGGTACAAAAAGGATGGACCGGTTTTGAGCAGTTTAAAAAACGTCAAAAGATAATGATGCTTATTATTATAGTAGTAACCATCTTAGCCATAGGTGGAAAAATAATCGGTTTTTCTTTTTCTACAAAAAATCAACCGGGACTGACAATTTCCAATTAATATCAAGGTTATGTCTCACCCTGCCAAGCTTATTGATACGCACTGTCATGTTCACTTTAATGCCTTTAAGCTTGATAGCGATGAGGTTGTCAGACGTGCTCTGGAAAAAGGAGTGATCATGAATTTAGTTGGTACTCAGCGAGATACCAGTAAAAACGGTGTGGTGATGGCAGAAAAATATGATGGAGTATATGCGAGTGTAGGATTGCACCCGGTCCATTTGCATTCGCAGCACTTAGATGAAGAAGAATCTTCTTTTAATACTCGTGAAGAAGATTTTGATTATGAGTATTATAAAGAATTAACCAAGAGTCCCAAAACAATCGCGATCGGGGAGTGTGGGCTTGACCTGTATCGTATCCCTGAAGGAATTTCTAAGGAAGCAGTACTTGTCAAGCAGCAAGCCGTTTTTCGCGAACATGTTCGCCTGGCGTTTGAAACCGGACTACCGCTCGCCATTCACGTGCGTGACGCTTATCAGGAAATGATCGATCTTTTAAAAGAAGAGCTGGCTCAGCGCGGACAAACGCAAGTACGGGGAGTGATTCATTGCTATATCGGTAATTGGCATTTTGCCGAGCAACTTTTGGCGCTCGGACTGTATCTTGGTTTTACTGGCATTATTACCTTTCCGCCCAAAAAGAGCGACCCGACTGCCCAAGTAGCACTTCTCGAGGTTGTTAAAAATTGCCCGCTTGACCGGATGGTGCTTGAAACGGATTCGCCGTACTTGGCTCCGATTCCATATCGTGGTAAGCGGGCGGAACCTTGGATGGTAGAAGAGGTCGCAAAAAAAATTGCTGCTGTAAAAATGTGCGATGCAGAACTGGTGCGCAAAACGACCACGCGAAACGCTAGCGCACTCTTTAATCTTTCAGTATCAAGCTGATTTATTCACAGTAAAAAGTACTTGACTTTATCGTTAAAAACCACTAATATAGTGGCCTATGGACCAGAAACCTACACCAGTCTTTGACCCATCTGACCGTAAATACTATCTTTTTGCACTTAAGGTTGTAGGTGATTTTGGTGCAAATATTGCTGTTCCCGTAGTTATTTTCGTTCTTCTTGGTCAATTCTTAGAAAAAAGATACGGTTTTGCCCCGTATGGAACAGTTGCCGGTTTTGTTATAGCGGCTATTATTTCCGGGGTAATCATCTTCCGTAAGGCCAAAGAGTACGGTACTCAGTATCAAGAGCTGATTAAGAAAAAGTAATACTGCACGTATGAGTCAAGTACATATTCCCACCTTAGCGCCTGAAACCCTTTTTCACATTGGGCCCCTTCCGGTTACCAATACCATTATAAACGCGTGGATCGCGCTTTTTATTTTTTTAATCGTTGGTTTGGTTTTGCGTAAACGCCTGGCGCTGCGCCCGGGCAAAATGCAGAACTCGATGGAATACTTTTTGGAAATTTTGCTCGGCTATTTTGATCAGGTAACGGGGTCGCGCGCCAAGACGATGCGTTTTTTGCCGATTGCGGGTTCAGTTTTCTTTTTTATTCTCCTTTCAAATTGGTTAGGTTTATTACCGGGCACTGGCAGTATTACGCTGGGTCATGACTTTTTGCTTCGTCCGGCTAACACGGATTTAAACCTTACCCTCGCCATGGCACTGGTCACCGTTGTGTCGTCACATATTTACGGTTTGTTTGCGGTCGGGTTCTTTACCCATATCAATAAATTCATTCAGATCGGTTCTATTTTCAAAAGTTTGCGTAAAGGTCCGATCGCTATTTTTACCGCGCTCGTCGAATTTGCTGTCGGTCTTATTGAAATTGTGAGTGAAATGTCCAAAGTATTGTCGCTCTCGCTTCGTCTGTTCGGTAATATTTTTGCCGGGGAAGTACTCATTACGGTTATTACCAGTATTGTCGCCGTAGTTGTTCCAACACCGTTCATGCTGTTGGAATTGCTCGTAGGCATTATCCAAGCATCTGTTTTTGCTATTCTGACCATTGTGTACATGACCGTAGCGTCGAGCGAACCGCACGGAGCAGAAGAACATTAATTAGTATCAGCAGCGCAGTACCTGTGGAAGTACCGCTCTGCTCTATTAATTAATTGGTAAGAGGTGAATCGGGAGTGCACGTAACGCCGTGCTACGCTGTACCTTCACTTCAAACGCGTTATTACCAGTAACCTAAAACACGTATGGAAAGTATTTCCCACGAAAACGTCCTGGCAATCATCAAAGGTGCCACTATGGCTATCGGTGGTCTTGCCCCGGCATATGCTATCGGTAAAATCGTTGGCGCAGCTATGCAAGCCATCGGCCGCAATCCTGAAGCTGGCGGAAAAATCTTCGTTCCGATGCTTCTTGGTGCAGCTTTTGCTGAAGCTATCGCTATTTACGCTCTGGTTGTTGTTTTCACACTCAACTAAAAGTATTTCGATCGATCGGGTTTATGCCTCAGGGTATAAGCCCGATCAAATTGGATTATTTAGAACTAAACATTATGAGATTTACTAGTATTGATACGGTACACGCTGCAACTGCGCACGAAGCGGAAGCACCTACCGAAGCGCATGAAACTGCCGCCGATGGAGGTGTGCTCGGATCGCTCGGTATCAGCCCAACCTTGTTTGGATTTCAACTGATTAACTTTGCAATTGTTGCTGCTATTGTTTGGTTTATCATTTTAAAACCGCTCACCTCGAAAATGGCGGAGCGCCAGAAGATGATCGACGAAAGCCTGTCTAATGTTGATAAAATTCAAGAGAAGCTTGCCAAGGGTGAACGTGACTACCAGGAACGCATTGATGTTGCCAAAGTAGAAGCAAATAAAATTATTGAAAAAGCCGGAGTTCAGGCAGGGGAGTTATCTGAATCAATGAAAGTAAAAGCACGTGAAGATATTGAACAGTTGGTTGATCAGGCTAAGCGCAATATTGAAGTTGAGCGCGATCAAGCAGTGACCCAAATTAAAAAGAATGCTGCCGCCCTGGTCACGTCAGCGGTTGAAAAAATATTACATGAAAAGTTAGATGGCGCTAAAGATCAAAAATTAGTTGAGGAAATGGTTTCTAAAATTGCTTATGAAGAAGAAAAATAGTTATAAAGAGTACGCCGCCGCCTTGTACGAGGTTACCAAAAACCTCGAAGGCAAAGCTCTGAGTCAAGCTCTTGCCGAGTTTGTAAAGCTTTTGGCGCGCGCAAACAAACTTAAGAAAGCGCCGCTCATCATGGACTGTTTTGAAAAGATCTACCGCAAAAAAAATGGTATTGTGCCCTTGGAAGTAATCACTGCCAAACCACTGGCTGAAAAAAGCAGGGAAAAAATCATTACAGTATTTGGGGCTAAAGCAGAACTGAACGAAACGACGGACCCAAACATTATCGGCGGGATCATTATCAAGACTGAAGATATCGTGCTCGACGGAAGCCTCAAAAAACAATTACAACTTTTAAAGACTCAATTAACTGCATAAGTATGTCCATGAATTCCATTATTGAAGAACTCAAAAAAAATATCAGCAGCTTCGAAAAGCAGGTTGAAGTCGAGGAAGTTGGTAAAGTGCTTGAGGTGGGGGATGGTATCGCCCGCCTGAGCGGTCTTACTAAATGTCAGGCCAGTGAAATGCTTGAATTTCCCGGCGGAACGTTTGGCGTAGCCCTTAACCTGGAAGAAGAAACGGTTGGTGCGGTTATTTTAGGTGACTATACTCATATTAAAGAAGGGGATACCGTTAAACGTACCGGTCGTATTTTGTCCGTTCCGGTTGGCGAGGAACTTATTGGCCGCGTGGTTAATCCGCTTGGTGTTGCCAAAGATGGCGGAGCACCAATTGCTTCCAAGAAATTTTATCCGATTGAAAAAATTGCTCCGGGCGTTATGACTCGTGAGCCGGTTACCCAGCCGGTGCAAACGGGTATTAAGGCGATTGACGCGATGATCCCGGTAGGGCGCGGTCAACGCGAACTTATTATCGGCGACCGCCAAACTGGTAAGACTGCTGTCGCGATTGATACGATTATCAACCAAAAAGGACAAGACATGATTTGTGTCTATGTTGCGGTTGGACAAAAAGAATCAAAAATCGCTCGTATCGTTGCCAAGCTTAAAGAAACAGGTGCAATGGATTACACAATTGTAGTCGCAGCTGGTTCTTCTGACCCTGCATCCCTTTTATACATCGCGCCCTACGCCGGTGTTGCTATGGCTGAATACTTCATGGACAAAGGCAAAGATGTTTTGGTTATCTACGATGATCTTTCCAAGCAAGCTTGGGCCTACCGTGAAATTTCACTTCTCTTGCGCCGTCCACCGGGCCGTGAAGCTTTCCCTGGTGATGTTTTCTACCTCCACTCTCGCTTACTTGAACGCGCTTGCCGCCGCAACAAAGAATCCGGCGGTGGTTCGATCACAGCCTTACCGATTATCGAAACACAGGCTGGAGACATCTCTGCGTATATTCCAACTAATGTAATTTCAATTACGGACGGTCAGATCTTCCTTGAAAGTGATTTGTTCTTCCGCGGTATCCGCCCGGCGCTTAACGTTGGTATTTCCGTATCGCGCGTTGGCTCGGCTGCCCAGATCAAACCCATGAAAAAAGTGGCCGGTAAGATGAAGCTGAACATGGCCCAGTTCCGTGAAATGGAAGCCTTTGCTCAGTTTGCGAGCGATCTCGATGCTGAAACAAAAAAACAGATTGACCTTGGTCAGCGCTTAGTAGAAATCTTGAAACAGCCACAGTACCAACCCGTACCGGTTGCTAACCAAGTAGCGGTTATTTATGCGCTTAACAATGGCTATGCCAGCGATGTTGCGGTAAAAGATATTCGTGACTGGGAGGCTAAATTGCATGAATACATGAATAAAACGAAACCAGGGCTGTTAGAAAAGATCAGTAAAGGTGGTTGGGATGAAGAGATTGAGAAAGAATTAAAAGAAGCGATTCAAGAATTCAAGAAATAAAAAGATCTTTTAAAAAAGTACCCGGCGAACCTTTGTAGGCTCAGCCGGGCAATAAACCCCGAAGTTGCTAGTCGAGTCAGCGCTTCGGGTCGTTACGGATGTAGTTCTGCTCGGTCAGGTACTCGAGGTCAGACCGGCGAACCAGACGACGCTTGGTTCCTCCCTGGAGGTCCTCCACGACGATCTCCTCGCCGACGTCCATGAGGAAGACCAGGTAGCGCGTGACCTCTTCGGCACTGCTCTGCCCGAAGCAGCCCAGGTGGTAAACGCTCCCGCTGATGTTCCAGCTGGCAAGCGCACCTTGGGACACCTCCCAGCAAACGAGCTCCTGCTCCGGACTCTTCGAGATGACGGAGCGGACGAGGGCGTTGTTGATCTCCGGTCCCTGCTCCTCGAGCAGCGCGACACCGCCACAAGGACTGAGCAGGCTGCGAGGAATTGTATTTGCAATACCTTTGCGACCAATGAACGTGCAGCGAAAGATCGGCATGCTGAACTCCTTATTGAGTGGCCAGAAAAGCAGGTAAGCGAGCCTTCTATTCTGGATACTCAATAAAAATAACAAACAAGTATAGCACTAAAACTCTTATTTGTCAAGATTTACCCTAAGCTTGTATGGCTCTCAGTACTAAGACAATTAAACGACGCATCAAATCTATTGCCAACACTAAAAAAATAACCAAGGCAATGGAGATGATTAGTGCTGTAAAAATGCGCCGAGCCGTTGCTAACGCCTCGGCAACACGCGCTTATGCTGACCTGGCTTGGAAAATGCTCCAGGATGTGACGCGCAAAGCTGGTCCCAAGCACCACCCGCTACTGGCAGAACGTCCGATTAAAAAGATGGGGCTGATTTTAATCACCAGCAACCGCGGACTTGCCGGCGGGTTTAGTTCCAAACTCCTTCAGGAAGTCGACGCTTTTATTACCAAAATCAAAAAGGAAAAAAATGTCGATGTTGAAGTCTTGGTAATGGGTAAAAAAGGCCGAAAAATTTACCAGAATTTTGGTCACGCCATTGCTGCTGAATTTGATAAGGTTGATGTTACAAAAGCGATTTCAGATATTCTTCCGATGTCACAGCTTGCCGCAACAGATTTTATTAATAGCACGTACGATCAAATTGGCGTAGCGTACATGCAATATATTTCAGCTATTAAACAGGTGCCGATCATTAAGCCGATTTTTCCAATTAAACAAAAAAATCACATTACGGTTATTGAAAAAAATCCTCAACCTACAGAGCAGCCTACCGATTTTATTTTTGAACCGAATCCGCTGGAAGTACTTAAAATGCTTCTGCCCCGCCTCATTGAAATGCAGCTCTACCAGGCAGTGCTTGAATCTGACGCATCGGAACATAGTGCCCGCATGATGGCCATGCAAGCAGCCTCAGACGCCGCAAGCGATATGATCAAAGAATTAAATACCACCTTTAATAACGCTCGCCAAGCGGCGATTACCAAAGAAATTGCCGAGGTGATTGGTGGGGCAGCGGCTTTGGAATAATTATTTTTTATGAGCAATGAAGCCCGTCAAATGATACGAAATTTTGATCGTCCACCAAGCGCTTCGCAAGAACGGCGTGAAAAAAACGGGTACTTTGAAGTAGCAGAATTACTCGCAACACATTTTGATGATAGTGTTTTTACTTTATCGGATATTCGTGAGGCGGGAATAACAAAAGAACTTACCAGATCAACTATTTCGGCTATGATAAAAGAAGGTTTTTTGGTACCAGATGGTGCTGGCTTTGCTGTTTCAGGTCCAACATATGAGCGTATTACTAAGCGTGATAGTGCCGGAAATGACGGAGAAGACACTTAATAAAAAGACTGTAAATCAATTTGTATAAGCAATATATTAACACTACTATGAATACTGGAGAAATTAGACAAATTATCAGCGTTGTCGTTGACGTGCACTTCCCGGAAAAACTTCCTGATTTGCAAAATGCTTTGGAGGTAGCTACGTCAAACGGTGACAAAATTATCCTCGAAGTGCAGCAACACCTTGGCGGCGGCGTGGTACGCGCTATGGCAATGAGCACGACCGACGGCCTGGAGCGCGGTCAGAAAGTTACCGACACCGGTAGCCCGATTATGGTTCCGGTTGGAGAAACGACACTCGGTCGCATGTACAATGTTACCGGTGATGAAATTGATAACCTTGGTGCTACCAAGTCAAAAAAGAAATACCCCATTCACCGCAAAGCACCAACGTTTATTCAGCAATCAACCAAATCCGAAATTTTAGAAACCGGTATTAAGGTTATCGACCTTATTTGCCCGTTTCTTAAGGGTGGTAAAGTTGGTTTATTCGGTGGAGCAGGTGTCGGTAAAACGGTTATTATTCAGGAACTTATCCGCAATATTGCTCAGGAACACGGCGGTTACTCCATGTTTGCGGGCGTTGGGGAGAGAAGCCGTGAAGGCAACGATCTTTACCGCGAAATGAAGGATTCGGGTGTACTTTCTAAAACTGCGCTTGTTTTCGGTCAGATGAACGAACCACCGGGTGCTCGTGCTCGTGTTGCCTTGACCGCACTTGCCATGGCTGAATACTTCCGTGATGAAGAAGGCCGTGATCTTCTCTTATTCATCGACAACATTTTCCGCTTTACCCAGGCCGGCTCTGAAATGTCAGCCCTCCTTGGTCGTATGCCTTCAGCCGTGGGTTATCAGCCAACCTTAGCAAGTGAAATGGGCGCGCTGCAGGAACGTATTACTTCAACTGATAAAGGTTCGATTACTTCGGTACAGGCAGTTTATGTACCTGCTGACGATCTTACTGACCCAGCTCCTGCAACCACTTTTGCTCACCTTGATTCAACTGTTACACTTAACCGCTCGCTCGCTGAACTCGGTATTTACCCGGCTGTTGATCCTCTTGACTCAAGTTCTACTATTCTTGATCCTAATATTGTCGGCGAAGAACATTACAAGACTGCGCTTGAAGTACAGCGTGTCCTTCAGCGCTACAAAGATCTTCAGGATATTATTGCTATTCTTGGCATGGAAGAACTCAGCGACGAAGACCGCACTACCGTTGCTCGCGCTCGCAAAATTCAGCGTTTCTTGTCTCAGCCATTCTTCGTTGGTGAAGTATTTACCGGTATTTCTGGTCAATACGTACCGCTCAAAGAAACTATCCGCGGCTTCCGCGAAATCTTGGAAGGTAAGCATGATAGTAAAAACGAACAAGCCTTCTATATGAAAGGAAATATCGATGACGTTAAATAATATTAGTACTAAGCAGAGTAGGCAGAATAAGCGAGTTAAGCGCATCTTATTACTTACCCTGCCTACAACTTACTCTGCTTAATCTGCTCGTCTATATGAAATTTCAAATAATCACACCCGAACGCGTTGTTTTCACTGATGAGGTTGATCAGGTCAGTTTAATGACGTCTACCGGTGAGATTACAGTTATGGCCCATCACATTCCGCTCGTGACCACTATCCAGCCTGGGGAATTGCGCTTTAAAAAAGATGGCAAAGAGAGCGTAATTGCTGTTTCCGGCGGTTTTGCTGAAGTAAAAAAAGATAATTCTCTTGTTATTCTTGCTGACACCGCTGAACATGCTACCGAAATTGACTTAACTCGTGCCGAAGCTGCCAGAGATCGAGCACTTAAAACCATGCAAGAGCCGGTTCGACGGGATCAAGAAGAATTTGCTGCGCTTCAGGCTAATCTTGAGCGCGCTCTTAATCGCGTTAAAATAGGTAACAAATATCGTCGTTTACCGTAAAAATTAGAGTATCTTTAAAAAATTTGGTATAGTGTACAGCTATACCAAATTTTATTTTTAGCGATTGTCTCATGCGCGCCGCTAACCTTTCCCCTCAATACACGAGTAAAACAATTGCCATTTATTGGAGCCAGATAAAAAAACATGGTCTTTTGGTACTGATAACCTGGACTGCAGCTATTGCCGCTGCGAGCTTAGCGGTTATCAGTCCGCTTTATTTTAAGCGTTTTTTTGACATACTTTCAACCGGGAGCCCCAGCGACAGCACTTCAGCAATGCTTATTACAACGCTTGGCGTAATCGCTTTTTTGGAAATTTTACGCTGGCTTGCCTGGCGCATTGCGCTTGTTCCAAACACAAAATATCAGGCGCAAGTATTAGCAGAGCTCGCCGAAAAATGCTTTGCGTATCTGCATAAGCATTCTTTTTCTTATTTCAATAACAATTTTGTGGGCACGCTGGTAAAACGGGTTAACTGGTTTACGAAGGCATTTGAGGGAATTATGGATCGTTTTACCTTTAATCTACTACCCCTCCTTACAAACTTAGTAGTAATTTTTTATGTGCTGAGTCGTAAAAATGCCTGGCTCGGACTCGCAATAGGTATTTGGATTGTTGTTTTTTTAGTTATTAATTGGTTTTTGACTAAATATAAACTTAAATTTGATATTCAGCGTAACGAGGCAGAATCGGAAAGCACGGCAATTTTGGCAGATACCATTACCAATAACGCCAACGTAAAATTATTTTGCGGCTATGATCGTGAAGTAAATGGTTTTAAAGCGGCACTTGAAAAAGTTAGAAAAATCCGTCAATTTACCTGGACGCTCGATAATATCGTAGACGGAGTGCAAGGACTTATGGTTTTTCTCCTTGAAATGGGCATTTTTTATGTAGCCATCGGTCTTTGGAGACAAGGTATTTTAACGGTAGGAGACTTCGTGTTGATTCAGTCGTACGTTATTATTATTTTTGATAAAGTGTGGGATTTTGGCAAAATTATTCGCCACATTTATTCAAACTTGGCAGATGCGGAAGAAATGACTGTTATGCTTTCAACACCGCACGAAATTCAGGACGTACATAATGCCGGAATATTAGCTATAATAAAAGGTGAAATAGAATTTAAAGAGGTTGATTTTTACTATCACGAAACTCGTAAAATTTTCTCACATTTCAACCTCCATATTGCGCCGCACGAAAAAGTAGCTTTTGTAGGGCCTTCGGGGGCAGGTAAATCAACAATCGTGAAGCTGCTTTTACGCATGCATGATGTCGCCCGAGGAAAAATACTTATTGATGGACAGAAAATCGATCATGTAACTCAAGAAAGCTTGTGGGCAGCAATCAGTTTGGTGCCTCAGGACCCCATATTATTTCATCGGTCACTCCTCGAAAATATCCGCTACGGCAAGCCAGAGGCTGCAGACGAGGAAGTTTTCGAGGCTGCGCGTAAAGCTCATTGCCATGAATTCATTAGCGGCTTTCCAGAAGGTTACAGCACGATGGTTGGCGAGCGCGGCATCAAACTTTCCGGCGGCGAACGTCAGCGCGTAGCAATTGCCCGCGCCATACTTCGCAATGCGCCGATTTTAGTTTTGGACGAAGCAACGTCGAGCCTTGATTCTGAATCTGAAGCAATGATCCAAGATGCTTTGGCTACCCTTATGAAAAATAAAACGGTTATTGTGGTGGCTCATCGACTTTCCACAATTATGAAAATGGATCGTATTGTTGTTGTTGATCACGGTGAGATTGTCGAAAGCGGAACACATGCTCAGCTGCTTAGAAAAAAGGCGGGAATGTATAAAAATTTGTGGACGCTTCAGGCGGGAGGGTTTATTGCCTAAACTCTTTATAGATCAATTATAAAAGCAAAGAACGAACGGTGACGCGGCCGTTCGTTCAAAATCTTAGGACTTGTCCACCCCTAGAGCTTGCAGGGGGGCTCGGGTGGAGGGTCGTCAGGGGGCGGGGGAGGCGGAGGGGGCGGAGCCGAGGGCGGACCGGTAGGTTCTGGGCATGGATCTGGTCTTTCGGCGCTGAACCCGGTCGGATCAAAGCACTTTGCGGGAAGGACACGAGCAGTGCCCAGCGTGGACAGCAAGCTTATGGCAAGCAATGTGCGCATTCCTGTTTCACCTCCTTTCCGGTGCCAGGATAAAGGTGCGGTTTCTTCGCACACCTTTTTAGGTTTTTGCGTCGACTAACCTAAAAGCGAAGAAATTTACCCTAGCATCGTTTCCGGTCGACGTCAAGATACTTGCCAAAATAAGCCAAATTTGATAGAGTTTATCGACTATATGGCTTCTCAATATCAACAACTTAAAGAAATTTTGGCTAAAGAGCCGCGATAT
Organism: uncultured Gammaproteobacteria bacterium; assembly: GCA_964540825.1. Lineage (GTDB taxonomy): Bacteria > Patescibacteriota > Patescibacteriia > Magasanikbacterales > GWA2-37-8 > CAZECR01. Next base: position 66,741 of record CAZINT010000002.1, read on the forward strand.
CGCCAAAACCAAGTTCAAAAAGCTTGGTTTGATTGGAATATTTCCGGTTACGAACAAATTACGACTTTGCCCATTGATCTGCGCGAATCCCTGAAGGGCTTTCCTTGGTTTTCGGTAAATACCCATACGCTTTTAACCAGCAAGGAAGACAATACTCGCAAAGTACTTTTGGAGCTCCACGACAAACAATACGTAGAAATGGTTATCATGGGCCGTGAAAATATTAAAAAAGATGCGAGTGATGACGCGCCCGACCGTTACACCATCTGCGTTTCTTGCCAAGCTGGCTGCCCTATGAAGTGTGCTTTTTGCGCGACCGGTAAACAGGGTTTTAAACGCAATCTTTCGGCTCAAGAAATTGTTGATCAGTATCGCTACGCACAGAAAATTTTGGTTGGCGAAGGTGCGCGTGTGGCCAACATTGTGTTTATGGGTCAGGGAGAACCGATGCTTAATTATGAAAATGTTAAAGAAGCGATTAAAATTTTACTTGCCAACACTGACTTAGGAGAAACAAAAATCACTGTTTCTACAGCGGGCGTTGTACCGAGTATGGAAAAATTATTAAAGGATGATTTTCCCCCCGTGCGCTGGGCAATTTCGCTCCATAGCGCCATTGAAGCGTCGCGCAAAGAAATTATGCCTTCAAACCCTAATGGTTTCTTAGATTTTTTGGTACGCTGGTCAAACGACTATCACACTCGTTTTCCAAGCAAGTCTCATTTTATCGGACTTGAGTATATTATGCTCGGCGGGGTAAACGATGACGAAAAACATCTGCAGGCACTCATCAAACTAATTCGTCGTATGCCGCACGTTCGGGTCAATTTGATTCCGTATAATAATATTTCTGATGAAATTGTTGATAACAAATCTGTTTTTGGACGCACCCCGCACGAACAAATCGAACACTGGCACGAAGAGATTATGAAGGCTGGCTTTATTTCAACTATTCGCTACTCGCAAGGGCAAGATATTGCCGCCGCGTGCGGACAGCTCCGGAACAAAGCAGAAGTCTAAACTATTAAAAAACAGGCCGAAAAAGCCTGTTTTTTAATTATTTACGAAGGTTTGCAAGCTCGCTGCGCCTACGCTATACTACCCGTTAAGAATATGAAAACACTCAACACGGCCCAGCAGGAAGCGGTTGATTACGTCGGCGGCCCGCTGCTTATCGTAGCTGGAGCAGGAACCGGTAAAACGGCGGTAATTACCCAAAAAATAGCATCGCTCATTGAGCGCAAATTAGCGTTGCCTGAACAAGTTTTAGCGCTCACCTTTACTGATAAAGCCGCTGGAGAAATGCGCGAACGCGCAGACGCGTTGATCGGATCAACCTATTCCTCGGTAGAAGTTTCAACTTTCCACTCATTTTGTCAGCGTATTCTGGAAGACTACGCTCTGGATATCGGTCTTCCAAATCGTTTTAAGCTTCTTACAACTACCGAAACATGGCTTCTTGTCCGCGAAAAATTGGATCGTTTTAAGCTTGATTACTATCGCCCGATGGCCAACCCGGAGCGGCATATCCATGAACTCATTAAACACTTCAATAAATGTAAAGATGAGCTCGTTAGTCCGGAAGAATATTTGGCGCACGCTGAAAGTGTCGCCATGGAAGCCGGGGATACGAACGCGATTGAAAAAAATCGTTTATCTGAAGTTGCGAACGCGTACCATGTTTACAACCGGATACTGCTTGAAAATAACGCACTTGATTTTGGTGACTTATTATTCTATGTCATTAAACTGTTTCGTGAGCGCCCACACATTCTCTCTAAAATACAAAAACATTTTAAATTTATTCTTGTCGATGAATTCCAAGACGTTAATTGGGCACAGTATGTACTCGTTCGTCTCTTAGCCAACGATCAAAGTCAATTAACCGTGGTAGGGGATGATGACCAAAGTATTTACGCTTTTCGCGGGGCTTCAGTTTCCAATATTTTGCGTTTTAAAGACGATTTCCCAAATGCCAAAAATATTATTCTAACCAGTAACTACCGCTCTCAACAAATCATTCTTGATGCGGCATATTGTCTCATCCAGAATAATAATCCCGATCGTCTTGAAGTTAAATTACAAATTGACAAACACTTAACTGCTGAGCTGCCCGTTACTGAAAAGGGCGTGATCGAACATATCAGCGTTGCTTCCGCCCACGACGAAGTCCGGGCTGTTTTAGAAAAAATAGCTGAACTCAAAAACCTTAATTCAGAAACAAAATGGTCAGACTTTGCAGTGTTGGCACGCGCTAACGGGCACCTTGAACCTTTTGTAGATGCGCTGGGGAAAGCTGGAATACCCTACGAATTTTTGGCTTCGAGCGGCCTGTACAGTCAAAGCAGCATTTTAGATTGTCTTAATTTCTTTAAGGCCATAGTCAACAATCAGGATTCTACAGCTATCTATCGGCTTATTACCATGCCTTTTTTGCATTTGAGTGCCCATGATTTGCAGAAATTTACGTACCACGCCAAGAAAAAAAGTATTTCGTATGCAGAGGCGCTTAAACGGGCGCGTGAATTTGGTTTGTCGGAAGAGGGTGTTCAAACTATCGAGCGTGTCAGATCGTTTCTCAACGAAGGCGCTAAAGGAATAACAGCCAAAAAACCCTCCCTTTTGTTATTAGGTTTTCTTGACGCCAGCGGTTACAAACAATTTTTGGCCGACGAAGATATGGCCGGGCGTATGTCGATTAGCCGGCAGGCACTTCTCTTGACGCAGTTTTTGGAAGAAGTAATTGCTTATGAAATAGCTCACCCTGGCGAAGCGCATGTGGCCGGCTTTTTAGAACATTTCAACCACGTGGTTGAGTCAGGAGACGAAGGAAGTCTTAAGCAAAATCTTGATGTAGCGCACGAAGCTGTGCGAGTCATGACCGTGCACGCCTCAAAGGGTCTGGAATTTAAATATGTATTTGTAGTGAACGTTGTAGAAGAACGCTTTCCTACCCGCCGACGCGGGGAGGCAATCGAGTTACCTGCCGAACTGATTAAAGAACAGCTGCCGAGCGGAGATAGTCACTATGAAGAAGAGCGGCGTCTTATGTACGTAGCGGTTACACGCGCTAAAGACCGTTTGTACTGCACAAGCGCAAGTGACTACGGCGGCGTTCGAGCAAAAAAGGTGAGCCGATTTTTACATGAAATGAAGTGTGCGAATGGCGATGCGAAACTGTTTGTTCAAGAAAAGCCTGCGTTTATCGCTCCGGAACCAGAAAAAATAACCCCTTTTATATACGATACACCGGCCAGCTTTTCATTTTCGCAGCTTAAAAGCTACGAAACATGCCCGTATCAATACAAACTAGCCCACGTTATTAAAATCCCACAGCCAGCAGGGAACGCCAGCTTTAGCTTTGGGCAAACCATGCATAGCACCCTCCAAAAATTTTACGAACGCATGCAGGAATTGAATAGTTTAAAACAAGTGTCGCTTTTTAGCCAAGAACCAGCTCAAAAATCTGGCAATGAAATTAAAGTGCCGGCGTTTGAGGAACTCTTAAAAATATATGAGCAGGTTTGGATAGAGGATTGGTACAAAGATAAAGCGCAGCGTGAAGAATATTACGCCAAAGGCAAAGAGATTTTAAGGACTTTTTATGCGAGTCATGAAGGAAAATGGAATGTACCAATAACGCTCGAAGGCGGATTTAAGATTAAAGTCGGCGATTATCTTATTAATGGACGTATTGATCGCATTGATCAGTTGCCTGATGGCACCCTTGAAATCATTGACTATAAAACCGGGAAACCCAAAGAAAAAATTGTTGGTAGCGATAAAGACCAGCTGCTTTTGTACCAAATCGCTACTGAAGAACTGCCTCAGTATCGTCATTTAGGTGCAACGCAAAAATTAACCTTTTATTATCTTAATGATAATAGCCAAATTTCTTTTGTCGGTTCAGAAAAAGAGCTTGCAACACTTAAGGAAAAATTAATTGAAACAATCAATCAGATTCGTTCTGGTGACTTTACTCCTACGCCAAGTACGTTTGTTTGCGGCAGCTGCCCCTATAAAGATATTTGTGCTTATCGTGTACTATGAAGTTAATCGGCAGCATTTTAGAACGTCACTCTAAGGCCGGCATGTTTCAGGGGGTAAGTGCCGCGATGGCAATTGAAATTGCTGAACAGGTGCTCGAGAAGGCTTGGGGGGCAAAAATCAAAGAATATGCTAAGCCTCTGTATGTCAAACATCGAACTATGGCTATAGCCTGTATCAGCTCTGTAATAGCGCAGGAAATTCGCTTTCGTGAAGCAGAAATAATAAAAGAAATTAACGAAAAACTAGGCCAAGAAGCAGTGGTAAAACTGCGGTATTTAGACTAAAAAACTGGTTCACACGCAGTTTGCCAGATAGACTTATTTTTGATATACTTACCGCTCTAAACAAGAGTATGCATTTACGCCATTATCTTCTCTTAATGTCGCTTGGAACTGCGCTGTGCTGGGCTTCCCTGGCCTTTATCATTTGGAGTGTAAACCCGTTTGATGCAGGAGTCTTTGTGATTGGTTTTTTTTACTTAGCGTTGTTCTTGGCTATCATGGGAAGTTTTTCGGTTATCGGTTTTTTGGTCAGGCGTTTAATTATCAAGAACGATGAGATTATTTTTCGTCATGTCAAAAAAACCTTTCGCCAAAGCATTGTTCTTAGTGTCTTTATCATTGTTGCGCTCATGCTTGCGCATGCGGGCTTTCTGGCCTGGTGGAATAGCATTATTCTCATTATCTTGTTTGGAGTTATTGAAGGAGTAGTGTTTACGAACCGTAAGTTTAGCAATCACGATTATGTTGCCTAAAGTATTTGGACGTTTTAGAAAGGAACTGGGTATTGATCTTGGAACCGCCAACACCCTTGTGTACGTCAAGGGCAGGGGAGTTGTTATCAACGAACCCAGTATTGTTGCAATTAACACCCGTACCGAACAGATTTTGGCCGTGGGCAATGAAGCCAAGGAGATGCTGGGTAAAACCCCGCCGCACATTGTTACCACCCGCCCCTTAACTAACGGCATCATCTCGGATTTTGAAGTAGCTGAAAAAATGCTGCGCTATTTTATTGACAAAGTATACGAAGATACCGGCATGAGCTTTTTTTCAAAGCCAAAAGTCGTTATTGGCGCGCCGGTTAATATTACTGAAGTAGAACGCAAAGCTATTGCCGACGCAATCATTAATGCCGGAGCGCGCGAAGTATGGATTGTCGAAGAGCCGATGGCTTCGGCGATCGGATCGCGCATGCCTGCTCGCGACCCTATTGGCAACATGGTTATTGAAATAGGCGGGGGAACGACTGAAATTGCCGTTATATCGCTCAGCGGTATTGCTGCTAAAAAATCAATCAAAATTGCGGGTGACGAACTGAACCGCAACATCATTCAATACGCGCGTGATGTTTTTAAATTACTTTTAGGCGAGCGTCAGGCTGAAGAAATTAAAATAAAAATCGGTTCAGCGATTGAACTCTCTGAACCTATGGAATTTCCAATGCGCGGCCGTGATCTAGTAACTGGCCTGCCGCGCGAGGTAATGATTAACGATTCGGAAGTCCGCGAGGCAATGATTAAATCGCTTCGAACAATCGTAGAAAGTATTAAGGCAACCCTGGAAATCACTCCGCCAGAACTTGTAGCCGATATCCATGAACGTGGTATTTTACTTTCCGGCGGGGGATCGCTCTTACGCGGTTTTGATCGCCTCATTGGTAAAGCCCTTGAAATCCCGGTTCGCATTGCTGACGACCCGCTTACATCGGTTGTACGTGGTGCAGGAATATTACTCGATGAACCCGAACTTCTTCAGGAAGTGGCTGTCTGGCCAACTTCCCATAAATAAAGCAGTTACTTTGTATGTTTGATAAACGGTCTAAGAAAACATACCCGTATATCGGCGTAATTTTATTGTTGTTAATTGGTTTGCACTATACGGGGCTTATTTCTGGCCTAGAAAATTTTTTGCGCTCACTCGTAATTGCTCCATTTACCGGCGTGCATTCTTTTAGCGTTAAGACGGGGACTGACTACCAGTTTTTTAAAGACAAAGAGGCGTTTATGAGTGCGTACAATGCCTGTCTTAAGGATGCGGGCCAAACAAATGTCTTAAGCGCTCAAATTAAACTGCTTCAAAAAGACAATGCAGAACTGCGCAAGCAATTAGAATTTAAACAAAAGCAGGCAACCCAAAGTATCGCAGCCGAAGTTGTTGGAAATAATTTAGACGGCGCCGAGCAAACGCTGGTCATAAATCAAGGAAGTCAGGCTGGGGTCGCAATTGACCAGCCGGTAGTGGTTGGTGACGGAATTTTAGTTGGAAAAGTCATTAAGGCCGAAGAAGCAATTGCTATGGTTCGGTTGATTAACGATAACCGCAGTAAAATCGGAGCAACAGTCCTTAATGACGAAACAAGTCAGGGGGTCGTTGAAGGTGGCTACGGAATCAGTTTGCGAATGCAGTTTATTCCTCGCAATGAAACCGTTCAAGTCGGGCAGCAAATTGTCACCTCCGGATTGGAAGACAAAATTCCCCGCGGTCTTTTGATCGGGACAGTTGCAGTGGTCGAAAACGAAGCATACCAGCCATTTCAACAAGCGATTCTTACTCCAGCGGTAAATCTTACTAAGCTAACCTTGGTAACCGTGCTTACCGATGTTCATAAATAGCCTATGCTTCGCTGGATTTTTCGTATTTGCCTTACCATTCTTATTATCACTATTATCATAGTGCTTCAAATTAGTGTGCGCGAATTTTTGCCCTTTCCATTTAACCATATTAATATACTTTTTTTAAGCTTAATCTGGCTCATACTGTTTACCAACAGTACCAGCGTGCTTTGGGTGGTTCTGCCGCCCACAATACTCCTCGAACTTTTTTCACCGCTACCGTTTGGTCTTAATAGTATTGCGCTGGTCACCGGACTCTGCGTTTCAAGCTGGCTTTTATTAGCGCTTTTCACCAATCATTCAAGCGCAATTGCTTTTTTGGTAGGTCTTATCGGCATGGTAGTATATCGGATTTTATTTTTACTGCTTACCTTTTTTGCGACTTTCTTTAAGTACCAGCTTGTTTTTTCTGGAAATGTTGCGCTCGAATGGTTGGCCGAAATTATCCTGACCAACATCTTTTTGGTTGTTGCTTATTTTATCAGCCAAAGATTTTTCAAACGTCTCCAGCCGCAATACGTTAAACTTAACCCATTACGTTAGCCTATGAGCGAGAAGGGATTGTTCGAAATTTCAGAAAAAAAATCTCGCCGCTTTGATCTTGACGGCAAGTATCGCCTTGCCTGGGTGGAAGATGCGCTTGATTATGAAAAAGAAACAAATGAGCGCCTCGCAACACCGCACACTCGGTCGTACCTCGGTACGAGCATTCGCAGAAGCAAAATAATTATCTTTTGCTGTATCCTGGGAGTATTTTTTTCATTGATTATTGGCAAAATATTTTATTTGCAAATTATTCAAGGCGATCATTATCGGGCACTTGCTGAACAAAACCGCATCCGAACACTTCCGGTGCCAGCCGAACGCGGAATTATTTACGATCGTTATAACAAGGAGCTCGTTCAGAATATTCCTAGTTTTACTCTCAGCATTATTCCTGCGGATTTGCCGCGTCCAGTAGCAGAGCGAGAAACGATTCTTGAGCGCGTGGCTGGCATTAGCTCAATTCCACTTGATGATATTAAAAAAAGCATTGCTAAATTTAACTCCTACAGTTATCAGTCTTTAGTCATTAAGGAAAATTTAGACTACCAATCTGCACTTAAGCTTTACATTGAAAATGCTGACCTGCCCGGAATTCTTATTGAAAGCGCCTCGAAGCGAAGTTATCCGTTTACTGATCAAACCTCTGCGAGCAGCACGCTAAGCCTTTCGCATATTTTAGGTTATTTAAGTAAAATTAACGACAATGAACTTGAAGATCACAAAGGTGAAGGATATCAGCTTTCTGATTCAATTGGTAAAACGGGTTTAGAGAAAGAGTATGAAACAGCCCTTCGCGGAACTTATGGCACTAAAAAAATAGAGGTAGATGCTCGCGGCAAAGAGCGTAACACGCTCGCAATAGATCCGCCCCTTCCGGGTAAAAACCTTATTTTAAGCATCGATCTCGAAGCGCAGCACAAACTTGAAGAAGCGGTTAAAAATAATCTAGAAAAGGTTAAAAAAACTAAAGCAGCCGCTATTGCCATGAACCCTACGACCGGAGAAATTTTGGCTATGGTGAGCTGGCCGGCTTTTGACAATAATGACTTTTCTGGCGGTATTTCATTTGCTGATTATGAAAAATATTCTACTAATACCGATTTACCTTTATTTAACCGGAGTATTTCTGGGACATATCCACCCGGCTCAACCATCAAATTAATCGTTTCAGCTGCTGCGCTTCAGGAAAAAATTATTAGTTTTGATACTGCTTTCAATAGTATCGGCGGCCTCAACGTTGGCGGACATTACTTTAAAGACTGGAAAGTGGGCGGACACGGGATCACCAATGTTACCAAGGCTATTGCGTGGTCGGTAAATACTTTTTTCTACTATGTTGGCGGAGGCTATGGAGATTTTGTCGGCATGGGAGCAGATAAATTGCTAAGCTACTACCGGGCATTTCACCTGGATCAAAAAAGTGGAATTGATATTCCGGGCGAACGCAGCGGTTTTTTACCCAGCAAAGAATGGAAAATGCAGCAAATTCACGAACCGTGGTATGTAGGCGATACATACAATATTTCCATTGGACAGGGAGATATTTTGGTAACCCCGCTCCGGGTAGCTTTATGGACAGCAGAAGTTGCGACCGGCGGAAAAATAGTTACACCCCATATTATCTCTAAAATAATTGATCCGACAACCAAACAAAATTCCGCCCCAACCTTTCCAACCGGTCAGCAAGAAGAAGTTTCGGCAGCCGCCTACGCGACTGTTCGCCAAGGTATGAGCGACTGTGTCAGCTATGGCAGCTGTAAACTGCTCCAAAACATAGGATTTAGTGCGGGCGGCAAAACAGGTACAGCACAATGGAACAGTAATCGGCCAACTCATGCCTGGTTTACCTCTTTTGCGCCACTTGCTAATCCGCAAATTGTTGTGACCGTACTGGTTGAAGAAGGCGGAGAAGGCTCAACAGCTGCCATGCCAATTGCTGATGACTTTCTCAATTGGTGGGGTAAGAAGTATTTGACACACAACTAACCTGTGTTATACTGGCCTTACGCAAAAATTGTTATTTTATTGAGTTAATACAACTTGTATGGACGATTCAATCCACTATCTTTCGCCCGAAAGTTTAGAGGCGCTTAAAAAGGAATATGAAACGATAAAAAATCAGACGATTCCAGATATTGCCAAGCGGATTGATGAGGCCAAACAGCAAGGCGACTTGTCTGAAAACGCCGAGTACCACCAGGCCCGTGAAGACATGTCGTGGGCGCAAGGCAGACTGATTGAAGTAGAGCAGCTTATTAATAATTCTAAAATCATTAAGCACGAAAAGTCCGGATCCGTTGCTGTCGGCAATAAAGTTACGGTTAAAGTCGGCTCGTCCGAGCGGTCATATACGATCGTCGGTCCACAAGAAGTAAGTCCGGCCAAGGGCCTCATTTCAAATGAATCACCTCTTGGCAGCAGTCTCTTGGGCCATAAAGTAGGGGACAAGGTAACCATAGAAGTTCCCGCCGGAAAACAAGTCTACCAAATCACTGCAATTGAGTAACCTTAGCAAAATTTTAGGCTCAAACCACCCTTTCTGCAGCGGGGTGGTTTTTTTGACGAAAACCTCTTCTTTAGGGTATACTTACTCTATTATTTTTTAATGTTTTTCTCCTGTATGGATGAAACGACACCTGAAAAATCACTTCAAGATGAAACAGAAGTTCGTTTAAACCATTTAGAAAATTGCCTAGCCGCCGGTATTAATCCTTATCCGGCGCTGAGTTATTTTTCTCATTCTTTGGCCGAAGCAACACAGCTGCCCAGCGACAGTCCTGTTACGGTTGTTGGACGCATGGTTGCAAGGCGTGATATGGGAAAATTATGTTTTGCTCACCTCGAAGACGGCAGCGGGCGTTTACAGGTAGCTATTTCTGAAAAGGAACTTGCCAAAGAAAGTTATAAATTTTTTGTTAAAAATTTTGATATCGGTGATTTTATCCAAGTTGAGGGCACCATGTTTGTCACGCATAAAGGAGAAATTTCGGTGTTAGTTAAAAAATATACACTACTCACTAAATCACTGCTGCCGCTCCCTGAAAAATGGCATGGCCTCTCAAACGTTGAAACGCGGTATCGCAAGCGGTATTTAGATCTTTTGGCTAATAAAGAATCAATGCGTATTGCCAAAGTTAGAAGTCTTTTAGTTCGTGAAATTCGCAACTATTTTGATGCCAAAGGGTTCTACGAGGTTGAAACTCCTATTTTGCAAACACTCTATGGGGGCGCAAATGCTCGTCCGTTTGTGACACATCACAACGCGCTTGATCTAAAACTATACTTGCGCATAGCTCCAGAGTTGTACTTAAAACGCCTCATCGTTGGCGGATTTGAAAAAGTATATGAAATCGCTCGCTGTTTCCGAAATGAAGGCATCGACCAAAATCATAATCCCGAGTTTACGCAGATTGAATTCTACTGGGCCTACGCTGACTATACCAAAGCAATGGATTTAGTAGAGGATTTACTGCCCAAACTCATTCAATCGATTGGCTTGCCCCTCCAGTTTGCCGTAGGGGGTCAGGAAGTAAATTTTACCGCCCCTTTCCCGCGCCGCACTATGCGCGATCTTATCCAGGAATATGCCAAAATGGATATCGAGGAGTTCCCTGATCAGGCATCAATCTTCGAAAAGGCAAAGACACTTGGGGTAGAAGTTGAAGGGTATGACGGACGCGGAAAAATTATTGATGAAATTTACAAGAAATTCGCCCGGCCTAATATCATAAACCCGATTTTTGTCATTGATCACCCCGTTGAGCTTTCACCGCTCGCAAAACGTAAAATCAGTGACCCGCGCTACGTTGAGCGGTTTCAACTTCTGTGCGTTGGCGGAAACGAGCTTTGTAACGCTTTTTCGGAATTAAATGACCCGCTCGATCAAGAGGCTCGTTTTAAGGAACAAGAAAGTCTGCGTGAAGGAGGGGATGAAGAGGGAATGCAGCATGACGAAGATTTTGTCACCGCACTTAAGCACGGCATGCCGCCGGCCACCGGTCTTGGCATGGGAATCGACCGTCTCGTCAAACTTCTCGTTGACGCCGAAAACCTTAAAGAAGTAATTTTGTTTCCAACGCTTCGCCCTGAAAAATAGTTTGTCATTAACCCTAACTTCTGGCTTATGAAAAAGGTAATTGCGTTTGGTACATTTGATGTCGTCCATCCGGGCCACGTACACATGCTTACCGAAGCCAAAAGTTATGGTGATTACTTGGTAGTGGTCATTGCGCGCGATGCAACGGTAGCCGAAGTTAAAAAACATTCAACACTCCATTCAGAAACAACCCGGCTTAAACATATTGAGGCTTTAGGCATAGCCGACAAAGTCAGACTTGGCAATCTGGGTGATAAGTTCAAAGTAATCGCCGAGGAAGAGCCTGACATTGTTGCGCTCGGATATGACCAAAAGGTACCGATTGATAAACTTTCAGCAGCCATAGACGATCATGTAAAAATTGTCCGTCTTTCGCCGTTTAAACCTGAAATTTACAAAAGTTCAAAATTAAAAAAATATGAAGATTCTTATCGCGACGACCAATCCGGGAAAATTTAAAGAAGCAATTTCCTTGTTTGCTGATTTGGACTACACATTCGTCAACCTTAAGGATCTTCACCTTGATGCAGACGAACCTGACGAACCCTATGATACTACTTTTGAAAACGCGGTTCATAAAGCTCGTTATTACGGCAATAAATCTAAACTTCTGACTATTGCCGAAGATACTGCTTTTCATGTAGATTTTTTACAAGGCGAACCTGGAGCTCGGGCAAAACGTTTTGGCAAAACCTCCGAAGAGCGTAATGCTAAAGTGCTCACGTCCCTGCGCGGGGTACCTAAAGCGCGGAGGGGAGCACATTTTCAAACTTCTGCCTGCCTTTACGACCCGTCAACACAGGCAGTAACGGTATTTAACGGGAAAGTTAACGGCATTATTACGGACCAACCGCTCGGGGCAGTCCAAAAAGGGTTGGGGTATGATGTTATTTTTTACTACCCACCGCTTAAAAAAACTTTTGCGGAACTAACGCTTGAAGAAAAGAACACCGTTAGCCATCGGGGCCAAACCATGGCGCAGGTCAAACTTTTTTTAATGCGCTATTTTGCTTTTAAACAAATTATTGTCCCTTTGGGCATTATTGTAAAAGATCGCAAATTTTTCCTCAGCAAACGCCGCGACACCAGGCCTGAGTTCAACAATAAATGGGAATTTCCCGGCGGAGGAGTAGATAATGGCGAGGGAATAGTGGACGCATTGAAGCGCGAGCTTAAAGAAGAAACTGGTTTTAGTGTAACTGTTCTTGAACAATTGCCTAAAATATTGACTGCAAGCGATAAAAAAGGTAGTTTTCCGTATCAGGTTTTTTTAATAGTGCACGTTTGTTCGATTGTATCCGGCAAACTTAGGACCGCTCCCGCAGAGTCGTCCGGCAGCGGATGGTTTACCTTAAAAGATATCAAAAAATTAGATTTGATGCCCTTGAATACAAAATGTTTTCAAGGTAAAAATCTAGCAATTCTTAAAAAATATATTGACTAATATGCTCGATATTAAGTTTATCCGTGAAAATAAAGAACTGGTTGAAAAAAATAATGCCTCACGCAATGTAACTGTTGACCTAACAGCTTTGCTGGAACTTGATCAAGAGCGGGTGCGTTTGCAGCAGGAAGTCGACAAACTGCGCGGTGAACGCAACAAGCGTTCCAAGTCAAAGCCAACAGACGAAGAAATTAAGCTTATGCGCAAGCTGGGGGAAGAAGTTTCAGGTCTTGAAGATCTGGTGCAGAGCAAAGAAGCGGCAATGGTTAAACTGCTGGCGAGAATTCCCAATATTAACCATGAGTCGACCCCGCTTGGACCCGATGAAAGCGGTAATAGCATAGTGAACACAATTGGTGTTCAACCTGAATTTAGCTTTGCTCCACAAGAACATTTCGCTGTAGGACATATCAAAGATCTTATCGACCTTGAACGCGGAGCAAAAGTTTCTGGCTCACGCTTTTTTTACCTTAAGGGGAAACTGGCCATTTTAGAACGTGCCCTCATGCAATTTGCCATTGATACCCTCGTAAGCAAAGGTTTCGAGTTAGTGCTGCCTCCGCTTTTAGTCGAAGAAGGAGCAATGTACGGAACCGGCTTTTTCCCCGCTGATAAAAACGAAATTTATTCTGTTAACCCTGAAGACGATGACCTTTATTTAGTGGGGACATCTGAAGTGCCGCTTATTTATATGCATAGCGGTGAAGTATTTGAAGAAGCTCAGTTGCCGAAAAAGTACATCGGTATTACACCGTGTTTCCGTCGCGAAGCAGGGAGCTACGGTAAAGATACCAAAGGAATTTTCCGTGTTCACCAATTCTACAAAGTAGAAATGGTAGTCTTTGCTAAACCTGAGGATTCCTGGAATATACATGAAGAAATTCTGGCCCATGAAGAAGCTCTTTTACAAGTACTTGGCTTACCGTATCAGGTAGTCAATATTTGTTCTGGTGATCTCGGCTTTCCAGCAGCTAAAAAATACGATTGTGAAGGGTGGTTCCCGGGGCAGGGGCGGTACCGCGAGCTTACGTCCACGAGCAATACTACTGATTACCAGGCTCGTCGCAGCAATGTTAAATATAAGACAGGGGAGGGGAATCGTGAATTTTTACACACACTCAATGGCACTGCGGTAACAGATCGAGCGCTCTTAGCCATTATCGAAAATTTCCAGCAAGCTGATGGCAGCGTCGTTGTGCCCGAGGTGCTTCGTAAATACACAGGCTTTGATACTATTTAGTATGGATAACGTCTTTACACGCACCACAAAATCACTCATTAAAGAGTTTAAAGAATTTGCCATTAAAGGCAACGTCATAGATTTGGCTGTTGGTATTCTCATCGGCGGCGCTTTTGGAAAAATCGTGTCTTCATTGGTAGCCGATATCATTACACCACTCCTTGGGCTCGCGCTCACAACTATTGATTTTAAAAACCTTGTTGTGATACTCAAGCCGGCAATGAACGGAAATCCGCCCCTGACACTCAACTACGGACTCTTTATTCAAAATCTAATAGATTTTGTTATCGTTTCTCTAGCTATTTTTGCAGTCGTCAAAGCAATTAATTCCTTCCGCAAAAAGAAAGAAGCGGCACCAGAGCCGCCCACCCCGCCCAAGCAAGAGCAATTACTTGCTGAAATTCGCGATATCCTTAAAGATACTAAAAAAATCCCGAGATAACCGGGATTTTTTATTTTACACAAAAGGTATCCACAGTTTAAAAAAAGGTGAAAAAGGAGTATACTATACCCAGTAGCTCAGTACCGTTTTTGTATGCTTACATGGGTTGAAATTGATCGACACGCCTTAACGCACAACATTGCTGCATTCAGGCGTTTTATTGGACCAAAAACACTTTTCATGCCGGTAATAAAGGCCAATGCTTACGGGCACGGCTTTTTAGAAATCGCATCAATTTTGGCAAAAAGTAAAGCCGTCGATCGATTGTGCGTGGCAAGTCTTACTGAAGCGCTCACACTTATCAGCGCAAAAATTCTCCAAAAGCAAATTATCATTCTTAGCTTTTACGATTTAGATGAAGCTGCCCTCGCGATCGCTGTCCGTAATAATGTAGTATTCGCAGTCTATAGCAGCGAACAAGCTGATTTTTTAAACACACTTGCTTTGCGCCTTAACAAAAAAGTAAACGTGCATGTAAAAATTGACACCGGCACATCCCGAGTAGGGGTTTTGCCGCAGGAGGCGTTGTCCTTTGTTAAAAAATTGCAAAAATATTCTTCGCTTACGCTCGAAGGCGTCTGGACGCACTTCGCGGCTAGTGAAAGTAATGCGAAATTTACCAAACAGCAATTGCAATCTTTTAACGAAGTGCAACAAACACTTCAACCCCTCCTTCCAAGAACTACACTTTGGCACACCAGCTGCACAGCGGCAACACTCTTACACCCCAATGCCAAAAAAACCGCGGTACGTGTCGGCATAGGACTGTACGGATTATATCCCAGCAGTTCAACCAAACGTCTTGTAGAATTGCGTCCGGTTTTAAGCTGGTATACACGGCTTATTCAGGTAAAAAAAGTCGCTGCCGGCACACCCATTGGCTACGACTCCACGTACCGGACTCAACGTCCGACTACTCTGGGAATAATCCCGGTTGGCTATTACGATGGGTTTGATCGACGTTTTTCTAATAGAGGCTTTGTGCTTATCCAGGGAAAAAGATGTCGCATCCTGGGGCGGATTTGCATGAACCTGAGCATGATCGATCTTACCGATCTTCCCCAAAAACCAAAAGCAGGGGATAGAGTAACGCTTATTGGCAAGGAAAAGCGCGGCAGTATTACCGCCGATGATGTAGCTCAGCTAGCCGGAACCATTCATTACGAAATTGTCGATCGCATCAATCCACAATTGCCGAGAATAGTAATTTAAGTATGCAACGATTTGGACGACCAGAAACACGCTACAAAGCTCCTAAGAAGGGCCTGTTTTCTCGTGCCAAAAAGACCCCTGTCTATCGCTCTCGCCGCCATATTCGGCATGCCGCTGAACCCTTGGTATTTAACAATAAAGCACGCTTCAAGACCTATGGTGCCCCGGTAAAAATGACTGTTATCTGGAAACGTTTCAAGCAATGCTTAGTACCCGTTCTTTTTTTGACCTGGTTTAGTTTACTTGTCTATCTGCCGTATTTTAAAGTAACCAACGTTGTTTTTTACGGCCTGCAGCTTATCAAGAAAGATGACGTTAACAGCTATGTTCAAAGTACAATTTTTAAAAATCGTGCTCTTTTGCCGGGAAATAACTATTTTTTCTTAAACCCCCGCAAAATAGAAGCTGAACTAGAAAAGAAATTTTCTGTAAGCTCCGTAACAGTTACCAAAGTGTTTCCTAACGAGATTCATATTGAACTAACAGAAAAAGTATCAACGATGATTTACGAAAACAATAAACAATATTTTTTACTTGATCAATCCGGCAACATTATTAAGTTCTTAGGCCAGGAGACACCGTCCGGATTTAGCACTTCCACCGAAAACAATCCGCTGGAGCAGCACAGCGCCATTGGCGTTGCTATGACCCCATCTAGCACATCGACTGTTCTTGACGCTTCTTCCACACTGCCAGTAGCTCCAGCACCCATTAAACCGCCCAACTTTCTAAAAATACGCAATCTTTTTGGCAACCTGCCCGTACTTCTTGATACAAGTTTTGTATCTTCTACTGCGGGCGAGACAAATATTGTTCCAGCCGGCAGCATTGAGGGGGCGCTTGCTTTCGAGGAAATGATTGAAAAACGAGGCGTAGCCACAGTTCAATATTTTGAGCTTCAAGATCCTGGGGCGGGCATGGCGATACACACTACCCAGCCTTGGATAATCTATTTTCAGCCAAAGAACGATCTTGAAAGCCAATTTTCGAACCTTAAAATGATACTGCAATCCAACCGTCCTACCCAATATATTGATCTAAGGTACGGCGAAAGAGTTTATTGGAAGTAATTTTAGCTAATGTTAGCCAAAAATTGACCCTTATGGGGTCTTTTTTGGTATTAAAGCCCTTATTTTTAGCCAAAATAGGGGATATAAGGTTAAAAAACAATGTCCAAAGTATTAAAACCGGATAAATACTACAAATAAATATTTGGGAGCAGCATATAAAAGAATACACATAAGTAACAATTTATTCGACTAAAGCAAAAAGCTGACACCCGGCGCCGCATGCATCCAGGCGACGGTAGGGCCAGAAGGGAAGTGCTGTATTTTATAGGTTTAGGGGCATACTCTACGTCGTATAACATAGATTAAGCGACGTATTATAGACCTTTTATTGGTAATAAAGACATGCCCCTGCTCTACAGGCAAGCTGGGTCTTCTGATGTGCTCAAAAAAGAAACATTGCTTTTAGCATTGACAAAATCTGTATTTAGTGTAAACCTATCTTTTGGACAAGTTTTGCCCAGCGTTTCAAACACTGTCTGATCAAGGAGCTATAATCATGAACCGACTCGGAAACTTCCTCGCCGCAGCCGCCCTCACACTGCCCCTGTTCGGGTGCTACAACCCGGACCTGTCGTCGGGCAAGTTCCGTTGCGACAACAGCGCGCGCAGCTGCCCCGACGGGCAGGTGTGCTTGCCGTTCGCGAACCAGGGCCTGTTCTGCGTCAAGCCCCAGGAGTGCTGGCAGACGATGCTCGACTGCCAGCGCACGTGCCGCGACAGCGCCTGTTCGGCGATCTGCCGCAACATGGCGGTCAACGTGCAGAGCACGAGGATCGCCTTCAGCGTCTTCGCCGGCTGCATCGAGCAGCAGTGCCAGGGCACCGCCCAGGGCAGCTCCAGCTGCGGGCCCGAGGCTGACGACCTGTCCTGCATCACCTGCATCCAGGACGTCTCGGCGGCCGGCGGCGCCTGCGCGGCCCAGGCCAAGACCTGCCTCACGAACTAGCCGCCCTCGCGCCGCGAGTTCGCCCCGGCGCACGACTCACCCTCGTGCGCCTTTATCTAGAAGAGCTTAATGCATAGGCTCTTCTTTTAGTTAAGGTCGCTTAATATTCACCTCACCCCCAAAATATGCTAGACTACTGGCATATGCAAAAATCTTCTACACCACTATTCAAACACATTCCTAATTTTCTTGATTACTGCGAAGTAGAAAAGGGCCTCTCCCCTACAACTACCAAAAATTATTACAACTTCCTCAAAATGTTTAAGGACTGGCTGGCTGACCAGTCCCTCACCAACCTTAAACCTCACGAACTCACGGCCGAACATATCTGGAATTACCGCCTCTACCTGTCGCGTAAAAAGGATAAAAAGACTAATCAGCCCATCAAAAAAACCACCCAGAACTACTACCTTATCGCCTTGCGCAATCTGATGGCGTATTTTGCGACGCGGGATATCGTAGCCTTGCCAAGTGACAAAATTCAACTCCCCAAATTAACTGAAAAAGAAAAACGAATTAAGTTCCTCAACTACGACCAGGTCAAAAAACTCATGACCATGCCGGATATGTCGACGATCGAAGGCGTCCGAGATCGGGCAATCCTTGAGGTCCTCTTCTCTACCGGCATGCGTATCTCGGAGTTAACGTCGCTTAATATACGCCTCTTCGATATCCGCAATATTGTCGCTAAAAAAATTAAAGATTTGGAAATCAGTATTGCCGGTAAAGGCGGGTCGGTCCGCACCGTGTACTTCTCTACCGAAGCCCTTAATTGGCTCGGTAATTACCTTAAAACCCGCGTAAGCGACATGTACCCTCCCCTCTTTATTAACTACGCCAAAGCTCAAAAAGGCAGTGCTGAGCGTCGCCTGACCACCCGCTCAATAGAGCGTGCTGTTAGGCGTTATGCTGGCATGGCCGGCCTCCCGGTTGACGCTACCCCGCATACCCTGCGCCACAGCTTCGCCACTGACCTTCTCGACCAGGGGGCGGACATGCGTTCGGTGCAGGAACTCTTGGGGCACAAAAATATTGTCACCACGCAGATTTATACGCATGTGACCAATAAAAAATTGCATGATGTACATGCAAAGTTTCATCGGGGGAATAAATAATTTGTATGGAAGAAACTATTGTCTACTTTGTTCGGCATGCTAAGGCGCCATTTAGCCTAAAAAACTACCACGACAGGAGTTTGTCGGTTGAAGGCGAAGCAGCCGCTAAAAATCTGGTCAAAATTTTTGATTCTGTACCTGTTGATGTATTTGTTTCAAGTTCAAGTCCCCGAGCGGTTGAAACCATAAACCCCATTGCTTTGGCTAAAGGTAAGCCTATCGAAATGCACGACGAGCTGCGCGAGCTGCTCTTGCGAGGATCTCAAACATTTATCGAGGAAGACAAAATTGAAGCTGAGATAGAAAAAGTTTTTGCTGATGAAAATTATAAATTAGTTGGAGGTGAAAGTGCTGCAGAAGTACTTGGGCGTGGCCTACCTATTTTTCAAAAAATACTTGAGCAGCATGCAGGTAAATCTATTATTTTAGGAACACATGGTATCATTATGACCCTGCTACTACAGAGTTTTGACTCAAGTACAGGGTTTAATTTTTGGAAAAAGACTACGAAGCCCGATGTGTATCGGGCGGTGTTTAGCGAAGGGAGAATGAAACAATTAGATAGGTTTTTTAAGCAAGTAATTTAATTTAAAAAACAAAAACGGTAACTTTTACCGTTTTTGAAAATAATTGCGATTCGCATTTGGTCTTGAACGCAATAAAGTCTCGAGTTAAAGCATCTAGTCCTCTTGCTCTAATAACTTAATTATTTTTTTTTCTTCCTTGGCATTTTAATTTCACCTCCTTTCTTCTTAAGAAGAAACTAATATACCATATATACTTTTGTCAATCAATCCATAATTTTATTTTAACCCAACTCACTCGGATCCCAGCACGTCCTAAAATCCTCATTCAAAGCATCTAATCTCGCCATTTCCTCACCCGTCAACTCAAAATCAAACACCGCCAAGTTCTCCCCTATCCTCTCGGGGTTCGTTGACTTCGGCAAGATAATATTCCCATGCTGGAGGCTCCAGCGGAGCATGACTTGGGCATTCGATTTACCATGTGCCTCGGCAATAGCGGTAATTACCTTATCTTTCTGACGTTCGCCGTGCGCGAGCGGGCTGTAGGCTTCGAGGGCAATATTGTTGCTTGCACAGTACTCAAGCAATTCTTTTTGATATAAAAATGGATGAAATTCTACCTGGTTCACCATAGGCATTACCTTCGCATACGTTTTCATTTCTTCAAGGTGTTTGATGGTGTAGTTCGATACGCCAATCGCCCGGCATTTCCCTGCCTGGTAGATTTCTTCGAGTGCTCGCCAGCTCTCTTGCCGGGTGCGCGGTTCTGGCCAGTGAATAATATACAGGTCAAGATAATCGAGCCCCAGTGCTTCTTTAGATTTTTCAAATGCATCGAAGGCTTTTTCATAGCCCTGGTCCCCATTCCAGAGTTTGGTAGTTACGAAAATTTCGCTGCGTGGTACGCCGCTTTCCTGAATAGCCTCCCCTACCTCGCGTTCATTGCCATAAATCTTGGCCGTGTCGATATGGCGATACCCGGCGGCCAGGGCGGCAAGAACAGCATTTTTGACTTTGCTGCCTGTCGCCTTCCAGGTGCCCAGGGCAACAACGGGAATTTCGACGTTATTTGCTAGTTTTTTCTGGTGGTTCATACGGTTCGCGTTCATTAATTAACCACATTAAACGATCATACTGCTCCCCTGTCAAATGTGCTGGTGATATGCTCAGCAGGTCCTCCAATTCTCCCATTTCACGTTCTTCTTGTTCGGTTAAATGAGGGTGATACCATTCTTTAGGGCCTTGCGTTTTAGCATCATTAATGGCTTTGATTTCAGCCTGTGCTTGTTTTTGCAGCAAATCATTTCGAGCTTCATCAAGCGGATTTTCAGGCGTAAAAGCACCATGCTCGCGTGCTAAAAATTTTTCTACAAGAATATCAAGTTCTGCCTGCTCATGCGGCTGCAATTCTACCCCTTTTTTCCATATGGCAACTATACGCTCTTTAAGTGGAACAAGGTCATTCTCGTGGGAAGCAACGTTTTCTTCAGGGTTTTTGAAAAACCGGGATTCTGTTGAGCGCATAAACGGAAATTAATTCTATCGCAAGTAGGTATTATTCGGATTATTGCTTTTCCTGTCAAGGCTGATTTTTTCGTAGGTCGCTTTCCCCATTGGAGTATGCAATACCGTCCTAAAAGTATGGTGCTCAATTTTACCATTAACCACCAATTCAAAGCCTTTATCAACAAACTCCAGCAGCTCGGGATCAGTTATGAGTGCTCCATTCTTAAAATTATACGCTTCAATTAACGCTGCAAGGCGCTCTATTTCACCTAAAACAGCAACCTGTCCATTTGGCTGGGTCACAACAGCGGTTCCATTGATAGATTCAATATAGCGAGCTAATTGTGTTTGGGGGTTGAGCGATTCTTTAGTTTCTTTAGGGATTGCTGTATCCGCTTTTTTTAAAGCCGTAGAAGAAACTATTTCACCTACAAAATTTTCATCCGGGTTTTCTACTGACATACAAAAAGATTAGCGTGGATCAAAGACCGATTTTTCAAGCTTGGGATATGTCAAAAACTGAGAAATGCGTTTACCCCCGTACACAGACGACAAAATACCGACCCCGTTACAGCCTAAGTTGTACATAAGTACCGGGTTTTTGGGTTCAGGCCCAATAACGCGGAGGCCCGTTGGCGTATACCCCATCAGCCCGTGCCACTGAAAGAGGTAATCAATATTTTCGTGCGGGGCGTACTGATAACTGCTGCGGATGAAGGCATCAAGTTCGCGTTTAGCGCTTTCTGGGTAAACATGCTCTTCCCGGTGGTACATGCCTTTGAGTTCGAGGTCGCCTTCCGGTCCTCCAATGCAAATAAGGTTCTCTTCACCTTTCTCTTTGTGAATAAACCGGCGGCGGGTGAAATAGTAATACGGCGTTTCTTCATTAATTCCCGGATTAGAAAAATAACTGATAGCCACCGGTTTATGATCAGCGTGCTCGAGGTAGGCCGACATATACCCCACTTTGGCATTCACACAGCTATGGAATGAAGCGTTTACATCTTCACCGCCTTCGTAGTTGGTAATCGTAAAATTTTCGAATCCATTGGTGCAAAGAACAACGCGCTTGGCCGTAACTTCGGCATCGTTAATTTTTAAAAGAGCATTTGTTGGTGAAAGTTTAATTTCTTCGACCGGGCTGTGCTCATAGACGGCGAAACGATCCGGGTACGCGCCAAGCAAATATTCAATAATATCCTCGCAAAATAAGGCACTGTTAAGACAGCCTTTTTTGGAGGCAAGTGCCCCGATATAACGCGTGTCGTTGGTTTCCAAAATTTTCAGAATATACTCTTGCTCAACTATCGCATATAAACCTTCGAATTCTGATGAAATATTTTCTACTACCCCGGGCAGGCGCGCTACCAACACTTCCTCTACGCGGAGCCCTGCTTCGCGCTGATATTTAAGATTACGCAGGTGCAAATTAAGCTGGTCAATACTTGAGCAACCGGCGTATCCGGTGCAAATACTGAGTGGTGTCGCGATTTTGGTTTCCGCAAAAACTTCTTCGAGCAAATCCCACGAATGATAAATTGACTCTTGAGCTTTGGCTGCCATGGTAAGCCCATACTCCTTGACGAGATCGGCAAACGGGTGCTCAAAATAGCTGACAATTTGGCCGGCGTTATGCCCCGTAGCGCCATGCGCGACTTTGTATCCTTCGATAAGCGCAATTTTTTTAACGGTGTGTTTAAGCGCAAAGTACGCCGTACTTACTCCGGCAATTCCGGCTCCAACTATAGCAATATCTGTCGCAAAATTATGATCAATACGGCCATGTTCACGATTGAGTTTGAGCTGATGAATCCAAGGTGATTGCATATGACAAAGTTAATCTCTAAGCGGCTGACGGCTAAAATGGATTTGATCGGTATAGGGATTTAAAAACAGCCCATATTGTATCAAGCCTCGGGGTGTATGCACAGTGCAGGCAGGCCGTTCGTTTTTTACCCTATTTTTAATCGCCTCACTTGCCGACGCTTCTATGGCGGAGAGTTTGTGATACAGCGATAAAAAGGCATTATCAAAATACTGGTACGCGGTTTCGTCAAGCGTAGTACCATTTTTTTCTTTAAGCAGCTCAATGGCCTGTTCAAACAGGGCATCGGCACTTTCTGCTGTTTCCCGTCCTTCACTGCTCGCTCGCGCCAAGGCACGCGGAGCTTTTTTAAATTGTTCTTCCGAAACAATTTCACCTGTAAATTCCTCTTCATTAAAAACGGGGTTTTCGGCTGTCATACAGTTATGCTGAAGCGGTAATAATGAGTTCTAAATTAGTATCATGAGTATGCAGCGAAAATACTTTTTTACTCCCGCCGACCCAGGCGCTAAAGTATACGGCTTCCCCGGCCAACTGCTTAGCTTGTGGCAAACTGCTTCGAAGCGACATTTGCTCTTGGTAGCTGGCAATACACTCCGTAACTTCGCGCGGCGTCATGAAAGGACTTAATTTTTCTTGCATAAAAGCAAGCTTTTTTTCCTCAGAAATTTCAAAAAATTTTGCTTGAAATTTTTGCACAACATGAGCGCTCGGCTCGCCATCCCACGCTGCCGATTCGTAGCTCATAAACTGGCCAAAATGATGAGGTCCAGCATTTCACCAAAAGGTATACCCCCCTTTTGCGCTGCTTCGGGCAAAAGGCTCGTCGGCGTCATCCCCGGAATAGTATTGGTTTCGATTGCCCAGACCTTTTTTTGTTCATCGACAAACACATCGGTTCGAGACACGCCCTGGCACCAGAGTGCCCGGTGCGCCCGGATAGCAATTTCTTGAATTTTTTCATTTACCGCATCGTCAAAATCAGCGGGGCAAATATGCGTCGAACCGCCAGCCTTATACTTGGAAGTATAATCATAAAATTCCCCAAAGTTTGGCAAAATATGCGTTGGAGGCAGTGCAAAAGGCAAACCGCGCTTTTCAAGGACGCCGCAGGTGGCCTCACTCCCCCTAATATACCGCTGCACCATGAGAGAGTTAAATTTTTTGAGCACACGGCCAATGCCTGCTTCCAATTCAGCTTTATTTTTAGGAATTAAGACGCCGACTGCCGAACCCTGGTCAACCGGCTTTATCACTACCGGAAAACCAAATTTGCCGGTTTGATCTAAAATATCTAGTTTATTTTTAGTCCATTCCGCTTTGGTAAAAGCAACAAAATCCGGGGTTGGTATGCCGGCTGCTCGGTAGATATCGGCGGTACGTATTTTATTCATGGCAACACTGCTGGCAAGCGTTTTTGGACCCGTATATCGAATACCCAAAAGCTCTAATAATCCTTGCACGGTGCCGTCTTCACCGGGCGTTCCATGGAGAGCGATAAACATGACGTCAACAAACTTTCGATCTTTGTTAACAAGGTCAAGGAGGCGCTTTTTACCTGTATCCGGCACAAAAGCAAACTGACATTTTGGCGTCAGCACAATACGCTTTACCGTATATTTTTTACGATCCAAATTTTTATAAACCGCCTCTCCGGTCACCAGGGAAATTGCTTGCTCGCTGGAAGGACCACCCATGAGAACACCGACAACTAATTTCTTTTTCATACTCAAAAACAAGGACAATTGATACGAACATTTTATTGATTCAAATAACCAAGCGGATCTACCGGAATACCGTTTAAGCGAACTTCAAAGTGCAGGTGCGCGCCTGTTGTAAATGGCCCGGCT
The DNA here is from genome assembly GCA_964540825.1 of uncultured Gammaproteobacteria bacterium. GTDB lineage: Bacteria > Patescibacteriota > Patescibacteriia > Magasanikbacterales > GWA2-37-8 > CAZECR01. The sequence goes on from CAZINT010000002.1 coordinate 91,224, forward strand.
CCAACTGTGCCGGGTGTCGCCCCAGACAAACCGATAATATCACCGGCCGTAACGAACTGATCGGGGGCAACATCGATGCGGCTGAGGTGGCCATAGACCGTGGAAATATTACCCGTGTGGATGATGAGCACATACGCATAACACGACGCAGTCGTACATTTACGTGCTACGCCAACATACCCTGAAGCGGCGGCCCGTACGGGTGTGCCTTGAGGGTTGCGGATATCGATCGCGCTATGCTGAAAAACATTTTTAAAAGGATAGGTGGAGTCGTGAAAATAAGCCGTGATAAAATGACTGGTAGTTGGCCAGCTAAACGCCACATCGCCTTTAATCGGGATTTTGTTTTGCTCTTCTAATTTTTTGCGGACAGTGGCTTCATTGCTATTTATCTCTGCCTGTTCACTGGCATATTGCTTTTTCAGGCTGGAGAGCAGTGTTTGATATTTTTGTTCAGAGTTGCGGGTTTGTGAAAGAAGCGTTTGTTTGGCTCCGATTTGGTCTTCGAGAACGCCTTTTTTTTGAATAAGTTGTTTTTGTAAATCTTCGTAGGCAACCTTACGCTCAGTTACTTGTTTTTGCTTAGCATCGAGCTCTTCTTTACTGATGCGTACGTTTTTTACAGACTTTCCAAGATCGCTATACACATTTTGCAAATAGGTGAGCTGGCTAAAAAAGTCCGCAAAATTGCGATTGGTAAGCATGATCTCGAGATAATTCTTTTGATCGTCTTCTTGAATACTTTGAATCATTTTGCTGACCAGTGCCTTTTGACGATCCATTATAGCTTGTTTGCTTTTGATGGTGATATCAAGTGACTGGATTTCGAGTTTTGTTTCGTCAATTCGAGCCTGAGTTTGTTCTATATCTGCCTCCGCCTGGGCTACCCGATTGTCCAAAATGCTTAATTGATTCTTCAGCGAGGTTGCCTGAAGCTGTGTGGCTTCGATATTTTTCTTGTATTTATCAATAGTGCCATCGAGTTCTTTAATTTTTGCTTTTTGAGCAGCAATTTTATCATTTAAAGCCTTAATTTCTTCAGAAGTGTCGGCATGCACAAAAGCAGCCTGAAAACCGATTCCGGCAATAATCACGAGGAGAAAGACGAAAAAAGATGCTAAATGTTTGGAAAACTTCATGTTTTCCAGTATAGCATTTTTAAGAAAGTACGCCTAGAGCGTGCTTGAGGCGATGGAGCGATTCGGATTTGCCAAGCACAGCGGCAATTTCGAATGGTCCCGGAGAGTTCTGCTGACCGGAGAGCGCCACCCGTAGCGGTGAAAGAACTGCGCCTTTTTGATATTCTTTTTGCACGGTCCATTCCATCACAGCCGATTCAATCAATTCTCTGCTCCATTTACTTTCAGGCAACTGCTGCAAGAGCGTTTCAAGTTCTGACAAAACTGTCAGAGCTTCTTCTTTGGAAGATTTTTTCCACACTAACAGTTCCGGCGCATACACCGGCAGCTCAAAAACAAACTTGAGCGCCGCCGGGAACTCCGCCAGTGTCGTAACACGCTCTTTTTCAAGAGCGAGCACTTCGGCGAGCCATGGCTTTTGAAGATCAGCAGTGCCGGCCTCGCTTTTGATTAATCCTGCCTCAATCAAAAACGGCAAAGCGCGCGCTACCAACTCATCATTCGGGATGCGTTTTAAATATTCACGATTATACCAATCCAGTTTATCCAAATTGAACACCGCTCCGGCTTTACTTACCTTTTCGAGGCTAAATTCAGCAACCAACTCTTGAAGAGTAAACAATTCTTTTTCCGTACCCGGGTTCCAACCCAAAAAAGCCACAAAATTGATGAGCGCTTCGGGCAAATACCCCTTTTTTTCATAATCTGCTACTGCCACATCTCCTTGACGCTTGCTGAGCTTGCTCTTATCGGCATTGAGGAGGAGTGGCAAGTGCCCAAACTGCGGCGCTTCCCAACCAAAATATTTATAAAGCTGCAAATGCTTGGGGGTGCTGCTAATCCATTCTTCACCGCGCACTACATGGGTAATTTTCATGAGATGGTCGTCAACCACCACTGCAAAGTGATAGGTTGGGAAACCGTCGGATTTAATAAGCACCTGATCATCAATCAGTTTATTTTCAAAACTGATTTCGCCGCGAATAAGGTCGTTAAAAACAGTCTGTCCCTCTTTCGGCATCTTGAGGCGAACGACATGCTTTTCACCTGCCGCAATTTGTTTTTGAATTTCTTCGGGGGATAGCTTTAGACACAAGCGATCGTACGCAGTTGGTAATTTATTTTTTTGCTGTTCCTCGCGCAGCGCTTCGAGGCGTTCCGTAGTACAAAAACAATAGTAGGCATTCCCCGCTTCGATAAGCGGTTTAATGTGTTCTTGATATATCTCCAAGCGCTCCGATTGAATATAAGGCCCGGCATCTCCTGCCTGCATCACCTGCGATTCATTGGGCTCAAAATCCGTTTCGAGCTGCACCCCTTCATCAGGGATAATGTTTGCCCAATACAGCGACTTCAAAATATTTGATGTGCCATCGGCCACAAAACGCTCACGATCAGTGTCTTCGATGCGCAGCAAAAATTGACCCTTATTTTGTTTGGCAAGCAAATATGAATAGAGAGCGGTGCGCAATCCTCCAACATGGAGGTAGCCGGTCGGACTGGGGGCGAAGCGGGTGCGGATCATAAAAAAATAACTATAAAAACTATTGAGTTACGTTAAGAAAAGGAACCGGTCCGGTCATATACTGCGGTAAATGTCCATCCCATTTTTTTACCGCTTCCAGTTCCACCAACCCAGTATTGCCTTTCAATGCTTCGGCCTGGATACGAATCGCTTCGGCTTCAGCTTTGGATTGCACGATACGCTGTTCCGCTTCATATTTAACTTGTTCCAATTTATTTTTAGAAGCAAGCGCTTGTTGTTCAGCAGTTACTTTGGCTTCAATCGCCTCGTTAAATGATTTTGAAAAATCAAAACTGACGATATTAACTTCAACTACTTGGATATAATTTTTACTTAAGCGGTCCGTCAAATTAAGCTTCATTTCACTCTTAACTTGTTCACGTTTAGTGATTAATTCTTCAGCGGTGTACTTGGCTGTTGCTGCCTTGATCGATTCCTGAAGTGCCGGGGAGAGCAAGCGATTTTCGTAGTCTAATGCCACTTCTTTATATAATTTATCGACTTTAGCAGCTTCAAGCTGAAAATTTAAAGCAATTCTGGCCGAGACTGTTTGCAAATCTTTACTCGCCGCACTGGCTTCTACTTCTACTTTTAAAATTCGAACATCGACATCTTTAACCGACTCAACTAAGGGTATTTTAAAATGCAACCCTTCATCGAGGACTCGATTAACCGAACCTAAACGAATAACGATCCCTCGAGTTCCTGGGTTAATAACAGTCCATGATCCGGATGCTATAACGAGAACAATTAACCCAAAAATGATACCGACGATTAACTTGACAACAGGTACTTTATTTTCCATAGATACAGAGTTACACTAAAAAAATATATTATTTTTTCGGTGTTTTAATAAAAAGATATAAAAATTTAAAGGTGGCATTAATAATTCTTCCAATTCTTTTTGGCTCGCTCATTAATCGATACAGCCATTCTAGCCCCATTTTTCGCATAAGTAAAGGCGCGCGCTTGATTTTTCCAGAGATAAAATCAAATGACCCTCCTACTCCCATGGCTATTTTTACAGTGGGTAGTTTATTCAAATTTTGATCGATCCATTTTTCTTGCTTGCCCATACCAAAGGCAACAAACAAAATAGTCGGTTGCACGTGGTTTATTTGTTTACACGTGTCATCTGTTTCTAAGACAGTTTCTGTAAGTCTCGGCCCCTTATCAAAACCGACAATACTGAGTTTAGGAAATTTTTCTTGTAACTTTTTAGCAGTCATGCTGACCACCTGGTCACTTCCTGAACCGAGCAGGTAGACAGAAACGCCTTTCTTTTCAGCAAGACCACAGACCTCAAGCATAAAATCTATACCTGCCAGGCGCTCAAGCTTTCCGCCCGATACAAGCTCGAGTCCCCGCCCATCGCACAAGTTTAGGTCTCCCCTATTTAATACTTCTTTAAAATAGGGGTCAGTGTAGGCTTTGACGAGCATCTCAGGGTTAGGGGTAAAAATGGTTTTTGGACTGTTCCCGATCAAAAAACCGGCTGCTTTTTGCAGCGCTTCTTCCTGGGTAACTTCATCCACGCGAACGTCTAAAATACGCATAACAAAGCCAGTATAGCACGTATTTGACAAAACATTCAACCCTGGTTATACTAGATTTATCACTCTAGTATAGCGAGTGATAAATTATCACTTATGGAGCATGCACCCTCAGACTACTTTAAAAACGACTGGCAAAGTTCACGTGAAAAAATTGTTAAGGAATTTCGTGAACTTATAGAACGTGGGCAACCCATGCCTCAGGAAGACTGGTCGCTTATTTGGGTTTTTAGTGGCCCAGAAGCAACATTTGAAGACAAACCCAATATTGAAACCAACGCGATTACCGGCACAAACTACCCTAATCAAACCCGAGAACGCTTTGAGACAGGCATTCGTATAGTGAGAGCAGTGACCGCGCTTCGTCTACGCAAACAAGAAGACCAAATTTCGAGTGAAGATATTAAAAATGCTGGTCCGATACTTTATTTTAATGGCCGAGACGAACAAAACGAGTATTTGCGAGGCATGTTGGCAACGGGAGAAAATAAAATTTTAAAAGAAATTCCTGCAAACAACATTGTTATATCAACGAGTACGGATATAGAAAACACCGGTCATCAGTTTATAGATTTTACCGAGCATTTTCCACATTTGCCACCAGAAGAAAAAACAATTTTAGTAAGCGACCTCTACCACCTCCCCCGCATCAAACGATACGCCGAAACTAAACGGTACAGCTTAAAAAAAGATACCCTTGTTTTGTACCCAACAAAGCCGTACATCTTGCCCTTCGATGAAAGCCTGGCAGAAATTCAGAAGATACTCCCCTATGAAAAAAAAGGTTTTATTGATCCAACTAAAGACATTTAAAAAATGTTAAAAGTAACCTATGAATCCTCAAAATTTTACCAATAAGTCGCAGGAAACAATCCAGGTAGCGGCCCGCCTGGCCCATGAAAACGGTCAGGCCCAAATTGAACCGCCACATTTATTTCTGGCCTTTCTCCAAGACAGCGAGGGTATTGTTGTTTCTATTTTGCAAAAATTAAACGTGAACATCAACAATTTTGCCTTGGAAATGCAGAGCATGATTAACCGGCTCCCGAAGCAAGGCGAAAATTTTGGCGCCGCCCCCGTCGGCCAAGTGCTCCTAGGGCAGGCCATGGTCGGCATTTTTCAAAATGCCGCGAACGAAGCCAAACGTATGGGCGACGAATATGTAAGTGTCGAACATCTGCTGCTGGCTTTTTTGGTCACTAAAAATCCCATTAGCGATTTGTTGTCCGAAGACAAAGCAACGTATGATGCAGTGCTGCAAACATTGGTTACAATTCGCGGTACGCAGCGCGTAGACTCGCCAGAGCCGGAAAGCAAGTATAATGCGCTTGAAAAATATGGTAAAAATTTGACTGAACTCGCGCGCAAAGAAAAAATTGATCCGGTCATCGGGCGTGATGACGAAATCCGCCGCGTCATGCAGATTCTCAGTCGCCGCACCAAAAATAACCCGGTGCTGATTGGTGAACCGGGAACCGGTAAAACAGCGGTAGTCGAAGGGCTCGCTCAGCGCATTGTTAACGGTGACGTTCCGGAGTCGCTCAAAAACAAAGAAATCATGTCGCTCGATATTGGCGCGCTGGTGGCCGGTGCAAAATTTCGCGGTGAATTTGAGGATCGTCTTAAAGCAGTTATCAAAGAAATAAATAATGCCGCCGGTAAAATCATTCTCTTTATCGACGAACTGCACACCATTGTGGGAGCAGGCTCAAGCGAAGGATCGATCGATGCATCAAACATGCTAAAACCCATGCTCGCTCGCGGCGAACTCCACACAATTGGTGCAACCACGCTTAAAGAATACCAAAAATATATTGAAAAAGATGCAGCCCTTGAACGACGCTTTCAACCCGTCATTATTAACGAACCGAGCGAAGATGATGCGGTCGCCATACTCCGCGGGATTAAAGAAAAATATGAAGTACACCACGGTGTGCGCATTACCGACGCTGCCCTTATTAGTGCCGTGAAATTATCCGAACGCTATATTACCGATCGCTTTTTACCTGATAAAGCAATTGATCTCGTGGACGAAGCAGCTTCCGCCCTTCGCCTGCAGATGGATTCGATGCCTGAAGAGCTTGATAAGATGAAGCGATCGATCATGAAACTTGAAATTGAAAAGCGCGCCCTTAATAATGAAAAAGATACTGAATCCAAAGAACGACTGACTAAAATTGAAAAAGATTTGGCCGAGATTCACGAAGCAAGCAACGAACTGGAAGCCAAGTGGAAAAATGAAAAAGAAATTATTACCCTCATTCAGGATTCCAAAAAAGAAATGGATCGCTTGAAGCAGCAAGCAGATATCGAAGAGCGTCGCGGTGATCTTCAAAAAGTTGCCGAGATTCGCTATGGACGCCTGCCGCAACTTGAAAGTGAAATTAAAAAGAACGAAAAGAAATTAACGGAACTCCAAAAAATTCGCGGCATCCTCAAAGAAGAAGTGGGTGAGGAAGATATTGCCAGCGTGGTCGCTCGCTGGACTGGCATTCCGGTTAAGAAAATGCTTCAGAGTGAAACCAGCAAACTGACTCAAATGGAAAAGGTTTTGGGGGAACGTGTCATTGGACAAGAAGAAGCAGTAAAAGCTGTTTCAAACGCTATTCGCCGCTCCCGCGCGGGCATTGCACCGCCAAATCGTCCAATCGGTTCGTTTATTTTCCTCGGGCCTACAGGGGTGGGCAAGACCGAACTTGCGAAAGCACTCGCCGAATTTATGTTTGATACCGAAGAAGCGCTGGTACGCATTGACATGAGTGAATACATGGAAAAACACAGCACATCAAAATTAATCGGCTCCCCGCCGGGGTATATTGGCTACGATGAAGGCGGACAGCTTACCGAGATCATCCGCCGGCGCCCCTACGCAGTCGTACTTCTCGACGAAATTGAAAAAGCACACCCTGATGTTTTCAACATCTTACTTCAAGTGCTCGATGATGGACGAGTCACCGACGCCAAAGGACGGGTGGTTAACTTCAAAAACACGGTTATCATCATGACCAGTAATATCGGCAGCCAGATGATTCTTGACATGAATAAGCGCGGCGAATTCGGTTTTAAATCTGCTGAAAAGGGCAAAAAAGCGGTTGATACCTCTGTAAAAGAACGGGTCATGGCCGCGCTCCAGGAACACTTTAAGCCGGAATTCCTCAATCGTATCGATGAAACTATCATGTTCCAAACCTTATCGGAGGCCCAGATTGAAAAAATTGTTGACCTGCAACTTGAGGTTATTCAAAAACGCTTGCACGAAAAAAGAATTACGCTATCCGTTGACCCCGCTGCCAAAAAGTATTTGGCTAAAGAAGGCTTTAACCCGGATTATGGTGCACGCCCGCTCAAACGGCTTTTGCAAAATGAAATTCTGGACGAATTAGCCCTTAAAATTATTGAAGGAACAGTTGTCGAAGGGCAAAAAGTTAAAGTGAGCGTTAAGAGTAATAAAATTTTCTTAGAATAAAAAAACAAAAAAAGATCCACTTTAAATGGATCTTTTTTTCTTTCAAAAACTTCGTTCACCCCATCTTCACGACTTTGTAAGGCGTAAAAATGGGGACATGAGTGAACGAAGTAGTGATAGCCCCCTTAGGTCACAGGCCGCCGAAGCGCCTACCAGGAGAACCGGTACGCTCCCGCTCCTCATACAGGTCCGGCACGTCGACCAGAAGACCCGCCTCCATTGAGGCACGGCCAGCCTTATCGGCCTCCTCTCTACTCATTCGCTCATCGAGCTGGGCGTGCAGGTAGTCCGCCAGCAAGGACGTGACGATCGCCGGCTGCGTAGTGAGGTCGAAGGAGCCGTCGGGCTCGAACTTGAACCCGCTGCCGAGCAGCACATCCTTCGCATTCTTGAGGTGCTGACGGGCTGCCAGCCAGCGCCTCATAGCGGCCAAAGCCAGCTCAAAAATTTTGATGGCGCTCGTGATCTCCTCGTGAGAATCGAACTTTGGACCCATACGCGCACCTCCACGTGGCTGAATTGGTTTGTTTTTGGCTTATATACAGGTAAATAAGCCATTTGACAAACCAATTACGAACATTACTTTTTACCATAAAAAGGCTTTTTTGTCAATACTTGGTCCCAAGGTTTAGCTATGCTATACTACTTTAATCCATTCCTCTTTTTTAAGCGTGGAATTGAATTTTAGCGAAAATATGGTAAAAAACAAAAAAAACTTTTTTTTATTTTTTATAACGAGCTTGATTTTATTTTTCCTCTCCTTCCTATCACCTGAAAAAACTTTAGCCCAAGCCGAATTCAATCCGAATTTTATCATCTCAGACCAAGAACTACAGGATTATCAAACCTGGACGAGAAATGATGTGCAGAATTTTTTAACCGGAAAAGGTAGTTTTTTAAGTGAATTTAGAACTGAAGATTACACCGGAACAGTTAAATCAGCCGCTGATATTATCTATGAGGCTGCTCAAAATTACCAAATTAACCCTAAATTTATTTTGGTAACCCTGCAAAAGGAGCAAAGCCTGATTACCGACGATTCCCCCGCTCAAAAACAATTAGACTGGGCAACGGGCTACGCTGTCTGCGACAGCTGCTCCAGGACTGACCCGAGTGTCGCCAAGCATAAGGGATTTGGCAAACAAGTTGACGACGCGGCCGGTGTAATGCGGTGGTATTATGACCACAAAGACATTGCAACCCGACCTTTTCGTAAGGACGTAGCGGTTTCGGTCGACAATATGCAGGTTATCCCGCAGAGCTGGGCAACGGCCTTTTTGTACACCTATACGCCGCATTTGCACGGCAACATGAACTTTGCCCGTATTTGGCAGACCTGGTTCAAACAAGTCTACCCTGATGGCTCGCTTTTGGAGTCGGACACTACCCGTGATGTGTATCTTATTCAAAACGGCCAGCGCCGCAAGTTTAAAAACAAGTCAGCCCTTATCAGTCGGGCTGATCCAAAATTAGTTGTTACCATTTCGGATGTCGACCTTGGCAATTATCCGGTGGGTCCTGATATTAACTTTTCAAATTATTCACTGCTTCGCACTCCAACTCAAACGTACTTGGTTGACTACGACACCGTCCGCCCATTTGCTTCACCTGACGTCGTGCGGCAATTTGGCTATAACCCCGATGAAATTGTCGATATACAAGAAAGCGATCTCGCCGGGTACACTATTGGCAGCACGATTACTTCGAGCAGCCTGCAACCGATCGGTGCAATATTTCAGATTACTGATTTGAAAGACACGTACTATCTCTACAAAGACGGCGTTCTTCACCCTATTCTCGACAAAAAAATTATTGACGCTAATTATAAAAATTTAACTATTGAAAAACACACGAGCCGGGAACTTGGACAATACCAGGTGGCTGATATGCCCGTTACCTTTGCAGATGGTACTTTGCTTCAAAACAAAGATAGCAACCAAGTCTACGTTATTGAAAAAGGTAAAAAACGTCCGATCGCGGACAACGATACTTTTCTGGCACTTGGATACAAGCGAGCAAACGTCCTTATGGTCGACGTTTTGACTACCCTTAATATTCCTAACGGTGATCCGCTTTTCCTTAATACGAGCCTTTTATCTGCTAAAAATAAATACCTGGGCGATGCCGAGACAACTGTCAGCGATCTTTATAAGTCAAAGGTGCCCGCCTATGTAATTGCGGAATATCCAACCGGCCGTATTATTAGCGGTAAAAATATCGACACTCGGTTTTCCATCGCTTCGCTTACCAAAGTACTGACAGCCAACGAAGCGCTGAATCAAAATTTTAAACCCACCGAATCTACCACCTATTCAGCAGCTAAGTATGCTATCGAAACTAACACGCTCGGTTTAAAGGAAGGTGAGAAAATAAAAAATAACGATCTCCTTAATACGATGCTTATCGGTTCAATTAACAATATTGCCCGCATGGTTGCCCAGGCAACGGGCCTGACTGAACAGGACTTGCTTGCTAAAATCACCGATCGTTTAGCCACTTGGGGAGCGGATAGCACCACAATTACCGATGTTACCGGACTTGACGAAGGCAACAAATCGACCGCCCGCGATCTTTTAAAGATCTTTACGCGCACGCTTGAAAATACTGACCTTAAAAAAATCATGGCTAAAGACGGGTATACCTTTACGTCGACAATTGGCACCAAAAAGGTCACCCATGGCGTAAAAAATACCAACCAACTTTTCTTTACGAAGAATAAAAACTATACTATTCTTGATAGTAAAACGGGCTATACTGATGAAGCCGGAGGTGTTATGATGATGTTAGTTCAAACCGGCAAGGCGGCCAGTAGCCCAGCAACACTCAAAACCACCCTTAAACAAGGCGCTAGCGGCACGGAAGTTACCCTCCTTCAGCAAATGCTTCAAAATAACGGCTACCTCGCTAAGACAATTAAAGCGAACGGTAATTTTGGAGTAAGCACGCTCGAAGCGGTTAAAAAATTCCAAAAGGATCACAATGTAACAGCCGAAGGACTGGTCGGACCCGCCACGCGAGCCGCGCTTAATGCAACGATCAAAACAACGTCAACTGCCGGCAAACAATATGTAATTATTACGCTCGGCAACACTGATTACGCCCACCGTTTTGATGAACCAAATAAAATGGCTGAATGGCTTGCTAAAGGAAACTTTACCGTGGCCAGCAAATAAAACTTATTCCTAGATTATTTATTAGCCTAAACTTATGTCTCTCGTCTTTGCGGCAATTGTGCCGCATCCCCCGCTCCTTATTCCGAGTATTGGCAAGGATGGCATTAAGAAGATTGACAAAACTAAACGCGCGCTTGAAAAAATGGAAGAAGACTTATACCTCAGCCACCCCGATACGATTATTATCTTTTCACCGCACAGCCACGGGTTAAAAGAGGCATTCACCATCAATATTTCCCCCGACCACCAGAGCGATTTACGTGAATTTGGAGATTTAGCCACAACCATAAAGGTCAAAGGTGAACTCAACCTTATGAGCCAGTTGCGCAAAGCGGCTGAGGAGCAAAAAATTGCAACTGCGATGATAACAGAAAAAATAATGGATCACGGCCTGACGGTTCCCTTATACTACCTAACACCGCATCTTCCTAACGTGAGCGTGCTCCCGATCGGATTTTGTGACGCAGACCCAAAAACACACCTTGAATTTGGATCCCTCCTCAAAGACCAAATAATGAACAGCACCAAACGTGTAGCCGTAATTGCTTCGGGCGATTTGTCGCACGCCTTAACTACTGATGCGCCCGCAGGCTTTAGCCCGGCCGGAGCCGAGTTTGACGCTAAAGTACAACAGCTGCTCGCCAGTCAAAACACTACCGGACTCCTTCAATTAGACCCGGAGATAGTCAAAAATTCAGCCGAATGTGGTTTCCGCACCTTTCTTATGCTTATGGGGGTTTTGCGTGGCGTACATTATACTTATCAATCGTACGCCTATGAAGCTCCTTTTGGCGTCGGCTATTTAACTGCCAACTTCGCTATCTAAATTTAGTATGCCTTTTTGCCGAGTGATTGTGGCCGGTCGAATGCCGCTCAGCCTCCCTTTTTTTGATTATACTATTCCCAAAGAACTTGAAAACAAGCTTGTGGTAGGCCAGCTTGTTAGCGTTCCATTTCGCGGCAAAGAAAACTATGCAGTTATTCACTCCTTCCCAACCGAAATACCCTTTAAAAACGGCAAACCACTTCCGCTCAAAACGCTGAGCGGACTCGTCAATCCCATCCCCGCCTTTAGCACCTCGCAGTTAGACTTCCTCATGGAGCTAGCCGAATTCTACGCTGTTTCGCCAGGGTTTATTATAAAGTCGGCTTTGTTTGAAATAAACAAGAAAAATAAAAACTTGTTTCAAAATTTAGAACAAATTGTTGCAAAGCAACGTAACGCTGAAGTGCAAAAACCCGTTTTGGCAGTATATGAAACTGAGGCAGAGAAAAAAGCGTTGCTCACCAAGAATCTTGGCACGGCCGGGCAAAAACTTATCTTAGTGCCTGAAGTGCACGAGATAGAAAAAACTGCCCGTTTACTCTTTGGCGATGAATATCTCGATCACTGCACACTTTTGAGCAGCAACACAAAGCCGGCAGCAGCGACTAAAATCTGGCTCACCGTATGGCAAGGAAAGCCCCTAACGATGATAGCAACTCGCCGCGCGCTTTTTTTACCCTGGAATAATTTGCAGACTATTTGGCTGCTTGATGAGGGTAATTCAGACTACAAAAGCTGGGACATGGCACCGCGATTTGAAACGCGCGATGCTGTATTTTTTTTAAGCAAACACCACCTGGCTCAAGTCCACCTTATGAGTCATACGCCCAGCGTCGAAAGTTTTTTCTTTGCCAAAAAGCAAGTATACTCATTTGCTACTGAAAAGCAAACACCGTTTACACCTGCTAAAACTGAAATAATTAACCTAAAAGATGAACAGCGGGGCGGTAATTATGGTTTTTTTGCAGACGAAACACTAGAACGTTTACGAACCGCTCTTACGGCAGGAAATGTTTTTATTCTTGCCAATCATCGCGGGAGTGTAAGCTCGGTGGTCTGCCATGATTGCGGTTTTGTGCCGCGCTGCCCGGCATGCAAAAGGCCTTACAGCTATCATGAAGATACCAAAGAATTGGTTTGTCATTTTTGCACAACACACAAACCCATGATCCTATTTTGTGAAAACTGCCGGGGAACCAATTTGGGGGCACGCGGTATCGGAACGCAAAAAGTTGAACGGGAACTCCGGCGCAAATTTAAAGATATTTTAGAAACACTCGCTTTTGTGCGTATCGACAGTGATTCCGAAGAAGTTCCTGTGTTTGACAGTGCAAAGAAAAATATTATTATTGGCACCGAGCGAGCACTCGGCTTTATTGACTGGAATAGTATTGCCTGTACCCTGCTGATTGATCCGGACACACTGCTGTTTATCCCTGAGTATAAAATTACCGAACGGCTCTGGCAAACCGTGCGCGCAATTGATTATGCTTCTCGAAACGGCTCACCTGTTTTGATCCAGACCAAACATCCTGAGCACGCTGTGTTTGAAAATCTCAGGAGACCAGAACGGTTTTATGTAAAAGAATTGCAGCAACGCAAATTCTTCGAGTATCCGCCCTTTAGTTTTATCCTTAAGCTATCCTACGGGCATACCGAAAGCGCAAAAGCAGCAATGGAAGCCGAGCGTCTTTTTTTGACCCTAGAGCGATTGACGAAAGACTCAAAAATGTGTACACTAACCCATCCTTTGGCCACAATGCCAGAGTTTTACAAGAAGCGTTATTGGCAGGTTTTACTCCTTAAGGTAGACTATAGGAGCTATAAACGGACGATAAAAGAGCTGCTTAAAGCAGTCCCCGAGGAATGGAAAGTCGACCCTAATCCTACTTCATTACTTGGTTTTTAATTTTCTTCTATCCAACAGTGAACAACGTATATGATCTACGACATCGTATTTGATCCAAATCCCATTTTACACAAACGCAGCAGCGATATTGACCCCAAGGAAATCGGATCGAAAGACATGCAAAAGTTTGTAAAAGATATGGTTGAAACCATGTATGCCAAAGACGGCGTTGGACTTGCCGCTGTTCAGATTGGCGTATCCAAACAAATGTGCGTGATCGCTAAAGAGTATAACGAACTGAACAAACGCAAATGCCTCACCCTTATTAATCCTACCTGGGTAGCCTTATCAAAAAAAACGGTTTGGGACGAAGAAGGATGCTTATCGGTCCCCGGCATCTACGGACAAGTGAAGCGGTATACAAAAATTAAAGTAAAAGCGCTTGATGAACACGGCAAACCGCTCGATTTTATCGCCGAAGACTTTTTTGCCCGTATTGTGCAGCATGAAGCTGACCACTTGAACGGAACACTCTTTATTGAAAAAGCTAAGGACCTCAGAAAAATTGATAAAGATCAAATTGGTATTTAATATTCTATGGCTCAGCTCCCCAAAATTACTTTCTTCGGCACACATGATTTTGGCGCAGCGATGCTGACCGCCCTTATTTCGAGCGGTCTTTTTGTTGTTGAAGCAGTGGTGACCCAGCCCGACAGGCCGGCCGGGCGAGGCAACGAACTACATGAATCGGCTGTCAAAAAAATTGCTCTGCAAAATAATCTGCCAATTATTCAGCCCGAAACACTTAAAAAAGAAAATTGTACCGCCGAATTTCCAGTTTCCGACCTCTTTGTTGTCTGTCAGTACGGTCTTATCATCCCACAATGGGTGCTCGATATTCCGAAAAAAGGTACTATTAACGTGCACACTTCTCTACTTCCAAAATATCGCGGCGCATCACCTATTCAAACCGCACTCCTTAATGGTGAGACTGAAACCGGGGTGACAATCATGCTCATGGACGCCAAAATGGATCACGGCGCAATTTTGGCTCAGCAAAATCTGGCTATTCTGCCTGACGAAACATATCCAGAGCTGAGTAAAAAAATGGAACCCCTTGCAGCAAACCTCCTTATTATCACATTGCCGCTCTGGTTGACAGACTCCCTCACTCCCGAAGCACAAGATGAGTCAGCGGCAACACACTGCCGCATGTTTACACGCGAGGATGGTAAAATTGATTTCACGAGATCAGCTACAGAAATTTATAACCAGTACCGCGGACTTACCCCCTGGCCCGGTATTTGGACGACGTGGAACCGGAAGCGCTTGAAACTACTAAAAATTAAAAAGTCCATTCACTCAGGAGAACCCGGTAAAGTAATTTCAGAAGGTGGAAAATTATACATTGGGTGCAAGTCTGGTTCGCTTGAAATTGTTGAACTTCAACTTGAAGGCAAAAAAGCCATGACCTCCCAAGAATTTTTAAATGGTTTTAAAGAGTTTAATTCTTCGCAACTGCCTTCCTAAATGAACTTCAAACACCTGAGGTACTACTTGTTTACAGCCTACCTCCTTGTGCGAGGGGTTTCTTTTTTTTACCCTCCTGATACTCCGCTTCACAGCGCATCGATAGTCAACATGCTTGTTGCCGGAATCTTGATTATAGCCACAGCGTACCTGCTGATTAAAAAAAATGTGTGGGGATGGTACGTAGTCGCGAGCGAAATAATTCTAGGCGGAGCAGGTAATTTTTTTGCTCTGGGCGGCGTGTCGCTTCGAACGTGCCTGTTATTTCTTTCCTTGGGAATATTTTTTGTTCAAAATTTTGGTAACCTTAAAAATCTTTACAGAGAAAATAAAACCTTTATTTACACCCTTAGCGCACTCTATGCCGTGGCGGCCCTAGCAGCAGTGCGCGGCGCTGTGGCCGGGCATGGTTTTGGAGCAGTTTTTGCCGATACTATTCCCTACTTGTTTTTTCTGTATTATTTTCCTATCCGGCAACTGCTCGATTCTGACCACAGCGAAGACTTTAAAAATTTCGTACAAACAGGTGCGATTGCAGCGATTATTGGCAACGCTCTCTTTATACTTTTTACGCTTTTTGCCTTTTCGAGCGGCCTTAGTGCGCTCCAGGGAACCTTGTACCACTGGTTCCGCGATGTGGCGGGCGGGAAAATCACCGAACTGCCATTTCATTTCTACCGCATCGTACTTAATGAACAAGTAATACTTATTCCACTCATTCTCTGGCAATTCAACAGCATGCTTCAGCGAACAGGCAGAAAATGGTTAAGCATTACGTTGACTGCATCACTCTTAATTATCCTCTCACTCAATCTAACCCGTAGTTTTATTTTAGCACTGGGGGTCGGCATACTTTTGGTGTTCAGACCAAAAATATGGAAACGCTGGTTGGTGGGCAGCATCGTTCTAGCCACTTCGTTTATTGCTATTTTTATCGGCATTCACCTGACTGCCAGTCGAGGACAAAGTCTTGGCCTTGAAATTTTCGGACTGCGCCTGCAAAGCATTGTTACACCATCAATGGAAGAAAGTTCGCTTAGCCGACTTTTACTCTTACCAAAAATTGTAGATAAAATTAAGGCTAGTCCAATTATTGGCGACGGGCTTGCTGACACAGTCACGGTCTATAGTCCGGTAGTAAAAAAAGAAATTACCACCTCGCAGTTTGATTGGGGGTATCTTGAAATCTGGGCCGAACTCGGGCTGGTTGGCCTTGTTGCCTGGGGATCACTACTCCTCTACCTCAGCCTTCAACTAAAAAAGGATCGCTTCGTGCCTGCTTGGAAACTTGGCAGTACCGTAGGGATCCTCATTATTACCCTTACTTCACCCGCACTTTTTCATGTGCTTGGAATTGTTTGGTTGGCAACAGTAGCCGCTACTCAGTCAATCCGTGTTTCTCAAAAATCTTTTTCTTAGCGAGTTCGTAGGAAGCCATATTTTTATTCTTCCACGGCATCTTGTACATGAAACTCGGCAACCAGGAACTGATTTTAATTTCATCACGCTCGCCTATGAGCTTGGTAAACAACACTTCAGGGATAAATATACCCGTCTTATTTTGAGCTAAAAGCGTAAGCCACATATCCCAATCCTGAAAGCGTTTAAGGCTTTCGTCAAATCCCGGGAACGCCTCGCGGCGCAGTAAACTGGTGGTATCAATATAGTTTGTTTTCTTAAGTTCTTCGGGATTAAACGGCGCGGAGCGCATAGTCTTCCAGCCAAACTTAAATCGGCTATACGTATAAGAATTCTCAGGATGATCAAGAAGTGTTTGATGCATTTTGGCAATCATTTCAGGCTCAGCAACCGTATCGGCGTCCCAAAAAATAACAAAATTTCCTGATGATTTTTTAAAGCCTCGATTGCGCGCTGCTGCCGGACCTTGATTTTCCTGATTAAGTATAACCAGCGGAAATTCATTTTTTTCACCAAAGTCTTGAAGTATCGGCAATAGCAAATCAAAACCGTCGGTACTGCCATCGTTAACGATAACCACTTCAAGGGGTCGATAGGTCTGATTAATCAAACTTTCCAGGCTTGTTTTAAGCGCGTCTGCGTGATTGTATACTGGAATTATGATGCTTATAAGGTCATTCATAGGGAACGGGAAAATTTCAATAGTTGTTTTTGCCACGTGTATTCGTTCTGTGCACGCGTTTTAGCTGCTTGGCCGAGCGATGTAGCTTGTGCCGGGTCAAGCAAAAGATCCGAGATAGCTGCGAGCATTGCTTCTTCGTTCGTGGGAGGCACTACGCGACCGGTAACCTTGTCGAGTACAGCTTCAGGAACACCACCGACTCCGCCCGCAACCACCGCGAGCCCACTGGCAGCAGCTTCCATGAAAACGGTTCCCCACCCTTCTTCGGTGGTGCTATCCGAACCTGCAAGCAACACAAACAGATCCGCAAGCTGATAGAACACCGGGAGTTCAAGCTGGTCAACTGAACCCAAAAACCTAATGACATGTTGCACGTTTGTTTTTGTTGCCATCTCCACAATTCGGGCTTTTTCCGGCCCGTCGCCAATAC
Organism: uncultured Gammaproteobacteria bacterium; assembly: GCA_964540825.1. Lineage (GTDB taxonomy): Bacteria > Patescibacteriota > Patescibacteriia > Magasanikbacterales > GWA2-37-8 > CAZECR01. Next base: position 108,816 of record CAZINT010000002.1, read on the forward strand.
AAATCCACACTAAATCCGGGAATTTTTCGAGGAGGCGCGGCAAAAGCCGGGTCAGAGTCGCATACCCTTTACCAGGAACCATGCGACCAACACTCAGGAGTACTTTTTTACCCTGCAAAGCTAATTGAGATTTAAGTTTTTTAATTTTTTCCGAGTCTACTGTTTCAAAAAAATAATCAGCGGGAGCCGGATTAAGCACGCGAACCGGGGTTGGCAAAAAAATTGCTTTAGTAAATTTTTCAGCTAAAAACGAACTGTTAACTACGACACTATGCGCTTCGGAAACAATTTTAATAAGATGCTTCCGTTTACGAGGGAAGGCAAGTGCATGGTCAAGATCTGTTCCATGCAGAAAAACTATATAGGGAACCTTGAAGAGCTTCTTAATGATTCGAGCAACATGCCCGCCCGGCAAAACTTGATGGACATAGATGGTGGCAATGGTCTCTTTTTTGACGATGCGGTAAACCTGCCACAGCATGCGTAGCCAATGGGGCCAGAGCAGCCAATACGGTTTATGACGAAAAACTTTCCAGGCATTCGCTGCATCAAATGATGCAGAACCTTTTATTTCTGGCGCATACACTATCGTTTCTTCAGCCAAAGTATGAGCGGCAAAATTGTAAACATAACTAGCAATACCACCAATTTGGGGTGGATACTCAAGTGTAAGATGCAGTGTTTTATATATCATGTACGACGAAGTTTAAAACGAAATTCCTGAAGCATGGCCTTCGTAAGGCCGCCAGAAACATACAGAAGTGCGCCATAGCATACCACAGCCACAGGAATCGTAAAGAGCCAGTGGATACGCGGCTCCAGCAGCCACACGAGACCCCCCATGCCGGCCGCAGGCCAGAAAGTCTGATTGAAAAAACGGGCAAAATCTTTAAAGGGAAATGAAATTATTTTAACAATCGCAATAAATCCAACCAACCAAAGCATTAGATTGCTTATAAACGCGGCCAAGGCAGCTCCACGAATACCAAAGCGAGGCAACATGATCAGATTAAGTGCCACGTTTATGACAAGTGCCATTGTGATTAACAGTGTTTGCGTTTTCTGTCTTCCAACAGCATTAAATAAAGCTCCATTAATAAGCGTCAAAAAAATAAAGACAAGCCCGGCTAATAAAATCTGCAACACCGGAATTGCCGGAGTATATTTTATTCCATAAAAAGCTACGATAACCGGACGCGCCAAAACTCCAAGCCCGATAGCTAACGGAAATATAATCGTGAATAAATAACGATACGCTTTGGTAATCAGTTCCCCTATTTTACCCGGTTCTGTCAAAAACAAAGAACTAATTACTGGATACAAACTCGCCGCCAGAGCAACGGGAATAAACTGAAAAGCAAAGGTTGTTTTATACGGAACACTCCATAACCCCAACTCTAGAGGCGAAACCATTTTGGACATTAAAAGCGAGTCACTGTACGCGTAGAGGCGGCCAATTACGCCAGCTAGAGCTATGGGCCAAGCAAGTTTTAAAAATGATGTGGCTATAGTGCTGTCAAAAGCATGCCTTAAGCTCATCGACTGCAAACGCCGCGCGACGATGCTGGCATACACCAAATTACACAAGCTGGGAACTGTATAAGCAATAATAAGCGAGTACAGCGGCCAACGAAGATACAGGGCAAGCCCTCCAATGCCAAGCGTAAGCAATTGTGAAGAAACCATGCCAATAGCTTCAAAAAATAAATTTTTACGCGCACGCAGCACGCTGTAAAAAACAGTTTGTAAATTATCAAAAAACATGGTTATACCAGACAGGCAAACAAGGAGTTTGAGCGACGCTGGATACTTTAAAATTTCAAGGGCGCTGAGTACTAATCCATACGCTAAAAAACCGAATATAATTTTTAACCAAAAAACTGTTGCGGCATAGGTACTGCTTTTTTCCGGAAACTGAGCCGCTTCGCGAGTGAGCGTATTTGCCAACCCAAAATCCGCCACAACGCTAAAAATGGTTGTGAACGTTAAGGCAAAAAAATATTGACCGACATTTTCTACCCCCACCACCCGAGCCAAAAGCGTAAAATAAAAAAAGGAAATAACCTTTTGGAGGACAGATGCGGCGGTTAAAAAAGACGTGTTTTGAGCAACAGAATACGCCATGTAAAAAAGCTAGGAATACATCCTAGCTTACCAGATACTGAGGTTTTTATCCATTGAACGAAGAAGGCACCCCCTTTCCCCCGTCTTAAAGTATAAAGCGGGTCGGGGGTGCCGAGATGCTCCTCTAGTGCTGGAGCGGAACGAGGCGCTTGAGCTGCCCCGGGCGGCGCTTGGCGATCCGGGCCAAACGTTCCTGGCTACTCAGCCCGCGCTTGCGCTGGAGGATCGTCCGCGGCGGGTGACGCATCGTCCACTCGCCCTCACCACGGGTTCGTGCCCGCGGTTCACGCCTTAGTCGGCGTTCTTTCTTCTCCTTTCGCCGACCCTTTTCACGTCCCGGAACTTTTTCTCGTACCATTCGCTCCTCCTTATAAGAAGCCTTTGGATGCTATACCAAAATTGACCAGCTCGTCAAGCACTTGAGGTCATAAAAAATCTCATGGTACATAAGCAAAAATACCCTAAGATTAGTGGAGTACGCACTGTCGTACTCCCCAGGCTGCTTATTGAGAGCAGCGAGTCAACAAAGTCCCGGTCCGCGATCGCAGCGGACAGATCACGTACTAGGGCACCGAATACGGAAACAGGTCGTTCCAAAGACCCTCTGTGCACTCGTTCGCACCTGTATACGCACGAAGCGTTATGTGGCCCTGCGCATCAACCAGCAGGCAGATCGGATACGGAACCAGCCAGCCCTTTTGTGCGAACAATTTACACCGCTCGTGATCTTTGCGCAGCTCGCAAAAGCGTGTCGAGATATCACGTCGGAACAGTTCCCATTCTTCTTGCGCTTCATTACCTGTGCCTTCTTCTTTGTGCACCGACGAGACGCTGATGAGTCCCGGGTGTTCATCGGCACGGGTTTTGAGCCAACCCATCGTCCACCAGCAAGCTTCGCAGTGGTTTCCCCCAAGAACTACAACCTCGTACTTCGTTTTTACCACAGGCTCGCTGTAGTTAAGTTGTTTCGCAACGAGCACGTGGCCCACAAACAGAATCGAAAAGAGGCCCGAGAAAAGCAAGAAAACTCTTGATTTGAGTAGCGTTGCCATCGTCTTCCCCGATTGTAAGGTTCAAGTTGACGCATTGCACGCTAGCACTTTTTTATACTTTTGAAAAGGGTTTTGGTGGATAAAAAAGCAGCTATTGCACTTTATTAAAAAACCATTTACCATTCTTAACAAGCAATCTACCCGGGAGTAAACGATGACACTCGAACAGATGTTTGTAGAGTGCTCAAACCTGGCAGAAGGTGAAACAAAGACCTTTGTCTTCCCGCGGCCTGTAGCTCGCCGAAAGGTAGCTCGTCTGGCTGAACGCGTTATGGCTGAAAAACTTCGCCAAGGCGGCTATCACTCGGTCACGATTGACGGGCTGCACGATCGGTGGACTGCGACCTGCATTCCGGTCATTTAATTATTGCTTTTTACGGCAGAACATATCCAAACAGTTCCTTCCAGCTCCCACAACCGGGAGCTGTTCTATTTAAAAAACTATTGATTTTAATTTCTAAAAAAGCATGCCATTGGGCATGCTTTTTTGATGATGAAGTTTAAAATTAACGTTTGCTCCACTGTGGTGCACGACGAGCTTTTTTCAAACCTGGTTTCTTGCGTTCCTTAACGCGAGCGTCGCGAGTAAGAAGACCAAGAGCTTTGAGCGTTTTTTTGAACTCTTCATTCCAGAGCACCAGGGCGCGTGAAAGGCCGAGCTGCACTGAGGTAGCCTGTCCTTTTTTACCGCCGCCAGCAACTTTAGCAGATACATCCAGATCTTTATCTTTGCCAAGTGCTTTGAGCGGAGCCAAGACAGTTTCCTGCCATTCAAAATAAGGGAAATACTTTTCAAGCGGCTGACCATTTACAGTCACGGTGCCTTTACCTTTTTCAAGGCGAACGCGGGCAGAGGCAGATTTGCGGCGGCCAACAGCGCGTAGTTGATCGGTTTTAGTAGTAAGCTTTGTCATACAACGTGCAGTTTATTTAAAAGACAGGCGGAGAAGTCTAGCCTCACGCAGTTTATTTTTTGGAAGCATTTTCACCACAGCATGGCGGATAACATCTTCTGGTTTTTCAGCCATAACTTTCTTAACCGGAACGCGCTTCAACCCACCTGGATGCATCGTGTGGTGCAAAAATTCTTTCTGATCAAGTTTCTTACCAGTAAACAAAACTTTGTCAGCGTTGATAACCACAACCTTGTCTCCCATATCACGGTGAGGCACAAAGCTGGCTTTGTGTTTGCCGCTGAGGAGCGTAGCGATCTTTGTGGCGAGGCGGCCAGGAGCCTGGTTTGTCGCATCAAGTTCGTGTTTTTTACGTTTAATACTAGCCATAACAGTTATTAAGACAAATAAATTTAGACGAATTCAATCTGTACTTCTTCGGCTCCGTCCCCTACACGGTTGCGAAGACTGGTGGTGCGGGTATATCCGCCAGCACGATCTTTATAACGCGGACCAAGCTGCTCCATCAATTTTTTGACGGCATTCTCAGTGTACAATTCTTTGATAATTTCGCGGCGGGCAGCGAGCGTATTTGGTTTTGATTTGGTAATCAATTTTTCAACATACGAACGCAGCGCACGGGCTTTGGCTTTGGTAGTTGTAATCTTTTCGTAGATAATAAGGCTTTCAGCCAAATTAGCTAAGAGCGACCGGCGGGCAGCCGAGTTGCGGTCAAGGGTAATTTTAGTTTTTTGATGTCTCATAACAATGCGTTACAGCTGGTAGTTTTAATAAGGGGTTATTTTTTCTTAGCCTTCTTAGCTTTTGGTTTTTTTTCAGTTTCATCATCACTTGCTTCATCTGCTGGCATTTCTTCCAGTGGTTCGCTAGCTGCTTCTTCGCTGGCAGCTTCCACACGTGCTGGAGCAAAATCGGCACTAGCGTTTACTTCATCTAAAATAATGTTGAAATGATTAATCAAAATCTGAGTACTCTGAAGCAAAGCATCCTTTGGAGCGATGGTTCCGTTGGTTTCAATGTTGATGATCAGGCGTTCAAAGTTTGTGATGTCACCAACACGGGTGTATTCAACTTTATACCCAACGTCTTTAACCGGAGTATAGACCGAGTCCATCACGATAGTACCGAGGTCATAGTTCTGTTTATCTTTTTCTTCAACCGGTTTATAACCGCGTCCTTTGCCAACCGTAACGTCGATGTCGAGCGTCTTGTTGCTGGTTAAATGAGCAATTACTAATTCCGGATTAACGATTTCAACATTAGAGTTAGCTTGAAAATCAGCGGCCGTAACCACTCCCGGGCCTTTTTTAACCAGATTCAAAACAACCGGTTCGTCGCTAAAAATTTTAACGGCCAGCTGTTTGAGGTTAAGCATGAGCTCCATGGCGTCTTCTTTGACACCTTCTACCGTACTAAACTCGTGCGAAACACCTTTTACTTTAAAGTGTTCAACAGCCGAGCCTGGCAGCGAAGACAAAAGCACACGACGGAGCGCGTTTCCGAGCGTCGTTCCATACCCGTGATAGCACGGTGTAATAACAACCGAACCGGAGTTCGGTGTCTGCCCCTCTTGGAATTCCACTTTGGAAGGAAGAAGAAAATTCTCCATAGTGTAAAAAATTAACGAGAATAAAACTCAATAATTGCTTTAGCATCAAAGTTCGGGTTCTCCGCAGTTGGCGCATTGAGAACTTTACCCGACAATGTTTTTGGCTCCACAGTAAGCCAGCTCTGAGCTTCAACTTTAGAGAGCGATTCTGCGAGTGTTTCGTAAAGCTTACTTTTTTGCTTGCTTTCTTTAATACCAACGACGTCCCCTACTTTAACACGGTATGATGGAATATCTACCGTCTTACCATTAACAACCGTATGACCGTGACCAACGATCTGGCGAGCGGAGCGGCGGGATTTGGCAAGGCCCAGGCGGTAGACAACGTTGTCGAGGCGTGATTCTAAGTAGTTTAAGAGAATTTTGCTGGTGTCACCAGTCTTCTTGGAAGCTTCTTCTACATAGTTAGAAAACTGACGCTCTAAAAGACCGTAAATTTGTTTTACTTTTTGTTTTTCACGAAGCTGCTTGCCGTAGGCAGACAATTTGGCTTTTTTCTTGTTTGGGCCATGCTGACCTGCTGGATAGCTGCGGCGGGTAATTGGGCATTTTGGAGAATCACAGAGTTTTTCTCCAAACTTGCGACAAATTTTATGTTTTGGTCTGAGATCACGAGCCATAATGGTAGAATTTGGGGTAATAAAGAGTATTAAACACGACGGCGTTTCGGTGGACGGCAGCCGTTGTGTGGAATTGGAGTCGTATCAGTAATTGAGAGCACATTCAAACCATTGGCATGGAGGGCACGGATAGCACTTTCACGACCACCGCCAATACCCTTAACAAATACGTTAATTTCTTTAAGTCCGTAGTCAGCAACTTTGGTGAGGAGTTCTTTTACTACCACACTAGCAGCATAGGGAGTTGCTTTTTTAGGACCCTTAAAGCCAGTCGCACCGGCTGAACACCAACCAAGCACGTTTCCGTTTGGGTCGGCCACGGTGATAATGGTGTTGTTATACGAAGCCTGAACATAAGCATTGCCGCGAGGGACCTGCTTCAAAACTTTCTTTTTCTTGGCTTTGACGACTTTGCCGCCTTTGGCATCAGCTTTATTTTCGCTTCCGGCTGCATTCGTTTTTTGTTCCATCATACAAAATAAGTATAGGATGATTTAGAGAGTAATCGGTTCAGACTTATGTTTTCTGACCAGTGTCTTTACGGCCACTGCCCATAGTTTTGCGAGTGTTGCCGCGAACGGTGCGGGAATTGGTTTTGGTGCGCTGACCGCGAGCCGGAAGGTGTTTCATGTGGCGGATACCGCGATAGCTTTTTATATCTTTAAGACGCTTGATATTACTCTGTACTTCACGGCGCAGATCGCCTTCGGTACGATAGCCTTTTTCAACAATAGCGCGAAGCTTATCCTGTTCGTCGTTGGTCAAATCTTTAACACGGGTAGCCCCGTCAACACCGGCAGCCTTTAAAACTTTTTTAGCCAAAGTCGGTCCGATACCATAGATGTAACTGAGCGAAGCATCGACTCTCTTTTCATTAGGGATGTTAGTTCCAGCAATACGCATACGTGGTAGTAGTAATTATTGAAGAGGTAAAGATATAAAGGGATTAACCTTGGCGTTGTTTATGTTTCGAGTTGGCGCAAATGACGCGCAGGCGTCCATTGCGACGAACGATTTTGCATTTCATGCAGATTTTCTTTACGGAAGCGCGGACTTTCATATTCGAAGGAATTAGGTTTAATTACAGATATTTTAAGTAAGAAAAAATACCAACCACTGCCGCGATATCGACGCCCAATATGTTCCTTCAGTCGGACAAAGTACCGGAAGACTGAAGAAGATCAAGCTACACCGCACTGGTTGATATTTACTAGAGTTGAACCAAAGGAAATTTTCTTTTAGTGAAACTCGACGTAAATTCTGCGCATTGCGCAGATATTCTTATAAAGTTTTTAAAAGCGAAAGATGATTCTGCCTTTCGTTAGATCGTAGGGTGTCATAGCCACCTTTACTTTGTCGCCGAGCGATAAACGAATCTTGTTTAAACGCATTTTGCCGGCCAGGTGTCCGATGATCGTTTGGCCACTTTCGAGCTTAATCCGGAAAATACCGGCTGGTAAAAGCTCTTCAATAACCCCCACAATCTCGATAATTTCTTTGTCGTTAGCCATTCAAGAAAAATTAATCTGTGATTAGTATAACGGAAAAGCGCTCCCAAGTCAAGCGTTTTGCCTTTATTTAGCCGTTTCACCTATTTTGAGTCCTTCTTGGCAATAATTCCCTATAATTAGCCAAAAATTACTACCCTCGATATGAGACCCCCTAGTACAGGTAGCAGTTGTACACACCCTTACTGCACAGCTTCGGTAACTGGGGGTTGAGGCGCAGCTTTGTAGACCCAAAATTTATATAATAAAAAATTCCAAGCAACAGCAAGTGCAATATTAACTGCTCGAAACAACAAATAATTGTAGCGAGCAGGCTCTATAATGACCACACGGTGATGCTCGGTAAAAAACCACATCCAGACAACCGAAATACCGTAATTCAAAGCTGCAATACAATAAAAACGGATGATTTGGGAACGTGTAACTCCATTCACCTTGAACGTCCAGTACTTATTAAGGAAAAAAACATAATTGAGGATAAGTGCCTGATTGAGAACAACTGCCTCTACCGCTGACAGATGAAGGTATTCCTTAAATAGAAAGAGGGTTGCAATATCCAGTACAAAGGCGCTAAAACCAATAACAAAATATTTCGCGAATTGCGCGCGGAGTGACCAGGCTTTACGTAAGAAATTTTTGTACATTAGATAAAAATTATTCCAAGACCGCTTTAATACGGCGCACTCCGGCGCTGATCGCCTCTTCTTTAACAATTTTAAACTTTCCCATAGTACCAGTCCGCTCAACATGCGGACCACCGCAGACTTCGCGACTATACGTCGGAGCTGCCGGATCAGCAGCGGCCATTTCATTAGCGTCCCCAACTGTATATACTTTTACTTTTTCTTGATATTTATCTTCAAACAGTCCAATCGCACCTTTTGCTTTTGCTTCTTCAAAACTCATTTCAGCAAAACTAACCGGGTAATCATGGGCAATCGCACCATTAATCATATCTTCAGCCAGCTTAATTTGTTCGGCAGTCAATTTTTCCGGGTGCGCAAAATCAAAGCGCATGCGTTCTTGAGTAATATTACTTCCCCGCTGCGTAGCGTGAGGACCGAGAATTTTAAGAAGTGTCGCATGGAGTAGATGTGTCGCAGTGTGATACTTGGTAGACATTTCGCTGTGATCCGCAAGACCGCCGGCAAATTTCTGTTCTGCACCCACACGAGATTTTTCCTGATGCTCTTTAAACGCTGCTTCAAAACCAGCCACATCAACCGTGAGGGCATTTTCGAGCGCGAGCTCCTGAGTCATTTCGAGTGGGAAGCCGTAGGTATCATACAACTTGAAGGCATGTTTACCAGAAATTTCTTTAATAAGGACGCCGGTTTTTTCAAATGCCATTCTAAAGCCGTTAACTAATTTTTCAAATTCTTTAAGGCCCTGCTCAACGGTATTGTGAAACTTGGCTTCTTCGCGGGCCATTTCGGTTATCACAAATTCGCGGTTACGTTTGAGTTCTGGATAGACATCACCATAAATCTCGATCACCGTTTCGGCAATTGAAGAGCAGACATGGTCTTTGATGCCAAGCAAGCGTCCGTGGCGAACGGCGCGGCGAATCAGGCGGCGAACAATATACCCCTGATCAACATTGCTTGGGGCAACACCTTTATCATCGCCCATGATCATGGTTGCAGTACGCAAATGATCAGCGACAATTCGCATGGAGCGCGTTACGTCTTTGTTTTCAATATATTCTTTACCGGAAACGGTTTGGATTTTTTGAATGATCGCCCACATCGTGTCAATCTGGAAGGCATCAGCAAAACCGTTCATAACCACGAGTGTGCGTTCAAGCCCCATGCCCGTATCAACATTTTGCTGTTCAAGCGGCCTAAAAGTACCATCTTCATTTTTAAAATACTGCATGAAGACATCGTTCCAAATTTCAAGCCAGTTGTCTTCGTCGTTGCCTGGATTACTATTTTCGGGTGGAAATTCCCCTTCCCCCATCCAATAAAACATTTCGGTGTCTGGGCCACATGGCCCCGTTGTACCAGCCGGACCCCACCAATTATTTTTCTTCGGGAGATACGCAATTTTATGCTCGGGCATGCCGAGCGCCTTCCACTTGGCAGCAGACTCATCGTCACGCGGCGCATCATTGTCGCCGGCAAACACCGATACCGCCAATTTACGCAGATCGATTCCCAAATATTCTTTGCTGGTCAAAAATTCAAAGCTCCATTCAATCGCTTCGTTTTTAAAATAATCACCCAAAGACCAGTTACCCATCATTTCAAAAAAGGTCATGTGACGCGCATCCCCCACCTCATCTATATCTTGGGTACGGATACATTTTTGTACGTTGGTAAGACGGTTACCGGACGGATGTTTCTGGCCCAATAAATACGGAACCAGCGGATGCATGCCGGCAGTTGTAAACAAAACCGTCGGATCATTGTCCGGAATAACCGAAGCCGAAGCAATAGCCGCATGGCCCTTGCTTTGGAAAAAAGAAATGTATTTTTGACGGAGTTCCTGGCTCGTAAGCATACAATATTTTAAATAGTTTCGATCACTCCCCCACCCAAACATTCGCCATCCTTGTAGAAGACCGCAAATTGACCCGGGGTGGGTGCGCGTTGCGGTTCATTAAAAACGAGCGTTTGCGCAACTGCGGTGCTTGATGTGTCTTCTTGAAGCACCGCCTTTTGGAGCGGTTGGCGATGACGGAGTCGCACTTCACATTCTAATGGAAACGTAGGCGGTTGTCCACTAATCCAATGAATTTGGGTAAGCGATATTTCCTTTTTATAGAGCAAGGGATCAGTATCAAAACCAACAACAAGCTCGTTAGTCGCAAAATTTTTACCAACCACGTACAAGGGCTTCGTATCTTGCCCCTTAACAGCCAACGATTTAGTTCCGGTTACACCAAAACTGCGCTGACCAATCGTATAAAATGCCAAACCCTCGTGGACACCCAATACTTCACCGCTCGACGTAACAATTTTTCCCGGAGTTGGCTTAATGCGCGTTTGCAAAAATTCCTTCATAGGAACTTCACCGACAAAACAGATTCCCATACTTTCTTCTTTTTCAGCCACAGGCAAATTAAATTTTTTTGCCAATTCGCGAACTTCTGGTTTAGTGTATTCACCCACCGGAAATAGTGCGTGCGACAACTGCTGCTGAGTAAGCTGATGAAGAAAGTACGTTTGGTCTTTATTTTCATCCTTTGCTTGAATCAAATGGACAATGCCTACATCTGAAACAGCGGTGCGAGCATAGTGCCCGGTAGCCAAATATTCAAACCCCAGTTCCCTTGCCTTATCGAGCCAGAAACCAAATTTAATATATTTATTACACAGCACATCAGGATTAGGGGTACGCCCGGCTTCGTATTCACTGAACATGTATTCCAAAACTTTCGCCTGATATTCCTTTGTAAAATCAAATTTTAAAATCGGAATGCCGATACTTGCCGCAACGCGGACAGCATCTTGGTACTCCGGTACCCAGCAGGACTCCCCAAACTTATTTTGGCCGTCATAATTAATCATGTAGGCAGCAGTAACATCATACCCTTGCGAAACCAAAAGCTCCGCAGCGACTGCAGAATCTACACCCCCAGAAAGGGCCGTGAGAATTTTTACTTGAGGTTTCATAGGTCTTATTTTGAATTTTTTTAGTATGCGTGCTAAACTACGGGGTATATTTAACTTTTAATTTTTTATATGGCCCAAGAAAGCATGAACACTATGCCCAATGGAACCAAAAAATATTGGTTTGCAGCCAAAACCTATGGCTGGGGTTGGACACCTGCTACCTGGCAGGGATGGCTTATTTTGGTTATTTTCGTTGGACTTATCGTAGTCAATTTCTTGCGCATCGACGCTGCTTCGCACTCAATAAGCGATACGCTCCTTGCGTTTGTACCCGAAACATTTCTTTTAATTCTCGTTTTAATTCTTATCTGCTGGAAAACAGGTGAAAAACCACACTGGCAGTGGGGTGATAAAAAATAAAAGAAACAGCCTTCTACTTAAAACCCCGCGCCCTAAGGCGCGGGGTTTAAGTTTCAGCGTGATAGCTTAGCTGTTGCGGCGAGCCTGCATGCAGTCTCGGCAATATACTGGCTTGTCACCGGTTGGCTGGAAAGGAAGCTGAGTGATTTGAGCACCGCAGCTAGCACAGTTCAAGTTGACACTGTACATTTGGCGAGGAGCGCGAGGACCGCGACTCATACCGCCACCCATTCCTCCAGCGCCACCAGCACGATTTTGGCGATACGTGCGGTTACAGTCAGAGCAGTAAACCGGACGATCTCCAGAAGGTTGAAAAGGCAACTGTGAAACGTGGGCACCGCATTGTGAGCAGGTAAGGTCCACGTCAAACATTTGACGATCAGTACCAAAGGCCATAGAGATATTCTAAGGGAATTGTTCCCAAAATGTTTTTTGAGAGCGTATGTATAAATTGTTCGACCTCTTTTTGGGAACCTTAGGTTACTATTGTTGCCCAAATTATTGACTATAGAGTAGCACAAAAACCTGGCTCCGTCAAGACAAGCTAAAAACGCATCTTAGCGCTGCACATTCACAGCGGCCGCTCCCCCGCCGTCACAGGTAATATGGTTAAGTCCGAGCGTTTGAGGATTGACCAGCTTGTACCCATAACCGCCCACAGTATAGGTAACGGTACCAACTTTTATCTTGTGCGCTTTGCTATCACGGTTGTCGAGCATGAAAACAGTCCCCCGTTTAAGGGTAAGCGAACCCGGGTTGCCAGCGCAATTTACGAATTGAAAATAAGCACCTCGTGAACGATAGTCATTAAGCGCCTTTTCATAGTCAGTAGATGCCGACGTTGGCGGGCGAACCGCAGCGCCTGCGGGAGTCTCTGCAGGAATTATTTCTTCCGGGGCCGTTGGCGTTTGAGGAACCGGGCGCTGAATTCCATTTAAGCTAGCAACAGAGCCTTCGGTTGGAACATACACCCGAATCCAAACAAAATACCCAATAATAAAAAGTGCAACCGCGCCAATTCCCGCTAAAATATAAGTGGTATTTTTTTTCATATATTAATTGGCTTTCTTAAATTTAACACTAAAAATTGGATCGTAGGTATTGTGGTATTCATCTTGAACTTCCACCTGCTCGCCTTTCATCATAAGTGATAAAGCCGCGTCGCTGAGAAGTACAAGGTCGGATTCCAAGTCTGTCTTATACGCGTCAAGCTGATTAAACTCGCTGGTAAATTGTGCTTTAGTATTTTCTTCAATCTGTTTTTTCTTTTCCCGAAGCGCTTTCATTTTTTCCATTACTTCTTTATATTCAAGCGATGTTTCGAGCGCATCTTTATAAACGCTTTTTAAATCTTTTTGCTTTTTTCTATTTTCCTGCATGCGGGAAAAAATTTCTTGAACGTCCACCATAGAAAAGTGATTTTAAATCTTAATGGCATCAGTATACCATGGAAGTGCTCGCATGCTCAACAAAAAATTCCTAGTTATGCACCTAAAAACCCTTGACAAAACGCTTAACCAGCGTAGCGTATGTGCCAGTTCTTTTTGGGAGGAACTTGTATAATGTCAGGTTTTACAAAAGCACTACGCGCACTTACCAATCCTTGCATGCGTCCCGGTCAGGAGCCCGGCAAGCTCTGTACGGGACTTCGGATTGTTCCGGGTGATCAAGTCGTCCGAAAAGAAGACCCGCCAAAAGTGGCCGCACAACGTCTGCAAGTCGTGGAAGGGGCAGACCACGACATGTTCGCAGTCTGCGACGAGTGCGGCGATTGCAGGAGAATCGGGAGTGTTTCCCAAATCCTGGGACTGGCACCTCCCAAGGCCCTCACCACCTGTGAGGAATAACCACCCTTACCAAAGCGGGCGCAGCGAAGACGCTGCCCCGCTTGTTCATATCTAAAGGATACTTTGGTGCTCCTGAACAATAGCTTCGACTTCATCGGCATTTTCCGCTTCCATGAGTTTCACGCGTAATTCTTTCGCTCCGTCAAAGCCATTCACATACGCCTTATAGTGTTTTTTCATTAAGGCAAAACTTTTTTTCTCACCGAGTAATTTTTCAAACAGATGCGTGTGCTCAACCAGTACGCGCGTTTTTTCTTCCGGCGTAATTGTCTTGTAATCTCGTTCGCGATTAAATAACCACGGATTGCCAAAAATTCCTCGCCCAATCATAACACCGTCACAACCGGTTTCGCGAACGCGTTGATTGGCTTCGTCTAAGTCTTTTACATCGCCATTTCCCAAAATAAGCGTCTTGTCCGAAGACGAATCATACTTATCGCGAATGGCTACGGCCCGCGCAATTTCTTCCCAGTGCGCCGGTACGAGTGACATTTCTTTTTTAGTGCGGGCATGCAGTGTAATTGCGGCTGGTTCTGCTTCGAGCAAATTGGGTAACCAGGTATCAAGTACATTTTTATTATACCCAAGGCGCGTTTTAACCGAGACCGGCAATTTGCCAGCACCTCGTTTGGTGGCCGCAATAATTTCTTTCGCTAATTCCGGATACTGGATAAGCGCCGCACCCGAGCATTGTTTACCGCTGATGCTACGCTCAGGGCAGCCCATATTAATATCGATACCGTCAAAACCAAGTTCTTGAACCAAAAGAGCAGTTTGGTAAAAATTTTCCGGTTTCGAGCCAAAAACCTGAGCAATAATCGGGCGCTCCGATTCGTCATAGATGAAATCGGTTAGCAGCTCAGCTCTACCCGGCGAACATAAGCCGTCGCACGAAACAAATTCCGTCCAGAGCACATCAGGCTTGCCGTACTTGGCAATAATAAATCGAAAAGCCGCGTCCGTGACATTGGCCATGGGCGCGAGGACAAAAATGGGTTTGGGTAAGTTTTTCCAAAAGCCTTGAACCATATAAAGCCTTTATTTTAGCGATTCTACATACTAACGAGTTCCCTCACTACTGTCAATTAGTGTGTTTGTTACATTTTTAGAATAGTGTTATTATACCAGAGTTTTAAAGGAGTCTATCTTTTTGTATATGAATAAAAATTCGCTACCAACGATTCTGGTAATCTTGGGCGCAACCGGCGATTTGATGACTAAAAAAATTGTCCCCGCGCTTTTTCATTTACACCTTGAAAATAATTTACCGGCTTTATTTCAAATTGTCGGCTATTCTCACCGCGCACTTAACAACGACTCCTTTCGGGAACACCTAAAAGCAATTATTGAAAAAGACCCCCGTTACAATATAACCGACCCCGCAGAAGTCGGAAAATTTTTACACCGCTTTGTTTTTCAGCAAGGAGATTTTGAAAAACAGTCCGACTACGTTGCGCTGGCCAAGCGCTTGGGCGCAACGGATGTAGAATGGAAAGCCTGCTCGAATAAATTGTTTTACCTCGCTGTTCCTCCGGACTTCTTGAAAACAATCGTTAATCACCTGGCGTCTTCGGAACTCACCAAACCCTGTTCCCCCGAAGAGGGCTGGACCCGGGTCTTGGTTGAAAAGCCTTTTGGGCGCGATTTGGCTACTGCAGAAAAACTGGATGAACTTCTCGGCAAACTTTTTAAAGAGGAACAAATTTATCGCATCGACCACTATTTGGCCAAAGAAATGCTTCAGAATATTTTGACGTTTCGTTTTTCCAACAATCTCTTTGAAAAAATTTGGAACAATCAGTTTATCGAGCAGATTGAAATTAAACTGTGGGAAACTTTAGGCGTAGAACTCCGCGGACCGTTTTATGATGGTGTTGGGGCGCTACGCGATATGGGACAAAATCATATCATGCAGATGCTGGCACTCGTTACCATGGAACGACCTAATGCTTTTACGGCCGCTGCGATTCGCGATCAGCGCGTGGCAATTTTAAAAACACTTCCCGAGCTTACCAAAAAAGAAGTTGCGGAAAATACGCTTCGCGCACAGTATGAAAGCTACCAGACGATTAAAGGCGTATCCCCCACTTCTACCACTGAGACCTATTTTAAAGTTAAAACGGAACTGACGTCACCCCGCTGGAAGGGCGTGCCGATTATTATGGAAAGCGGCAAACGCATGGGCGAAAAGAAAAAAGAAATTATTATAACCTTTAAACACGCTGCCCCGTGCCTGTGCCCGCCCGGCGACAAGCACAACAAAAATCAAATTATTTTTGGGCTTGATCCGGTAGAAGGTATTACGATTAAGTTCTGGTCAAAAGTTCCCGGGCTTGATTTTAAAATCAACGAACGCACCATCGACTTCATGCTCCGCACGGAAGCAAGCACATCACAGTATGTTGAAGAATATAAAAAACTTTTGCTTGACAGCATAACGGGCGACCAAACACTCTTCAATGATACGCGCGAAGTACGCGAAATGTGGCGGTTTATCGATTCGATTAGCGATGTTTGGACAAAACAAATTCCAAAACTCCAAAGCTATGCGCCTGATACAAATACCATCGCAACCACCCACACTTTTGGATCACTCGAAAATACTTCGAAAGCCCCGCTTAAAAAAATGGGTTTAATCGGTCTTGGTAAAATGGGCGGCAACTTAGCGAGACGTTTGCACTCTCAAGGATGGGACATCACCGCCTTCAATCGCACTGCCGAAGTTACCCGAGAAATTGAAACCGAAGGAATTAACGGCGCGTATTCGCTACCTGATCTCGTCAAAAGCCTACCAACTCCACGCATTATTTGGCTGATGGTGCCTGCAGGTAAACCGGTTGACGACATGCTGTTCGGTAAAACTGGACTCGTACCACTCCTTAAAAAAGGTGATATTGTTATTGACGGCGGAAATTCATTTTATGGCGACGCCGCTAAACGGGCAGCAAAACTCAAAAAGTTCGGTATACACTTTTTGGACTGTGGTACATCAGGGGGACCAGGCGGCGCACTGGCCGGCCCATGCCTCATGATCGGCGGAGAACGAAAAATATTTGAAAAAATTGAATATCTCTTCCGCGATTTGGCTGCCCCTGACGCCTATCAATTCTTTGATGGGTTCGGCGCCGGGCATTTTGTGAAGATGGTTCACAATGGTATCGAATACGGCATGATGCAAGCCCTGGCCGAAGGATTTGCGGTGATGAAAAAATCCAAGTTTAAACTTGATTTAGAAAAGGTGACTGATATTTATAACCATGGCAGCGTTATTGAATCGAGACTCGTCGGCTGGCTAGCTTCCGGCTTTAAAGCCTACGGACAGGATTTGAAAGGCATATCCGGGTCAGTGAACTACACCGGCGAAGGAGAATGGACAGTGCAAGCAGCCAAAAAATTAAAAGTTCCAGCGCCAGTTATTGAAGATTCATTTAAATTCCGCGTGGCATCACAAAAAAAACCAAGTTACACGGGGCAGCTCTTGTCGACACTGCGCAATCAATTTGGCGGGCACAACGCAGTACACACCAAGGCAGCCAAACCTCTAGTTAAAAAGAAAAAATAATTATCTAAGTACTTTTGTATGTCGCAGACTCCAACTTCCGAATTGCAAAAATTAGCCACGCTCATTCGATATTTTATTTTGACTTCGACCACTGACGCAGGCTCAGGGCACGCCACTTCATCACTTTCTGCCACCGACCTTCTCACGGTCCTTATGTTTGGAGGGTTCTTTAAAGCTGATCTTAAGAATCCCAAGAATCCCAACAATGACCGGCTTATTTTTTCCAAAGGCCATGCTTCCCCACTGTTTTACTCGCTTTACGCAGCAGCCGGCGCAATCGAAGCCAGCGAACTTGATACACTCCGCAAATTCGGGAGTCGCCTGGAAGGCCATCCTACGCTCATGTTTCCCTATACAGAAGTGCCGACCGGCTCACTCGGCCAAGGACTGTCTGTGGGGCTTGGCATGGCGTTGAATGCCAAATACTTAGACAAAACTTCGTATCGCACCTATGTGCTTTTGGGTGATAGCGAAATGGCGGAAGGGTCGGTTTGGGAAGCTCTGGAATCAGCCGCATTCTATAAAACCAATAATCTTGTTGCCATTATTGATGTGAATCGCCTTGGCCAGCGCGGTGAAACGATGCTTGGCTATGACATGGAAAGTTATTACAAAAAGGTAACTGCCTTTGGTTGGAACGCTGCTGTTATTGATGGACATTCTTTGGAAGAAATCGCCGCAGCTTTTTCGCAAGCCGAAAAGAGCGATAAACCATTTTGTATTATCGCCAAAACAGTCAAAGGAAAAGGTGTTTCTTTTTTGGAAAATAAAGACGGCTGGCACGGCAAAGCACTTTCACAAGAAGAACTACAAAAAGCATTGCCTGAACTTGGTCAAATTAACATGGATGTTCGAGGCGCCGTAGCTGCACCAGAAAAAAATGGTGTTACAAAAAAACGTACCGCAATCAAGGTTGCTGTGACAGACTATACCGACGGTAAATTAGTCTCAACGCGAAAGGCTTATGGCAACGCCTTGCTAAATTTAGCACCAGCATTTGAAAATCTTGTTGTGCTTGACGCCGAAACAAGCAATTCAACATATGCCGAAACCATGAAAAAAGTTGCTCCGGAACGGTTTTTTGAAATGTATATTGCTGAACAAAATATGGTTGGTACAGCACTTGGAATGGCCAAGCGCGGCAAAATTCCGCTTGTTTCAACCTTTGCAGCATTTTTTAGCCGCGCCTTTGATCAAATCCGCATGAGCCAGTATGCAGGCGCTCACATGGTGTTTGTCGGCTCCCATGCTGGCGTATCTATTGGTGAAGATGGTGCTTCACAAATGGCCCTTGAAGATATTGCCTTATTTAGAACGCTGCATAATAGCGCCGTACTCTACCCGAGCGATGCTATCAGCACAGAGGGATGCGCTCAAGAAGCCGCCAAGCATGAAGGGATTGTCTATATCCGTACCACGCGCAAAGATACCCCGGTCCTCTACCCCCAGACTGAGACATTTCCCATTGGGGGCAGCAAAACGTTGCGCGCTAGTCCTGCGGACACGGTAACGCTTGTAGGCGCCGGAATAACTGTTCACGAAGCACTCACTGCGCATGACAAGCTTATAAAAGAAGGAATTACAGCTAGAGTTATTGATCTGTATAGTGTTAAACCGCTTGATACAACCACCCTTCGTAAAGCTGCGACAGACACCGGCCACGTGATTGTTATCGAAGATCACTATGCCGAAGGCGGAATTGCCGAAGCAGTTCGTTCAGCACTTGGGGAAATGGCGGGAGCAGTGACCAGCCTCGCTGTGACCAAACAACCCAAGAGCGGTAAGCCTGAAGAACTGCTTGATTACGAAGGCATCTCGGCAAACGCGATTGTAAACACAGTTAAAGAATTGCTTGCCAGAAAATAAATAACATGGTACTATCTAGGTATTATAAAACCTTCTAAATCACGTTTGTATGAACAGCGCTCTCAAGGCTCGGATGAACCAAGCCAAAAAGAATACGAAAATCGGCAAAAAACTTAAGAAAAAAACCAAGCACATCGTTAAGAAAAAAATCATCAAAACCTAAACTACCTGCTACAGCGATCGGTTACACTAACCGATCGCTTTTTTTATACCACAAAAGCTCAATAAAAAAACCGACTTTAGAGGCTAAAGTCGGTATAATTTTTATTCAGTTTTTTCAGCAGGCGCTTCTTCTGCAGGCATTACTTCATAACCATCTTCATGATAGACGCTCCATTTCTTTTTAACTTCCCGCAGTAATTTATTTTTCCAATAATTCATGAGGCTTTTCTTTTCAGCATACTCACCAACGGCTTCTGAAGCTAATTCACAAAACTTATCTTCGGTAACATCAGTAACATTTTGTAATTTACGTTTTACCTGCAAGTACACTGTGTAGACTTGAAATTCCCACCACTTGCGTTTAAGCTCGCGAATAATAATATCTTTCATCTCAAAAGCCATTTCTTTGCGCTTGGCATATTCATCAACTGCTGTATCGACAAGTTCATTGTACATTTCTTGACTGGTATCACCGAATTCTCTGGCACGGGCTTGGATTTGCTTAAAAAGCTCGAGAATATCAGTTTGCAAGTTGCGGCGAAGTATACGGCCCTTTTCGGTCATGAGGAACCCGACAACAACACCACCAACAATCCCGCCTAGCACCATCCCGGCTTTAAAACTACTTGAGCGATTGCATTTGTCCATAGTACGTACAGTTAAGAGTAATGGGATCGGTGGTCGATCTCGCTCTTGGTACTGTATACTCCCCTTTCTGGGGTGTCAAATGCTCAAATTGCCCTGTAAGCTCCGCGTCTTATAGGCGTTCCCAATCAGCGACATCTTTTAAAAAATCGTCTTTAATTTTTAAAAAGTATTCTCTGACCGGCTCATATTCATTAGGGACAATCCCGTCCAGAATCGCCTCTTCAAGCGCAGTCTTAATGCGACCGACTGTTGGACCTGGTTTAAGTTTGCACGCCTCCATAATTTCTTCACCGCGTACTGGAGACTGGAAGGCCAGCATTTTATCTTTTTCGATAACTTCTGCGACGCGCGCTTCGAGGTGATCATAGTTTGCCAAGCGTTTTACCTTTTTGTTTGGGTTGCCGGTCGTAATATCGCTTTTACCTAAAATAAGCAAATCATTAATTTCTTGCCCAGCATTAAAAATAAGGCGTCGCACTGCCGAATCAGTTACGCCTTCGTCCATCAGGGCTATTGGCTGCATATGCCAACGGACTAATTTTGCCAGGTAATTTGTATGTTCAGTCGACAAACGAAGACGTTTCGCAAAAGCATAGACCATTTTGCGCCCGACATGTTCATGGGCATGAAACGTCCAGCCAATGCGCGGTATAAATCGTTTGGTAGCCGGCTTACCGATATCATGAAGTAACCCCGCGAGGCGGAGCCAAACATTGTTCGAACGCAAGGCAATATTATCCACCACCTTGAAAGTATGATACAAATTATTTTTATGACTGTGACCATAGACATCCTCTACTCCATCGAGCGCCGCTATCTCCGGTAAAATAACATCCATTAATTTAGTCTGGAATAACAACAGAAAACCAATTGAAGGCTCGGGCGTTGTGAGGAGTTTAAGCAGTTCTTCCTGAATGCGCTCGCCGGAAACTATTTTAATCCGTTCGCGGTTGCGATGAATTGCTTCAAGGGTAGCAGGCTCAATGCTAAACCGAAGCTGCGCCGCAAAACGAATAGCCCGGAGCATACGAAGCGGATCTTCGCTAAACGTAATGTCCGGGTCAAGTGGGGTACGCAAAATTTTATCTGCCAGATCTACTTTGCCGTTAAAAGGATCGATGACACCGGCAAAAAGCGCCTCAGCGGTCGGCACAACCTTTTTACCCCAAAGCGTAATAGGAATGGCCATGGCGTTTACTGTAAAATCACGGCGTTCCAAGTCTTGCTCAAGTGTTGTTGCGGTAACTACGGGCTTGCGTGAATCAGCAGTATATTTTTCACTGCGCGCTCCAGCAAACTCAAGCTCGACGGCTTCACCACCTTCACCCAAGATATACCGCGCTGTATCAAAATCTGGAAACTCAATCAGACTTCCCTTTTGTTTATACGCTTCATCAACAAGTTTGGCGAAAGCGAGACCGCTTCCTTCTACGACAAAATCATAATCTTTCTTTTCCACTCCGGTTAAAAAAAGATCACGAACAAAACCGCCGACCACAGAGACCGGCAGTTTACTTTTTTTTGAAATAGCGGCAATTTTCTTAAAGACTTTCTCGTATTCCATACACTCTTAAATTTTCTTGTTCATCCCCATTCTATTTTGAGCAACTTCTTCATCTACCCAGCCGCCTTTAACAAGCGCCTTGAGTGAATTTTCCATGGAAACCATGTTATCTCTTGAACCTGTCTGAATGACCGATTTTAATTGAGCAATATTGTTTTCACGCACCAGGTTGGCAACAGCCGGAGTATTAATCAGTATTTCGCGGGCAGGAACACGGCCACTGTCTTTTGACGGAACAAGTTGCTGCGCCACAACCACACGCAGCACGGCTGCCAATTGGATAAGAATTTGTTTTTGTTTAGGACCGTCAAACACGTCCACAATGCGTTCGATTGCTTCAGCTGCGCTGGAAGTATGTAGGGTAGAAAAAACCAAATGCCCTGTTTCTGCAGCGGTCAGTACTGTAGCGATCGTTTCGGGGTCGCGCATTTCACCGACCACAATAACGTTCGGATCTTGGCGAAGGACATATTTAAGCGCAGCAGCAAACGATTCAGTATCTGTTCCGACTTCGCGCTGCTCAATAAGACTTTGCTTATTTTCAAAAACAAATTCAATTGGATCTTCAACTGTAATGATATGCGCTTTGCGGGCTTTGTTGATTTCTTCAACCAAAGAAGCAATCGTTGTTGATTTACCCGACCCAGTCGGACCAGTCACCAAAACTAAACCATCCAGCATTTTGGGAATTTCGAGGAGCGCCGGCTCAAAATTAAGATCTTCTGCCGAAGGAACAGTCGCGGGGATAAGCCGGGCAGCCAATCCAATCTGCTCTTCCTGACTATGCAGGTTGACGCGGAAGCGTGTGCCATCGAGCGCATACCCAAAGTCCAATTCTTTGTGCTCCAGATATGCATCTTTTTGCTCCTTGGTGAGTAACCCAAAAATTGCCGTTTCAAGTTCTTTGCCCGGCAAATTTTCATCTCCAATTTCTTTAAGCTCGCCTTCAATACGGATCATGGGTTTCTCGCCCGCAACCAAATGAAGGTCGGAAGCATCTTGTTTAATCGCTTCTTTAAAGAAATTTTTAATGGTAAGCATACCGAGGAAAGGCTAAAAGTACCTCACCATACTACCACACCCTTTAGTGCTTGAAAAGAAGAAAATCGTATGGTAGGATTGACCTACAAGGAGGCTGTAATGAGCAGCTCAGAACCAAAACCGTCTAGCGGTAAGGCCGCGCGTGAACAGGTCAAGTTTTGCTGCCGCCTGTGTGGCCATCACAGCTACACCGAAGTTCGCGCTCCCCGTCCTGTATGCCTCGGCGGACCTCGTAGCGCTTCACCCGAAGTGCTCCATTGCGTCTGCGACGGCTGCAGCGCAGTCTTCGTTGATCCAAAAAAATTCTCGGGATATATTCGCCCCGACCTTCCATAGTCAGAGCACATCCCTCTCCCCGGTCAAGGTGCCGAGGCCCCCACCTTGACCTTGTTCAGACTCAAAATTTAAAACAATGGGGTTGTACTAAAGCACAACCCTCAACGTTCAGTACTACGCAAGCCCATCTTGCTTAGTACACTCACTTACTTCGGGTTGTAGCTCAGTTGGCTAGAGCGCTTGCATGGGGTGCAAGAGGTCGCAGGTTCAAGTCCTGTCAGCCCGACACACACAAAACTTCAAAGATTTAAAAAAATGGCCATATTGCCGCTTTTTTAATACCACGTTTACTAGATGGCACCAAACAAAAAACCGGAGCCACACTCTACTTCCAAAATTTTAGAAATAAAGTGTAGAGACTCCGGTCTCTAGTACATCGCGCTACTGAGCGTATGGTGTAGGTAAAAAATGAACGGCACTTCAGAACTTAGTCTGAAGTGGATAGTTGGCAGGGCGGCCTAGCCGAGGGTGAAGTCGACCAGCTGAACACCCTTTGACGGATCGTAGGTGATCGTGGCGGGCTGCGCGAACACCGCGCTCTTCACCACATCACCCTCCGCCTGGAGGGTCAGCGACTGTACCACCACTTCCCCCATCTGCGTCAGGCAGGGCGAGTAGTTCAGGATGGTGACATCGCCGATGCCGCCGAACGCGAAGGTGACGACGCGCTTCACAGGCGTACCACCGCGAGGGGTCTCGGTCACCGTGAGGACAGCGCTGTACACGCTGCCGGCCTTGTAGGTCGCCGCCGAACCGTCGTGGTTCTTTCCCCGGAACACTACAGACGGGTGCGTATCGGACAGGGGGGTCTGATCCGAGCACAACGCGACGGCGCTGCTCCCGGGAACTACCTCCAGGCAGCCAGCAAAAAGGAAACCACTCAGAGCCAACAGCATCGACTTCATCATCTTAGTAACTCCGATCAACACGAGACGGGATTGCCTCGGTACCATGGTTACAGAGTAAGTTCTGTAACCATGGTACCCGGCCATTCCACTGTAACTGAAGGTGAATTTACTTTCGATTACGACAAATAGGCATATTATAAAATCGGCTTTTTGTCAATATAACAGCTAAAAATAGCCTGACCGTATTTTCAAACTTTGGCACTAAAAAATAAAAATACAAAGCTTCTTCGTTTATTTTTTTGCTTAAATTAACAACTTTTACTTACTACCCTTGACAACGAGGGCGTTTTAAGGTAGCGTTTTTCCGCGTGGTAAAAGTGCCACGCTGCACACCCCTTGGAGGTACCTGTCCATGAACCTGTTCACGAGAAGCTCTGGAACCACCGCCTTCGGCCTGATCCTCGGCCTCAGCACCCTCGGGTGCGGCGCGCCGCCCGTGGCCCCGCAGCCCGTCGACACGATCGTCAACACGCAGCCCGAGGACCTCCCGCCCGCCGACTCGAGCGGCCTGCACCGCGACGGGAACTGCCTCTGGACGTGGGGCGACGGCAAGCAGATCTACACCAAGGTGGATGCGACCACCCTCAAGCCCTCGCCGGAAGCGACGGTCTTCGAGGGGTCGGGCGAGACCATCCAGCTCGCCCACCACTTCTTCCCCGACGGCGCCGTCGGCGGCACGCCCGCCTGGGACTTCAGCCTGCCCGCTGTCAGCCACGTCGAGCGCAAGTTCGGCTCGACGCCCGCGACCCTCCTCCCGGCGCAGAACGGCAACCTGAGCTGGGTGGGGATGCAGGTGAACGCGACGCCCGACTTCGAGGGCGTCACCATGGCCTACCGGCTCTTCACCAGCGCCGGCGCAACCCCGGCCAAGGGCGTGAACGCCACCCCCAAGGAGCTGGAGGCGCCCTACACCGCGTGGTACGTCTTCTGCAAGGAGGCCATCGAGCCCACGAAGATCGAGGCCCTGAAGACCAAGGCCCCCTACGGCCGCACCCGCCGCTAGCGGGCGCACTACGACCAAAGTTCCGCTCATAGCCTCATAAACTAAGAGGTGGCGCGAACTGATTCCGCCCCCTCTACCACTACCTATTGTATGTAGCTAGTGGTAGGGGCGGAATCTTTAAAAAAATAACCTCGATTTAATCGAGGTTATTTTTTTACTTGCTAAGTGAAAAACGCTATGTTATTATTTTATTCGCCTACTCGGGCTATAGCGCAGTTGGCTAGCGCGCATCGTTCGGGACGATGAGGTCGTGGGTTCAAGTCCCACTAGCCCGACAATAACAAAAAAACATTCTCACAGCTAGAGGATGTTTTTTAATTATGCAAATATTTTTACGCTAAAGCTTATTTTACTTTTTAAGCAAAATAACATACATTGTGTCTAGACAAGTACCAGGAGGTAACCGTGTTTAATCATGAAGATTTTGCATGCAACTTCACGCTTCATGGACTTGAGCTCAAAGCCGTCGGTTTTCTAAAGCCTGATGAGGAATTTTGTCCCGGCGAAGAGATGCTGCGCCGCGCCACGAGCGATACTTGGCAACCAGTCGAGGCTGCGGAAGGAAAAATAATTTTGGACCACGCGCAAGAACTTCCCTTCGACTTATGTGACAAGCGGCTTGTGCTTGGATGGTTAAACGAAACTACCCGCACACTTGTTTGCTTCGGTTGGGAAGCTGGGCGTTGGTATTATTTTGGAGATTACATACGGCTCGGCTTCAATGATACGTATGTTGTCCTTTGTTCACGCCGACAATAAAAAGAAGCGCACCGGATTCGTCCGGCGCGCTTCTCCCCACCTATCTGTCAAAAATTTATTTTTTAATGCTTGCAATAATCCTTAAAAGATTATTGTATTTTTTTAAGCAACTTTTTCCTAAACTTCCATTCATTAATCCGATTAGCCAAAATTACAGTAAGGCCAGCCACAATAGATTCAGTAGAACCTACAGCCGCAAGGACAAAACCATTATGCATTACCCCCGAAAGCGCAGCGATCATACCCATAATAGGAGCCATACAGGCACCGATCAAAAGACCTAAGCGTGCCGGGTTGGTAAAGTCCTGACGCAGTGCAATATGATACAAACGTTCGTGATGAACCTCGGTAAGTTTATTTTCCAGCTGCAGCTTATGGGCACTGTGTTGATACAAAAATAAAGACTGTATTGCCGTGGTCAGCGACAAAGCAACTGCTGAAAGCCCAAAGACAATACCTGCTAAAGCAACATGGCCGGTCTCAAGCAGGTGCTCTACTTGAAAGGCCCCATAGGTGGCAGCACCAAACACTGGCACAAGAATGATTGAACGGCGCGCCAGGACCTTCCAACCAAATCCCGAACCGCGCAGCGCAGTCATTTCAGCCGCTTCGCCCAACAGATCATCGGCTGAGGCGGCGAAGACTTTACCGATGCCCGAAGCATACTTTTCAAGTACATGGGCAATCGGACCAACAATAAATAAAATTTTAATGATTGACTGAGCAATTTCCGTGCGTTCGTGCGCGTTATCATTGATAATTCTAAAGACCGAATAATCTACTGATAGTGGATACAAAATTTCTGTCAGCTCGGTCATTAATTTTTGTTCTTCAGGTTTTATGCCGACGTTTTCTTCATCGATTAAAACTAAACGTTTAAACCGCAAACGGTCACGCAACAGTATTTCAACAGCTTCGTCTAAATTTTCTTTGTGCTCGCGCGCTTTTTGGCGATCAGCTTCAGTGATACGGGGTAAATGCTTACTTTTCAGCAGTTCTGGCAGCCAAGTAATAATGTAATTTTCTTGGGAATATACACTAATTGTATGAACGGCTTTCAAAATAATTTCCGGACTTTTGAGAACTGTGCGCACACCGATAGCTTTGCCGTCAACAAGAATTTGACGAATTTTTTCTTTGTACTCGGGATATTTTTTAAGAATGTACCTCAGTTCAATAGGTAAATATTCTTCAAATTCCAATTCTTTTTCAAGTGATATAACATCAATGCGGTACGTTCCGATCAGCGATTCTTCTGGCGGTTTTTTCATTATACGTGATAAAAATTTGGGCATATACTCAAAATATTATAATTCAACAAATGTTTGATCCCCAATAATAAGGCGGTGAGGACTGTTTTCTGGGTGTGCGAGCACCTTTGCTTCTTTACCAATAATACTTTCCGTAATAGACACATCAGCCTCAAGGCGGCAGTCATTAAAGACAATAGAATTTTCAATCGTCATACTTTTCACGATCGAATTTGAGCCGATGGTTGTATAGGCTCCAAGTGTGCAGTTTTCAAGATAGCAATTATCACCGACCAGTACCGGGCCATTAATAATTACATTTTTACCAATAACCGTGTTTTTACCGAGCCCGATTTTCCCAGCATACTTTGTGTCCGCAAGGCACGCACACTCAAGTTTAAAATCTTTATCTGGCATTTCTTCAAACAGCAGTCTGTTAGCAGCGATAAGATCATTGGGTTTACCGGTATCTTTCCACCAGCCGGTGATTTCACGATACCCAACTTTATAGTTATTTTTTAGAAAGTAGGAATGAATGCTTGAAATTTCATACTCCCCGCGATCGGATTTAGCAATGTAATCAAAGGCCTTAAAGAAATTACGATTGTATAAATAAATACCCGTAACCGCAAAATCGCTCGCCGGTTTTTTTGGCTTTTCGATAATGTCTATAAGCGTTCCCTGACTATTAAATTCAGGAACTCCAAAACGCTCAGGGTCAGGAACTTTTGACAAAGCCAACATGCAGTCCAAATTTTCTGTATCAAATGTTTCAAACAGCGGCACTAAACTGCCGAGCACAATATTATCGGAGAGGTAAAACATAAACGGGTCGTCCCCAATAAATTTTTCGGCGCACTTCACCACATGAGCAATTCCTTGCGGCCCTCCGGTCTGTTCAAAGCACGTTACACGTATCCCCCAGCGACTGCCACCACCAACCGCTTCCTGAATCTGGGTTTCACCAGGATTAGTATTGATAAAAATTTCTTCTACGCCGGCCTCGACTGCTTTTTCAATTGCATGAAAAATCATTGGCTTACCAACCAAGGGAATAAGGTGTTTATTAATAGTCGTGGTAATTGGGCGCAGGCGCGTTGCGCGCCCACCGCCTGTCAAAATTGCTTTTTTAATGCGTGCCATAGATTTACCAAAAGAGAATTTTTTTTATTATGCGCCAGTAAAGCGATAACACAGGATTACCGATTGAATTCAAAAGAAAATTATTAACCGCCGGATCATCAAAAACAATCTTCCCTACGGTTGTTTTTAAGAGCGTGCGATCTGAAACCATACGAAACTCTTGCATATGCCGCCTTTTTCTAAGCCAAAATATCCAATTTCCAGGGTGCAGCCAATACCAGTATACCCGGATTTTTTCCTTTAGCCAACCTTTTTTGGCCGCAACTACCAAGAGTCCAAGTTCGGTCAAAAAGCCTGCCGGAAGTGTAAGCAATATCGTTCGCCAGCGATAATACATAAGAATAACCGCGTAGCGATTGCGTTCCATTAAATACATTTTTTCGGAATTACGGCTAAAGGCATATTCATGATAAAAAAGTGAAGTAGTGGCTACCCCCACTTTTAAACCAGCCAGTTTGAGACGCAGCGAAAACTCTAAATCTTCGTGATACAAAAATAAGTCTTCATCAAGCAAGCCGTATGTTTTAACAAGGTCTTTACCAATCAGTAGAGCCGCCCCGCTGGCATAGCCAATTTCTGTTATTTTTTCCGGCGTATCACGGAGCTGATCTTGGAGCGGCAGTTTATATTTATCGCAATAACCAAAGCCTAAAAAATGTAAGTTATTGCCCATGCTATTAATTTTTTCAGGAGCGTGATGCAGCAAAATTACTGATTGGAGCGCGCCAAAACTTTTATCAGATTCAGCTGCAGCCACAATTTCAGCAAGCGCGTTTTTTTCTAAATACCCATCTTGATTATGTAAAAAAATGTAGTCACACCCAAGTTCAAGCGCTCGGGCAATACCGACATTATTGCCGCCAGCAAAGCCCAAATTTTTTGTTTGCGGTAAAATGATTATTTCCGGTAATTCTTTTGTGGACAAAGGCTCCAACAGCGCTCTCAGGTACTGCTCGGCGGATCCAAAATCGGGGTGCGGATTATCTACTACAATAAAAACTAACCTATCCTTAGGATAGGTAGTTTTTGCCAAGGCCTCAATCGCTCGGGGTAAAAACGGTTCAGGGTGATAGGCCAGATAGACGATGCCCAGCTTAGGATATTGGTCCATAGTATTTATGCGTACCGCGCCATTTCCACATGTACTTAAGCCAGCTTAACAGGTGCAAACGGGCTAAACGATTTTTAAAAAGAGCACGCCATACTCCCGGGATTTTCGCAGATTCGCGCTCATGGCGGTGTTTAATAACAATATCGTGCACAAAATAAACCGGCCATCCTTTCTCCCACATCGACCGGCACCAATCACAATCTTCCATATAAATAAAATACCGTTCATCAAACCAGCCCACCTCCATCGCGACTTCATGGCGCACGACCATGGCTGCGCCCAAGACCCAATCCACCGGGCGCGTCGAATTACGGTCAAAATCGGCCATGAGCAGTCGATCCGTATACTTTTTCACCCACGCGTATTTCTTGTCCCAGTTAATTTGTTTGAATGGTTTGATCAAAATAGAGCTCAAGTCAAACCGAAAGCATGCTTGCTGCACACTGTCATCCATGCCGATCAGCTTCGGCCCAATACATCCAATTTTAGGATGAACATCCATAAAGGTAATTAAGCGGTCAATCGTCTTGTTGCCCTCGGGAATAATCGTGTCTCGATTGAGGGCAAAATAATAACGAGCGGGTACGGCTTTGAAGCCAGCTGCATTGCCTTTACCGAAACCAACGTTATCTTTCAAATTAATATATTTAACGCTGGGAAATTTTTGATACAGGTCTTTGCCAATACTATCTTGATTATTTGAATTATCAACGACCGTAATATGAATAGCATAAGACGACCCGGCAATGTCTTTCATAACCGAATCGATCGCGCGCAAGATATCATCCTTGCAAAAGTAATTGAGAAATACGATGTTAAGATCTTTCATTTGTATAATTAAGTCCACCATTTTCGAAGTTCCAGCGCAGTTATCTTTTTGTATGCTTGGATAACTTTTTGTGCTTGCTTAAAATCTTGGCGGTGCTTCCACAGCTCGAGCAGCCCCTTTAAAATACTTGGCTTAAAGAATAAAAAATACCCAAACTTCTTTATTTCATACCATAAAAGGGCCAAAAAATCAAGGGTAGAACCCTCCCATGCTGCGTTTTTATAAAGCGTAGCCAAATGATTTTTATAGCTGTGATACGCAACAAAATCAGACTGCAAACGTTTACCCCGTACTGCTGCAGCATCACCGAGTTTAGCGCCGTGGGCCGCTGTTCGATCGTGATACGCTACTGCATTCATGACGCTGTAGGCCTCAAACCCAGCTAGGCGAAGGCGGAAAGCCAAATCGACATCTTCTTTATACATAGTGTATAAACCGTCAAAAACTGTACCGGCCGGAAGAAGCACTGCTTCAAGACAGCTTCGTCTGAAGAGCGGCAATGCACCGGAAACGCCAAATACTTCAACGGTGCCAGACTTCTGATGAGGCCCCCAAGTCTCCCCCGCCCCCCACTCAACAACGCGCCGATTTTTGAGGACACGCAAGCCCAAAGAATCAATTGTTGTTGTAAAGCCGTGCTCCGCGCCTGCTGTGGCTGACCGGACAAAATCCCAGCGCATAAGGCGCGGTGTACAGACGGCTGCCTGTGGACGTTCTTTAAGCGCGGCTAGTAATTTTTCAAAACAGTCAGCTGCGAGATACAGATCTTGATTAAGAAGTACCACAAACCGACTAGCACTTTTCGTAAAGGCAAGATTATGCCCACCCGCAAAACCCTGATTGGTCGTACTTATAATCAGTTCTGACTTTTGTACCAGTGATTGCAGCTCATTTTCTAAGATATGCACGGTTTCGTCGGTGGAATTATTATCAACAACAATAATATCCCAATCAGTAAAGGTCTGATGCTTAAGCGAAGCAAAAAGAAACGGCAAATATTTAGCGCCGTTCCAGGTGACTAGTTGTACTGTCAGCTGAGACATATCTAACGCTCAATGGCATTTCTGAATTTAAAAATTTTTTCAGCGCTTAGTAAGCTATACAGCCAAACTACCAAAATGCTTAGTGGACTCAAAATTTGCAGCACAAATGCTTGGTAGGGCTTATGCCATTTCTTAAAATAAATGACTGCGCTTTTGAGAAACTGCTTTTGTCGCCTCACATGATTAACTTGTTTGAAAGACTGCCCCATATAATCCACGCACGATACGTGACTCAAATAATACACCTCCCAGCCTAAACGCTTGGCTTCTTTGCAAATATCGACATCTTCAAACCAAATAAAATACCGCGGATCAAAAGCAAAACCTAGCTGCTTAACTAGTGTTCGGCGCATCAGAAAGCACGACCCTCGAACAGTATCGACACGCGCCGGCTCGCTATCAGGCGGAAGCATATAACACCATCTTCCTAGTAATTTTGGGTAAAAAACCGGCAGCTTAAAAATAATGGCCATGAGCTGACTGAACGAAGGAAAAAGTGATGGCCTAAGAACCAGGCGGTTTTCACCCTGCTCGTTTACCAATCGGCACCCGACAATTGCTGTTTGAGCATTGGCGTCTAAAAATTTTTTCATTTCAAGCACGCTAGCACCAGACACTTCCATGTCGGGATTGAGAAATAAAAAATAATTTCCTTGCGCCCCTTTAAGTGCTTGATTGTTAGCTGCCGCAAAACCAACATTTTTGGTATTTTGTATTAAGGTAACCTCGGAAAATTGCTGGGAAATAATAGCGGCAGTGTTGTCGCTCGAACCATTGTCAACTACAACATGTTCGTACGATAACCCACGCAGTGCCCGCCTGACAGAATCAAGCTGCCGGGCAATATGTCCGGCAGAATTCCAGGTGACTGTAATAACGGAAATATCCATAATTATTTTTTGAGTGCTGCTTTGAAAAAATCGACAACTGGAATAGCCGTTGGATCAATGCCTTCGAGGAGCGCTGAATAGTAACTGGCATAACTGGTAAGGAGCAGCACTTCAAAAACTTGGGCCAAAGCATTTTTTTCTTGAGCCACATACGAAACAACAGGAATTTTGCGTTTATCTAAAATCTGTTTGCCGACTTCATATCGTTTTTGGATACGTTTATCGTAAAGACGTGACTCAACAAAAACAAACAATAGATTCTGAGCGTTAGTTTTAGGATACAATAGCCCTTCCATGAGGTGGTGATTGAGTTCTGGCACCAAAAAGTACCCCGCAAATCGTTTGGCATTTTCGTTCATCTGGTTGGCGCCGATATGCACATTCCCGGCCAAATGCTCACTGGCAGCATACCACACCGTTTTACCGACCGTGCCCCAAGCGAGCGCTTTGGCAAAATTATTACCGCTTTCTGCAGCAACACCGAATAAAGCGCCGTATTTGGCAATAGCTGAAAGAATTATTTTTATTTCTTTGTCGCCAAACGTAATGAGGCCGGCTGCAGCAAAAATAAGCAGCTGTCCGACTATCGAATACCCCAACCCCATGCGCGGCGAACCGCACGGATTATTTTCGGTTGTAAATAAAAAGCTGGGTAGTTTGTTTTTTTCAGCCCATGTTTTGAGTGTTCCGCCCGAAGAAATAGTAACCACTTTCGCTTTTTTAGCGAGCGCTTCTTTGCCAGCAGCGACCGGCTCTTCGGTTGTTCCTGAATAACTGGAAACAATTACCAGCGTATCTTTTGATGCCGAAGCTGGCACATGGTACCCATTAATAATGTCTACGGGAACCTGAAGCGAGTTTGCGTAAAGCGCTTTTATAACATGCGAACCGAGCGTTGAGCCGCCCATACCAAGCACAATCACATTCTTAATGTTTGCATATGCTTTAGGAAGCGTAAAACGCTTACCGGAAGTAATTTGCTCAACCTGCTTACCCAAGAGCTCTAAACTTCCGAGCATGTTTTGCGTATCTAATTTTTTTATTTTTTCACGCGAGTTGAGAATTGCCTGATGCATAAAAAGAAAATTAAAGATAAATCTCTCTAGGTACTACTCTTTTTACTGACCGCATATTTCATCATCGTGGCCTGCACCGCTTCTTTAATCGGCCTCATCGTGATGCCAAAGTTGCCTAAATTTTCTGACTGCAAAATTGTATTAGAGCGTTTTTTATCAGCCAACCCTTGTTCAACTAATTCTTCGGCAGTGATCCATTCGTTGGTATGCGTAGGATCGATAAGCTCCCTGTACATCTCGAGAATTTCTCGATGACGAATACTGCCCGGATTGGTAACATGAAAAATTCCTGAGGCCCGCGCGCCGAGGAGTTTATAGAATACCTCAATCATATCTTCGACAACCGTCGCACTATTTACCACGTCAACCACCTTGGGATAATGAGCCAACTTGTCAATTAAATTTTGCGGCACTGAAACGCTATCAATTGGCATACGAATTCGAGCAATACCAACATTCGGTAGGGTCGAAAGCGTTAAGTCTGCGGCATATTTTGCTTTGGTATATACTGCCAAAGGATTGGCTGGATCGCTTTCCTTGTAGCCATTCGGATCAGCTGCGTAGCCATAATAAATACAGCCCGTACCCATATGCAGCAAATACACCGATCGCTCCTGACAAGCGTGCGCAATTTTAAGCGGCAAAATAGTGTTGCCTGCTATAGTTTCTAACTGGTGCGTTTCGCACCAATCAACGTTTGGTTTTCCGACCACACCTGCCGCATTGAGTACAACGTCGGGATGGTGAACATCAAGCAGCGCTCGCACATCAGCGACCGTTTCTATCCTTCCCTCGGCTACAATCGCCTCATCCTTCCACGCCTCAGCACACCTGAGCCCTAAGTACCCTCGACCGATAATAAGTATTTTCATATGTAAACATTAAAAACGTTGTTGTGCTCCAGGATCGATATCGGGCCGTCCAGCTTTCAGCGGCCGCCACCAGGCTTCATGGGCCTGATACCAGGCAACCGTTTCCTGGAGCCACGTATCAAAATCATGCTCGGGCTGCCAGCCTAATTTTCTAATTTTACTGTCGTCAAGCGCATAACGAAAATCATGTCCTAAACGATTCGGTACATACTCAATCAGCGCTTCAGACTTGCCAAGAAGCTGTAAAATTTTCTGAGTAACTGTGTAATTAGTTTCTTCTGCACCTCCAACACAATACGTCTCCCCGAGCGTACCTTTTTCGATAACAGTTTCAATCGCTCGGCAGTGATCAACTACATACAGCCACGAGCGGATATTTTCACCCCTGCCCATAAGTGGAACCTTTTGATTATCAAGCACATTGGTAACAAACCGTGGAATTAATTTTTCCGGATCACACCAGGGGCCAAAGTTATTGGCGCAATTGGTGATTGTAATTGGAAGGCCGTACGTAGAAAAATAACTTTTCACCAAAAGATCAGCGGCCGCTTTCGATGCCGCATACGGCGTGCGCGGCTGGAGGGGCGTGGTTTCAGTAAAAGGCGCGTCATTGAGACCCAGATGACCAAAAACTTCGTCAGTTGAAATGTGGTGGAATCGTTTAATTTTATTTTTAAGCGCAGCGGCCAATAGCACGTGGGTGCCAAGCACATTTGTTGTGACAAAAATATTCGGATTCATAATTGACCGATCGACATGACTTTCAGCAGCAAAGTGCACTACGAGATCCGTTTGAGCCATAAGCGTAGCGACAAGCTCCACATCTGTAATATCGCCGCGCACAAAAGTGTATCGGGGATCATTTTCTATATCGCGCAGATTTTCGAGGTGGCCAGCATAGGTCAGGGCATCGAGATTTGTTACACTGTCTTCGGGGTGTTTATTCAGCCAATACCGAATAAAATTTGATCCGATAAATCCGGCTCCGCCAGTGACGAGTACGCGCATATGCAATACATTAAACAGTTGTCTTAAGAGTACTTACCTTGCTTACGTTGGTCACGAGCCCCATCGCTGCCATAAGGGCCATGAGCGCCGAGCCTCCTTGGCTGATAAACGGGAGCGGCACCCCCGTTAGCGGCAACGCCCCAACCATGGCCCCAATATTCAGAAAAGATTGCCACACAAACCAAACCATAATTCCCGTTACCAAAACTTTACCCGCTTCGTCAGGTGCTCCGGCTGCAATTTTAAGACCCCGCCAACCAATAATTAAAATCAAGATTACAATCGCAGCCGAAATAACAAAACCGGTTTCTTCGCTCATAACTGCAAAAACAGAATCAGTATTTACTTCAGGCAAGTACTGAAACTTTTGGCGCGACTGCCCGAGGCCCAAACCCCACCAGCCGCCTGATCCGACAGCCAAAAAAGCCTGATTAATCTGATACCCCACTCCTTGCGGATCAAGCTCAGGGTGCAAAAATGTCGTAAGACGCTGAACACGGTACGGCGCAGCAATAACCATGATTAAAAAACCTGTAAGACCAAGTAAGCCCAGTACCGAGAGATATTTAACCGGTATTTTTAAAAGATAGAGTATGACAAAAATAATCATTCCAATAATTGAGAGCGTGCCAACATCGCCGGTCAGGAGTATAGCCGGACTGAGGGCCAGTAAAATGGGAGCTAGTGTATTTTGCCAATCGTTCCAATCTCTTCGGCGGTCGGCTAATAAATAGGCAAGAATAAAAATTACCCCGAGCTTAACTAATTCAGACGGCTGAAAACTAAACCCAGCAATACGAAGCCAATTGCGCGAACCGTTAATAACCACGCCAATTCCTGGTACAAATCGCAGACACAAAAGTACCAGCGAAAAACCATAAAACACCCAGGCGTACTTTACGGAGCGGTGATAATTGACCTTAGAAAAAAAAAGAAAAAGTGCAATACCCGGCAAAAGACCAAGCAAAATTTGGCGCTTAACAAAAAAATAGCTATCATGAAACTTGAGATAGGCCAAAGGTGCGCTAGCAGAAGTGAGCGCAATAAGACCGCACACAATTAAAATACCGAGATACAAAAGCAGCCGATAATCTGCTCGGGCGGATTCTCCTGGCTTACGCAATGACAAACGAACCATACGATTACTAAATATTTAATCCGACAATGAGTACTATGGCGTAGGCTACAAAAGCAATTAATGGCACGGTTAACAGTGATGTGATGCGGGCCAAAATAGCGTTATCCCGATGTAAAAAAAATGCTGCTATATAATTAACAATCACAACTCCAGTGGCTTCACCGCCGAGATAATACATCTTTTGCCAACTTCCGGCTAAATCAATGCCAAAAATGATATTATAATGCAAAAAAATCTGATCTCCGGTTGGGTGGATATGGCTCATAATGTACCACCAGAGCCCACCCAGAATAAGAACTGACAGTGCAAGCGGCAGCCAGATATAAATGTCTCGAAAATAAATTTTTAAAGCGTAAAACATGTAAATTGAGCTTAAAAAATGGTTTTTGGCGGTCTTGACAGGCATTACATTTGTAGAGCCTAGCATACCAAATTAGCTAGATCTTGACAATAATTACCTCAATCAGGTATACTCTCTTTACTTATTACACATCTTTTCAGTTAGTTACTTAACCCTATGTCCCATAAGAAAGCCGGTGGTTCTACAGACCTGGGCCGCGATTCGCGAGCCCAGCGACTCGGTATTAAACTCCACCAAGGTCAAGCCGCGAAAACTGGTATGATTATCGTTCGCCAGCGCGGTACTAAAATTCACCCTGGAAAAAACGTCAAAAAAGGCAGTGACGACACTCTGTTCGCAGCCGCTCCAGGCAAAGTTGCTTTTTCTTCTCGCAAACGCCGCCGTTTTGATGGCAGCCTTAAACTGAGCAAGTTTGTAAGTGTTGTCTAAAGAATAAATAAAAAACGACCTCAATGGTCGTTTTTTTGTTACCCGTCGTAAGGTATGCGATCACGTACTCTGATCTATAGTAAGCGGGCATCTTTTTTTAACTGCGCAACACCTTCAGCTAGCTTAATGGTTGGTTTCCAGCCAAGCAAACGCTCCGCTTTAGCGTTATCCGCATGAGTGTATGGCATTTCACCAGCCAGTGCCGGCACAAAGATGGTGTCTCCGCCAATAAGTGCAGCTAATTCATTAACTGAGTGAGGGTCACCATTACCAACATTTATTACCTCCCCTTTTCCTACCGTATCCTTGGTCATCGCCAGTATGTTAGCTCTAACGATATCACTCACATGCGTGTAGTCGCGAGACATTTCTCCGTCTCCTCTAATCGTAAGCGGCTTGCCTTCCTGACGCAATTTTATAAACCGACCAATAACAAGCGCATATGCCCCTTCGGGGTCAAAATACGGCCCATACACATTAAAATAGCACAGAGCGACAGTTTCAAGACCATACAGCTCAGAAAAAACACGACAATATTCTTCGCCAATGAGTTTATGCAGTGCGTATGGACTCAAAGGCTTTTTAATTGACCCGTCTTCTTTAAACGGCCCCGGGGGCTGAATACCATAGGCTGCAGAAGAAGTAGCAAACACTACGCGCTTCACTCCAGTATCGCGCGCAGCGATAAGCACGTTCAATGTACCGTTAACATTAACATCATGTGTCTCAAGCGGATTTTCGACGGAAAAAACTACCCGGGGCAGAGCCGCTAAATGGAAAATACCCTCGACCCCTACACAGGCTTTTTTAAGCTGTGCCAAGTCACGAATGTCACCGGTAATATATTCAGCACCGGGTAAAATCCGGTCGGCTTTTTTACCACCGGCATAATTATCATACACTTTGACTGTGTTTCCTGCCTCAAGCAGGGCTTTCACTAAATTTGTTCCAATAAATCCCGCACCGCCGGTTACAAGATAGGTCGACATAGTAGTTGCATTATTTTTTTCCGCTAATAAAAGGTGACCCCACCATAATAAGATCAAAACCTTGTTCTTGCAAACTTTCGGCTTGGCTTACGAGCATACGCCGGCCATCCATAATTAAGTATGGTGACCGCACCGTTTCTGTAAAGACTGCTGCAAGCCCCTTAAATTGAATCCAATCCGTGCAAATAATTGCGGCATCAGTACCGGTAACAGCCTCTTTTTCCGAACCCGCGTATGTAAGTCTAGTATAGAGCTCATTCCTGTCAGTTCTGAAGTATTTTTTGCACTCTTCCATAGCAGCCGGATCGTAGATTTTTATTTCAGCAACACCGGCACCCAATAATTGCTGAATAATTCCGATTGCTCCGGAATTACGAATATCATTTGTGTCGTATTTAAAAGCTACACCCAAAAGAGCAACTTTTTTACCAGACCATTCAAAATGCGCCTCGGTTTCTGCCCGGCCAAAAAAGTGGTCACGCTGAAATACGTTAGCCTCAAGCGTCGATCGAACGAGGTTAGCGTGTGTTCCCGCCTGTTCCAGTTGGTGTGCCAAGGAGCCAGCGTCTTTAATAAAGCAACTACCGCCACAATACAGACTATCATAAAGGCCCCATTTACCAATACGCGGATCAGCAACGATAATTTTCCGAACCTGTTCATAGGCAACATTTGGGAAATATTCACAAGTGCGCCCTATTACATCGTAGGTTGTAACAACCTTATTGAACAAAATATAGTTAGCCAACAGTTTGGAACAGGCCGCTTCGTAGGGATTTACTTCAAAATAACTTATTCCGGCAGCGTCATAAAAGCGACGATACACCTGACGCATTACTTCAAAATCTTCTTTGCTATGAGCGCCCACTACGACCCGGTCTGGGTGGATCGAATCCTGAATCGCCCTGCCTTCTACTAAAAATTCAGGATTTGATACAATACCAAAATTTTTCACCCCTTGATGCGTAAAAAGATCGTTAGTGTAATCAATCATTCTAATAGGCACGGTGCTCTTGTTTACCACTACTAAATGGCGGGTCTGCGCTCCTCCGTCCCGCGCAGCAAGCAAGGGACCGATCATGGACACCGCACTCTCATAATAGGATAAATCAGACTCACCCGCTGCCCCTTCTTTTTCTGGGGTTGGCAGACACATGAAGACTGCGTCAGCAGTTTCGATAAATGCCGCTAGCTGTTGAAGATCAGTTGTAAAACCAATACGCTCACGATTACGAATAAGCAGTTCTGCTAAACCCTGTTCATGCAGTGCGGACTGAATAGTATTCGGGTCATTGCTGGATAATTTGGCAATTTTTTGTTCGTCAATATCAAAGACCAAAACAGTATGGCCTGAGTCGGCCGATACAGCTGCGGAACAAGCGCCTACGAAACCACCACCGATATACAGAATTTTCATACCACCTAACAAATAAGTAAGTAACCTCGAACACCGAATTAAAGATTTTCTTTAATATGCAGCATTCTATAAAAATAGGATTCTTTTGCCTCAGCTAAAATTTTAGGAGAACCTTGCTCGACAATTTTTCCACCTTCGAGGACCACCACTTTATCCGCAGCCATAACGGTTGAAAGACGGTGGGCAATTGCAATGATAGTTGTTTTTCCCCGAAGTTTTTGAATGCTTTCGTCAATATAGGATTCTGACTCTGAATCGAGCGCGCTCGTTGCTTCGTCTAAGATTAAAATTTGAGGCTGCAGTAAAAATATTCTAGCGAGAACAATGCGCTGACGTTGACCCACAGATAAAAACACCCCCCTGTCCCCGATCACAGTGTCAAATTTTTCAGGCAGACCCATAATCACCTCATAAACAGACGCTGCTTTTGCCGCCTCTTCTAACGCTTCATCGGTAATTTTTTGATTATAAAAAG
Source organism: uncultured Gammaproteobacteria bacterium (assembly GCA_964540825.1). GTDB lineage: Bacteria > Patescibacteriota > Patescibacteriia > Magasanikbacterales > GWA2-37-8 > CAZECR01. The sequence continues at coordinate 148,350 of CAZINT010000002.1, forward strand.
TAATATTATTCCTAATTGAATCGTTTAAAAGAAATGGCTCCTGAGCAACATACCCAATATTATGTCGCCACTCTTCCAATTTTATTTGATCAATAGGCACACCGTCGAGTGCGATCTCGCCTGCTTGTGGAGTATATAATTGAAGCAATAAATCAGCAAGGGTGGTTTTTCCTCCTCCCGACGGACCTACCAGTCCAATCATTTCACCCTTTTTAATACTAAGGTCAACAGCTTTGAGCACGGTTTTTTCGGGGCGATAATTAAAACTAAGTTTTTTGAACAAGATTATTTCTTTAAAGGAAAAAGGCGCTGTTCCAGCATGAAGTTCCTGAGCTTCTGAAACTTTTGCTCGGTATTCTTCAACAGCGACCAGATACGGAAGTGTTTCGTTGATCTGGTATATTTGTCCTTGCAAAGTCTGAATACTACCAAATACTTTGTTAATGGCGTAGACAACTACCGCAAACGAAGCAAAATGAAAATTATTTGTCTTATAAAAAAAGGCAAAAATTCCTAAAATAAAAATAATACCTATTGGTTGCAAGACAACCGTAGTGGCGTTTTTGAACCAGGCAATACGTATACTCAAGCTACGAATGACATCAAAGTACTTATATACCCGCGTGGTAAATGCTGGCTCAACTGCCATAGCCTTAATTGTTTTCATACCCCACATGCCTTGCCCTACCTGATGAGCAATATTTTTATAGAGCTTGTTGACTTCTCGCGCCCCTAAACGATTGCGGTAAAATAAAGGGTTGAATATTGCTAATAACCCTAATCCAAAAACAAATGTCAGGACGGCAATAATTAGAGATATATTTACGACCAATAAAGAATAGATAAGAAGGCTTGTAAATAGCGTGGTACTATTTACTAAAAAACCAATCAACGAGGAGGCACGATTAACATCTGCAGTTAATACCTGCTCAATATGACCACCTTTCTGCTCTATTAAAAAGGGCCAAGAAGCTTTAAACGTCTTCTGGAGGATCTCGGTTCGTATCTTTTGTTCATAACTAAAGATATAGTTTGCGGAATAATACATTACTCCCATAAGTATAAGACCCTTGATAATAAAAATACAAACAATCGCAACGAGAATGCTGGTGATTGAAAATGGTACATGAAAAAACAAAAACCACGATTTAATGGAGCTAGAAACAACATCAGTTCCTCCATTTTGCTCATCAAGCAAAGAAAATAAAGGAATAATGGCATTGATACCAAGCCCTTCTAAGAAGCTACTAATCAGACTGAATATAAATAAGCCAAACATAGGCCATTTATAGCCAGGGAAAGCTTTTCGTAAAAAGGCTACTGTTGTAAAAAATTTCTTATTAATAGTGTTTTGCATTGTACTGGTAATTAAATGAAAGCGATAACAAGCGTGTTACGCTACTTCTCTAAACCAGCCTTTTCCGCCAGTAAATGAGTTAGCAGCGCAAGCTCTTGCGCACGGGCCGGGTCATTTAAGTTCATACCGCCTTCAACATCCCAAATCGTCGCCAAATTAACATCGACGCTGTCTTTATATATCGCAGTCAAGTACTGTAACAGCGCTTCATCATTATGAGCTGGTTTAGTTAACTGTTCGCTAACAAGCTGCGGCAAGCATGAAACAACTTCACACTTACGGACTCCGGGCAACTTATTAAAAAACACATCACCAAAAATAATCACGGGTTTTTGAAGTAAGAGTGCCTCCCAACCAACCGTGCTGGTTATAACAGTAACCAGCGCCGCTTTTGTAGTTAGATCGAAACTCATAACGTTCGGCTTAACAAGCCTGACATTAGGAATTTTTTTGAGTTCCCGGTAAAAACGGAGCGGCCGTTTACCGTACATAGCTGGATGCTCCTTAATATACAGCTTAAAATCAATAGGCAGTGAACGAGCAAATTGCTTGGCAACCCAGATTTGATCCATAAAATATGGCGCATACAACGAAGTCGAAATCTCTGGTTCTACCTGTAGCGGGAAAAAAGCAAAGTTGTGATTAAGATCAATATCATTATAGATGTCCCCGTACCCCACCAGCATACGTAGTTTTTGCTGTACCTTATCTAATAAAAAATACCACGGTTTGATGGTTGTATAATCATTCTGATAATTGCCTGTAAAATAATCATGCGTCATTTTTACTATCCAGCGCAAGGATTTAAGAGCATTCCATGGTAACAGAAACTTTAATTGGCGATTGCGGGTAACCGGTCGATTTTTTGGCGAAACAGTTGAAGTATACGGTGCTGGATGACGTCTAAATTCATCTAAAAACGCTTCGGCCAAACTACGCTCCTTGGGAAAAGAGAGTTCGCCTTTCTTGATTTTTTCGTACAGCGCATCAATCGAGGTAAGTGTTCTAAAATCTTCAGAAATAGAATAGCGATTCTTTACACGCGTTAAATTGATGATATGTATTTTAATACCCTTGGCCTTGGCTATGGTGTTAAGCAGATAACTCGCCAAACCTCCGACGACTGAAAAAACAATACCGTCGGGCCGCTCTGTTTCCAAAAAAGACAAAACCTCTTTGGCAGTCACTTGGAGTATGCGCAACATTTCTTCATGCGTATACTTTGGCGTGTCATACGGATAGTCTCGAACAAGCTGGTTATAACGGATCACTCGATCAAGTTCGATGTGCTGCCACAGATATGGCACACCATACTCTTGTTCCAATTGCTTTAAAAATACTAGATCTAGTGGTTCGTTTTTATAACGACTATTAACTTCTTCTTCTAGAACAAGCTTGGTATAAGAAACTTCAGTTTGCCGCAACAAATAATCATAGCCTGTTCGAAGTTCTACAAAACCACAAAATTCTACATTTTTGTATGCATTTTGAAGCTGTTTCGCCATGGTGTGACCAATGTAGGCAAAACGACGTTGAAGATAGAAACAAAGTTTCATAAGGACTTAAGGATTTTCAACAAAACACCTTGTTTAAAAGTCTTAGTATAAGCCAAATTACCAGGTTTAGCCTCCCTTCTAAATCTCTCAAAGTATACTTGAATAAGCTAAAAAACTCAAGTTTTGGGCCCTTGATTGAGAAAGTCCGCTTTCAAATTAGAATTATTTTTTAATTGTATTATTTCTTTAGGACTCCCACGCGTCCTCTAAATCCAAAAATTGTTTTTGTAACTTAGTGCTCCAAAAACGCTTGTCGGAGATAATTTCAAAAAACTTCTCAGCGCTATCCCCTTCTCCAAAATAACTTACTGTGGGCACTCTTCTCTTTTTTACTTTTTGTATCGCAGCGAGTATTTCTTTTTTATTTACGTCAACATGCAAAATGCTTTTATTTTTACTGCGATTTTTCTGTCGAGTACCGATATTTACCGTTGGAATACCATAGACTTCGGCCTCACGAATTCCACTGCTTGAATTACCAATAACGTAGGTCGCGTGTTTGAGCAATGTCAAAAAGTGCTCAAAACGAACTGAAGGGAAAATTTTAAACTTTTTATGACCTTCAAGTTTTTTATACTCCATCAAAATTATATCACTCCCCAGGTCATTATTCGGAAAAATAACTACATAATTATGACCAGATTCTTTAAGCGCTGTCACCACTTCCTTTATCTGATGCGCCAAGCTATCCACTTCTGTTACAACTGGATGAAAAATAAAAATAGCGTGTTCATCAAATGGAATGTTATAACGTTTTTTACTCTCAGCGAGCGAAGGAAGTGTGTCCGACTTCATAATATCAATATCCGGCGAACCAATCGTAAAGATATCATTGCTTGATTCGCCCATTTGAACCAAACGACGTTTTGCCTCACTATTTGCGACAAAATGAAGGTGCGCAAGCTTGGAAATAGCATGACGAATAACTTCATCTACCGTGCCTGAAAGCTCTCCCCCTTCAATATGGGCGACTAAAATATTATTTAGCGTGCCCACAATCGCTCCCGCTAAAGGTTCGACGCGGTCGCCGTGCACCACAATCATATCTGGTTTAATTTTTTTGACGTAGGTACTAAACTTTTTAATTGTCGTTGCCAAAATGAGGTCCATATCAGCTGCCCCCTCAATCTGATTAGCTGTCTTGTAAACATTTTTATACCCTTGGAGCAAAACCTCATTATACGTAGAGCCATACTTTTCAAGCATATGCATGCCTGTCACAAATACAAAGCACTCAAAATCACTTGATTCGTCAACAATTTTAATAAGTCGCTTTATTTTTCCAAAATCAGCTCTTGTTCCGGTTAAAAAAACTATTTTTTTCTTAGTCTGCATAGAGTAATTAATGAACCACTGAACCAAAAAGCTGCTCGGCTAATGTAAAATCGGCCAAAGTATCAATATCGATCGCTTCTTTGAAATCAGTTACGACAAAAGGGTACATTTTTTTGCCAAACCCTTTTCCTTTTTGAAGCAAATTTGTCTTGACCAAAAAAACCGTTCCACACTCCCGATAGAGGTCCTTCATATCCTGGCGTCTGGTAGCACCAACTACATACTTCGGTTCGTATATCCCCTTACGGATTGTTCCCATTTTTCCTTCTACTCGAAAAAGTGGTACGAGCGAATCGTAAGAATCAAAATTTTTGCGAAAAGCAGCAACCGCCCGATCAATTGTGGCAACCGTACGAAGCGGCGACGTTGCTTGTAAAATTAAAATTGCGTCAGGCACTTTGTCTTCTGTTTTAAGCTGCTCAACAGCGTGTTTAAGAGCATCCATTACCGACGAGCTATCTCCGGCCAACGATTTTGGCCTGGTAACAACCGTTGCTCCATATTTTTTAGCAACAGCGCTAATTTCTTTGTCTTCTGTTGAAACCACCACCCAATCGATTCGCTGAGCTGCTTTAGCCTGCTCGATCGTCCAGGCAATCAGCGGTTTACCCGCAAAATCTTTTACATTCTTACGCGGTAAACCTTTAGAACCACCCCGTGCGGGTATAAAAGCCAAAATTTTCTTATGATCCATTTTTTGTGCCATACAAAGATTTTACAGTAATTTTGGCTAAAATAAGAGCTAAAATTACTTCAGGATTAGTATAATACATTTTTTGGGGCTCAACAAGGGCAAAAACCCTTGCACGAGAACCATATTTAATTTGATTTTAACAGGCCAAAGATCCAGCGCTATCAAAACATATCGGTTGCTTTTATTAAAAAAGATGCTATACTAAGGCAATAAAACTCCTGGTTACTATCCTAATTTTGGTTTGTATGTCTTCGTCCAAGATCGACATCTGTGCTGGTTTCAACCTGTTTCTTGAACACATTTTGCCCTATACCGCCACAGTCGAAAAAGGACGCATGCCTTCAGCGCCGCTACTCAACTTGGGTGGCGGAGCTTGGAATATCCTTAAATCACTCAGTGAGATCGATCCGGCGCTCAAGCTTCACCTCCTGGCGTTCTCCGCTCAAAACGATGTCCGTGAAGGAACTTTAAAAAAACTTCTTCAAAAACATGCGATCCCGGTAACACTCCTTTCTTGCAAGCCACGACTCATGAGCTCGTATTACCTTGCACCCGTCGCAGGTCCTCTATGGTCCTTTGGCGATAACGGAGGCACTATCAATAACCTGGATGCTTTGGAGCCGAAAATTAACGCTTTTGCAAAAAGGACTGCGATTCGTATTGTGGCCGAAATAAGCTCAGAAGCAAAAGAGGTGCGGGCGGCTAAGGCACTATTTAAAAAAGAAAATGCTGAGCAAATTAATGTCCTTATCCCCTCTTTAGATTTGCTTAAAAATAAAAAACTAGGCGGTTTACATCCCGATATCCTCGTGGTTAACCAAGCGGAAGCTCAAGCGCTATTTCAAAAAGAACCCACCCAGCAAGACGTGCTCGTTTTTTCAGTTCCGACGATCCTTGTTACGCGCGGCAGTGGTCCAGCCTGGTTAAAGCATGCGGGTCATATATATACCTTGCAGCCTAAAGCGAGCAAAGCTCCCTACACTAACGGGGCTGGCGATGCTGCGACCGCCGGCTTACTCTACGCTCTAGTCTATAAAGAAAAAAAACCGCAAGAAGCGCTGGCTTTTGCTCTTGAAATAGCCCGAAAAACCTTACTTATTCCTACTCCGTATTATGTCAAACGGTAAAACACTCGCTGTTGTTGATTTTGATAATACGCTTTTTAAAACCAAAGAATTTTGGCGGGAGTGTTTATTTCCAGCATATGAAAAACTGGGAATGTCACGCGAAACCCTGGAAGAAGCTTTTAAGGAAGCCACCGCGCTCAAGGCGGATTATTTTGTAATTGATAATTTTATCGATTCTCTGGCCGACCGTGTCAGCATGCCCCAAGAAAAATTACTTGTTGTCTTTAAAGAAACTGTTTTTTCAGAAAAAGTAAAAGATTTTTTTTATCCGAGCAGTACAGAACTACTCGCAGCAATTAAAAAAGCTTATGATACTATGCTTTTGGTAAGCTATGGAGACAAGGCTTTTAAAGAGGAATTTTTTAAGTGCTGCGATCTCGAAACATATTTTGACCCTCAAGAAATGATTATTACCAACGAGCCAAAGGTTCGCTTATTGCCTCGCTTCGCAGCATACACCCACATCACGTACATTAACGATGTCTTCAAAGAAACCGAGGATCTGCTGCGCGAAACTAAAGCGATGGGCATTGTTACAGACGCCTACCTCGTTGACCATAAAAATAGTCTAGGTGAAGTAAATACTTCTGAGATCAAAAAATATCGGACGCTCAATGACTTAGCCTATGATGTAAGACTAAAGATAGAATCCACAGAACACACACCTGAAAATAAAATGTGAAGATCTAAAAATACGATAGTGCATACTTACTACTAAATAATTCGGTTATGAAATTTCATTTAGGTAACAAAATTATCGGTGAGGGTCAACCTATATTCCTCATCGCTGAAATTGCCAATGCTCATGAAGGCAGTATTGAAACAGCCAAAAAAATGGTGGACGCGATCAAAGACTCTGGGGTTGATTCGGTTAAATTTCAACTTCATATTCACGAAGCGGAAATGATCCCGGAACATCCTAAATTTTTAACCCAGAAAAAACGCTCCCTTTCGCTTACTGAAATCATTGAGCTAAAAAAATACACCGAAGACGCAGGCCTGTATTTTCTCTGCACACCATTTTCAAGAGAAGCAGCGGATCAGCTTGAATCGATTGGTGTAGATGCTTTTAAAATTGGCTCGGGAGAAACTGCTAACCTGCCGCTTATGAACCATATTGCCAAAAAAGGCATCCCGACCATCTTGTCAACTGGTATGACTGAACTGGCAGAAATCGATGCCACCGTTGAGGTCTTCAAAAAATACAACACACCCTACATGCTCCTCCACAGTGTTTCAGCCTATCCCCCTAAATATGAAGATTTAAATTTAGGCGCAATCAAAGTATTACAAGAACGCTACAATGTTCCGGTTGGTCTTTCTGATCATACTGCCGAAATATATTCGGCCATTGCCGCCGTACCGCTTAAAGCTGCGCTTATCGAAAAACACTATACGCTCGACCGGGCAACGATCGGAACGAGTGATCACAAAGTTTCACTTGAACCACAAGAATGGTTTACCCTTGTTGATGCAGTTCGTAAAATTGAAAAAGCCTGCGGGGAATCAAAAGTTATTCATGACACTGAGCGAAGCGTCATCGACTGGGCCAAACAAAGCGTCGTTACACTCGTTGATATACCAGCCGGAACAATTATTGAAGAAAATATGGTTTGGACAAAACGGCCTCTCGGCAAAGGTATTCCCGCCAACGACCTCGACAGTGTTATTGGTAAAAAAGCAAAAATAAGTATCAAAGCAAACACACAAATACACTGGCATGATATTGCTTAAAAGACCTCAAATTATTATTTTAAAACCCATCTAGCTAGATTGACAATGAGCAGTGGACAAAGTACTATTGCCACAGTTTCGTTGACTTTTAAAAGCTGTTCTTAGCTTAATTTAGACTTAGCAGACATTATGAAAAAAGTATTACGAGTCCTTCATGTCGCAAGTTTTGCTGGCAATATCGGAGACAATGCAAATCACCAGGGCGCGGCCAGATTACGTGATCAATTTTTAGACTTTACTTTTAAAATTACCGAAAAAGAAATTAGAGAATCGTACTGGAAAGACTGGTCTTTTAATTCAAGCAAATTTATTGCAGAAGCGAACACATACGACTTGGTGATATTTGGTGGTGGAAATTATTTTGAACTTGGCGTCAATAAATCCCTCACCGGCACAACCGTGGACCTTGGTGTAAAAACTTTGAAAAAAATTAAGACCCCTATTCTTTTTTATGCGCTTGGATGCGATTTACAAAAAGGCGCTGCTTCAACAGAAAATGTAGAAAAATTCAAAAGTTTTTTAGACTACGTTACGATCGACAACAACTATTATGTAAGTGTTCGAAAAGACTGGTCACTAAAAAATATTGAGGAACTCTACGGTGATAGATATGCTAATAAAATAGCCGAAATACCCGATGGTGGTTTTTTTATGGATGCGCCCAAGCTGGCTAACTTTGAGCTTGAAAAAAATAAAAAGAACATTGTTATCAATCTCGCCGGTGATATGGCCGAGGTTAGGTTTCCTGAACAAAAAAATAAACTATCGTTTGAAGCCTTTAAAACCGGCTTTGCCAAACTAATCGAGGAGCTTGATACTGAATATGATCAGAAAATCAATTTTATTTTTGTACCACACATTTTCAGAGATCTCAAAGTAATTCATGATGTCATAGACCAGGTCAGCGACCGTGTTCGCAGACGACGCATAAAAGTAGCTCCGTACTTGATCGGCGACAAAGGACGCGACTATATTTTTTCTTTGTACAAACAAGCGGACCTCATTGTCGGAATGCGCTACCACACCAACGTGTGCAGTTTCGCTCTTAAACAAAATATTATCGGCCTCTTTACCAGCCATAAGGAGATCAAAGAACTTCACGAAACCCTGGGATCAAGGGAATTTGTCGAGATAAACGACAAAAATTTTAAACGCGATCTTAAAAAAATGATACGTGAACACTTAAGCAATCCTAAAAAATACCGACTGGAGTCTGCAGCGATTATCACCAAGCTTAAAAATCAAGCAAAGCATGAATACAGGAAGTTGAATACATGGCTTACGCACTTCTAAATTTTGTATGTTTGAAGTATCTTTTTTGGGTTTTAAATACACCAGACGTATCCTGTCTGAAGAATTATCAGAGCAAAAGATACAAGAACTGAAAAATGCATTTAGTTATATTCAGCTTGGATCGTACAAATCGCTCTCACTCCCTGGATTCACCGAGCTCACAAAGAAGGCGGTTATTATAGACCTAGCTCCCGATATACAACAAATTTTTAGCACTTTCAAAGACAATACTCGAAACGAAATTAACAGAACATACAAAATTGACGGTTTGCGTTTTGTATCGCTCGATGCAAATTTTAATGCTCTGCACGTTTTGCACCGTAATTTTGATCTTCAAAGAGGCTGGATGCCGGCTCCAAAAGCAGAACTTAAAAAGAGCCTTATTTTCACAGCCTATCTGAATGATAAACCCATTTCTGTAATAACTTGTTTTAACAATGATACCACGCTTAGAATACTCGAATTATTTTCTGCGCGATATAATACAAACGAAAAAGAATATACAGCCATTGTAGGTTATGCCACCAGGCGATTGGTCTACGAAGTCTGCAAATTTGGAAAGGAACACGGATTTAGCACGTTTGACCTGGGAGGCATTAATCTTGACGACCCGGCAAAGGCAGGAGTTGCAAAATTCAAACAATCTTTCGGCGGCACCATAACTGATGTTTATTTTTACCTCTATACAACACCCGCGTTTGCAGTATTGAAAAAAATAGTGAAGCTGTTTAAGATTGACATACCTGCTTAATCCTTATTTACACCTCTTGTATTTTACATTTATGGATCCCTTTACTACCAATTCTGCTATCTGGTCTAAAATCTATGAATCCGGCAAAAGCAACCTTTCTTTTCCCAATGAAAACCTTGTGCGTTTGTGCAAATATCTTTTTGGCGAAAAAGACATGCGCGGCAAGAAACTCCTCGACTATGGCTTTGGTTCTGGCAATAACCTCACATTGTTTTGCGACATAGGTTTTGATGTGTATGGTCTTGAAGTAAGCCAGGCCGCCAAAGACATGAGCCTAAAAAAACTCGGACCTTCCTTCCCCGCTGATCAGCTGATCGTTACTCAGGATCGCGGCTCACTTCCTTATACCGACAACATGTTTGACGTAGTTGTTTCCTGGCAAGTACTCTACTACAATTCACTAGAGTCACTACACGATGTTCTGAGCGAACTCCACCGCGTAATAAAACCGGGCGGTACTGGCATATTTACTATGTGCCGAATCGAAAATACCACAGCTATCAAGTCGCACGCCGTGGGGCCCAGTGAACGCGTTATTGATGAAAGCGTACCTACGCAAGCAGGTGCCCATATCATTGTATCGGAAACTGAAGAAGATTTACGCCAGCTTTTTAAGCAGTTCAAAAATCTGGAAACTGGTTTTTTTATAAGTAGTTTGTGCGGCGCAACCAGTGCGCACTGGGTAATTTACGGATCAAAATAACTCACGCCGTACTTAGATATCTAACTTGCTGCATATGACCACTTCTGCTTTTGAAAAATCATATTTAACTCTGTCATATCATTACCTGAGACAACCGCCAAGTATTGATCCGTTTCCCAGAGTACTCGGGCCAGACTGGAACAACTTTGTGGATCAGGTCCACATGATCCAAAAAAATTTTAATATAATCAGCCTAGCTGATGTTTTAAATTTCCATGAGAATGGAACCACATTATCTCCTGACAAACCAAATATCCTCTTTACCTTTGACGACGGTTTGGCGGAGCATCTCACAGCAGCTGAATTTTTAGCGAACGAAGGAATTAAAGCAGTTTTTTTTATTCCTACCTGCTTAATTAAAGAAAAAGTTCCGATTAACGCGGTTATTTTACACCACACGATCGCTCACTATGGCATCGGTCGCTTTTTAGAATTTTTTCGAGAAGCTATTGTCTTTTATAACCTTGATAGCAACGCCTACGATATACATTTTGAAAAAGGCGTTGACAACGCGTGGAAAAAAATAGCTGAAATAAAAAATATTTTTAAATATCAACTCAGTCTTGCTGATTCAGAAAAAGTTATCCTGCGCATCTACAAAAAATCGTTACTACAAGATTTTCCAGATATTTTTTCTACCATGCATCTAACGGTAGACAAAATGAAAAAAATTGCTGTGCTAGGGCACGATATTGGATCACATTCACATTCTCATGTTTCTTTGACCGGAGCTCAGCTTAGCGCTACGGATTGGCAACGAGAAGTCGTTGACTCTAAAACTATTTTAGAAAACACGCTGTCTGTGCCAATTGAAAGTATCGCCTATCCATTTGGAGAAAAAAAAGATTTTGCTGACCTCGACCAAAAGATGAAACAGGCGGCGATCTACCGCGCCGGATTTATTGCTGACGAACCGGCGCTTAACACAAGAGATACTTCACCTTTTGCTATCGCTCGCTACCTCCCGCTCAAAGCTGATACTGTCGAAGGGCTCTCAGATAAATTGTCTTCATTACTCGGCGGCAATACTGTAGACTGGCGTCATCAAGGACTCGCTTCAACATGGAAGATCTAAGACCCAAGCGTCACTAAAGCCCCTTTAAAGACAAAATAATAAATCGATTGACCGTCACTGCGCGGATACAGATACAAACTTGTAAACCCGAGTTTTTGGAGCCAGGATCCAAACTGAATGTCTTCTTCCTTAGCCCCATGCAACGCATGCGGATAATACTCAAGCAAAATAGCCAGTGACGAAGTTTTGACCAAGATTTCTTCCATACTGCGAAGCGCTTTGTCTTCAGCACCCACAATATCAAACTTAAGGAGACGCGGACTATAGTTATTTTCTTGTAACCATCTACCGAAATTTATACTTGAGACGCTCATGCCCGTTTGACCTTCCACGATCCGCCCTCCACTTCCTCCTTTATGCTCTTGGAAAACAACATGGCCGTCTTGATCGCTCACCGCCGCATGAACAACTGTAACCTTAGTTAGGTTATTGAGTTTAATATTTTGTTTTATTTGTGCGACGTTGATTGCATCTGCTTCAAAAATATACACGTCAGCGTTTGGATTAGCGCACCCAGCAAGCAAGCCATACACGCCGTTATAGCCTCCGAGATCTGCAATAAAGCCATCCCCGGCAAATTCTACCTGTTTCTTCCAAACAGAAAGCAGCGTACGCTCATGCTCACCTAAATGAAGCCTGCGACCGTACAAATAATGGTAGGGCGTCGCAAAGCCAAACTTACACGATACACCATCAATAACTACTTCCCAGTAGGTACGTCCGCTTATTTGAGCGTATCGATACCGCAGATAATTGGGCGCATGCTTGCGCACATACCGAAACGCCCAGATCCAGTTGATATTTTTAAGAACACGAATTTTTTGGAAATTGCATTAAACATACGAATGGCTAAATATGTTTTTTCATTGCTGCCACTATTCGCTCCGCTTGCACAACATGATTCATTTGATCGTCCTTAAGCCGAACATAACACTGCCGCGATAACTCCAAACGCAGTTCCTGACTGGCACCGAGTTCTTCTATCTTTCGAGCCAAATCATCGGCATCGCCATCTTTGAAGTAAAGGGCGCTCTTTTGCGCATCCCACTCGAGCCCACCGCCGCCCGGAAGAATGCACGGTAAACCAAAAGACATTCCTTCCAGCAGCGATATCGATGTCATATCAAAACGCCACCTGGCCTGAATAAAAATATCTGCTTGCTTATAAAACTCATAGACCTGTTCTTTGGTTACCCAGCCGGGCAAGGTTACATAGGGCTCGAGCCCGAGATCTTTGATCATTTTTTTAACCGCTGCTTCTTCGGGACCGCTTCCACCCAGCACCAGATGAAAGTCTTGTTTATTTTTGACCCGTGAAAAAGCCGTAATCAACAAATCAAAACCCTTTCCCGGCACCATACGACTAGAATAAAAAAGTTTAACCGGCCCGGACTGTTTGCTGTGATTTTTCACATAATGATCTTCGGTAATTTTTGCATCCGTTAGAACTGTTCGATAATCAAAAGGGTCGCCGGTAATAAAATCATCTTCCTTCCGCTTAAGACCAAATGCTGCATACTCGGCCTGAAGTACAGGATTGGTAAAAGTTTTTACATCAATACCCCCTGCAATCGGCGTGCCAATATATTTTTCGATACACCAGCGAATTTTTTTCTTAAGCGCAATAAGCGGGCTGTCCGGTTTAGCGCCAAACAGCTCTGAAACGTTCAGTGGCCATGCGGTTAATTCTCGATTAAAAAAACCAACAATAGGAGTTGTGCCACCCAGTAAACGATACAAACCCGCGCCATATAAAAAAATATGACCATCAACATGAAAAAAATCGAACTGGCCAGAAAATTTTTTCAAAATTTTATAGACGCCGTATTGAATACTTAACAAACGCGCCGACGCGATCTGTTCGGTTGTGATAATCTCGTAGGGCGTAGGAACTGGTATGTCGTTGATATCAGAAAAAGCAGTTATCATTTTGACTTCGTGTCCGAGTTTTTGCCAGGTACGCGCCAGCAGGTCAAATTCCATGATTGATCCCCCACCCCGTGGAAAGTTCATTTTTGACGTGACAAAAGCAATTCGCATAGCCAAAAGGGTAAAAATTTACAGTTTGACAGGTTAATTATGAACCAATATAATAGCACCACTGCTTTAAAAAGTAAATCTTTTATATGAGTGAAAATCGGTCTTACGGACACATTACTGAATGTCAGATTTGTGGGAAAAACGATCTTGTTACGATACTTGAACTCGGTCATCAGCCGCCCGTTCACTCCCACTTGACCGCCGCTAAGCTGAATGATCCGGAAACAACGTACCCACTTAATTTTTGCCGCTGCACCTCCTGCGGCCTTTTGCAGCTCGATTATATTGGTGACCCGAAGATCATCTTCTCTTTAGAATATCCCTACCAAACCGGCATGACGAACATGCTTATTAGAAATTTTAGAGCGCTCGCTGATAGTGTTACCGCAAACTACAACCTTGGCTCTTCTGACTTAGTCGTCGACATTGGTTCAAACGACGGAACATTGCTTGCAGGCTTTAAAGAAAAAGGTACCAAGGTACTCGGTATTGAGCCAACTGATATTGCAAAAATAGCCAACGAAGCAAACATTGAAACTATCCAAGCATACTTCGATGAAGGTATCGCCCAAGAGGCACGAAAAAAATATGGACCGGCCAAGATCATTACGTGCACTAATGCGTATGCCCACATTTATAATTTGTACGAAATAACTGCCGGTATTAAAACCATGCTCGCTGATGACGGGGTATTTATTTCTGAATCCCAGTACCTCATGGATATTATTGAAAATCTTGAGGTAGACACAATTTATCACGAACATTTACGTTTTTACGCGCTTAAACCTCTTATAACGCTGTTTGACAAAGCAGGCTTTACTTTAGTTGATGCCGAACGTATTACAGCGGCGGGTGGTTCAATTCGCGTTTATGCCATGAAAGGAAACCACCCTGTCAGCGATCGTGTTCGAGAACTTATCGCTAAAGAAGAAGCAGCTGGCTTATATGATGAAAAGACGCTTCAAAATTTTGCTCAGCGCGCTATTGCGGCCCGGCACAAATTACTTGCTCTTCTTCTGGACTGCAAAAAACAAGGGGCTAGAATTGTCGGCATTGGAGCCCCCGCACGCTCTAACACACTTTTGGGTTTTGCTAAAATTGACAAGACGATTCTCGAATACGCCTGTGAACGCGGTGGTTCTCCTAAGATCGGCCTGTACACCCCCGGTACGCATCTGCCTATCAAGGACGAGAAACAACTCTTTGAAGATCAACCTGAGTACGCCCTAATGCTTTCTTGGCATATTGGCGAAGAGCTTATGAAAAAACTTCGTGAATTGGGCTATAAAGGAAAATTCATCATGCCGCTGCCAGAGCCTCGTATTGTTGATACTATTTAATTGTTTATTTATTTTTAGGCATTCTACAACTATGGCTACTTCTAAAATCCCCTGGTGGATGCCTCAAGTTGGCACTCCGAATGAACGAAAATGGATTACGCACGCGCTTGATACTAATTTCATAAACGAGGGGCCATTAGCGACTGAATTTGAAAAACAAATCGCCGCCCGTGTCGGCACAAAATTTGCTATTGCCGTACCAAGCTGTACCACGGGTATTTTTTTAGCTCTGAAAGCTGCGGGAGTTAAACCAGGCGACGAGGTTATCGTTCCTGATATCACTTTTATTGCCACCGCTAACGCAGTTGACCTGTGCGGAGCAAAACCAATTTTGGTAGATATTGACCCAAAAACTCTGACCATAAGTATTGAAGCGGCCAAAAAAGCCATCACCTCTAAAACAAAAGCTATTGCACCAGTACATGTTACGGGGCGCGCAGCTGACATGAAAGCCATTCTGGCGTTAGCTGCTGAACACGGACTAGTCGTGGTTGAAGATGCCGCTGAAGCGCTTATGTCACAGCATGAAGGACAGTACCTCGGCACCTTCGGAAATGCGGGCTGTTTCTCTTTTTCACCGAATAAAACCATCACTACTGGTCAAGGTGGCATGATCGTTACTAACGACGAACAGCTGGCGACCAAAATTAGAGCATTAAAAAATCACGGCATACCAACTCGCGGCACGGGCGGAAACGATCTGCATGCTACGATCGGTTATAATTTCAGAATGACCGATTTGCAGGCAGCGATTGGTCTTGGACAACTCGACTTTTTAGAAGAACGTGTTTCACGGATGAAAAGGCATTATGAACTCTACTCCAAAGAACTCGCTGGCGTGCCTGAGGTAACATTGTACCCGTGTAACATAGCTGGCGGAGCCGTTCCCCAATGGACTGACATTGTTCTTGAAAAGCGTGATGAACTCGACACATACCTTCATGAGCAAAATATCGACTGCCGCAAATACTGGTTTCCCATCCATCAACAAGTGGCGTATCAGCTCCCCGACGATGCTTTCCCGAACAGTACTCGTTTTTCACCCAGATCTCTCTGGCTCCCTTCTGCTTTCACACTAAAGGATGAAGAAATTATGGAGGTTTGCAGGGCTATTAAACAATTCTTCAGAGAATAAAACCCTCTTAAAAACAGAACAGCCGACGTGTACCCTCTTGGGACACGTCGGCTTTTAGTTGAGTCTTGTTCTCGCTCTATAGGAACGGGCCCTTCCTCGCACCCGGTGAGGAAGCTAGCGCGAGAGCTTGTACCCGAGATGAGGAAGGGAGCGGGTGGTCGCCGCGACCGAGAAGGTCTCGGTGGTCTCGCCGCCGAGGACGCGACCCAGCCAGTCTTCGAGCGGTATGCTGACGACCTCGATCTCGACCTCCTCGCTGTCGGGGGTGGGCTCACCCTCGAGCACGCACTCAAGTGCGAGGTAGAGCTGGACCCGTCCGCTCGAGTGTCGCGGGATGATGTCGACGTGTCCGAGGTCGATGAGCTGCCCCGCACGGTGGCCGGTCTCCTCCCTGACCTCGCGCCGCGCCGCCTCGTTGAGCGACTCTCCATCGTTGCAGTAGCCGCCCACGAGGCCGATCTGGATGCGGTCTGCACCCTGCTTGTACTCGCGTACGGCGAGCACATTTAGATCGACAGTCACCGGCAGGACAACTACCGAATCCTGCAAGGTGTAGAGATAGAAATCATGCACCTTTCCGAACGGGTCCTCGAAGTCCTGGTGCACGATCTGCTTGCCATAGTGGCGCGGGCCTATGGGAACTGCTTCACCTACTTTTTTCCACCGTCGTACTGCCATAACGATCCTCCATACAATTCGTTTAGGGGGAAACAGCTGAGCATATCAAAAAACCTGCTTTTTGTCAAGCAGGTTAGCTGAATATATGGACTTTAAAATTCAAAAATTATTTTTTTGGATGAGCCAGATACCATTCATACGTACGCCGCAAACCCTCTTCCAGAGATACTTCAGGCTTCCAGCCTACAAGCGACTGCAATTTACTTACGTCAGCCAAACGGCGTTTTACACTACCCTCAGGCGAATTTTCAATAACAATTTTTTCTGGCCGCCAGCCAATAATATCAAATAACCGGTCAGCCAGATCGCGAATTTTTATTTCATCAAAAGCACCAATATGCACCGTCTCAACCGGTAACGTATCTGTCTTTGGTGAATCCATCAAAACCTGCATAGCCCGAACCACATCATCGATATAACAGAACGTTCGTGTATCATCGGCGCCAAAAATGGTAAACGGATCAGTCTTGGCCGCAGCTCTGAGACAAAACTCTGGAATAACGTGTTCGTAGCCTGCCCGTGGACCATAAAAATTATGAGGGCGAACAATCACTGCGCGAAATTTATACTGAGCAGCATAATGAATTACAAACGGCTCCCCTACCAGCTTGCTAGCGTCATACGAAGCACGGGGGTTATAGGGGTCAGCAATGACGAGCGGTACTTTTTCCGGGGTTGGAATGGGCAGCACTCCAAAGGCTTCTAGCGCGCCTGCATACACTTCACTCGAAGAAGTGAAGCAAAATTTGCCATCTGCACTTTCTTGCCTAAACCATTCGAGCATGTAAATCAGCGTCAGCGTGTTAATACGCAACGTCTCGTGGGGCATGGTATAAAAAAACTTGGTACCGTTCACTGCCGCTAAATGATAAACGTGATCATACCCACCACCAAATTCTTTATATGAAACAGGATTTGTTAAATCGAGATTTAAAAAGCGCACCCGCGGATCTTTGAGTACGGCCGACAAATCATCATCCATTACCCCTCGCTGCAAATTATCTGCTAAAACCAATTCTACCGCAGGATCTTGCAATAAATGCTTTGCCAAATGATGTCCGATAAAGCCAGCTCCGCCGGTAATAAGAACTTTTTTCATACATTACTTAATTAAGGCTTTTGTAACCACAACCACAAATCTTTCGTATTTTCAACTTTGGAACTAACTACTCGAAGACCGGCATTTTGAGCAAGTTCTCGAGCTTGCTCGGGTGTTACTGAAACACCATAAAACCAGCGTCGTTTATATATTTCCGGCCCGGTTCGCAGGTGAATTTTAGCATACCCCCCAGATACAAGGACGCGAGCGATCTCTTTTAAGTAGTCGCTGATAAGAATAGTGCTTGGCAAATATTTAAATACTTGATAGGCAAAAACAGCATCTACCGAAGCACTGGTAACGGACAAACTCTGTCCGTCTGTGGGCAACCACGTAACATTAGTGAGATTGTGAAGACGTTTTTGAGCAATCGCCAACATCCTCTCAGAGATATCAACAGCGAACACCTGAGCAAAATGTCGAGCGAGATTTTCAGTAAGGCGCCCAACACCCGAACCAATCTCAACTATTTTTTTATCTGAAAAAGCACCCGTTCTTTTAAGAATTTCGTCTTCACCAATTAATCGCGCGTAATCAGCTTCACCCGTTTCTTTTGCTTCGAACTCATCTGCCTTGCGGCCGCTTCTGGTATCCGGATTACTATAATAATACGGCTGATGCAGTGCAAAATCATTCCATCTATTCTTCACATCCTGGAGCGTACTATCACTGGTTATATACCTATCCACAAGGCGCCGGGCCGGGCGAAGCTTCGAGCGAACAAAGCGAATTGGCGGCAACAGATTAAATCGCTGCCACGACTGCAAAAGGTGCGTAGAAATTTGTTTAGGCGCATTCGAATAGTCCCACGTCGAAAACCATTGAGGTAATGTCTGATATTTTTGACTAAGCTCTTCGTGAAAAGTGTTCGATTCATAGGCTCCTTTGAGGAGGGGTATACGGCGGCCTTCACTTTCGGCCATACGCCTAAAGGCGCGCATATCTTTTGGTAAGCAGTGGCCGCCAAAACCGGTCCCATACCGCAAGTAACTCTTCTTTTCTAAAATAAAGTTTATTACTTCTTCAATTTTCTCACGACTTTCCGCAGTATCCGGATTCATCATGCTATCCCCAAATTCATTCACAAAAGCGATGCGAACAGCGTTCCAGATATTAGACAAGTATTTAATATATGCTGCTTGCTCCGGAGTTCCTTCAAAAACTTTATAGGCCCGCGCTTTCCACTCCTCTAAAAAACCAGGTATTCCTTCAGGGACGCGACTACCGATAACAAAATAATACGGGTTAAGACATTCTTCTACCGCCCGAATTTCGTGTAAAAATTCTGGCACGTAATAATGAAACGGAAGCTTGGCGAGTGAAGTCGGTAAAATAGTGGAGCGCAAAATAACTTTTCCTTGCGCACTCGTGAGTTGTTCAAGCGCCTTTTCAATAAAGGTAATATCTTGCGTGCCATCCTCAGCAACACGGTCCCCTACGCAAACAATATAATGAGTAGTGGGCGCATCGAATTCTAGGAGTGATTTAAGTACCGTTATTTTTTCGTACAGCTCGTAATACTTGTCTGAGTAATGGAATTTGGGCGTAATTACGTCATAAAAACCAACCTCATACCCCATTCGCGCCAGCGAGAGAGCATTTGCCTGTCCAACCCACCCAAAACCGACGACAACGATTTTATTATTAGCCATACTGCTAGCTATCCCTTAAAACTGAATAAAGCACTGATAATCCTTTATAACTACCATAATGTACCATGTTCTCCCGCGCCTGACTAGGCCAAGCAGCTTAGCGAGTGACGCTAAAATCCTTTTGAAGCCGACGAGCTAAATCTTGGCTAAGCTTAGAGCTTCCTGAACTATTTAAATGGGCCGAATCATAAAAATCCGTATCGTTAAAAACTGGATAATCCGGTCCTGAAAGCGTGTAGTCAAAATACTCCAACCCCGCTTTTTCAGCCACTTTTTTTACATAGGCATGAATATCAGGGTAATTCGTAATTGTGTCCAAACGATCACGTCTCGTAGGCGAGGTAACCAAAACAACTTTGATATTTTGGGCTTTAGCCAATTGTATAACATCGCTTAGATACCTTAATTGCCGCGGATCACTGTCGGTTTCTAGGTGAACCGTGGTTGTTGCAATACGCTCACCATAGACCGGAACCAGCGTTCCTTCGTTTTCGCGGTACCCTTTGTAAACAGTTATTCTTTTAAAATCATTAGTTGCAATTTTTGGAATGGCAAACAGGCCATCTTGCCAAGGTTTTATTGGTAACAAAAAGGGAGCCTGCTGATATTCTTTGGCAGCCATTAAAAAACTAATCTTATTTGTGCTTAGTTTCATATACGGAAAAGCGGCAAAAAAACTTTCGGTTAAATTTTGGTCTTCCCACGTCAACCAGTATGTCTCGAGCACGAGTACTTTCGGATGCTGTGTTTTAAGCGCCTCCCGCAAAGCAAAATAGGTAACTAAGGGCGGTTGAAACTGACTTCCCAGGTTATAAGCTCTGATACCAAGCATATCTTCAAAAACTTTAGGGTTGAAAGCGTTATATGAGCGTGATGAGCCAAAAAAAAGTAGGTCAACAGACTGAGCAGGCTGATGATAAAAATCTTCCCAATCTGGCACTCTCCCCTGCCCTACCGTACGCAAATGCTGACGTGGAATTGACAGAATAAAAGTAACTCCAAAACCAACCACGATCAAACCGACGCAGAAGAGCAGAAAATCAAAAATAAATTTTTTAGGTGGCGTCACATTCAATTTTAAAATTGGAAATAAATAAAACTACTCGTAGTAACAAATACCCCAAGAGCTCCCAAAGCGATCAAGAGGCCGTAGTACAAAGCCCACCGCCTCAGACGAGACCATGTAGGTGCTACATACACCGTTTGATCAGCGGTCAAACGGTACGTTGATTCAAGAACCGGCAGTAAAAAAACAAGCAACACAATGACCATAAATTTCGTCCGATCAACACCCAAAAAATATCCCAGAAACGTACCTGAGAACATAGATCTACCTCCTGATTCAATTACCTGTCTAAACAGCAGCGCGCTTCCGGTGAACAGATGGGTAACAATAAAAAGAGCTTCTTTCAAGGAAGCGGCCCGAAAAAAAATAAATGCCACTGAAACCAAAATAAGAGTATACATTCGTGCGAAGGCTGTATGCCAACCAGTAAAACGATGAGTTTTAAAAAGGGCAGATAGTTTGGCACGTAGTGTAATCGAGTATTCACTCGTTACACGATACAGACCATGCAGCGCCCCCCAGACAATGAACGTCCAGGCAGCACCGTGCCACAAACCACTGAGCAAAAAAACCACAAGAATATTAAGACATTTACGCAGTCGTCCATACCGATTTCCGCCGAGTGGAATATAGACATAGTCCCTAAACCAACTCGACAACGAAATATGCCAACGCTGCCAAAATTCAGCCATATTCTTGGCCAGATAAGGTCGGTTAAAATTAGTCATGAGTTTAAAACCCATCACCCGGGCTGCGCCAACGGCAATTTCTGAATAACCAGAGAAGTCACAATAAATTTGCACCGTAAAAAATATACTAGCAATCAAAAGCGGAATACCGGTATATGCCGCCGGATCAGCAAAGACACGATTCACAACTATTGCCAGCTGGTCAGCAATGACTATTTTTTTAAACAGCCCGGTCAACATGAGCCCAAGACCGCTGGCAACTTGTTGACGATCAAAAATATGTCGCTCGTGAAATTGGTGCAACATATTTTGCGGGCGTTCTATCGGACCAGCTACAAGCTGCGGGTAAAACATCACGTACAACGCATAAATACCAAGATGCCGCTCTGCTTTTTGTTTGCCCCGATATACCTCGATAGTATAACTCATTGCTTGAAAGGTGTGAAAAGAGAGTCCGATAGGCAGAAGGATATTGAGCGCGGGGAGCGAATAATTCCAATGTAAAAGCTCGGCTAAGCCGTTTATATTGGCCCCTAAAAAAGCATAGTATTTAAAAAACACTAGCACCCCGAGGTTAGAAATAATACTAAGAAGTAAATAGATTTTTCTTGTTCGCAGGCTCGGAGCTCCTTCAATAAGTATTCCGGCAATGTAATCGACGACAATCGTGCCCAGTAAAATAAAAATATACTTTGGCACGAAAAACATGTAAAAAAAGCAGCTCACTGTCAGAAGCAATACCCAGCGGTAGCGGTGCGGCAACAGAAAGTAAGCGACCGTGACGATCGGAAAGAAAATAAAAAATTGCACCGAACTGAAGGACATAACTGATTTTAACTATATACATTCCAAGGATCTTATTCCTCTACCTGATAAATAGCCAATTGACCATCGTCAAAAACCTTGTGCTTAAAAAAACGGTCGAGCTGCCACTGTGGATCCAATTTTTTATCCCATACCGCATAGGTTATGCGGTATTTTTTTAAGTTTGTAAGTAAAGGGGCTTCTACAAACTCTTGATACTCATTGATAAAGGTCTGATCCAATTCTGGCGGATAGCACTCGTAACAACCATTTTTAGCACGATAATAATTTCCAAAAATAAAACGACTGACATTCCTCCGATTAAGAGGATCAGAAAAATAATTCTTTGCCTCGCTGCTCGGAATGCCGTCTAGATACATATAGGTATAGAATGCTTCTCGAAGTCGCTCAGCTGCTACCAGATTTTCGCCGGCATACCCATTATAGTAAGCGTTTGCGGGCGTATATACCACCACAAGGGATGAAAAAACATCCGAAGAAAATACCGCATCATCCTTATTGGTATTTTGGCCGAGCCACTCGATAGCCCCGGCATAGCGCTGCCAGGCAACAAATTGGTCCTTTTGAACGCTGTACGACCAACGCTGGAATACTATAGCGACAACTAAAAACAAAATACAGGCAAGGGCGGTGGCTACGGACAACCAACGCTCCGAAATTTTTTTAGATACCTGAGTAAAAAGTATGTACGTAAAAAGTAAACCCGCTAGTGGCGCCATATAATACCAATGGTAATGCGCTGGAATCGGCAAGGTTCGACCGGTAATGATTTGTTGATTAGAGACTATAAAAATAGCTCCTAAAAAAGTCGTCATGAAAATACCAAACGTGTCAAAACGTCGGTATGCCAGCAGGAAGAGCACAAGTGCACCGCACCACACCAAGCTAATTACCGGGTCGTGGGTCACGACCTGCCCCGCCCTGACTACCAATTCAGGATAATAGGGCGAAGCGATTAATTTGAACGTATTAATAAAATAAGGAATGCCTATGATAAGTCCACCTATGGTAATTAACGTAATGATCTTCAATTCTTTAAATCTGCGGCGCACTAAAAAATAAACCCATACCGCACCATTCATGACGAACAGAAGCGTGAAGGAAAAAACGTATGTATAAAAAGTTAGTCCTAAAAAAAGTGCAGCCAGGGCTCCGATACCCCATTTTTTTCGGGACTCCCAGGTTTCGAAGCGGGTAAGAACTGTAAAGAGCGCTACGAGATAGGCAAAAAAAACAAGATTACTTACTTGAGGGTTAATAGGTCGACCATACAATAAAAACTCTGCATCATTAGCTACAAAAACGCCGTGTCTTAGGAGGGGCAGCCAGGTATGCGGGTTGAGGAGCGCAGTGGTCGCCGGTGATAATAAAACAAAACAGGCTCCAATGAGCGAGACATCCTTACGCTTGGTCAGGAGAAGACCAAGGGCGTACACTAAAAAAAAGATGGTAAAGGGAAAAACAAATTTTGCCGCCAAATTAACATCTGGGACTGATAAACCCAGCAGCTTGCCTAGTCCCGCAGTAATAACAGCGGGGAGTGGTTGTTTGAGGTATGGCTGATCCTTGCCCTCATACATGTATACGTTGCCAAAAGAAAAATCCCCATTATACACCGCATGGATCTGCGCCAGATAGCTTGCCTCTCCATCAGTTCCCAGAAAGTCTATCCCTTTAAACGACGGATCAAACCTGAAAATAACACTAGGCACAGCGATGATAAACGCGCACAAAAACGCAAGCACAATAGCAAAGACATGCGCTTTGACCAGTACTCGGCACCTGAGCACACCCTCTTTAAGAGATACTGCCATAGTAAAAGCTACTCATTAAAATTAATTTTTTCCTCAATAAGGTATGGCGGACGGCGTTTAACTTCGTCAAACATGGCTCCAATATATTCTGCGACTATTCCAAGCGCCACAAACTGCAGTGCAAATAAAAAGGTTACCACTATTCCCAAAATACCTAATCCACTTATTTTCCATGTACCAACTAAAGTAACAATCAACACTGCGAGCGCGCACACTCCATCGGCCAAGGCTAACAGTACGCCAAAAGAAAAAATGATACGCAGCGGTTTGCGGCTAAACGAAACAATACCGGAAACACCTAAATTAATCAGACGTCTTAGAGAATACTTAGTTGCCCCTCCGGGGCGCGGTGCCGCCACAAAACGAATGCTTGTTTGCTTATATCCCATCCAAGGAATAATGCCGCGTAAGAAAAAATTACGCTCTCTAATTTGAGTGCCGATAACGTGAGCGACACGTCCAGAAATTAAACGAAAATCCGGGGCGTTTTGACCCATAGGTATTTCCGATATCGAATTCATGAAAGCATAAAAAATTTTTGAACTGATATTTTTAAAAAAACCAATCGAGTCAGTCCGGTCGCGAACGGCATTTACTACTTCAAACCCCTTTTCATATTCAGCGATAAGTTTGGGAATGATTTCTGGCGGGTGCTGGAGATCGGAATCCATCATGATAACCACATCTGCCCGAGCATGCTCAATACCTGCAAGGAGCGACATTTGGTGCCCAAAACGAGTTGACATACCAAGTATCTGCACTTTTTTATCCACCCGGGCAATGTCTTTTAAAATCTCAAGCGTGTTGTCCTGGCCCTTATCGACCACAAACACTATCGACCAGGTATAGGCGTTTACTACATCCAGCTGCTTCTTAACCGCTTCATAAAAATCGCGAATAATAGCTGCTTCCTGAAATACCGGGCTAATCACTGTCAACGTTTTCATACGTTATGCGTTAAGCAAAGACTCAGCGAGCATAGCTTTAATACTCTCATAATTTTCTACGACATGACGGTAATCCTCCGGGCGCCCAATATCATACCAATACCCGTTGAAATCATAAATCCAGATTGGCAGCTGCTTTTTAAGACTATCCCACATTAACGTATCAAATCCATACCATTCTTTTTTAGGCAATTGATCGATGACAGAACGATTGAAACAATTGATACCAAGCGCTACATAGGAGTAATGGCTTGGTTTTTCCTGAAAATCGACTAAATGATTGTTTTGATCAAAGGTCAGTACTCCAAAATCAATTTTAACCTCCCGCTTTTTAGCTGCTACAGATATTACATTCTGTCGCTTAACGTGCTCGTTAAAAAATTCCCGATAATTTAAATCAGTAATAGTGTCGCCATTAACTACTAAAAAATTGTCGGGCAAATCAGGGATAGCAGTAAGTGCGCCGATAGTATGAAGCGGCTTTTCTTCAAAAGAATAATCAATCTTTACATTCCACTTTGAACCGTCACCAAAGTAACTGATAATTAAATTACTAAAATGACTGACAGTAATAGTGATATGATCAAAACCATATTTAGCCAATTGCCCAATAACAACTTCCAAAATGACCTGATTGTCACCCAGCGGCACAAGGGGCTTCGGAATAGCCATGGTGTATGGATAGAGCCGCGTCCCCTTTCCTCCGGCCAGAATAATCGCGCGCATGTAAAAAAATTAAATAGTATACAAATGAGGTTTGTACTGGGCCAAATTTTTTGGCTCTTTAAACCAAGTGACCGTTTCTACCAAAGCGCTTCTTAAATCATACTCAGGCTCCCAACCAGTCAGATTTTTAATCTTTTCGTTTGATCCAATCAGCCGCTCAACTTCGGATTTTTCCGGACGAATGCGTTCGTTATCAGTAATAACTGTAATTCTTTGACCGGTAATATCCTGAACATGATTAATAACTTCATCGATGGTAACTCCCGCGCCAGTCGCAATATTTATTTCTTCACCAATCACTTTTTCTGCCTTTGCAATAGCAACAAATCCACCAACCACATCTTTGACATAGTTAAAATCCCGAATGGTATCCGTGCGTCCTAATTTAATTTCTGTTTTCCCGGCGAGGATCTGAGTTATAATAGTCGGTATCACTGCCCGGGCAGATTGACGAGGCCCAAAAGTATTAAAAGGACGGACCAGTACAACCGGCACATTAAACGATCGATAAAAGGATTCTGCAAGGTGATCAGCCCCAATCTTCGTGGCACTGTATGGTGATTGACCTTGTAGAGGATGTTTTTCATCTATAGGCACATAGAGAGCGGTCCCATAGACTTCGGAGGTTGAGGTAACGAGTAATTTTTGAACTCCTGCCTGACGAGCAGCCTGCAGCATATTCAACGTACCTGTAATATTTGTTTCAACAAAAGTACGGGGTGAATGGTAAGAAAAAGGAATTGGAATAAGGGCAGCCAAGTGAAAAACAATCTCACAGCCTTCGGTGGCCTGACTTACTCTATCGCTATCCCGAATGTCTCCACTCAACACTTCAATTTGAGCTAAAATATCTGGTGCAAGAGAGTCGAGCCAGCCCCAGGTGTTAAATGAATTATACAAAACAAATGCCCTGACCGAGGCTCCAAGCTGAACCAGTAACTCAACCAGATGACTACCAATAAATCCGTCCGCCCCTGTCACTAATACTTTTTTACCTCGCAAGTCCATATGGATTTATCCCTTTAATTAAGCTCAAATTCGCCTAAATAGCCCATCTATTATCTAATATTTTGCCCCTAGTGTCAAGCAATTTTTTCGAGGGGTTTTTGGTTTTTTAGTTCGTTATTACTACTTTTTTTCTGGCAACATATGTATCCTTCGCATACTACGAGCAGCACTAAACCATTGACCGGGAAACGAAAACGGGCGTTAATACTCAATCCATTACTAATAGTTGTTAGAGAAAAATAAGCAATAATTAAAATAAACAACACCCTTGTAACAGATAATCGGCGGCGAATAAGACAGTGGAGCGTGGTAACCACAAATAGTACTCCCACCACAGTCCACACACACCGATCCAGAACGAGGGCTATCATGGCGGGCTGAAAAAGGGTGGCGAGCAAAGCATTCCTCGCTTCGGGGGTAAGGTGAAAGAACCGAACGATCTCTGAAGCAGCTATTTCCGGACGCTGTATGTCCCAAAGCGATAGCAAATCCAGAAGTCCGTCATGCGTAAAGAAAGTGGTTACGCTAATTGCAGCAACAATTATAAATTCCCGGGGATACTGCTTAATAGTTTCGATGGCTCGCTGCCGAAACCAAGGGGCCTTATCAACACTGAGCGAGGGAGTACCCGTTATCCCATCGGCCGCCAGATACTCTTGCTGAGCCACAGTAAAAGGTTGATGATTTTTGATGACTAATAAAGATGGCGCCAAAGTTTCGTAGAGCACTTGCTCTTTAATCGCTGAATACGAAAATGTTTTAAACTCAACATAGTTACGAATCATCCAAGGGAAGACGGGTAGCACAGAGCATACTAAAAATAGCCCCATATACAACGTAAAAGCAGTTTGTTTTCGAATAAGACGATACCCAAGCCAAGCAATTGCCAACAAGGTACTTAAATACATGGTTGAAGGACGAAAAAGCGTTGCACACCCCAGCAGCACACCGGCAAAGTAAAGCGATCTGAACGAAGGCGTACTCCTAAAATTTTGTTCGCTACTTTGGATAAACCTCACCAGCTGAATAACAGCCGAGAGTAGGAGTAGGGTAAAAAATATTTCAGTAAAAAATCTGATTGATAAGCTTATGCTAAATGGATCGATCGCTAAAAAAATCATTGCCCCATATCTTAGGCGATCAGGTAGCGTTAACATGTGAGCGAGCTTCCCTACCAGAATAGGTAAATAACTGGCAATTAGAATTTGCACCCCAAGCACAAACCAAATACTGTGTGTAAGGAACAGGCTCGCAACGATCAACGCCGGGTAACCGGGAGTACGCGTCGAATCAGGGATTAAAGTGGTTTGGTCTTGAGAGAAGACGTGGTGCTCATACAGATTGGAGGCAATTTCATAGTATCCATCAGCTTTTACTCTATGTATAAATTGGTTCGTGTCAAAGTTAGTATGCGCGAAGGTAATACAGCCAACTGCTAGGCGCAAAAATAAACCTAACAAAAAAATATAGAAAGCAGCATGAGTCGCCATTTTTTTACCCACCGCTTGCAGTATCATACAGAGTGTTTATTATATAACAAAGAAATAATAATTTTTGCCCGATTCGGCCAGCTGTAGAGACGCGCCTTGACCGGCAACTGCTGAGCTTTTAACGCATAAGCAGGCAAATTACTCAGCATCTTGGTAATTGCTGCGGTCAGCGACTCCACGCTATCGGGAGTAAAAAAAATTACTTCTTCAGCTGTAACCACTTCTTTTAAAGAAGGAAGGTCGGCAACTACCATAGGAATACCTGCGGCCAAATATTCAAATAACTTCATGGGTGAAGTGAAGTGTGAAGAAATCTTTTCCTGAGCGCTATTGGGAAGCACGGCAATATCGGCAGCTTTGAGCCAGAGCGGTATACGACTGCGCTCTTGCCACCCAACAATATGCAAACCGGTATGCTGGTATTTCTTTTGAAAGTCCGCGACATCTTGAGACGTACCGCCAACAATATACACATGCGCTGCACTGGGCAAAAATACCGTTGATTGCGCCAATAAATCCGCTCCTTTCCAAGCGTATAAATGGCCGGTATAGATAATAACCGTTTGATCCAAAGGAACTCCAAGTACTGTCCGGCATTGGGCACGTGACAGGGGTGGATTAAAATTTTCAACATCCACCCCTTCGCGGGCAATAACAATTTTCTCAGCCCGAGTCCCCTGCTCTACGAGCACAGTCTTTATTCCCTGGCTGATAACTACCACCCCGGAAGAACGTTTCCAAACCTGTTTATGCCAGAACAATCCTGTTTGAGGAATAGTATGTGCTTCATAAAATACTCGTTTGGAAAACAAACTTAAAATCCAAGCAACACTTGCATCGCGGGTATAATACGCTGCATACTTATTCCGCAACACGAACCACAGAACGCTCAGGTTAAACGTAAAAGTTTCCAGCCAAAAAGCAGCTTTTTTAAAACGGCTCGTCGCTAAAAAATCCAAACACCATACTCGTATAATAGTAAAGGGGTTCGGAAGCTCATAAAAGGTAAAAACATCTTCGCTCAAATAGTTATGTCTCTTGGCTATAAGCAAATCAACTCTCTGACCTTCCATTTGCAGCGATTCAACAGTTTTTACAATCTGCCAACCATGAGCTTTTTCAGTTGGCAGTCGTATGTTGGCGATATACAGCACATCCTTCATACGCTAATTATTTACGGCCGTAAAAAAATGACCGAGCGGAAACTTGGCCGCATTCATCCGCGGACGGAACTTACCAATAATTATGTCTAACCAGCGAGCCAAAGGAATTGCTCCAATTTTAATAAGGCGCGGCATGACCGGTTCAAGTTGCGACCAGGCGGCTGTAAACGGGCCTTTGCCAAAGGGCCGAATAATAACTTCTTTAAAACCAATATTGGTAAAAATAGTAAAGAGCGTTTCACTGGTATAGCGCCAATAATCATGCGGGTCAGGATGGTATGCAACAAGGAATGGCACTGCGCCCAGTATAGTTCCACCAGGCTTTAGAATGCGGCGAACTTCCTTAAGGACCCATTCATAATTATAAATATGCTCAAGCACGTTGAACATAAGTACTGTATCACAACTCGCGTCAGCATAGGGAAGCGGATCTTTTTCAAGATTAATTTCTTTACCTCCTTGCACTCCCCCCTCAAAACCAAGGTCAAGGCATTCTACTGTTACTACAACATCTTTTTTTAAATACCGATGATAGCTCGCGAGCTTTACGCCACTACCAATATCAATTGTTTTTCCACGAATAGTGTAATGAGAACTTTCAATATTCATAAGGAGTCGGTATACATCTTTACCGCGCCAGATCTCATGTGTGTCTTTGAATATGTGCATATTTTATTTTTTAAAAAATTCAGTATACCAGACTTGCCACATGACAACCGCCCAAATGCTATTTAAATTATAACGCTTACCAGAGCAATGATCCTGCCACATTTTTTGAACACCCGCTCTATCAAACAAAGCCTCGTCAAGATTGCTCGGAGCAATAATCTCTGAAACCACATCTTTTAAATCACCCCGCAACCACTTGGCCATTGGTGTAAACCACCCACGTTTTTTTTGATTGAGTACGTGTGCCGGCAGGTAGGGCATGATGGCTTCTCGCCAAATTGTTTTACCTTGAAAGTTGCGCGGAGTACTTTGCAGTATATTAATTTTCCAAGCAGTAGGAATACGGTACGCCAGCTCTACAAGACGCCTGTCGAGTATGGGAACACGTTCTTCCAGGCCAAATGCCATAGTCATAGTATCGGTACGCTGCAGGGACTCATCAACCAGCCAACTTTGGCGATCGATATTCATAAATTGCTTCTCAAAATCCACATTTTTGTTTTCTTTAAAATAACGTTTGTTGAAATGTTCCGCGACGAGCGCAGAATCTCTATAGTGAGGTTTAAGAAATTGCGCTACCCCTCGAGCGTCTTGAGCTAAAAAAGCAACGACACGTTCAGCGTCAGGTGACAGATTACTCTTAGCTGCTAAGGCAGTATGCCCAGTGGTTTGTAAGAGTGCCGCAAAAACCCTTCGCAGTGACTGAGGAAGCAGTTGGTATTTACTTAACAAACGACTGTAATAATAACGCGGATAGCCTCCGAAGAGCTCGTCAGCACCATCGCCTCCCAAAACTACGGCTACTTGTTTTTTAGCTGCTTGTGCAAGCAAAAAAATTGCACCGGCAGTTGGGTTGAAATTGGGCTGATCCAAATGCCAGGCAATTTGAGAAAGATTATTTTTAATGTCTTTGGCTGAAACCACCAGTTCGTGATGATCGGTCGCGTAATAGGCTGCCGTCTTTCGAGCCAAAACAAAATCAGCGTTAAATTTATTACTGTCTTCCGGTATATCAAAACCAACTGAAAATGTTTTTACCGGGCCAGTACTATATTTTTTTGTTACCCCAACTATGGCGGTAGAGTCTAATCCCCCACTTAAAAAAACACCCACAGGACGATCAGAAATTAATTGACCTCGCACCGCATCATCAAATACGGCAGCAATTTGCTGAGCAGCTTCTCGGCGATTTTTTAAATTAGTGAAATTAGTGACTTGCCAATACCGCGTTACCTGCAATTTTCCTTGTTTCCACACAGCATAATGAGCCGCAGGCAATTTAGAAATTCCTTCAAAAAGGGTCTGGGGTTCTGGAATGTACAGCAAATTAAAAAAGAAGGTCGTCGCTTCTTTGTTAATACTTTTCGGAACACCGGCGGCGAGCAAGCTCTTAATTTCAGAAGAAAAAAATAGTTTTCCCTGGTTAATTGTATAATATAAGGGTTTAATACCCATCTGATCGCGGGCTAAAAAAAGTTCGGATGTCGCAGTATCCCAAATAGCTAAAGCAAAGATACCGTTGAATTTGTCAAGACATGCCGGTCCATATTCCCGATAGGCATACAAAATTACTTCAGTATCACTCTCGGAAACAAACGTATATTTTTTTTGTAGTTCCGCCTTCAATTCCGCGAAATTATAAATCTCTCCATTAAAAATAATAATAAAACGACCTTCAGCGTCGCGCATAGGCTGACGTCCGCGCTCAGACAAATCAATAATAGAAAGCCTGTCATGACCAAAAGAGACTCCATCAGCGCACCAAAAATCAGTCTGATCAGGACCGCGATGCTTGATGCATGCATTCATTTTTTGAATGAGTGCCTCGTCTTTAAAACTGAAACCATTAATACCGCACATACCTTTTAAGAAAACCTAAAATATTTTTAAATGCGTCACAATTTGTCCAAACGACACAATCACGTCAACGGAACTGAGCAAGCCTAAAATTATTACCGTCCAGAGTAACGTTTTTTTAACTACCAGCGGCTGTACTTTTAACCAGTACACGCTATAGGCAAATCCAACCACCAAAAAAGGATAAATTTGAAAACGGTACCGTGATTCGACAACTGTGGGCAAAAGTAACAACGGACAACTCAGCGCGAGAAAAATTACCAATAACCATCCTTCCCGGCGCTTGATGCTCGCTGCCGCAAGCCCAGCGTACCCACCAACAAAGGTTACAGCAATCCAAACTGCGGAACTGGCTACAAATACTGCCTGTTTGATTCCATGCTGATAAAACCAAAAACCCATTGGTCTAATCAAACTAAAGTAGCGAATAAACCGCAAAAAGCACAGCTTGATAAATACGACCGGATAATGAGTCAAAAACAATAGAAATTCTTGTTTAGTTTTTTGAGGTAAGTCATAAAAACCATACACGCTGGTATAATCTGTTAACTGATTTACCCCACCTGCAATTTGCCCCCCATTACTTTCAAGACGGTTGCCGATCCAAAGATTGTACTGTCCTATCATAGTGGTAAGAACAAACTGATCATAGATCAAAAAATTTCGGTATACCCACGGAAGCAATGCTGCAGTCAATCCTAAAATAAAAAGAATTAAAGTACGATATTGTTTTTTAATTAAAAAATAAACACTAAAAATAACAACAAAAAGAACTACTGGTGGACGAGTTAAAATAGTGACGCCGGTTACGAGCCCCAAAACTAGAGCAGTGGTTTTTTGGTATCGGCTGCTCGCCAAATAGATAAAAAACCACCAGGTCAGAATAACCAAAAAAAGATAGAGTGTCTCAGTTAACAACATGGCGGAAATTTCTACCAAATCCGGAGATAGCGCAAACCACAACGCTGCAAAAGCGCCAACAAATAGTCCTTCATTCTCTGCCAGCAATCTTCGAACAATAGCATAGAGGAGTCCGGCTGAAAAAGCATGCAAAAGCGCCTGAAACACCCAGACCGCTTCGTAATGATGCCCAAACACACCATAGATAGCTGCTAAAAAAAATTCGTAGCCCGGTCCTGCCCGAATAATAGCGGTATCAAACTGATAGCTCGTTGTGCATATTTCTTTAAAACCGCAACCATTAAGCAAATTAACCGCGATAGCATCATACGCCGCAGCATCTACAGCCGGCGTAATCCGATAAGCAAAACTATAGACACAAGAAACAATAAAAGCGATCCCAACAATTAGCAGAATCATTTTTTTAGACTCTTTCTGGCACCACAGGCTTAGGCGACCAAATTTCATAGACACTCCTTAAAACACTACTTTTAACAGTATTTGTACCTACACAAACAAGTTAAACTTAATAATTGACCAAATAGCGCTAAAACCATCTTTCCAGTTTATCTTTTTACCTTCAGCGTAGGTTCGTCCATAGTAAGAAATACCTACTTCATAAAGCCGCAGCTTGGCCTGGGCAACTCGAGCGGTAATTTCCGGCTCGATGTTAAAACGATTAGCGGTTAGACGAGGCAAAATCTTGGCCAACGCCTCTTTACTAAACATTTTATAACACGTTTCCATATCAGTGAGATTGAGGTCCGTAAAAATATTTGAAAAAAAGGTTAAAAATTTATTGCCAATCGAATGAAAGAAAAATAAAATCCGGTGTGGATTACCTCCCATAAAACGCGATCCGTAGACCACGTCAGCATGGCCACTTGTGAGCGGCGCCAAAAGCAAACGGTACTCACCCGGATCATACTCGAGGTCAGCATCCTGAATAATAATGAAGTCCCCCGTTGCGATGGCAAGTCCCTGGCGAATTGCCGCTCCTTTACCTTGGTTAACCGGCTGAAAATGGATTTTGTAATCCGGGCGCTGCATGGTTGCCAAAAGATCACGCGTGCCATCTTTGGAACCATCATCAACGATGATAATTTCTTTCTCAAAATCAGGAAGAACTACCTTGTCAATAGCCCCCAGAATCAAATGAATAGTTTCAACTTCATTATAGACCGGGATTACAATGGAAAGCTTCATACGGTGGTAGCAGCAATAAAATAAGAAACGATATTGTTAATTAAGCGACTTAAATTGTGGTTTTTAACCACGTATTCACGAGCCTTTTCATTGGGTTTTAGTATACCAGACTGATATATTTTTTCAATATTTTTAGCCAAATCAACAGCGTCTCCTTGTTTAAAAGAAGTAACCACACCCTTTTCAGACAAATCGCTGAAGGCTTCACTGGAAGTAATTACTGAAAGACCGAC
Source organism: uncultured Gammaproteobacteria bacterium (assembly GCA_964540825.1). Taxonomy (GTDB): domain Bacteria; phylum Patescibacteriota; class Patescibacteriia; order Magasanikbacterales; family GWA2-37-8; genus CAZECR01. The sequence goes on from CAZINT010000002.1 coordinate 182,512, forward strand.
AGCCAAGGGTTCAAGCACAGCCTTATCTACACTCCCTGTTTGGCTGGCATGCAAAAAAACCGATTGCTCTTGAAGAAATGATGGTACATCCGTATACGTTAGCGCGCCTCTAAACGTAATTATTTTTTCAGCCTCAAGCTCAACTACAAGAGCCCCAAGCTCAGCAAAGTATACCTGATCATCTGGCAAGATAGGCGCCCCAACAATGGTAAAATAACACTCTCCGGCTGGTATGCGTTTAGCTGCCTCTGCAGCCCCTTTTATAAGCGTTACCAGGTCTTTAGAGCGGGCAATGCGTCCTACGGTCACTAGTTTGAAGGGGTGCCGCGAGATGTATGGAGCAGGCAAAAAAGCTTCAGTATTAATACCATGACCAACATACGCGACTTTTGAGCTTGGCAAACGAAAACTTTCCGGAGATGTTGTAAAAATTTGATTCACAAATTTTTCAGCCACACGAAGTTGCCAGGTAACTGAGCGGTGGACATACCAAAGCAAAATTGGCTTTTTCCAAAGTTTCCACAAAAAAGCACCTAAAATAACATAGATTTGGTTCATATGAACCCACACACCATCGTACTCGCCGCGCCGCGAAATAATGTACCGATAAAAATTAACCAGATACTTCAGGCGCGATTCACCCGCCTCTTTTCCTAACGTCAAAATTTCAACATTAGCCGGTAAATCGTAAGAGCCTTTTTGTAAACAAATAACTGTTAACTTTTCTACCTGCAAAGCTAACCGGCGGAGCCATTCGTGAAACGATCCGAGGTTGCTGTCAGTTTGATCTACCTTTTGGGTGATGACGAGGAGTTTCATATACGCAGCATAGCATTTTTAAAACCTTCGCCGTCGTTAACGGGGAGGATAGTTACTTTAGGCCCAGGCTTGAGTTCAAAGCCCGCAACTCCAACATCAGACATGATAACCGGCGTACCAACCGCCGACGCTTCCATAACGACACGACCGTAACTTTCACTGCGACTTGGGAATAATACGGCGCTCGCTGCCAAATAATAACTATAAGGATCAGTCGTCCAGGGCACAAAAAAAACTTTTTTTTCGAGTAGACCTAGTTTTTTGGCAAGCGCCGTTAAACGCTCTTTCTCTTCACCCTCTCCAACTATAATTAAAGCGGCACTACCACCTTCTTCAACATATGCTTTAAAAACACCTAGTAACCAGGCAATATTTTTTACCGGATCGAGTCGCCCTATAACAATAAAAAATTTTTCATATCCTGGATACGCTGCACGCAGATCGCGAGGCTGGTGAACCATTTCTCGCCAAAGGATATCCCGCTTACTGACAGCCGGTCGTACGATAATCAGGTCATGGGAGAAACCCAAATTTAAAAGATTCTCTTGTACGCGCTGACTAACCACACGCAACCTGTCTGCTCTTTTTAAGGTCCACAAGCCAAACTTTCTTCGCCACCACGGATATTCATAGGTACCATCTGACAATTGGTTAAAAAAATCACCATGGAGCTGAATTTCAAGGGCAACATTAAATCTTTTTTTTAATAAAACACCAATAAGTCCAGTAAAAAATGGGTCCTGACAAGTAATGGTGTCGATTTTATTTTTTTTAAAGCACTCTTTGCCGATCCGGTAGAGATTAAAGAACTGCAGCACCTTAGATCCGCCGCCTGATCCAATGGCTATAATCGAGGTGCCGAATTTTTTTATTACACGCTCACTACACGGAACAATAATGCTCAATTCGTTTTCATATTCATAATCAATCATCCGCTGGGCTACGGCGGATGTTTCGTCAAATACCTTTTTGTCAAGACTAATCATTAACTGGCGCATATATGTTCCAACAAATCTTTAGTTTCTCCTATCATTGTACCAACAGTAAACTTTTTTAGCGAAATACCAGTGTCTGAATACTTCAAAGTCTCAACTGGAGTTATGCGCACCGGATTTTCATCAAGCAGCTCTTTAATCTTATTTTTAATTTCATCAGCGTTATTATAGGTAAAAAGCCGATCAGACGCTACCAATTCGGGGTTACCGCCTTTTTTGCTTGCCAGTACGGGTATACCGAGGGCTTGCGCTTCAAGAATAGCGTGCGACATACCTTCGTAACTACTATTCAAAACAAAAAGATCTGCGCCTGCTATATACTCAAGTGCTTCTGTTCGCCGTTTATTACCTAATAATTCTACAAAGTTTTCAGCTTTTAAAGTTGCAACTTTATTCTTGAGCGCACCCATCTCTGGTCCATCACCAATAATTTTCAACTTAAGATTGGCATAGTGCGAATCTTTGACGAGCATGCTTACAGCCTCGACGAGCGCTTCCATCCCTTTCCAGGGCAATAAACGCGCCACACTCACTACCCACCGTTCACCTGAGTGCATTTTTGGTTCTGCTTTTTTAAATTCAACAGCATTATAGACTACTGTTACTTTGTCATTTATTGCACCCCAGCCAAGCACCATTTTTCTTAAATAATTACAGGGCGTAATAACATGGTCAGCGCGGCGAACAACAGACGACTCAATCCGCCGCAATACTCCTACTTTATTGAAACTTTTTTTCTCATATTGAAAGTCATCTATGAGCGCGGTTATCCCATACTGCGCGACCCCTTGCTCCCAAGCATAGTCTCCCACGACTTTAACTACAAATTTCTTACCAAGTTTACGAGCAGCACGAAGCGCCGGGTAGCCGGCATTCACCGGTCCCATTGCATAGATTATGTCTGCACTCTTGCCTTTTGCGAGCAGGAGCTTGTAATACTGCCGATAACGGAGCGGTTTGAAGCGGCTCGCTACTGCTACCAATTCCACTTTGTCATCAAGCACTTTTTTATCTGAATGTGGATTTAAAGAAACAATCGTAACCTCGACCCCTTGCTTAACGAGCTCATTGGCTAGCGTCACTGAATAGGTCGCGGGACCACCGGACTCAGGCGGAAATATATCGGCTGCAATTATAAGTTTCATACATTTAGAGCGATTCAAACAAGGACTTCATCTGCTGGGCAAGTATTTTCCACGTATACTTTTCAGCAATTAATTTTTGGGCGTTCGTTACCACGCGATTAACGTCTGATTTATTTTCTTCATTTATAATATAGAGCACCTTTTCGGCAATGCTCTTGGGGTTTTTTACTTTACAAAACCAACCAGTAACTCCGTCAGTCAAAAATTCAGGAATGCCTCCAACAGGCGTAGCGATTACTGGAGTTGCGGCGGCCATCGCTTCAAGAAAAGAAATTCCGAGACCTTCAGAAAGACTTGGCCTGCAAAAAATGTCGCTCCCCCATAAATAGGCCGGCAATTCGGCATTTGGTTTAGAACCCAAAAAATGAGTTCGTTCGCTGACATGAAGGGTTTCTGCCAGTTGGCGAAGGGAGGTTTCGAGTTCTCCGCCACCGAATATAACGAGATGAACTGAAAAAGGTAAAAAGGACAAGCTTCTGATTAAATCAGCTACAGCATTTTTAGGTACAAGACGTGATGAGGTAAAAAGTATTTTTGTGTCAAATGGAATACCGATTTTTGCCCGCAGATCACTCGCAGCTTTTTGACGGATATCTGACGTTCCTGGATCGAATACCTCTAGTTTTACACCGTTTGGTATAACACTAATCAAACTTTTTGAACCCATTTTGATAGCCCAATTTTTTAAATACGTACTGATAGCCTGAATACGATCTGCCCGCTGAAAAATTTGTTTAAAGTACGGCCAACACCACCAGACATGTTTATAAATATGCCACTTACTATCCCCCTCTTGCAAATTAAGCAAAAAAGGAACCGTTGGATTTTGGTTCTTGTACCTAAGGGCTGCAAAGCCGGCATAGCTTGCCATGATACCCCACACAGCATCAAACTTCCCCAGGGTTGCGGCTTTTTTGGGCCCCTGCCAGATAAGGCGATATTTATCAAACGATGTTCCCCTTCCAAGGCGATGCACCTGAATGACGCCAATTTTTTCTTGCTCCGGAAGTTTGGGATCAAGCCGGGGAGTAACCATGACAAATTCAAAATCATCTGCCAGTCGATCAGTAATTTCTTTAACTGCAACTTCAGCTCCCCCAATAAAGGGCAGATACGCTGTGGAAAAGATAAGAATACGTTTTGACATAGTATAATTATTTTTGAGGAGCCTCAGCAACGTAATACACTTTAAAAGCCAGCACTCCATCGTCGCGATAAATCAAATCCGGTACAATGCCGAGCTTGTCTAATTTTTCTTCCATTTCTGGTGCTAATCTGGATTTCTTCGTTATAGAGTCCAAGGGCGCTCCTGCCTCGGCTTTAATAAAATAAAAACTATTGAGGGTTAATTGTTTAAGCAGGTTATTCTCGGCTATCGAAATATACGGCAAATTTTGATAAAACCGGCGTCGTTCAAAAAGCCATACGCGGCTAAACCAACTAATCCGGTCATCAAATATAATAATATTGCTATGCGCTAAACTTTCGGCTAACTTTTGCTGGTTTGTTTTTAATAAATAGGGCACAGTCCTGTCATCCTTCACCTTTATTTCACCATACAGATCAAGGGGTGTAAGATTTTTGTCACGTGCAGCGAGAGCATCAAGATAGGCGTCGAGCTGAGCAACACCATAATTTTGCGAGGATGCTTCGCTATAGGTCCAGCCGATTCGCCCATAATGGACTGCTAAAACATGACTATTAATAACAAAAAAAGCAAGGTAGACCAGCAGTATCACTTTCCCAACCTGCAGGCTAATTTCGGCTTTTTTACCATAGACAGCGCCTAAACGTTTCGCAAGATCGACTGACGCCAGCGCAATGAGCGGGGCGGCAAAAATTGCATACAGCGAAAGAATATACCCGTATTGGCCAATAAAAAATTGTTGGACGGTAAAAAGAAGAACAAGGCTCAGCAGAAAGGTAAGACGGCGTTTCCACCAAAGTGTATAGCCGAGAGCCAGTACGAAAAGTGCGAGATAAGGCCAGGAAATAAGATGTCCGAGCTCTAAAAACAGATCTCCAAACCTTGCCAGCGTGGGCGCGGAAACAGCTGAAAGATGCCAAGGACTGGACTGATGGAATAAACGGACAAACTGCAACGAAAAATGTCCGGTCGCTTGGTACATGGAAAGATTGTAGATAATAAGTGGTAGTTGCAGCGAAAATGCAATCCCCAAAGCCCCGTAGAACTTCACGCTTCTAAACCAGCTCCGATGGTTGAGGGCGATAAAAAGAAGAAGAGCAGGAAAAAGGAAAAGCGTCGTAAATTTAAGCGCGAGCGCCACACCAAAAGCAAGCCCGAATTTCCACCACTGTCTATTATTTTCTTCATAACGAATAAAATAATAAACAGCGAGGAGTACGCCAAACATGACACCGCTTTCAAGGTACGCAACGCGGCCCGTCCAAATAAAATGGGCATTAAGCACTAAAAGCAGACAGGCCAAGACTGCTGCTCGCCGATCGAGACGACGAACAAAAAAATACATGAGGACCAGGCTACCGAGCGCAAAAAGGGCGGAGGGCAATTTAGCAAAAAAACCAGTTTGATGCATTGCCAAAAACAGATGCTGAACTAAAAACAGCGGCTTGGGGTGGTCGTGGAATGAAAGCGCTGACCACCATGGCGTATGATCAAACCATTGTACGGGGGTTGATTGCGCATTTACTTCGCCAAACATAAAATCAATCGGCGCAACTGCTCGAGCGCTGTAATGAGCATCATCGCCTGTCATATCCACATGAGAAATACGAAAAAAGAGAAGAAAGGCCGTAACAAGAAAAACTGCCACCAAGGGACGCGGCAGGCGTGCCGACAACGAAGAAGTGGTAGGTTGTTTGGCCATATCAAAAATTAAGCCGCGTCCTCTGCGACGAGACGTAATTTAAAGTCTTCAATAGTTTTAGCAAGACCAGTATCAAGATTAATGGCCGGCTCCCAACCAAGTAGTGTTTTCGCCAACTGTATATCCGGGCAGCGCTGCATGGGATCATCTTCACGGAACTTTCCGGAAAATACAAAACCAGCAGTATTTCCAATAAGCTTGGAAATTTTTTCAGCGAGCTCTCTAATGGTAAATTCAACCGGGTTACCAACATTAATCGGCCCTCGCACTTCTGTGGGCGTATTCATAAGCATCATCATACCCCGAACCAAATCGTCGACATAACAAAAGCTGCGTGTCTGCGACCCATCACCATCGATGGTTAGTTGTTTACCTTTGAGCGCCTGATAAATAAAGTTAGAAATTACCCGTCCATCATTAAAAGCCATTCGCGGACCATACGTATTAAAAATACGTATGATCTTGATTTCTAAACCATGCATGCGGTAATAATCTAAAAAGAGTGTCTCTGCGCAGCGTTTGCCCTCGTCATAACACGCGCGCGGGCCAAGCGTATTTACATTCCCGCGGTATGTCTCCGGTTGAGGGTGCACCTCAGGATCGCCATATACTTCTGAGGTTGAAGCTTGAAGAATACGAGCAGCGTGTTTCCGGGCCAACCCCAGCATGTTAATGACCCCGACGGTACAGGCTTTTGTAGTATGTACCGGATTATGCTGATAATGTACTGGAGAAGCCGGACAAGCCAGGTTATATATCTGGTCAATCTTTTCGTCGAAAAAAAACGGTTCGACAATATCGTGTTTGATAAAAGTAAAACGCGGATTATCAAGCAAATGCTGAATGTTAGCAGTCGAACCGGTAAAGAGATTATCGAGACAAATAACCGAATGCCCCGCTTCAAGCAGCTGCTCGGAAAGATGAGAACCAATAAAACCACCACCTCCCGTTACTAAAATACGCATAGAAATAAGCTAGGTCTACAGCCGAATAGTTTAAGAAGTGGCAGCCATAGTAACACCGCACTTTTTTACACTTAAACCCCGAATTTAGACATTTTTTAGTACTTATAGTATGCTGTATTTAGCCTAAAAAGTCAATATGGATGCAAAAATAAAAATTCTCTACGTCATCACCCAAGGAGCATGGGGCGGAGCTCAGCGATACATTTTTGATCTCGCCACAAACTTGTCGGACACTTTTGAAATCTCGGTCGCAATCGGTGAATTACCCACTACTAATGACCTCCAAAAAAAATTGGAAGAATGGCAAACCGAACATCCAAGCGTCCAACTCACCATCATACAACTTAAGCACCTCCATCGTTCCATTCGTCCTGCCGAAGATATACGGGGCGTTATTGAACTAGCCGGACTTTACCACCGCCTCAAGCCCGACATTATCCATCTCAACAGCACTAAAGCAGGTATCATTGGATCTTTTGCAAAGCTGGGAACTGCTTTAAGAACAACGAAGTACATTTATACTGTTCACGGATGGGTATTTAACGAATCACTTAGCCCCAAAATCCGCTCTCTCTATGTTTGGCTCGAAAAATTAACCGCTCGAGTCAAAGACAAAATAATTGTTTTATCCGAACAAGACCGCACTTCTGGGGAACGTGTTTTAGGGATTTCCAAAAATAATTTTTGCCTTATTCCACTCGGGATTGCCCTGCCACGTCCAACCTGGAGCAAAACCAAAGCGCGGGAGATATTGACTGCCTACCTTGGCGACGCTGCTACTAACGATAAGCGCTGGATCGGTACGGTCGCTAATTTCTACCCTACCAAGGGGCTCGATATTCTCATCGAAGCTATTAGAATTATTAAAGAAAAATTGCCCCCCGTTGTATTTGTTCTTATTGGTGAAGGACCCGAACAAACTGCTATCGAGGCACATATTAAAAAGTACAAATTAACTGATATAGTGCACTTGACTGGCGCCTTAGATAATGCCGCAGCTCTTATGCCAGCCTTTGACCTCTTTGTTGTACCGTCGCGCAAGGAAGGTCTTCCCTATGTTATACTTGAAGCCTCAGGAAGCGGTGTTCCGGTTATTGCAACTGCTGTAGGCGGCATCCCAACGCTTATCCAAAATAATAAAACCGGCGTACTCGTAGAACAACCTTCGGCCGGTTTATTAAGTGAAAAAATTCTATTCGCACTGGCGAATCCTGATATAATGCTTCGCTATGCTCTAGCTGCAAAAAACAATCAAGATACTTCATCACTCGCTGCTATGCTAGATGCGACCGAAGCTATTTACCGCTCTTTGCTGGAGTAGACGAGGCAACAATTTGTTCAACTTGCAAAGCTTGATCGGTAAACGTCAAACCTCGTTCGTGGGCAAGTTTTAAAATATCACGTGCCTTGGCATTTTGGCCCATGAGCTGGTAGAGATATGCAAAACGCCAATATGTTTCAATAATCTTTGGATCATCGTCAAGTGCTTGCTGCATTAAAGCAACCGCTTCATCGTTTTTTCCAAGCTGCAGTTTAAAATTAGCCAGCGTATACAAAAACTGCTGCCGGCGCGGCGAAAACGTAAGTCCTGTGCTTATGTAGCTTTCGGCTTCAGCAATAAATTTAGGATCTTTTGTAAAAGTATAGCCAAGCTGCCCAAGCTGCGATAAAAGAAGATATGCTCGGATATCAGCAGGATGTAACTTAAGATTTTCTTGAAGCGCTCCATAGGCAGTATTTAACAACTCTGTATTAGTTGCCTTGTCCATTTTTTGATAGTTGGACGATAAAACATCTGCTATAGTGCGAGAAATGTCACTGCGAATATCATCGATATGAGGCGAGTTAAAAGCAATGGCTTCTTTAGCCGCTGAAAGACCCAGAACAGGATTGCGTGACAGTTCCTGAAGGGCTGTTAAGGTTTTTTGGTTAGCACGCGCCGGTTGAATGTTAAAAATAAAGATAAGCACACCCACAGCTATAAGCGAACCGATGCCAAGGCCGGTTCCCAGCGGCCGATCGGCAGCAATTGTTTTAGCTCCAGTTTCTGTAGCAGCCAATTCTTGTGAAGACGGTACAGCAGCCAAACGATTAACCATCGCCAGCCAAAAAATAAAGTAAAGGTATGAGGTGGGATTTTCAAAAACAGTAATATTTTGAATTAAATGCGCTACCAAGAAACCAGAACACCACAAAACCAGATGCAGCTTATTCTGTCGGTTATCCCGGGTTTGCCAGAGGGTCATGAGTGTTACCACAAAGATACCCAAATACGTAAGCACACCAAAGATACCCTGAACTGTTAGTGTGTTAACCAGAATATTATGCGCATTATCAAACCACGTTTCTCCATAGCCGTATTCGAGCGAACGAGGATTATAGTACTTGTTAAAAGCGTAGAAAAAATTATTTGGCCCCCACCCAAAAATAGGATATTCTTTCCAACTTTCAAAACCGATTTTCCAAGCTATCAAACGCGTATCGCTCGTTCCTCCGCTTAAATTAGTTGTGACTAAACGCCCAAGCGCTGGAATTTTTTGAACAAAAGGGTTGGCACGGAGGGCAAATAAAACTGCCAAAACAACAACTCCAACCCCAATACTGCCCAGCAGTGAATTGCGAACCTTAGTATTACCATTTAAAAGAAAAATGTAGCCAAGCATAACTACAGCTAAACCTGCAAATAAGCCAAGCACTGAACCGCGCGTACCACTGAAAAATATTCCAAGAAGCGCTAAAAAGGCGAATAAACCATAGATTATTTTTTTACTAAGAACTTTTTCTTTAACTAAAAGAAGCATGGCAACGAACAACAAAAATAGTCCGTAACCTCCAACATAAATTGCGTTTCCGAGCGTGCTTGCCACACGGTCACTCCCCTGATTTAAGAGCAGGTCGGGATTAAACTTTTGTAAAACACCAATAAACATGACAACTGAGCCTGCCCCTAAAAAAATTTGTAATGCAAGCTTCCAATCTGACCATTTTTTAAATACAGCAGTACAAACAAAATAATAAATAACGTAATGAACAATAGTAAACAGCCCGAGCATACGCTCGTGATTATCCCAAAAACTGTGGTAGGCATCAAAACCAACAAATGTAGATATGGCAAAGCTCAATAAAAACCCAGCCAAAGCTAAACTTGTTGGGCTGATACGGGGTCGATATTCTTCATAATTAATATAAAGAAGTGTGATATAGCCACCAAGCATCGCAATGACGAGGGAGCGAAAAAGAAGGACTTTCGGTACTACAAAAGGAAAGATAAACGAACTGGGCGCCAAAACAAGTGGAACAAAAAAAGTAGCGTAAATAAGGAGCTTAACTACCTGTTCAATAGTTCGTTTCATAGCTAAAGCAATATAAATATAGAATAAGTATAAGCCCGCTTTACCTAAAAGTCAAAAATACCTTTATACAGGCCCGTTTAAAGGCATTATTCTGCCAAACGACGCAATTTTTTACTCTGCGAAGTACGTTGTTTACTCTCCCGACGCATTATTTTTGAAGCTAGCGTGGGACGTGTCGGACGGCGTATTTTTTTTATTTTAAGTGCCTTACTTACCATATCACGAAGTCCTTCTATTGCTGCCAGACGATTTTGAAATTGCGATCTGGTTCGCTCTGAAACTACAACCAACTCATCACTACCAGTGATACGGCCATGCAACTTTTCGCGCAATCTCGCTTTCTGCTCCGCGGAATACACTTTGGAAGATTCAATGTGCCAACGTACTACAGCCTTAGTTGCAGTCTTGTTAACATTTTGACCACCAGGGCCGGATGAACGAGCAAAACTAAATATAATTTCTGACTGGGGAACCACGGGCACCATACTCATATATGTGATAATGTAATTTGAAATAAAACGATTAATTATAAGTTTTAAGTATACAAGCTGGGAGCTCAGAAGTAAAAATAAAAAAACAACCTTGCGGTTGTTTTCCCCCCTCCGTTTTCAATGAATTTAGTATACAATATTTTTCGGTAAAAATATATGTCTCTGTGGATAACTTAATTCCCTGCTTTAATCTTGGCTTTCAGTTCCTCGACAATATCCTTATACCCCTGATTATTCGGATAATTTTTAACTAGCAACTCATAGTCTGGAAGCGCATTCTGAAAGTCTCCGATGCGGCGTAAGTAAGTGCCTCGGGCCCCAACGACCGCAATTGGATTAAATAATTTCGCAATACCTTGATTATACACAGCCAAGATTTCTGCAGGTGTTTTATGCAATTTATAATCGTACAATGTTGCCAAATTAATATAACCGCTCTCGTCCCCCGCCGAAATTTCAATCATTTTTTTGTAATTTGCTTCTGCGCCAGCATAGTCACCCATAAGTTCAGCAACCTTGCCATCATTGAGATAAAAAATGATATTTTTAGTGCCAAAACGTTGTGCTCCTGCCTGGTAAGCATCACGTGCTTTTTGATAAAAAACATTTTTATCCGTAGGCGATAAATCCCCCAGCGTTTTCCAACTTAAGCCCAAATCAATATACGCAACAACTTTATCAGGCGTCTTTTTTATAGTTTCATTGTCTTTTTGAATCTGTTCATAAGGGGCAAGGAGTTCAGGATTATTTTTAATACGAGCATAGATATTTCGGTCAGTCCCTGGAATAAAACCAAAATACCACCCGCCAAAAACTATGAGGGCAATAAAGAGCATACCGATTACACCAGCTAAGATTTTTTTGCTTTTTGTTTGCATAGTATTAGCGCAAGTTATTTTTTTTAATAAACTCATCCGCAGCCGGCTGTATGCTTGGATCAAGGGCGACTGCTTTTTCGGCAAATTCTAGTGCGGATTTTTTGTCACCTTTTACAGCATATATAGTAGCAAGGCGTATATACCAATTCTGATTTTCCGGTTCACGCTCTAAAAACTTGGTATATCCCTTGATGACCGCATCATAATCTTTGACAGCCAACTCCAGGTCAAGAATGTAGAACTGTTGATCATCGGTCGGACTAAAGCCCAGGCTCACTGCTTTATGAATTTCGTCAAGCGCTTCTTTGTTTTGGCCAGCCGCTTGATAGGTTAGGCCTAAAAACCAGTGACTTATTGCAATACTTGGTTCAACCGCTATCGCTTCTTGCTGTACAGCGATTGCTTTGGGGAAATCTTTCTGCAACAAATAAATTCGCCCCAGAATAAATAATATATCTTGTTTACGGGGAGAAAGCTGAAGTGCTCGCTCAGCCTCTTTTTGAGCTAACAGCAAATACTTGGCATCTATTTTTTCACCCAATACGGCATATATTTGAGCGGCCCAAATTGGGTAGGCAATTGTTAGCGGATGCCGAGCGCTCTCCTCCTCGAGCACAGCGGCAACCATTTGTGTAGTGGTTACAGCCGCTGGATCAAGCGGAATTTCCATTTTATCGAGCTGGACAAAACGCTCGGCTAAAAAAACACCTACTTCACCCCGAAAACTTACCGGTACAGCAATGGCCTCCCCTGCTTCATGTGACCATGTACCGAAATCACTGGCTGCATGCGCTTTAACAAGATGATACGAGGCTCTAAGGGGGAGAATGCTCCCTTTATAGCTTTGAACAAGAATCGCCAGAAGCACTATCGCTACGAAGGGTTTATACCAAATCTTGCCTGCTGCCTGAGATTCCGTGCCCGCGTTGTCTGCTGCACCATATACGGCAGCTACGTAAGCAATAAGCCAAAAGAAAATCAGTAACGAATTAGTTGTTTCAAATAAAAAAAACAACTGAATAGCATACCCAATGAGTGTCGCTCCGATAATACTCGCTGCGCCCACCGAAAGGTTTGGCCGCACGGTTGCTGCAGCAGCCTGGCGATATACCGGTTTGTTTCTATTTTTCAATAAAAGCCATAAACCAGCTATAAAAAGAGAACAATAACTTATAAAACCAATACCTCCTGCACTATTGGCAATTTCCAAAAACCAATTGTGCGGCTTGTCCCAAACAGTTTCTGAGAAAGAATACTTTAAAAAGACCGGATTATAGTATTTGCTATACAGCGCTTCAAAGGTATTTAACCCCCAGCCAAACGCCGGGCGCTCCACAAAACCCTGGCCAGCAATTTTCCAAGCCATGAGACGAGTTTTACCTGTTCCCTCCATAAAGCTGGTGGTGTCAAAGAAACGGCTGATGAGCGGAATATGGTCATGAACCCAAACAGTACGTGCGCTCAGGAGTAAGCCGATTCCAACAACAAGAATGCCGCACAATACTGCGAAACCAATTTTTTTATCTTTCTTGTTTGGGAGAAAAAAAATCATGAATAGAATGCCGGCAAAAACCCCTCCTGCTAAACCAACCACACTGCCGCGCGAGGCGGTAAGAACTAAAGCTCCTCCCATAATGACTGCCGCTCCAGCGGCCAACCCAGACTTCCAGGCAGTTTTAAAATTACCCGACCACAGGGTGTAGGCAGCAAGAACTGCGGATCCAAGCACCGGAAGCAGATAGAGCGACAAATAAGCTGGATTGCCAAGGATCCCCTGCAAACGATCATCTGAGGCTAACCCCCAGCTGCTCGGTAAACTATTTTGAAAAAAACCACTGAGCGCTATAACAAACCCTACCCCCACAACTATCATCAAACTGCGTTGCCATTCCTTAAAATTCCAAAAATAGCGCATTAAAAAATACCAGGCGCCCAAATGCAGCCATAAAAGTGCTCCGTTTTCACGAGCCTGATTACCCCAAAAACTCAAGGAGGGATCAACCCCAAAAATACTTGTAACAATCAAAATACACAAAAAAACCAAAAGTACTCGGTCAAGCCAATTCCATGTTTTCCATCCTTCAAAGCGATTATGTACCGTCCTCTTTCCGAGCGCCAGGCTGACCAAAAAGATGCCCAGCACAAGATCAATTATCAACTGAAATATCATCGTTTTTCCAAAATGAGGCGCAAAAAAAGTGAAAGGCGTAAAGAGAACCGGAACAAAAAGAGGTAGATAGAGAGCATTTTTGAAAAAAGCAGTGAGGCGATTCATGGTATTTAAACAAAAAAACAAGCTTTACTTAGTTCCAGAATACCAAATTAACCTTAAAAAAACAATCCCCCGGGCCTTGCGGCCCGGGGGAATTGTTGACGGTGTTCTTGTACCGTTAAACTCGATTAGTAGGTGAAGGTCTTGTACTGCAATGGCAAGTCAAGGCCCATGGCGGTGATAGTGTTAGAAACACCATCAGACCAGACGATACCACCCTGAGGGATGCGAATCGAGAGGGACTTGGACTGTGCTGCATCGCTGGTATCCAAGGTTACGAAGAACGTCTTCGAAGAACCAGATGAAATGCTTACATCAGTGAAGTTGTCAGCACCTGTTGTTTCGAACCGAGTTTGGCCGAAAGTCTGGGTAGAGAGGAAGTTCGTTGTAGCCAAGGCTGTCGTAGTGAGAGAGTCTTTGTAGACAGTCAAAGTACGAGCAGCGTTAACTCCTGCTGCCTGCGAGATTGTCGAAGACAAGTCGAAGTTAATAGATTTGATAGTTGCTGTGTAGTTACCAGCATTAGCTAAGTTTGTAACAACAAACTTGGCAACGGTCTGAGAAGCAGAACCGGATGATGCACCTTGTGGAGCATCAGATGCCCAAGCTGTGGTTAATTTAGCGCGGTAGAACGTACTTGTAGCAGCATAAGCAACATCGGTTGTAACACCGGTGAAGGATACACCACTGCTGAGAACAGCAGGGAGTACAACGGTACCGGAAGAGGCACCAGTTGCAGTAACGCTATATGTAGCTCCAGTATACTGTTCTAAGATAGCGAGGTTTGAAACCTGGCCAGTTGTGGAGAAACCACTGTCATCGTATGAAACAACGTCAGCAACAACCTGAACAACTTTAGAAGCGCCTTTCGGTACTACCAAGTTAAGATTGCTGAAGACAGCGTGTACGAATGAACCAGAAGCATCTGTCGTGTCGAAGGACGAAACGGTTGTACCAATCTGCTGACCGTTATCGTTATCGATAAGTTTGATGTTGCGGAGTGTACCGGTAGCACCAGAACTTGCACGATTACTTACAACTAACTGAGTGATGTTAATCGGTTCAGTTGAGCTGGAAGTGATATTGAATTTACCAAGAAGCTGACCAGTTGCGCCCATCAAGTAGTTGGTAGTAACTGGAGTATCGGAGTCTGTAGCAACGGTGAAGTTGCCAGCAGTTGAAATGTAGTTGTTCTGGAGCGAAACTGCGCCAGAGAAACTTGCACTTGTACCGGTCTTAATACCACTAGCAGTCACAGCACTAACTTTGAAGAGAGGGCTGGCAGTCGTGTAAACAGCTTTGAGATCAGCATAGATACCAACAGCATACTGGGCACCGTTCACAATGCGAACAGCTGGAGTGATGTTGAAGGTGTAGGTGTTAGCGGTTGTACATGGAGCTGGGTTTGGATTGGCGTAGGTCTGGCCAAGCTGTTTACCAGTTGAATCCTTGAGAGTCAAATTCTGCATGTAGTCACCAATACAATTAGTTGCTGTTTCAGTCAAAGTGATCTGAGAAACATCAACGTCTTCTCCGGCACCAGCGGTTACGATGAAGGAACCAACTTTAGCCTGAGTAGCATTTACCGTGCCGTTTGGATTGGTAGCGGTCTTGTTACCAAATGAAGCGTCAGCGGTAACAGTAACTGTACCTGATTTTACTGTTAAAGTGTTAGCATTCTGCTTAACAGTAGAGAGAGAACTCAAGGAAACAACGCCCTGAGCGTTACTCGAACCTGCGTCGAAACCAACAACGATAGTGTCGTTAGCAGCGATAGTTGCATCAGTTGTATCAGCCACAATGGTGATAGTACTAGAAGAGCCAGCTGGAATAATAAAGCTGCTGCCAAAAGTACCAAATCCAGTGTTAGCAACACCATTACCGGTTAAGGAAGTGATAGTTGTACCAACCTGGGAACCGTTCACAAGCAAACGAACGTTTGCAAGTTTGTCGGTTTGAGTGCTCAAAGTACTTGAAACACTGAGGCTGTTAATTTTAACAGCTTCACCATTTGCTTTAAAGTACCATTTACCGAGGGTTACATTAGTAGCGCCATCAGCAATGTTACCAGTTGGAGAGTCTGAAGCAAGAGTCTGAGTCAACGAACCAGTGTTTACACTGTAGTTAACTGCAGTACCAGCATTGTTTGGTTCAATGATATTGAAGCTGTCAGTACCATTGGCTTTCAAGAAGACATTGTATCCACGATCGTAGACAACAAAGTCAGAGCTGTTCTGAATAGTAGCGCGGAAGGTACGGTTGGTACCAGCAACTACATCAGTCTTGAGGCTCAAAGTCTTGGTTTGTCCTTTGGTAATAACATATGGAGCAGCAGACCAGTCAAAGACGACTGTTTTGTCTGAACTCATGTCAGCAACAGTGCTGCCGAGCTGAGTTGCACCATCCCAGAGTGAGAAATTCTTAAGGTCACCAACGTTGACAGAGCCAACAATTGTGAAAACCAAACGGCGAATTTCTGTATCTTGGGAAGTGTTCTGTGCCTGGAGTCTCCAGATTTCGTATCCAGTTGTACCAGGGTCTACTGTAGCGTTAGCTGCAGGAGTAACACTGGACAGTACAAGTTTACCAAGATCCGATACGGAAGCTGTGGTGAACATGTTACTCATTAATGGGAAGCTTCCGCTAACAGTACCAGAGGTAGTGATAACCGAAGAAGCAGCCTGGATAGAGAATCCGATGGTCTTACCTGCAGAAACTGCAGTCTTAAGATCCATCTTCAACCATACTGGCTTGACAGTACCGCGGCTTACGGTGAAAAGACCGGAAGAGTTGGTAAAGGTAACCAAACCATTAGAGATGCTTGGATTAGAACCTACTTTCATGCCCATGTCATCGTAGAGGTAGACATTGCTGATATCAGTATCAGCAGAAATGCCTGTTCTCTTGAATTGGACAGAAGTAACTTTTACATCGCCATCGTTGCCGGCAGCGAAGTTCAATTTCATAACTGGGATCATACCCTGAGCACCATTGGTAGCATCAGATACGATCGTTGTGGCAAATGGGTTGTCGCTAGCCAAAGAAACCGAGAGGCTTCCGTTAGCTGGAGTTGGGTTGCCAACAACACCACCACTCTGAGTCTTGTCCGTGAGGGCTTTGACTTCAGCGGTGATTTGAGATCCTACAGTTAAACCAGCAACAGCATCGTTCGACACAGCGCGAACGAACTGAGTCTGGAAACCGTTAGCAGTCATACCGGTTGAGGTAACTTCACTTAAAGTACCGTCGGTGTTGACATACCAGGTTTTGCCGCCGTTTGAGACGAGCATACCAGGATGTACTTTAGCAGTCGTTACGTCAGCTCCGCGCTGAGTGTAATGTGGCCAGAAAGCATCGTCTACAACCATAACTTTGTAGTTAGAGCCATAGAGAGCTTTAGCTGCATCAGCAGTAATTTTTGCCAAAGTGTTGCCCGGTTCAACTACATAGAGCTGGTCGGAAGATGGGCGCTTCACAACGTACGAACCTGGGTGGTAGTTAACTGCACCTGGGTAAGTACTAGGTACGGATAAAGAGTCGAAACAAGCCTGTGTAACGGAAACATATCCGCCATAGGTTGGTCTCCAGCTCTTGAATACATCACCATTTGGGAAATAAAGGACTTTGAGGTCGTTGTTAACAGCGTAGATAGCCGGCTTTCCGGTTACCTTAAGCATGTCACCTGCATTCAAAGCTGGGCACACACTGTCAGCAGAAGCTGCAAGTGGTAAAAGTGCGGCGTTGAGACCGGAGAAAACTACGGTCACAGCAAGAGAAACGACGACGTTCAAAATCTTGGTTCCAAGTTTTTTTACATCGTTCATAATAAATAATTTAATTCCTTACCCATCTACGCGCTGCCGAAGCAGCGTCAAATGGACTAAGGTTCTCCCGATACAAGTATCTTTATGATATCTATAGAGCGGGAATACAATGATCAGGCAAACCCGTATGGGCTTTCGACCTTAGACTGATCTTTTTTAAAACCTATTCTCTCCCCCACCCTTTCAGCCAGGCAATCCTGACAGAAAGTAGGAGAAGAAAATAGTTGTTTTATTTAAGGGAGGTGCTTGTCGTTGCAGCAGCAGGCGTGCTCGTCGTTTTAAGCACTGTTGACGTAGTACCAGACACCATAACAACGATCGGTTTTTGATCTGGAGTAGTTGATACTACTACCATGAGCGTACCTGTTGGTGCAAGCAGTGACGCATCATTTTGGTCTTTAATGACCTGAACTATGGGCAATACTGTTTTTACTTTAGCCAGCGTAGTGTCAGAAATTTTTTCAGCCTCTTTGCTTGCTTCGGTAACCTGTTTGATCGCTTCAACCGCTTTTGAAAGATCACCCGTTGCAATGAGCGCTTTTGCTTCAGTAACAGTTTTATCAACCTGTTCAGAAACAGCATTAGTTTTGGTGGCAGCATCTTTTGTTTCAGCAGCCACAGTGGTAATAGTTGTGTTGAATGCTTGAGTTGAGGTAGCCAGAGCGCCGGCAGATTTACTATTTACACCTGTGGTCAAATCCTTGACTTCAGTC
Organism: uncultured Gammaproteobacteria bacterium; assembly: GCA_964540825.1. Classification (GTDB taxonomy): domain Bacteria; phylum Patescibacteriota; class Patescibacteriia; order Magasanikbacterales; family GWA2-37-8; genus CAZECR01. The sequence goes on from CAZINT010000002.1 coordinate 200,816, forward strand.
TTTACCACTTCCACAATATTTTTAACCCCATCGACATGCACTTTTGACCCGTCGACATCACTTGCAGCAGTATCAAGCGCTGTTGTAATAATACTGCTGACATCTTCTTTAGATATACTATGATCGTCGGCTAAATGTTTGGCAACCACGACTTCTACTGTTTTAACTCCCGTATCTTTAACCAAGTCCTTAGCTACACTTATTTGTTGGCTGAGGTCGCTATCCGCGGTTGTTGTGCTGGTTTGTAAATTATCTTTTACCACTTGCAGCGCATCTTTAATACTATCAGTATTTTCTTTAATCGTTGTGACTACCTGAGAGGAAAGCGTTTGATCAGATGCGTTCTTAATAGTATCTAAATTTTTATTAACATTTTGCAACTCATCCTTGAGGTCTGAAACCGTTTCAGCGATATGAAACTTTTTAGCCGGATCGTTTACAATTTGCTTGACTTCTTCTGCTCGGCGGCTGGCCAGCAGGAGGCTGAGCGCCGCCTGATCATTGCTGGTTCCGACGAGCGCAACTTGTGTTTTATGAACTGCTTCAAATGCACGCTTAACAGGATAGAGAACTTGATCGCCGGGGAGCGCATCGTTTGAAGCGTTAGCGCTAAAGGCATAGCTGCTTGTAGCGACCACTGCAACCAGGACAACAAGGGCAACTGGACGAACAAAATTATAAACAAAACTACGAGGGAAAAAGATTGCCATGCCTGACCAAACACGTTCGAGGCGTGCCGCCGCAGTTTGTTCGGTAGCGATTGGTACAGTATTTTTTATTTGCGACAAAAGAAGGGTGCGATTATTTTTCACCCAAGCTTCACGCGGATTGATGTCCGCATGCTTAATGTTTTTAAGTTGTCGTACCAAATCACTTTCCATACTTTTTTATTGTTTGGCAATTTCTTTTAACTTCTTAAGTGCGCGGTGCAGAGTTACTCGAACTGCAACCCGACCCTTGCTCATAATTTCTGCAATTTCATCGAGCTCAAGTTCGTCTACAAATTTGAGGATAATAATTTCTTGATATTCTTGCTTTAACTTTTTTAAGGCTTGAACTAAATTTTCATTTTCAATTTTTGTCTCTAATTTTTCGTACCAGGCTCCCCCATCGGTTACATCCATTTCTTCGCTCATGAGCTGAGGCTCTTTTGCCCGGCTTCTATAGAGGTCAATAATTGCTGTTCTTGCTACCCGATACAAAAGTCCGCTAAAACTTTTTACTTCTTTGTTTTCTCGCAGGTAGTTCCAGGTTTTCAAAAAAACATCAGCGGTTACGTCTTCAGCTTCTTCGCGCGAGCTAACTTTAAAATAAACAAAACGGTAGATTTGCTTTACGTAGGCATCGTAAAGTTTGCCAAAGCTTTCAGTGTCGTTTTTGGCTTGTATACGATACAATAGTAGCTTCTCTGATATCTTGTTCATTAATGAAGACGTAAAAAATAAAAAAATGTTACACTTCGAAACATTCTTATACTATACACTCTTTAAAGCGTCGCTAGTAGACGCTGTTTTTTTATATGATAAAAGCATGGTATTACGAACTCAATACTAGCAAAAAAATACCCAAAAGTCAAATTGCACAGGCTCAAATTTTGGCTACGTACCAAGGCCTCAAGGCATTTTACTCCTACCGAAACTTTAATAAATCGCATTTGTATATGCTACTGTATACAAATGCGATTTATAATCAAATGCCTTCGTTAAGATACTTTTTACGTTATTTGTATACACTAGTGTATACAAATAATAACCAAAATGGTGAATCTTTGAACTATAAGTCATTGACAAAAGAATCGTTTTATGGTACTATTTGTCTAGACTAATATAGACAAACATATTATGAATCCCCCGGCTAAGCCCTTGGAATCTAAAGAAATGATCCGTGTTTCTATTTCCGAAGCCGCCCGTTTGTTTGGGGTAAACACCCAAACCATCCGTCGAGCGATTAAAGCCCAAGAAATTACCTACGTAGTGGTTGGCGGTCGGTATAAACTGAATTTTGAAAATCTGGTAAAGTGGTCACAGCGACATATTACCATTCAAAACAAACTGGCAAAAAAAGGTATTGGACAGTTTGTGGATAGATGGAAAATTAAGAACCCCCTCTTCTCGCCTAATCCAAAATCAGTAGCTAAAACAGCTCAGGAAAATACGGAAGTTACTACGCCTCCCCCGCCCGAAACAGCTTAACATATTCTTGTAAAAACCAAACAAAAAACCTTCGGCATGTGAAGGTTTTTTGTTTGACAAAATGAAGTTTTTAAGACTATACTAGAGCTAACTTTTATCTGCTTTAAGCAGACAAGCACGCCAAAATATGTTTAAATTTATTTATAAATTTTTTCATAAACATTACCACCGTCATTATCATGGAGTATATAAAAATCCCAAAAAACTTTTTATTTTTGACTTGTTTCTTTTATCAACTGCGATAGTCATGCTTGGGGCAAGCCTTTTTTTCTTTTTTTGGAAACCCGGGATAACAGATTTGATTGATTTAAAAATTAGTCTTGGGGATACACGCATTAAAAGCGGCGAACCCGTACATCTCAGCGTCCACTACACCAACCGCAGTACATTTGCTTTAACGCATCCAAGCCTGGCAGTACATTTACCCGACGGCTTTATCATTGATCGCGCCAAGACTCCTGAAAATATTTTTTCGGCTGATTCTATCCTTACGCTCGAAGATATAAAACCCGGAGCAAAAGGTCAGGCAGATATTTATGGAACACTCTTTGCCGAACCTAAAAGTGACGAGCGTATTCTTGCCACACTCTCCTATCAGACCGAAAAGAGCAGTGCTACCGAACAAAAATTTGCTTCATTTTTTGTTACCCTACCGGCAAGTGTTCTCGAAGATACACTGACAATCGCTACCACCACATTTGCCGGGCAAGCGCTGCCATTCACCTACACTCTTAAAAATACCGGCGCTTCGCCAGTAGATGGCATTAGTCTTGAAGATACATGGACACCAGCTCTCCTTAGTGACGCCGCTAATAAAAGCATAACGCTCGCGCCATCAGAAACAAAAACTGTTACCGGTACATTAAAGGCGCCTGGAGCAGCCGGCGACTATACGGTAGTGATTCGCTCAAAAATAATTGCCAACAATCAGCCGATCATTCAATCAATCCAGCAAAAAACTATATCTGTTTTTGTACCAAGCGTTTCTTCTGAAATTAAACTGCTGCAACAAGTACCCTATATTGAACCGAACCAGACATTACCTGCTGAGATCAGCTGGAAAAACACCTCATCACTTACCTTGAGCCAGCTGCGTATAAAAATAACACCCACACCAGGAATTATTGACATCAGCAAGACAGCTCGCGAAAATCAACTCAAAATCGAAAACGGATCATTGATTATCGACAGCTCACGCCGAACCGCCTTAGCAACAGCAGCCCCGGGCGCCGGCGACACCACGACGATTACCTTTTATTTACTACCGACCTTTACAGCATCGGGTAATGCACCTCGCCTGAGCATTATTCCAAGCGTTGAGGGCGGAACAGCAGGTTTTAACGGCCAACAATTTTCTGCCCCGGGAGCAAGCGTTTCTTTGCCGCTCGCAACTGATCTCACACTCACTACTGAAACCAGATACTACACTCCCGAGGGAGATCAGCTTGGCCGCGGCCCGCTTCCACCAGAGGTCGGCCAGAGTACGAAATACTGGATTTTTGTCGAACTATTCAACACCATCAACTCTGTAGAAAAAAATAACCTTATCATTACGCTTTCACCAGGTGTTACTTTTACCGGCAAACAAAGTGTAACCCTTGGCTCGCCACTGAGCGCGAGCGGTCAAAACCTTACGTGGTCTCTACATGAGATTCCACCAAACACCAAAACAGGTTGGTATTTTGAAGTTGAAACCACACCGACCGAAGCAATGATTGGCAAAAGCATCTCTTTAATTAGAAATATTTCGTTCTCGGGCAGCGATACCGTGGTCAGTAAAGATTTCAATCTCAGTAGCGGCGCTATAACCAATGCTCTTCGAGCCAACGATCGCGGATCAAAATCAGGATCAAAAGTAATACAGCCCTAAAGCAAACAACTAAAAAACCGCATAGGTATAACCTATGCGGTTTTTTAATCACACGCTCCAGTAGAAGCTTATACTACTTTTATCACAAAGTAGTATAAGCTTGGGTCTACTGGAGAGTTGACCCGAGCTGTTGATCAGAGCCTCCTGCCACTTCGGAAGTGGCAACAGGTCTAGCGGCGAGCGCGGCGGCGGGTACGCGGGAGGGGCGGAGCCGTCTTCGGCGCGCAGGCCCGGACGGAGAACGCCCCACCGTCCTGCCATTTCGAAGCGACCTCGAGACCGGTGACCTTGAGCTCCGCCTCACGGATAGCAACCTCGAGCTGCCTTACACGGGCTTTCTCAGCCGAGAGCTCCGTGGCGGCCGCCTCGAGACGCTGCCCGGCCTCACGGACCTGCTTCACCATCGGCACGTACACCTGGGTGAAGCCCAGCAGCAGGAGCACGAGAGAGCCGCTGATGCCCAGCGCAATGACGCCAGGCAAAGAGGTCGCCGCCTGACACTCCGGCTGCGAATTTTTCGGACCATCGAACCAGCTGGCATCCTCTGCGGTTGTTGACTCGGACATGAGAACCTCCTTCCCCTCTTTAAGGGGGTTGCAGTGGCACACCTTATGGGCAAGGTGCAAATCATTAAAAATTCACAAGTAAAATTCTTAATGAAAAGCACCTTATTCTAAAAGAACAACGAACAAATCTAGCATGATTAAGGTGCGCTGTCAAGGCTTTTGTGCAAAAAACCATCCTCTTAAAAAGAGGATGGTTTTAAAAAAACTTATTTCTTAACTAAGCTCTGCAGCGCCTTGATTTTATCTACCTTTTCCCAGGGAAATTCCGGGTAGCCGAAATGGCCGTAGGTAGCTGTTGGGCGATAGATAGGGCGCAGGAGTTGCAAGTGTTCAACTATTTTTCCCGGGCGGAAATCAAACACACGTGTAAGTATGTCGACCAATTTTTCATCACTCACCGTTCCTGTGCCAAAAGTATTAACACTAATGCTGGTCGGTTCGGCTTTTCCAATACAATACGAAACTTGCACTTCAACTCGCTCAGCGAGTTTCGCCGCGACGATATTTTTAGCTACATACCGGGCCATATATGCGCCCGACCGATCAACTTTGGAAGCGTCTTTTCCAGAAAAACATCCCCCGCCATGGCGCCCCATACCACCATACGTATCTACGATAACTTTTCGCCCCGTGAGGCCGGCATCGCCGTGCGGACCGCCCGTTACAAACCGGCCGGTCATATTAATATAAAATTCAGTTTGAGCATCCAGATACTTGGCGCATACAGGTTTAATAACATGCGTAATAATATCTTTTCGTAATCGCGCGAGAGAAACTTTTTCATCATGCTGCACCGACACCACAACATTTTTTAGACGTACCGGTTTGTTATTAACATATTCAACCGCTACCTGCGTTTTACCATCGGGACGAAGATATTTTATGATATTTTTCTTGCGAACTTCCGCTAAGCGGCGCGCTAAGGCATGCGCCAAACTGATCGGAAGTGGCATAAGCTCCGGTGTTTCATTGCTGGCGTAACCGAACATGAGCCCTTGATCCCCTGCGCCTTGCTTTTCAGCACTTCCCCGCGTTACACCCTGATCGATATCAGGCGACTGCTCATGAAGTGTCGACATGATTCCACTATACGCCGCATCGATGCCAAAACAGGACTCGGTATACCCAATATCACGAAGAACGGCGCGGGCAATTTTTTGGACATCAATTTTAGCGGTTGTCTTAATTTCGCCGCCAATAACTACAAGGCCAGTGGTCGTAAAACATTCAATTCCGGCGTGCGAATTTTTATCCTGCCGCAGCAGCTCGTCCAAAATTGCATCAGAAATTTGATCACAAATTTTATCAGGGTGGCCTTCGGTTACCGACTCGGAAGTAAAAATAAAATGAGACATACAAGTACAAAAAAATAAAACAAGGGCTGTTTTATTTTTAGCAAAAGATAGAAGTGGCCGAATGGCCAGAGGAAGTTGTTGAACAATAATTGTTTGATCGACCACTCGCAAACAATATAATCAGCCAACAACTAACACCATCGTAACGCTAAAAGGCAACAGCATACTTTGCTTGAGCATACACCTAAGCACCTGAAAATGCAAGGGTTTCCACGATTAAAAATTCTGAATAAGACTAAGTGCAATTCCTGAAATTGTCAGGAGTATAACCATGAGCGTTAAGAACCAGGCCGGATAACGACTTACCGGGCGCTCCCCAAAAATACCCTTTCGCTTAGCTCGCCAGTATACAAGAATCATGATAAAAATTTCAAAAGCTATAAACAAAGCCCCAACAACATTTAAAATACTAATAAAATTTCTTAGGCCCGCAATAAAAAGAACTATGGGCACCATAAAAACAAGTCCGCTGCTTATAATAGGACTTATATGATTATCCCATAGCAAACTTTCTTTGAGGGCAATACCAAGACCGACAAAACTTGTGGCCATCGCGAACACGGCAAATACATTACTCATAATCATCACCCCCTGGCCAAAACGAGCGGCTAAAGCAATCGTAGCAACAGGGGTTGTCGCGTTGCCAAGCACCCCGAGCACCCCTGCCGCGAAGAGCATGTATACAATAACGGGAATACAACTTCCAATGATGACTGCTCGACGTAACTTTTTAGGATCGTGTTCAAGCAACGCTTTAGCCTCAATGACTGCCGGGCTACCATGGAGCGCAAATAAAATAATACCGTACGGAAATAAAAGTTGGGCAGTATTGGTATAGAGCCAATTACCAATCTCGACCGAACGAAACAAAAATAATGAAAGTCCGGCAATAATCAGAATCACTAAAAAGCTTAAAAATTTTTGCATTTTTTTAGCTGCGCTGAGGCCGCGCCAGATAACTAAGCTGCCTACAAACCAAAAACCAATGCTCCACCAAAAAGGTTTGCCGCCGATAAGCGCACCCAGCACATCACCTTCACCAACAATATACGCCAGGAGGGCTCCATAACTACTCAGAACAATGGTAAGCGATAACAAATTACCTGCCCATGAACCAATGTATTTTCCGGCCAGTCCGGCGAGCTGAAATCGCTCCGGTGTATTTTCCGCCGTTTCGCTGATCATGAGATTCAGGCAGAGCATCAAAATACCAAACCCAACCAAATACAGGAGGCCGATTTTCAGACCAACCTGCATAATCGCATACGGAATACCAAGCACACCAGCCCCAATCGTCATGCCGGTAATTAAAAAAACTCCTTCGGCGACCGAACCTCTAACTTTTACATTATTTTTTTGAAGAGAAAAATTTTTCACGAAGTACAATAAATATATACCTAGTATAACTTATTTTTACTTTTTATTACAGATTGTTTTATTAAAAAATAGAACGGCGGCCGGTGAACGGCCGCCGTAAGGGCGCGAAGTGATGTTGCTCAGGCTGCAGCAGCCGAGCTGGGGATGATGGGCGTATAGCCCGGGTTCCTCCAAGCCACCAAGTTGCCGTAGCTGCTGGCGCGAACAACCTGCGCCTGCCCGAGCTCAAGCTCGATGTTGTAGCAGACAGCGTGCACGCGCGCTCCGGCTTCACGCGCGTATGTCTCCCACGTGAAGCCATTGGACGTCGTCGTCGATGCGTCAAGGAACGAGAACAGTGCACCAGGCTCTGCGACCAGCAGGAGGGACGTCAGTCGGTTGGCGTGAGCGATGCCTCGCACCTGGCTCATGAACTTCCGGGCCCTCTTCCCCTCGCCAGCGCTCGGAAGACGCGGATAGCGTTGAGAGGTAAAGCCGACCGGGGCGATGCACATGCCCTCCGTCAGGGCTGCTGCGTCAGGCCGCGCCGTAGCCGATGCCAGGCAGAGGCCCGGCAGGACCAACTGCCGATCCTGGTTGAAGTAACTCCGCAGCCGCTGACCAACCACCTTCGTGTGGGCTAGCCGCTGCTCCCGGGCGATGCTCCGCGGGAGCGTCGTAAAACAGAGCAGCTGGATCTTCGAGACAGGGGGTAAAGTAGCCATGAACAACTCCTTGGCAAAACGATGTACATCCGGGGAACAGAAGGCGCTTAAAAATACATACTATATACTTTCAAGCACCTTCTATTCGCCACACAAAGAACGATTTATTTGGTGAATAAGTTCGGTACCACTTTTTTACCCCTTCGTCAAGGGTATAAACAAAAAAACCGCTTGAATAAGCGATTCTTTAAGTGTGGGCACTGAAGGATTCGAACCCTCGACCCTCTCGGTGTAAACGAGATGCTCTAACCAACTGAGCTAAGTGCCCTGGAGTTTTTTAACTCTCACACTATACAAAACCTGCCAAAAAAAGTCAATACACACCCACCCTATTTATTCAGACTTTTAGCATACTCAGCAAACTCGCCTCTTCCTTGCACTACCTGCAAGTACCACCACTCTGCTCCCCACAAATAAATACGCGAATATCCAACCCGATTTGCAAAAGCAACATTTTTCTTAAGGCGTTCAATACTCATGCTTTTATCCTGCTCTTCAAATGAAACTTCGGTAATTGGTTTGTCGGGCAACCACGGCTCAGCCTGGAGCTCAATAACAAAAGCGGTTGCGGGTGATCGCCCCGCAAGCCATGTCCGGACGCGATACCAGCTCGGGGGGAACCAGTCGTAATGTAAATATCCCGTGTATTTATTCCAGACAACTTTATACAGTGTCGTACCAAAATAATCCCCAATGCGGGCGGTTGTTTGCCAACTGTTTATTTCACCGCTATCAGTAACAAGTGTTCCATGCGCCGGATCGAGCTTTTTTACCAACGCCAATTCCGCTTTCAGATCGGTAAGTGAAAATGGCGGGCAATTGCCAAAATCCAAGAGCGGCTCATTCTCCACCTGCCAAATTTCAAGCGCCGGATGATTTTTATAACGCTCAACAACTGTGGTTATATACTGATTCCTGGCAGCAGCATACTCGGATTCTGAGAGTGTATCTGTCCAGACTGGCAAATGACACTCAGGCCAATGCGGTGTTTTCTGCCCGACTGCCAGGATAACTTTAACTCCCCCTTTGGCAGACTGATTCATCAGCGCATCAAGTTCAGTAAAATTAAATTTTCCTTTTACCGGCTCAACCGTATCCCACTCGGCAGCAAGGCGAACGTCTTTAAATCCCCACTCATCAATGATGGTACTAAAAGTTTTTTGCGGATCAATTCCCAAATAGCGGGCATACTCCGGACTAAATGTAACACCGTAGCGCACCGGACTCGGAGGCGCAAAACTCAGCACCTGCATACCAACAACAAGGCTTGCGATGAGGATAGCGGCAACAATCAATTTTACATATGTTGAACGTTTCACAACAGCGTATTAACGAATGATTAAAATGAGCCCAAGCGCAATAACTACAACTCCAATAACTTCCTGAATAATTTCTCGACCCTGATACTCTTCTTTAAAAAGAGCCGGCCTCATCTTTGACAGAAGCGCGACCAATCCGATCAGAAGCGCAAACTGAGCGCCCGCCAAAGCATTAACAATCGTAACACTCCCTATCGCTGTCGCATACTGCAGCAGCACCACACCAAAAAAACCAACTACTTTTTCAACCACCACAATACTTGTTTGGCCAAGTGATTTTGCCGGCAAAGAACTTTTTTCAGTAGTAAAAATATTTTTGCGAATTGACGGCAGCGCAAGAAGCGCAATACCGACTAACCCGCTAAAACCACGCGTGTAGACAAAGCCGGTCAGAAAACCGTGCATATCGTAGGTATATTTTGCACTCACGTGCGAGACGGCAAAAAAGAAACCAGCGAGCACACCCCAAAAAATACCGCGGTGAAAACCCTGGTGCAATCGACTCTTTTCAAAAGCAATAATGAGTGAGCCGAGAATTAAAACTCCAATCCCTAATAATTCTTGGGTGGTAATGACTTCGCTCAGAAAAAAATAACTCAGTATCGAAACAAAAAATGGAATAACTGCTCCAAGCAGGGGTCCAATATGACTGATCTCGCTTTCTTGTATTGCGGTATACATTGCAGCCAGCGCGGCAGCGAACATTAATCCGGAACAGAGTGCTACCCCATAATCAGTTACACCAATAAGCCGCTCAGTACCAAACGGCAGCAGTAAAAAAACCGGCAGCGCCGTAATTGTTGAATAAAATAAAAACAACATCGGCTTGACCGTTGTTTTTTCGAGAATAAATTTATTGAGCACCGAGTCAATTGCTTGAAAACCGTACCCGATGAGCGCAAAAATGATGGACATGACTGAAGTATACCAAAGACTGCATTCAAAGAGAAGTTCATTCGGCTGTGGGCAAAAAAATATTTTGCATACGGCTGAACGATCGTCTAGAGCGGCGCCTGCATCCCGAAGGACACTTGCGACACCGCTCTAGACGATACACCACACTTTTTACGCCGCCACCTGATCAGGCATCAGCAGATGGTTCTTCTTACAGAACTCCTCCGCCATGGCCCACCCCATGTCATGTACGATCCGCTCGATCATCTCCCGCACCATCTCCGGTGGAACATTCGGATCGGGATCTGCGGTCACCCGTTCGAACTCGTCGACCGGGTCGATCGACTGAAGCCGCTGTGGCGTCTCACCCACCGAATCGTCAGTGAACTCTTCGAAACAGAGGTCGCACGAAGCGGTGTGAGGACCGAACTCACAGACGTGCCGCTTCGGATCAGCACCAACCGGCAGGAACGGGCAGGAGCTGGCGTGGGCAAGGGCCTTTTCTTTTGCCTTCATGATACATAACTCCTGAGCTGTGGAATGTAATGAGGGTAGCGTACTTGCGCACCCTCTCAACTCAATCCACACGTCTGGACTCGGTCGAAAGGGCGCACAGTTGTAAAGAACTACTCCTAAATAAAATCACCCGCTGCCATGGGCTCGGGTGATTAGGAAAAGCTTTTTTATTTTCTTACTTCAAGCTTTCGGTATAATCACCCGTTGTCCAAAGATCGCATACAAAAATGCGGGTCATTGGATTGACCTTGGAAAGGTTCTGGCAATTAAAGCTTAAAGTTTGGTACATATTTTTTTAACTTTTCTAACGTACCAACAGTTTTAATAGGCGTCAAGACAGTTATCCACAGACGATTTGCAGCTGGTAGTACACCAAGAAAATCGTTATACTATGTATATAGTAATTATTTCTATGTCTGAAAAAATGGGTTCGTGGGCAAAATTGGTAGCAGGAGCCGCGCTCTTCGCTGGCAGTGAACTGCCGGTACATGCCGAGGAGCCAGAGCAAAAAGCGCCCCTCGCCACACTCGACACTACGGAACCTCTTTCGCTTAAAGAATCTGCCCCGCACGAAGAAAAGCCAGCCCCACTGACTCCTGAGGAAATTGCCAAAAAAATTATTCAAGATGCTGAAGCGCGCGGTTATATTACTCGCGGAGAACTTACCGGGCGTCTTGTTATTGAAAAAGGGGGTATTATGGTGGGTTCAAGCGCACCTCCTTTGACTGAAAAACAAAAAATTGCCATCGCCCCACTTCTCAAATTTCAACGCGAAACATGTCTTATGATACCGCAAGGCACTATTGAAAGTATGGATGCAGTGGCAAAAAAAATAACTATCAAAACTTTTACCGGACAAATCATAAACTACGAACCAGAAGATCAGACACTTTTTCGTTACTTCAAACTTGGTGAAAAAATTGGGTATAAAATTTTGTATCGTGGCAGCAAAAGTCTACCTGTTGAGTATATCTGCCAACTTCCATTCGTAATCTACACCACCCCTGACGGTAAAACAAAATCAGAAGCGCAATTTAAAAAAGAAAACCAGCCGGCAAAAGCAGTTGCGCAAACCAACGTAAAAATCAAAGGAGCGCAAACACCGCAAGCGCCAGATACCCAAGTTTACATTCTTCTGCCTCAAAAAACGAAAGCTCACACCGCTCAGGACGACGAAATGCAATCAGCCCTGTGGATGCTCGCTCGTATCGATAACTCAGACCCGACCATTCCCCCGCTTAGACTTTCAGATGCCCTGATCGCCAGCAAAGAACCAAGCAAAGCCCGACGCGACCCTGGAACACATAAAAATAAACCACTTCCACCTCTGCGCGGCCCCTATGATTGGAAAGCAAAGCCTGGTCCAAAAATCAAAAAATAGGCTTTCCCTACAAACCCTTCTGAAGTACCAGAAGGGTTTTTTAATACTCAGACACCCTCTATATATCCAAAAGTACGCCATAAATAGAGTAATTTTGGCTAAAAATAGGCACTCCTAGCTCTTGACAAAACCACTAAAATATGCTATACTTCTACGTTACTTAAAGTTACCTTACTACAGGTATGCGTATTATCATGATCGGACAAAAAGGACTTCCGACGAAATATGGCGGTATTGAACGCCACGTTGAGGAGTTAGCCGTTCGTTTGACCAAACAGGGTCATGATGTTTTGGCATACGTACGCAGCTGGTATACCCCTAAAACCCTTACTTCTTTTGAAGGTATTACCTTGGTGCATACTCCGACACTTCACAGCAAGCATTTGGATGCGATTGTGCATACTTTTATTTCGAGTATTCATGCTTCCTTCCAAAAAGCGGATGTAATCCACTATCACGGCGTTGGTCCGTCCCTCTTAAGTTTTATTCCCCGCATTCTCAGTCCTAAGACCAAAGTTATTTCCACCTTTCACTGTCTGGATCGCTACCACCAGAAGTGGGGTTTCTTGGCACGCCTCATGCTTCGCCTCGGTGAAAAGGCTGCTTGTGTTTTTCCACATGAAACAATTGCTGTCTCTAAAACAATTCAGAACTACTGTCTGAATGAATATCAAAAAAATACCACATTCATTCCGAACGGTGTAACCCTACCCGAACAGGTTGGTGCGAGCACGCTTACTCAATGGAATCTTGAGCCGCAAAAATATGTGCTGATGGTATCGCGCCTGGTGAAGCATAAGGGTGCGCATTATCTTATTGAAGCCTGGCAGTTCTTGAAAAAGAAATATCCCGCGCTCGTTGCCGACCAGAAACTGGTGATTGTTGGCGGCAGTGCTTTTACCGATAGTTATGTCGAAGGCTTGAAAAAGAATGCCGCAACAGACCAGAGTATCATCTTTACGGACTGGCAGCACGGCCAGGCTCTTGAAGAATTGTATGGTAACGCCACACTGCTCGTACACCCTTCCGAGAATGAAGGTCTACCACTCACCGTCCTCCAGGCTATGGCTCATGGCCGCCCGGTGCTTGTCTCTGACATTCCGGAACATCAAGAAATTATTGCGAACGCCGATTTTCATTTCCGCAACGCGAGTATTCCGTCCTTAATCGAAAAATTGGTCAGTCTCCTCGGCAACCAAAAACAGCTTGCCGAAATCGGGCTTTACAACAAAACAATTGTAACTGCAAACTACCAATGGGATCAGATTGGTCTTGATACGGTGGCCGTCTATGGCACTAACCCTACTGCTACGTTTAAAACTGTCCGAGCGATTGAAGCGTAACAACCCGTTTTAGCCAGACAACCCTCCAAGAGGGTTGTCTGATGCTTTTAGGCCTTGAGTGAGGTTTGAAAGGATCCATTACCTGAGAGGAGGAATCAGATGCTTGTTCCCACCACCCGCATCGCCGGGATCACCGTCCTTTTTGTCCGCGGTCTCGACGGTATCTCTGCCGGCATGGCCGCAATGATTGGCGACAGTGCCTGGACCCGGGAATGCGGCAAAGCAATCGCCGCGCTGCCGGATGTGAAACGGCCCGTGTCCTGCTATCTCGGTGGCGGCGAGGATCTCGTCGGTCTGCGCTCTGGCGTCACACGCGCCCTCGAGAATGCCGAGACCTTCAAGGTAAATGCCATCGTCATGCCGATACCTCGGGATCCTACCCAGTGGGTGCGCGACACCTTCGCGTACATTGTTGAGGCAATCCGGCAGCACGCCGATCGCTTCCAGCGCGAGGGCCACGTAGGCCTCATCACCATCGTGTTCCCGACCAGCACCCACCCAAAGACGCTCAGCGATCTCGCCTTCCTCGCGAATCCGCGCTGAGAAATCAACCACGTCGTCGGCTGCGCATCCGTGCAGCCGACGACGACCAAAAAAATATCCCGATACTCTATCGGGATATTTTTTAAGTAATTATTTTTTAATCACTTCCGCGTACACGCTTTCTAACTTTTTAAAATAATCGTCCGGTGCGTGATTGGCAGCAATTAATTTTCTTCCGCGTTCAACCATTGCGTTTGCTTCTGTGTCTGAAAGTGCCATAGCTTTTCTAATCACTCGTGCCAAATCATCGCCGTCCTCAGGCTTGGCCAAAAAGCCTGTTTGTCCGTCAATAATCATCTCCGGCGTCCCCCCGCGATTAACCCCAACCACAATGCGTCCATAACTTAAGGCTTCGAGAATAGTCAGTGAACAATTTTCATAAAAAAGCGACGGCACAACAATCACGCGAGCGCTCGCCATAACTTTTTGCCACGCCGCATTTTCTACCCAGTGCAGACGCTCTACGTGCGTGAGGCTACACTGGGTAATGTAGCGATCTACCCACACATCGTCAGGCCCGCTCCCGGCCACTGTAATTGGCAGATCACGTAGTTGCGACGCTGCTTGTAAAAAAAGCCGTATCCCCTTTTCATAATGCATGCGCCCCAGGTACACAACGCGATTTCCCAGCGGCAATGGTTCGGGACGGACTTCAAATGGATTCAAGACAACACGCATTTTCTTTTTCGGAAACCCATACTCAACCATCTTATCCATCATAAACTGGCTGGGGCAGATGAACATATCAAGGTGTTCCCAAATTCCCTTCAGATGATAATAATATGCTTCGAGCGTACCGGCAATACTTGGCAAAAGTCGATTGTCGATACATTTATACCGCACGCAATTATACATTTTTTTCTTGAACAAATCTTCACGGAGCTGCCCGCCATACAGCATGCTGTGATTGGGACACATCGGAAAAACATCGTGCACCGTAAGGACGGTAGGAATTTTTAGTTTATGAAGCGTTGTAAAAGTACTTGCCGAAAGGTGGTGATAAATATTATGAAGATGCGCGACTTCCGGGTCAGTTGCAAGTGCCAATGCTTTTAATTTTTTAACGATTTCGGGGGCAATAAAAAGATGGCGAAATGTGGTGAGCGCCGAGGCAGCGTCCTGCTTGCCAAGAAGCTCTGGAATTTCGGGCGCAAAATAACCGCTATATTCACTGGGCACATTCTTGGGGTGTTGCATCGAAAACTCAATCACCTCATGCCCGCGTTTTCGAAGACCATTAATCGTATCAAAAAAAACTACCTCGGCACCGCCGCGACGATAGAAAAATTTGTTAGCCTGCAAAATACGCATACAAAATTATTTTTTAGCGATCACCACGATGTTTTTGCCTTTATGGCTATCCACTTCTTTGCCCGCAGTCGCGTAGTACATTTTTTCAATCGTAAATCCGGCCTTTTCAATAAGCTCGGTAAGTTCCGGAAGTTGAAAATCATGGTAATAGCGATCAGCCAGAACTTCACCATCGCCATCTTTCCACGGAATTAAATAGTCATACGGATTAAGCTCAGTCCATTTCGCTTTTTGTTTCTCTGCCCAGTCGCTGGTTAAATTCCAAACCGTAAGGAGGAGCTGTCCCCCTGGCGCGAGTTCTGAAAAAATTTGCTTAAGCAAAGAAAAACGAGACAGTGAGTCCGGCAAATGGTGGAATGAAGCAATGAGGTACGCGACATCAAACGAACTTTCCGGAAATTTCTTTTCTTCCTCGGCAGTTGAAAAAAACCGCACTTGTCCGTCGTCGATTAAGTACGCAAAGGTTTTTTGAGCAATTTTTAATAATTCCTCACTCTGATCAACCCCTGAATAATCGAGCCGCGCAGTGCCGCTGAGCGTTGGGTCAATCTCTGAAAGCGTTTGATCAAGCAAATACAAGAGCCGGCCGTTACCGCACCCCCAGTCCAAAATACGTTGACCAGGCTTAATAAATGGTTTAAACTCTACTAGATCCGACCCGGCCTCAAAACGGGTGCCAGCAAAAGCCTCGGCAATCGCATCATAGTCCTCCTTGGTTTTTTGGATTAAATCTACCATAGCTATTCCTGTGTCATTGACTGAAAAAATAATTTTAGCCGCTCTTGAAAATCCTCCCAAAACTGAGGAAGGTTTTAATGTTCTGAAGCGCAGTTTAATGGCCGGTGAAAATCCCGAAATCAACCTTCCCGATAAGACTGAACTACTGGTAGCATATCATGATTTAGTCAAAAATAACAAGATTTTACCAAACGATCACTTGGAGCGAATGCTGATGCGCCGAGCGGTACGCAGCCTCTCGGGAGTCGCGGTGATCACGTCACTCATCAAGCCCTACCCTTGCCCCGGCCAATGCGTGTACTGCCCGTTTGATGAGCGCATGCCAAAGAGTTATCTTTCTGAAGAACCTGCCGCCATGCGCGCGCTCATGCTCGAATTCAACCCCTACGAACAGATGGCCCGCCGTATCGAAGCCCTGCAAAATAACGGACACCCGGCTGATAAGATTGAATTCATCGTGAAAGGCGGAACATGGAATTCATATACACTCCAATATCAGTATTGGTTTATTTTGAAATCTTTTGAAGCGTGTAATACGCTCGGTCAAGAGAATGCTGTCATTTCAACACTCACCGAAAATTCACCACTACCAGAAATTAAGGCCGAACTGGCCCGGCAGCAAACAATCAATGAAACTGCCAAACACCGCATTATCGGGCTCACCCTTGAAACACGGCCGGACTGTATTAATTATCACACGATCTGGCAGATGCGTGAAATGGGCTGTACACGCATCGAACTTGGAATTCAACATACTGACGACGATATTTTGGCGTTAACAAAACGAGGTCATGGCAGCAAAGAAGCCATGCGATCAATGGAACTCTTGCGCAACTACGGATTTAAAGTTGATGCCCACCTCATGCCGCAACTCCCCGGCGCCACACCGGAGGCAGATTTACAAATGCTGCAAACTATTTTTTCGGATCCTGGATATAAGCCGGACATGATTAAAATTTATCCGTGTACCGTGGTAAAAAATTCCGAACTGTATGATTGGTTTTTACAGGGAAAATATAAAGCCTACTCCGTAGAAGAACTCATTGATATTCTCGTCAAGTTCAAACCAACGATCCCCTATTACGCCCGTATCTCGCGCTTGATTCGCGATATCCCCGGCCAATACATTGAAGAAGGCAACACCGTAACCAACTTACGCCAAGTCGTGCAACTGCGCCTCAAAAAATTAGGCACGCCTTGCCGCTGTTTACGCTGCCGCGAAGTTGGGCACGTTGACCTGACTAAAATCCCCGACCTCACCCCGCATTTATTTGTGGACGAATATGCTACGCATGGTGGCACTGAATATTTCCTGAGTTTCGAAGACAAAGATCGCACCGTCATATTTGCGTTCTGTCGTTTGCGTATTGTGGATTTTGCATCGAGCGAATTACCCAAAGAAGCGATTCGCTACCCGGCGTATATCCGTGAACTCCATACCTATGGCAAACTCTTAAATATCGGCGTTAAAGATGAAAATCAAAGTCAGCACAAAGGACTTGGTAAAAAATTATTGGAAAAAGCGGAAGCAATTGTGATTGAAAAAGGTGTCGATAAACTGGC
Organism: uncultured Gammaproteobacteria bacterium; assembly: GCA_964540825.1. Taxonomy (GTDB): domain Bacteria; phylum Patescibacteriota; class Patescibacteriia; order Magasanikbacterales; family GWA2-37-8; genus CAZECR01. The sequence continues at coordinate 218,488 of CAZINT010000002.1, forward strand.
TGTTATCTCCGGTGTGGGCGTGCGTGATTATTACCGCAAATGGGGATACGAACTCGAAAATACGTACATGGTAAAAAATTTGAAAAAATAAAAACAGTCCTCCTCCTAAGGACTGCTGTTATTTTAAAGCATTCTCTGCTTTGGTAACAATGATTGCTGACAAAGTAGAAACGAAGACAGACGCGCCGCATACTTTGCCTTCCCCTGGTGGGAAGAAGTAGCGGCTGCTGTCTTCGGTGATGCGCCTAGTGGCGCCGGGGGTGGTAGCAGACCATCGTAGTCACGATCCCCATGAAGTACGACTCGAAGGTCCAGTAGCCGGCATCGCTGTTGGTCACCGCCTTCGACATGAAAGCGAGCGTTGGCCCCATATCACTCACGATTTTGCAGCCGCCGCGGGTGTAGCGGATGTCCATCACGAAGTGGTAAGCAGCCACCTCCTTGGGAGCAGACTCGGGATAGCACCAGCGCCAGCCGTCCACCCACCCGATACGTTCCTGCTCGCTGGCGCAGGAACCTGTGTCACCCGGGTCGGGCAGCGCAGAGGGCGGCGGTTCGTCGGTTGCCGGGAAATCCGCCTCCGTGCAGGATGCAGAGCCCAGTAGCAGGGCCGACAGTGTCACACAGGACAAATACCTTGTCATGCAGAGCTCCTTTTTGAGGTCATGATTCTTACCCACCATCCTCACGCACATGCTTGAAGAATGAAGCATTCTGTCACAAAAAACTATTTCTGTCAACGTATTTAGTTTGACAAATCGCTTTTAAAGAGATTAAACTGCGGAGTATGAGGGGTGCGATCGATGTCAAAATTACTGGTTATTAGTTCAGGGGCAATGATCGAACAGCGTGAAAACTTCGCGATGCAGCTTCGTAAGCGCGGCTACCACACAATTACCACGCAGCAAGAAGCCCCAGGTGTTCTGATGAGGCCTACCGACCTCATTATCCTTATGACCGCAACCTACGAGGAGACGGAGAATCTTCTCAAGAAAAGCAGCCACCATGCCAAACCGATCTTGATCTGGTGTGAAGGTGCGTTTCCGGCGCGCGACGCCGAACTTCTTACCCGTCAGTATGTTCAGATCAAAGGCATACTCAGCGGCGAGCGCTTTCCTAAAACCGAGGAAGATTTACTCGTCAGTCTCAGACGGGCTATGCACTTTCTTTTCTGACGTCACACCCCTCGGGCCGAGCTTTCGGCCACCTAAAAAAGAATATTTTTTTCTGAAGTATTATTTTTTAGGAACATCATCACGCTAGGACCACCAATAGTAAAAAAGTACTACCCTGATAAAAAAATGAGACTAAAAAACCAGCCATCCCAATGGCTGATTTTTTGCTTCACCCTTAGCGCAATGCGTTATTGCAGTAATGGTGAAATGAGGTGGAGGGGTGCATGCTTATATGGCAGCACCCCTCCATACCTCTTAGTCAACAGGCAGCCAGTTGCTCGCCAAGGAGGCGTTGCGGGCTCCTGTGCCGGCGAGCTGGCAGCAATAGACCTGGCCATGAGGAAGGTCGACAGAAACCGACCCAGACGACCGGGGAGGATCCGTCGAGTTAACGGCTGGCACGACCACAGCCCCTCCATTCTTATCGCTATCCTTCACACAGCGAACATCGCCCCGGACCAGCTGATCGTTGCCGATACCCCAGTGAAGCGTTTGCGAGCCGCGGGGCGAACCGAGCTCGCGGGTGAGCGTGACGGCAGCGACCTGCCAACGATCAGGAACACAAGCGGGCGAAGAAACTGTACTATCCGCCACCTCCCCACCACAACCAACCACAGCCAAAATGCCTACCCCAAAACACCGGTTGAATAGCGTCTTGCTCATACGATACACTCCCTCCATTGCTCTTGATCGCCTGATGCATCCGACTCAAATTATTTGAGCCGAAAAATAACGCTGCCATATTTTAATCATTTTGTCAAGATAATTTATGCTCAGATCAATGCAAAAATGGCTTAATCTTGACATATTATTTTTCAAAGAGTAGATCTACGTAGACAAACTTTTGGAGCAAAAATGGAACACATACTCCTCGTGATTGATCAACGAGTCGATCGCCTGAGCGCCACGGTAGAAGCTTTGCGCAGGGCGGGAATCAACGCCAGCGGCGAACCTACCCTGCCAGCTCAAAAACCTCAGGGAGTTAATGTAGGCATTCTGTGCCTTGCCACTATTGTTGGGATGGAGATCTTGCTCGAACAGATGCGAGCGTGGGGCTGTAAAGTCATTATCTGGTGCGATCGTCTGCCGCCTGACAAAAGGCTTCGCGGCTTGGTCATCGCCAGCATTTTCAACAAGAACCAAGGTCTTGTTATTGATGTCTTGGGACCGATCCCCACGTCTTCTCAGGGTGTGCTGAGCGCCTACCAAGAGGCACTGCTGAACCTCGATCTTCCTGACGAATCAAGCTGAGTTGCGCCTGGAGCCCGACTCAGCTCCAGAAAAAAGAACTTTTGAAAAAGAGTTCTTTTTTTATGAGAACAATTGCCTTAAAGGCAAGGAAATGATACTCTAAGTATGTTTTAAAGACTCACTGAAACACACTCCCAACACTATGATTTACGAATCTTTAGAATTTAAGTAACAAGGGGGACGTAAACTTGTTTTTTATTTTCTAAAATTTCTATGACTCCTTCTTTACAAGATTTTGACCATGACATTTACGAAGCAATACAAAACGAACACCGGCGCGAATCTGAAGGGCTTGAACTTATCCCTTCAGAAAACTTTGTTTCGCGCGCAGTTCTTGATGCGCTCGGCTCTATTCTAACCAACAAATATTCCGAAGGTTATATTGGCAAACGCTACTATGGCGGATGCGAATATATTGATGTTGTGGAAGGCTTGGCAATTGAACGTGCCAAACAGCTGTTTGGCGCTGAGCACGTCAATGTGCAGCCCTTATCTGGTGCCCCTGCCAATATTGCCGTCTATTTTGCACTACTCAAACCTGGCGACACCGTGCTTGGAATGGATTTGTCTCACGGCGGCCACCTCACGCACGGCCACCCGGTTACAGCTATGGCTCAAATTTTTAATTTCGTACGTTACAAGACAACCCCTGACGGTCGCATCGACCTTGATAACTTGCGCGCAATGGCCCTTGAACACAAACCAAAAATTATTTTGGTTGGCTACTCGGCGTATTCGCGCGAAATTGATTACGAAAATATTAAAAAGATTGCGGACGAAGTGGGAGCTATTACTATGGCCGACATTGCCCACATTGCCGGGCTCATTGCCGGAGGCGTGATGAACAACCCCGTGCCCTTGTTTGATGTGGTCACCACCACAACCCACAAAACCCTTCGCGGACCTCGCGGCGGTATGATCATGTGTAAAGCTAAATTTGCCGCTGCCATTGATAAATCAATTTTCCCGGGGTTACAAGGCGGGCCACACGAAAACAATATTGCGGCAAAAGCAATAGCCTTCAAAGAAGCGCTCCTGCCTGAATTTAAAGCATATGCAGCGCAGATTAAAAAGAATGCCAAAATTTTGGAAGAAGAATTTAAAAAGATGGATTATACAATTTGTTTTGGAGGTACCGATAATCACCTGCTCTTGATTGACGTAACCCCCAAAGGTCTATCAGGCAAAGAAGCGCAGATCGCGCTCGATAAAGCCGGCATTACTCTTAACAAAAACATGATTCCCGATGATACACGCTCGCCATTTGACCCGTCAGGAATTCGTCTTGGTACACCCGCGCTCACTACCCGCGGTATGAAGGAAAATGAGATGCGCAAAGTCGCCGCTTGGGTTGATGAAGCAATTCGCAACTTTACGAACGAAGAAAAATTAGCCGAAATTAGAACTGAAGTAAAAGCCCTAGCCGCCCAGTTTCCGCTCCCTGCCTAAAAGTAAACACAAAAAAACAGACTCAGTCACGAGTCTGTTTTTATTTACTGAGCATTAAGCTTGCACCGTTATGGTGTGTGGCGCTTCTAGCGCAGAGGGAACAATCGCGACGGCGGCTTTCTCTTCTCCTGTTATACCTATCATTTTCGCAAGCGACGCTTCAAGCTCAGCTGCGTCTGTTTTTTGGCCTGTAACAATCGGGGTTACACCCCAGTACCACACCAAGCTTCGCGCTACAAATATAGTTGGCACAGCTGCTAGGACAGGAATTTCAATCCGCAGTTTGCTAATGGAACCAACGAGCGAGAGTGCCGCTTGACCAATGCTAATCGCTCGAATACGCTCAGTACTCATTACTAACTGAAGAAGCCTCGCTAGAACCGGGTCAAGTGTTGCTGTCTTTTTTGGCGAGATAACGATATCATCGTATGAGGACTGTTCGGTTGCAACAATAATATCGGTCATTGTCGCCACTGTTTCGACCGGAAAATCTCCGACAGCTGTTTCGTTGGTAAGCAGAAGCGCGTCAGCATGATCAATAACGCTATTGGCGACATCGGTGTATTCGGCGCGCGTGGGGCGGCGACTGTGCTGCATTGAATCGAGGAGCTGCGTGGCGATCATAGCCGGTTTGCCGGCCAAGCGAGCCGTGCGAACAATATTTTTTTGAGTCACAGCGAGCATCGCACCCGGCATCTCAAGCCCGAGATCCCCTCGCGCCACCATAACTCCATCAGCGACTTTGATAATTTCGTCCAGATTATTAACCGCTTCGGGGCGTTCAATTTTTGCAATAACCGTAATAGAAATTTTAGGGTCAATGGACTGATCGTTTTTTGCTTGTGCAATAACATGACGCAATTGTTCAATATCTGCCCCCGTTTTAACAAACGATAATGAAATACAATCAACGCCCATACTGACACCAAAAGCAACATCCAGAATATCTTTTTCGCTCAGTGCGGGTATGGCCGCAAGCGTACTGTCTGGAAAATTTAACCCTTTATGCGACACTACTACTCCGCCTTGAAGTACTTTCGCTTCAATAGTTGAGCCATGCAGTGCAGTAATAATTGCTTCAATGCGACCATCATCAATAAGTATGTGCTGGCCAACAGCAACATGTTTTTCTAGCCCGGGGAACGTAACTGGGATACGAGATGCGGTGTATTCAGCGCCAGCGGTATCAAAAAATACCGTTTCGTTTTCGGTAAGCACAATTCCCTGTTCGGGCAATGTGCCGAGTCGTATCTTTGGCCCTTGCAGATCCTGCATAATCGCCATCGGTTTGCCGGTTTTTTGTTCCACCTTACGCAGCGCAGTGATTAATTTAGCATGTTCTTCATGGGTTCCATGAGAAAAATTAAGCCGGGCAAAATCCATGCCGGCTTCAACCATTTTGAGGAGTGTCTTTTCGTCGCTACAAGCTGGACCAATCGTAGCGCCAATTTTAGTTCGTTTCTGCATACATTATTTTAAGAAAGTCTTGAGCTGTTCTTTCTGTGCGGTATCGAGCGGCAAGAACTGGAGAGCATTCTGAAGTGAACTCGTGGGAGTAATTTCCCCAAATTTTGCCTGACGGGCAAAAGAATTGTAGTAGTTGAAAAACGGTCTAAAAAAAGGAGATAAGAATAATAATGAACCACCCAGCAAAACAAAGAAGATAATGATTTTGAACCAGCTGCCGAGCGTACTCCAAAAGAGTTTGCTGTTGATGCGCCGATTTTGTTCATAAATAATCTGCGACCATTTCAAATTTTTTTCGAGAAGATCGCGCAAAGCCGCCGGACTGGTATCTTTAAGAGATTTTTCATGGGTTGCCGCAAGCGGCTGCGTGGCTACGGCAGATTCGCTGTCGCTTTTTGAAGCGGCTGACTCAGCCGGCATTGGTTCTTGCTTATGTTTAAACATACAGCTTAAATACCTTTTTGTTTTTTAATAGCTAATTTTTTAAGTTCACGTTCGAATGTTTGGACGTCTTTGAAATCACGATACACGCTTGCAAACCGAATATAGGCTACCATATCAAACGTTCGCAAATGCTTCATAACAAGCTCGCCCACTTCTTTGCTGGCTATCTCACGGCTTTTCTTTTTCTGAATGTCGCGCTCAATTGAATGAATCAACCGGTGAAAATTTTCTTTGGTGAAAGCGCGTTTGGTAAGCGAGCGATAAATACCGCTTTCCATCTTGTCGCGCATATAGCTTTCGCGTCTCCCATCTTCTTTGACAACAATAATGTCTAAGAGTTCAGTTTCTTCGATGGTTGAAAAACGAAAATGACACCGATCGCATTCACGTCGACGGCGAACCGATAATCCGTCTTCAGTGGGCCTGGTATCTACAACACTGGTTTCTTTATTGTTGCAGACCGGACAATGCATACGTATTTTATAAACAGAATAAGCAGTAAGCCGGGACTAAGCGAGCACCCGCTGCTTATAGCCCATTGCTTGCCGTACGGGTTTATACCCCCATTTTCTTTCTGATAAAAGCAGGAATTTCGAGCTTATCATCTTCTGATTCCTTATTTTTTTCTTCCTTAGTTGAAGTTAGCGGACCCGGGGTTGAAAGCGGTGAGAATACAGGATTTGGTTTTTGAGTAAATTGTTTAAACTTTTTTTCTTCTTCATCATTTTCACGCTGTGTCTTGCGCAGGAAGTTGCTTGGAATATATTTACCGCCAGCAAAAAGAGAATTGGAAGACTCTTCTTCTTTTACTACCTGGTGAGATCGTCGATCATCAAAACCGGTAGCAACTACTGTTACGCGCATGGCGCCCGACATGCTTTCGTCAATAATAGCCCCGAAAATAACTTTAGCGTCGTCAGCAGCTGAATTGGTGATGATTTTAGCCGCTTCACTGACTTCGGCCATGGTAAGATCAGATCCGCCGCTAATAGTGAACAAAATACCGTGCGCTCCGTCGATTGAAAGCTCAAGGAGAGGGCTTGAGATCGCCTGCTTGGCCGCTTCGATGGCGCGATTTTCGCCACTGGCCGTACCAATGCCCATAAGCGCCGATCCAGTGTCACGCATAATAGTTTTAACGTCTGCAAAGTCAACATTAATAAGACCAGGAACCGTAATAAGCTCAGAAATTCCCTGTACGCCATGCTGCAAGACTTCGTCAGCGATTTTGAAGGCATCAAGGAGCGTCGTTTTTTTATCGATCACCTGCAAAATTCGATCGTTAGGAATAGTAATAATGGCGTCAACATTTTTAGAAAGCTGTTCCCAGCCCTTTTGAGCAATGTCGTTGCGCTGCGGTCCTTCAAAATTAAAGGGCTTGGTTACAACAGCCACGGTGAGTGCGCCCAGTTCCTTGGCAACTTCTGCGACAACTGGTGCAGCACCGGTACCCGTACCGCCGCCAAGACCACAGGTAATGAAAACCATGTCGCTGTCTTTGAGCATATCGCGAATTTCGTTGATCGATTCTTCCGCAGCTTTGCGGCCAACTTCGGGATCCATACCGGCACCGAGTCCGCGCGTAACGCTTTTTCCGATATGTAATTTATAGGGAGCAGGGTTATGATGGAGCGCCTGAACATCAGTATTAAGAGCAATAAAATCAATACCACGATTTTTACCGTTCATCATGCGTGTCAAAACAGATCCGCCGGAGCCGCCTACACCCACAACTTTAATTTTGGCAATAGTTTCAATATCAGGTTTTACTTGCGGCATAGTGGTAAGAATTTAGATGTGATTATTCAGGAAAAAACCAGTGAATACATTATGTATTCATGCTTGCTTTAAATAAAATAAGCGAAGATTTCCTCGCTAGTATAGTATATTGTAGGCACCTAGGTGTCAAGATAATTTTAAGGCCGAAAACAAGCCTTTAAATTAAGGTATTAAGGCTTTCATCCATTTTTTGAGCTGGCTTGAAACCTGATTGACCCGCTTGATGCTGCCGCCAAACGATCCGCCCCCTTCGTAGTTCGCCCCGCCACTTCCAAACTTCATCGTGCTTCCCCACTTGAGAAGGCCAACCACGGTTGCAAAACCAAGATCATTTACCTTGTCAGTAATACTCATCATACTCAGCGGGAAACCGAGCGTGGCTGGCAGCCGTAAAGTCTTTTTTGCCAGTTCAACAAGCCCGGGTAGTTTTGCTCCGCCCCCGGTAAAAATTACACCGGCTGGCAATAAACCCGTGCGCTGGACCTTATTAAGCTCCTGATTAATTTTGCGGAAAATTTCCTCGACGCGGGCCTGAATGATCTCAGTCAGGTACTGTTTTTTGACTATTTCGTGATCAGGCGCACCAACTTCATAGAGATCAATTTCATCCCGCTTGCCGGTTGATTCGGTGAGGCAATCGCCATACGCGAGTTTAACAGCTTCAGCAATATCAATCGAGGTACGGAGTCCGATCGCAATGTCATTGGTAATATGTTCAGAACCGATCGGCAGTACTGTAGTATGTACAATATCCCCTTCCTCAAAAACCGCAAGGCTGGTGGTCGACGCCCCAATGTTAACTACAATAACACCAAGTTCTTTTTGACGCGGAGTAGCTACTGCTTCAGCAGTCGCTAAAATTGACAAAACCAAGTCTTCTATTTCAAGACCGGTGCGATAAACGGCTTTAGTAAAATTTTTAATCTGCCCTGATGAACCTAAAATTATCTGTGTATCAACCTCAAGGCGAATACCAGTCATCCCGATTGGGTCTTTAATCCCCCCCTGCCCATCAATACTGAACATTTTGGGCAAAACATGCAGCACTTCGTAGTTAAGCGGCGTGGCAATAGTACGCGACGCATCAATTGCGCGCAGAACATCTTCTTCACTAATTTCATTGTCCGCTTTAGAGACAGCGACCACCCCTTTACTTGTTTGAGACAAAATATGAGAACCCGAAATTCCAAGCCAAGCGGTTTCTATCGGAACTCCAGCCATACGTTCGGTTTTTTCAAGGCAAGCCGAAATTGACGAAACCACATCCTCAATGCTGTTAATAACTCCTTTATGGATACCTTGGCTGGGCGTTTCGGCAGCAGCTAAAATCTGTAATTCGGGCGCATCATCAGGCCCTCGGCTCCCAAAAGTAGCCACGGCCATTCGGGTCGTTGCCGACCCAACATCAAGTCCAACAATATAATTATCCATTCCTTTTTTCATAGATGCAGTTCAATTTACGTTACAGACGGGTAGTATACACTATTTTAACAAAGTAAGAAAGTGTGGAACAAATATAATAAGACCAATGCTTCCAGCAAGCAGTGTAGTGACTAAAACAGCTGCAGCCATTGTTTCTTTAATGAGTTGTACATAGTGGTTAAGGCGGGGTTTGAGAAGGTCAGCACAGTATTCAAAGGCAGTGTTTAAAAGCTCCATAATAAGTACCAGCCCGATAAGCAGCACAATAATCACAACTTCATACCCTCGGAGTTTAAATAGCCAGGCAGCAATAAGGACTATGCAGCTGACAAAAACCTGTATCCGAAAATTTTGCTCTGAGCGATAGACTGAGGACAGGCCGCGCAGCGCTTCGGTAATACTTTGTATCAGACGACGAAAATCCATACGCTTATTTTTTAGCAGCAGTAATTGCAGCCACCATTTTTTCCTGCAAAGCAAACATTTTTGCAGCCTCGGCCTCTTTACTATGGTCATGACCCGTTAAATGCAACAAGCCGTGGGAAAGCATCCGAGAAAACTCCATTTTTGGAGTTACTCCAAAACGCTTTGCTTGCTGTACGATATACGGATAGGCCAGATATAATTGCCCAAGCGATTGAGCTGGAACTGAAGCGTCTTCCTGCCAAGAAAAAGATAAAACATCCGTTGGTTTATTAAGACCCCGATACCGACGATTAAGATCCTGGATAATTTTATTGCTGACAATATTGATTTCAACTGCGGTTTTAATTTTCTTTTCAAAACGCTGCGCAATAGCGACCATCCGCTTAATTTCTGGTTCAGAAAAAGGACATTTGACGAGTATATTCACATCAACACTAATCATACAGGAAACTTAAGGATTTTGAGTGGTGGTAGAAGCAGCCGGAGCACTGATAACGCCAGGTATCGAAGAAGTCGTTTCAGTAGTAAACGTAGGGGTAATTAGGCTTTGGGGTGCGGCTGACTCTCCGGGCACGAAGCTTCGGGCAAGCACTTTGAGTACAGTGCGATAATTTATGATATTTGAATCAGTCGTGTGGTAAAGCAGCACATACACATGATTAGCGGTTGGGAAATAATACGCGAGCCAATCTTCACGACGATAGCCCTTGGCGCCAAAATAGGTTTCAAAATTTTGTATATCGCTATATTTTTGATCAGGAGCATGCACTGCAAACCATTCAGCGAAGTCCTGAGTTACTTCTTTGTCAAACACGCGTACTTCAATATTTTCTCCGGTAAGCGTGCTAAATAAAACATCACGGTATGTCCCGTCAACATCCCCTACCGCCCAACTGTTTGGATAATACAAGGTGTAGCCAAAATTAGGATTAGTATATTGTTTTACCAAGCCGGAATCAAGTAATTTTTGAGGTTCTTTGCCCGCTGGATTATAGAGATAAAAAAGTTCATGACTATCTGAATACGTATCATTGTCTGTATCAGGGACATTAAGATCAGTAGTAAATAGTTCTTCTTCGCGATCGGTTATGCCATCTTTATCCGTATCGCCACTGTCTCCGAGAAGGGTGGAAGAAAAAGTAAGCGGCTGATCTGCGAGTGATACCGGAGTTGTTATGACCGGCTCGGTTGACGAGGGGGCGACAAGGGGTGTTGTCGTAGGCGTTTCAACCACTACTGTATCTGGCGGAACTATTGTTGTTACAATTGGCGCACTCGGGGCATCATCTTTTGAGCCTACAACATAATAGAGCGTCACGCCGCCGCCAACCAGAAGAAAAAGTCCGAGACCTGCCAAAGCCAAAAACTTTGGATTGGCCAGTAAATTTGCTGGGTGCAGCGCTTGCCCGCTCCCGGGGGCTGTTTGCTTATCAAGGAGTCTTTTATCAGCACCGGACACCACCTCGCCTCGATTTAGTTCGATTTCACGAGTAACGTCCTTAAAAGTCACAACTGGATTTGTGCCGCCATAAAAATCTGTCGGTATAACATGTATAGCGGCAACTACAGGCTCGTTGGTTGTTTCGGTAACAGGAGCTTTCTTATGGCCAAACATAATAAATCACCAAACGAATGAGCTAAAAATTAGCGTAATGAAGTAGTAGCGACTACAGTTGTAGTTGCAGGTAACGTACGAGTCATTTTGCCGGGTCCAAGCGGGTTATACCCATTTCGAACTTCGTCCCCGTCGACATACCCGTCTCCATCGGTATCTGGGTTTAACGGATTTGTTTTCCACACTAACACTTCTTCTCCATCGCTGAGCCCGTCTTTATCAGTATCAGCAACCTTAGGATCAGTACCCAGCTGCTGCTCTTGAGTATCCGGCAAACTATCCCGGTCAGTATCCACGGACTCGCCAAAAAGCACAGTATCATTTTTAATCTCATTGGAAACACCGCTGGTAGCCTCAGTAGGGGCGGGAGTTGTTACTACGGGCGTTGTTGGTGGAGGGGTGGTAACAGGCGTCGTTACCGGTGTTTGAACCGGAGTAGTAGGCACCGATTGTTTGAAAAAATGTGAGTATACCCACCACCCACCGATGGCTAAGGCAACAATAATCAAGCCGGTCAAAACAAATAAAATAATTCTGCCGATTACCGGCTCCTTAGCAGGGTATCCAAGCGGCGGAGTTCCACCGGGTTGATTCGCGCCGTAGCTAAAAGAAGAAGGCGAACCGGAATCTCTACTCGGACTTGGCACATCAGTTTTTCGTTTTAAAACTCCGGCCGATAAAGCATCGGCGCCACCGACCATGCTAGCGGCGGCGGCTTTTGGCGTCTCGACAAGCGAGGCATTTTCTTCCTCTGGCGCATCAACACCTGAAAACATGTCTACAGGTTCCATGGGTAAATTTTGTGGAGGCTGACCACCAGCAGCATTTGGTTCGTCGAACATAGGTACTAATTTAGTAAGAATTGGTAAAAGCTAGTTTAGGGATTAGCAATAAGTTTTCCTGGACCATTAGGATTATACCCATTCCTAACCTCTTCTCCATCAGGGTGACCATCACTGTCTGTGTCAGCCTTTAAGGGGTCAGTATGAAAAATGGTTATTTCGTCTTTGTCGAGGAGGCCATCGGCATCAGTATCAGAAGACGTCGGACTCGTGCTATACGTTTTTTCTTCCACATCTGACAAACCATCGAGATCCTGGTCAGTCTTTGTGAGTGTTTCGACTTGAGCCTGAAAAGCGTTAAGCTCAGGTGAAGGGGTCGTGGTTGTTATAACAACTGGGGTCGGAACTTTATCGCCCGTGCTTGTTGGCACGTCAGTAGTGTTTGTAACCGGTTTTGGTACGGCAGTAGTCATCTTTTTATTCCGGCTATACAACCAGCCTCCAAGAGCGGCAAGAATAAGCACTAGTAGTATACCACTAATCAGAAATAATTTCTTGCGGTTTTCCATAGGCCGAGGAATTAAAAGAATTTACTTTCGGTAACAATTTTATTGACCGGAATAATGCGGCTGCTTACCGGATCTGCATTAGGAACAGCCGCCCGTTTAACATTAAATACGTACCAATAACTTGCGTTTGAATTATCGGACGCTGCAGCACTATTCATATAGAAAGTCATCGCAGGGGTAGCAAAATGATTTGTTTCTGTATCATTTTCAGGGAAATAGACGTCAACACGAAGCTTGGCAGTATTGCGATATTTAGCAATGCCCTCGCCGCCGGTACGAACATAAAATGCATACTGATCATTATTCATTTCAGAATAAACGGTGGTTCCATTGTAGGGGCGGGCTTCAGTATTAACAAAGAAGGCTTCCTCATTGGTGCTGTTTGGCGTTGAACCAAAGCCATGGTAGCCAATACCATTGATTCGCGGAGCATTGTAATAAGTACTGCCACTCGACAATTTACCTGCGAATGTTGCACCTTCGGTTTTACCTTTGCCAGCGAGCGGCACAGTAAAGCCGCCGTAAAAACCAGCATCTTTTACCCAACTGACAACAACACGGATATCGTTTGGCCGAATCTGATTATTAATTACTGGCGAGAGGACTAAGTCATACTGTTCAGGAGAGATCGCGGCAAAAACCGGAAAATCAAAACGGTGCGTCGTATCGCCGTTGATGCGAAGCGTGTAGCGAGGGTCACCCGTTGAGCACAGCGGATAACTATTTAATTTAACTTGGTTACCGGTAGCAGTTGCATCAGCAGCAGGGTCCTTAAGAACGTAATTCTTGTCAGACTCCCCGGGCCAAGCTGTATGAGCAACTAATTTTTTAGGTGCGGTATCAAGACCAATGTATACATCGAGCGACGAAGGCTTGTTACCGCTGAGCGCGCCATACGAGACATTTCCTACCATGAAGCTGGTTACAGTTCCAGGATCCCCAAGCAAGGGATTGGCGCCTCCGGGATTCAAGACATTGAGCAGTCCGCCAGCAATACCAACGCCTTTAGCGTAGTCGACACCGCACTTTACACAATTATTAGTGGCTACCGAGCACGTAGCAGCGCAGGTTGGCGCGGCAATCTGCTTCTTTTGAGTATAATCGTCTTGGGGTTGTTCAGTGCAGGATAAGAATTTGTATCCGCCATGAGCTGCATTAAAAGTAGAATCAGTTGATGAAGAGCTGTTTAAAACATAAACAGTTTTGTTTGGATCGTTAGCATCCATATCACAAGCTTCTGATCCTCCCTGCACCACCCCATCACCGCAATAGGTTTTGGCTTGAACGTCAATAATATTTTTGCAATCGTTAGAGCAATAGGCGCACGTTTTGCCATAACTTGGGTTGCAGCTCAGGCCATTAGCGGCCCCATTATCACACGCTTCGCCGGCGTCTACCTTACCATCCCCGCAACCTGGGGCAGCTGTAGTGGCAACCGTGCCACCAGCCGCACAAAACCATGGGCTTTGTGCTTCTGAGGCAACTTCGGCCGGGGTGAGAACACGAGCGTATACCTTGACCTCATCTAAGCCGCCATTTCCGCCCAAATAAATTGGATAATTCTGATCAGCAGCCATGCCAAGTGTACCAGCATCACTCATACTGACTGATCCGTCGGCAAGTGGTTTGCCGTCAACATAAAACCTGATGGCGTGGACGCTGCTATTCCCAACCGTAACTGCAACATGGTGCCATTCGCCTGCCGCAAGACCAACCGGCAATACTCCCTCGGCTTTTCCAAAACGACCCGGCGAAGAGAATCCTAATTTCAGAATTTTATCAGTATTATAATACGAGAAATTATAATCCTTTTCGCTTTCCATAGCATTGAGGCCATTTTGCTTAAGCAAAATATTTTTCCAACCTTCGTTAGTGCCAGGAGTCAATTTAATCCATGCTTCAAGGGTAACATTGGCGACATCAAACGCTTTATAATGTGGGACCGTAATAAAGTTACCATCCGCAAAAACAAAGGCACCGTTATTTTTACCATTTTGGGTGTAAGCTGGACATTCGTTCTTATCGCTATCACAAACGCCATTATTTATACCAGCGCTATCTGAAAAAGTTACTTTGGCGTCTTTTACGGCTGCGTCATCAAATCTCCACCAAGCAACAGCAGCGGGATCAGTCCATTTGCACGATGCGCTGCAGGCACGTTTTCCGCTCTGATCATCAAGGGTACAGGCACTGGAAGCCCCGTCACATTCTTCGCCCCAATCACTCTGAACGATCCCATCACCGCAGTATGGGCCAGTTGCCTGACAATCCCAGTTACAGGAAGCACTCTTGGTTTGGGCGTATTTTATTTTAGCTTCAGTAATTAATTTACAAATTCCACTATACGAAGTCTGTACACCATTGACCACGTTACAGTCGCCCGAGACGGAACAAGGCTGACCGGTTCTGGCACCGCCGACACAAAGTCCAGGCTTATTATCCATCATCGCTCGAATATCACACACCTCATATTTTGCTTCAACAACTCCATCCCCACAAAAACCGAGGTCATCCTTGGTTGGAAGCGTGCACTTATTGGTACAATGATTATAACGGCCATTGAGCTTGCCATCATCACATTTTTCTCCTACTTCTACCACGCCATTGCCGCATTTGCTGAGGAATGAACAGTCAACAAATGCCGTATCAGCTGCTTTCCAGCGGCATGAACTGTCACACACATCAACTTTAATTTTGCCATTTTGCTCAGCACCGCAGGCTCCGTAGCGAGTCTGTCCGGCAGGATCGCATTGTTCGCCGCGAGTAGTATTAACCACGCCGTCACCACAAACGCCAGTATTAAGGGTGGCAATTTCCTGATCTTGGTTACAAATTCCACTTGCGTTATCGGTAATAAATTTAGTCGGATCAATAAAATCAGCCATGAACATGCTCTGATTGGCGATAGTCAGACCGGTAGTTTCAAATTTTGCTCGCACGGTATAATTTGCGCCCGCTGCGGCAGCACTATAGCGATAGGCATACGAGGCCGGCGGGCAAGCAAAACTAAAGCGGCGGTCTATTGTACTCCAGGCTGTGATTGGATCATGCAGCACACAGGTTTCAGTGCCGCCACAATCAGCGTTGACAGTACAGAATTTATTGGTACTTACCGAACAGGTTCCCGCAGCAGCAAGGCGATTGATTGGGTCAACCGGAGCACTTTGCCCCAGCGTATTTCCAAGCGTTGCCCAGGAAGGCCAGGTGCTTACGGTCTGACCTGTCAAATAACTCCCCTCTTGCATGCTTGGGTATTTCTTGTCATGCGCTGAAGCATAGCTTGCAAGCGCAACTTGGAAGGCATTAAGTCCATGTAACCGGTCGTAATTTCGCTTGAGTTTGTCAACACTGTTGGAACAAACCTGCCCTTGATTACAATCAAGATCGCTTTGACATTGAATTTCAAAGCCAGGGTTATTACTACTGGTTCCGCAATAGCCGTAATTAGAAATATTAGAATTAAATTTAAGATTGGTCAGAAGCTGCTCAAAGACCTTGCGCGTAGTCGCATCGGCATTTGCGTTGATACTAAAAAGATAAATAGTGCTGTAAATATTTTTGGTAACCGCTGAATAGTTGAGCGCATCAACATAAATATTATTTCCATCTGTAATAGCACTATACCCATCAACTGTAACACGCTGCGTATTGCCGATAAAACCTTGTCCGCCATTTGCCTTACTCAGCGAATACCAATCTGACGGACTGAGATGTTTAGGGTTAGCAAAAACCTGTATACCAATAGCGTCGGCATTTTTATCATTGGTAAAGAAGAATTTCTTAAGCGCACCGGTCGCTGAAATTGCCGTACCACTGGTTTGAACTGTAGGACGCAAATACGGAAGATCATCGCTTGTACCACTCGCCCCATTATCCGCGCAGTAGTAGGTGCCGAAATTAAAATACCCATCCATTACTGCTGATGAAGCTGGAATAGTTGAATTATTAAAGATATTTTGGGTCAGATCGAACCCGTCATTATTACCCGCTGTATCTTGATAGGGAAAAATAGTATACGGACCCTGATTATTAACAAAAATATCTTTTGGCGGCCAAGGATTTTCACACAAGAAAACAATTTCATGTGAACTGCCGGTAGCAACCCCGCCCGTGGCACTGGTGTACTTGTTGGTGGTGATGTTTGCTTCAGCACGCAGATCTATTTCACCATTGCGGTTTTGGGCAGTGATGACATTGAGCGCGCCATTGCCGGCCTGAAGCGAGACGTACGGATTATCTTGCGGTCCCCAGCGATATTGCCAGTCATAAAATCCGGTGATCGGCTGTACTTTTGCCCCAGCGGAAGTATAGGCAGATGCTTCGAGCGTTGTAGTCGCATTTGCTGCCGAGAACGACCACTCTGGTGGATAGACGTTTACTTTGCTAATTTCACAAATTTTATCCGTTGTTGAGAAATGCCAACTAATATTTTTGGTGGCCAGTTTGCCAATACTAACTCCGTTGACATCTTTAACACCTTCTTTAAGAATAACCGCATAATCAGTCATAAAGGCAAGCGGAGTATTGATTTGAATACTGATACGCGAAGTCGAAGTGGGGGCACCGGCCACCGGCGCAACATGCGCAACACCAACATCCTGTCCAACACACCAATTGCTAACGGGCGTCGTTACAGCAGCAGCGTCAGAACCAAGAAATACATTTTTGAGAACTGCACCAACGCGTACCAAAACATTCTTATACCATGGGAGGGCGATATGACTTTCAGTGCGAGCAATGAGGTCTGTAACATCTTGCTGACCTGCTGCACAAGCTGCACTACTTCCGCGAGCGACCAAAACATTACCCGTTAAAGTGTTTTCATCGATTTTACTATCAAATACTGCTTCAAGGTACGTGTTTGGGCAGACCGCAGCAGCATTATTAGCAGGATAGGTACTCAAGAGCCCTGGTTTTCGATAACAACAGGTATTTTGTCCGACAGAGTAATCACTGCCAAAGGTTCGCTTACAATCAAGGTCCGTCTGATAGCCGCACGCGACACTAAAGACACCGCTTCCGCTAACGGAACGATTATTTTGATTTGTAGTTGCTTTTACCAAAGTTCTTTGGGCAGCAGGCTCGCCTTGCGGAATACCTAAACCTACACCTGTTGCCAGTGTCCACGGATCAATGAGACCGCTATGAGTAATTACTAACCCGGTTTCACAAACGGCGTCTTCGCCCGTGCCTACCGTTCCGTCTCCGCACGATGATGGGGCGGTATAGAGTAGTGACGAACCGGTATGCCGACCGTTGGCATCACACCCCTCGGTACCAGGCACACATTCGGTAGAAGTTTTCTTGAGACAATATTGAGTACAAGCACTGCTATTCCAACCCGTATTTGGATCGTCACAACCGGTGTCTTCGTCTGGGGTAAGGACTTTATCACCACATTGACTAAAGCTTTGGCCGCAGGCAGCTTGAAATTCAGTGTTCGAAAAACCGCCCCGGGTAAGTGTGTTTGCAGCACACCACGCTTTAGAAAGACGAGAGCCCGTATGCAAACACGCCTGCGAACAACTGAGCTGTGAAAGCGGATTTGAAACAGCTTTCATAATACCGGTATCACAGTCTTCGCCGCTTCCCACAGTGCCATTGCCGCAAATAGAAGCAGACGTATCAGAAGCATTGACGGTAGTTTTAGAACCCAAATGACGGCAGCTGAGACTACATCCGGTGGCCGTCTTCGGATCCTTAGGATCACAAGCTTCGCCTAAATTTTGTTCAACAATACCATTGCCGCAGGTTGCTGCAGTATTTCCGGCAAATAAACAATTTAATGTACAGCCTTTGGCACTGTCCGGCCCGTCACAATCTTCGCCTGCTTCAACTTTGCCATTGCCGCACACCGGTAAAAGATTTGCTTGGGTTGCAGGAACATCACTGCCTTTGCGAATACAGCTTGGGGTACACGAAGGATTACTTCCTCTAGTACTAAACGATGTAACACTGGCTACTTTTGTGTCAGCTGAACTCCAGTTCCAACTTACTGACCACGGATTGATTTTTTGACCTTGCGTGCTACAGGCGTCCGGTGCGGCATAGGGCTGTACGGTATACACTGTTTTTTCAGCAATAGATTTTCCAGAAAACTCCGGCGGGTTAACTACAGCACGGTCAACTTGACACTGCTCTTTTTTGGTTTTGAAACGCCAGGTAAATTCTTGATTAAATGGCCTGCTTGATGTTTGAGGATCATTAAGTTTTGCTGCTGACCAGAGCTGATTGGTTGCGGCCGCAGGGTCTGTGGGGGCAGTCGAAACAACGACTTTATACAGTGTATTTGGCTCAAGAAGCTGCGAACCGCTCAGCGAGTTGGCAATTTTAAGTACGGAGTAATTGCTGGTTGGGTCGAGCGTAATATCGTTGAGGTTTACGACCGATTGTGTGCTCAAACAATTTTCATCAGTACATTTTAAAAGCTGAACACTGCCGCCTTGGATAGTACCTGGCAAATTGCGAAGTGACATCGTGGTATTAAAACGCACAGCAACTTCAGCGTTGGTACATGCTTCTTGGCAACGCGGCCAGTAGTCAACGACACTTGGGTCGCTCAGGTCGATGGTAAGCGGACTTTTGCCAGCGTAGGACGCAGTGCCGGTACTTGCAACTGCCACGATGCTAACCGCATCATCTGGATTAGCGAGACCAACTGCCACAGTATTAGCTAAAGCAGAGACCTGCGAAACCGGCGCATTTAGAGATCCATACATCGCAGCATACTCAGTATTTTCGCTGTTCCACTGCCAATTAAAACCGCTCACATCCATCATGACGCAATGTTGGTTACTCAGTCCATTACCGCGATAGTACAAATCTGTAGCGCTGCCCACGGTAGTCCGTAATTTAATCGGAGCTTCGAGCACCTTTGTCCAATAACTATACGGTGTTACAACTACCGCTTTAAGCGCGCAGTTTTTGGTATCGGTTTTAAAAACATAACAATATGCCGAACCAGCAATTTGGCACGGACGATCCGCTGCTAAGGCGAGTGCAGTACTGCTCGCACTGCCTGCCGATCGGATACCGGTGGTAAGCGCTACCTGGTACCAGGCATTGTCTTCCCAAGAACGATTTGTCGGACCAAGTTGCAGATAAGTATGCGCCCCGCCTCCATTGTCGGTCATAGCCGCCTTGACACTATAACTATCCGAAGTTAAATCAACCCGAACTGGATTCAAACAATTATTTTTATCATCAACGCCCGAACATTTGTTAACAATGACTGTATCTTTAGTAACCGTTTTTTGATCAAGCTGCGCGGTCAGTTCTACGGTAGCGAGCGCGGTACGACAAACATTATGACTGTCACCATTGGCACTTTGGTCCCACTGAATACTTGGCGATGGGGAAGGTAAATTTTTGCCCTGATCTGTCCCGGCGTCACAGCGTTCGACAACGCGCGGAACAATTGGTATGGCCGCAGAACTAAAACGCCAAACATACCCGCTACTGCGAGTTCCTTGAGAACATAATTCCCCCGCCGGTTTACACGAACCCGCATCAGCGCCCGCGCTGCAGCAGGTGTAACCTGCAACCGGGCACGTGTTATTACTCTGGACACAATTTGCGACGGTAAAATTTATCGGGTTACTTACTTTACTATCTTCACCGCGAACTACGACAATCGGACCAGTTTGCGCGCCTGTTGGAGGACGCAGGCTAATTGAACCATTACTAGCAGAGACAATATCCGTTTTAGCCACCAGCGCACGGCTGCTCATATCGGCTGCGTTTGCAGCCGCTTTCCAGAAATAAATATTTGGCTGCGCACCAAAATATTCGCCCGACAGAGTAAGCACCTGGCCTTGCGCAAATGGAACATTGCCTGAAACAGGCGAAATTTTACAGATACCCGGATTTGGCGTACCTGCTACCAAAGCAAACGTAGTATTAGAATCAACAGGACTTACCGCGTCATCAGCTGTTTTAACTTGAACCAAATAACTTGTCCCCACAGATCCTTTGTCCAGAGGGAATTTGACAATAATTTGATCGTCGCGCCATACAGCTGTCTGACAGCTGCCTGGAAAATCAAAACCGCCTAACGTGGCTTCACTCTCAGGTGTTGCTTTAAACCACACCGCCCCCAAACGACTCCCAAAATTACGGCCGGAAATCGTAATATATTCGCCACGGGCACCGGAAGCAGTACTGAGCGCGTTAATAAAGGGCGCAGTTTCACTGGCTCCTTCTTGAACTGAAAAGGTTATACCATTACTTTGTTGCCCATTGCTGGTTACCTTGACCACAACATCTCCTTGTTCAAGGTTAGGTACTGTTGTCTTGATAAGCGCATCAACCCAGTCATTAGGACGAGTAACCGCCGGGGTAGTTCCAAAAGTAACTTGGTTAGCAGTAGTTGAAAGTAAGCCAAAATTTTTACCAATAATAGCAATGGCTGAACCGCTTTTACCGCGAGTTGGATTGAGCGCACAGATGCTCGGATGGACTTCACCATTTACCGTAAAGTCACCAACAAGCGGCCCCCAGGCATCACGTGTTGTATCAAATAATGAAGTATTGGCAGTGGCGGCAGTTTTAAGCGTCGCCGAACCTGAAAATACAGCTACGGGGCCGGGAACCGCACTTTGCGGTACTTCAACAATAATTTGTGACGATGACCAGCTGCCAAAACTTGACCCCCCGCAGCTAACGGCCTTAGCTTCCACCCAGTCAGCTTCTTTAGTAATGCTGGGGTTAGCAACGGCAGCAAAATAAACATGACCGCTCGAACCTAGATATTTTCCTGAAATAGTAACAAATGTACCGGGCGCACCAGAATTCGGTGATAACCCGGTGATGGTTGCACGCTGAACACAAACACCTGCTCCGCCTCCTGCCGGCACTTGGCAAAAACCACTGCCGCAATCCGCATTTACTGAGCAACTTTCCCCAGCACAGCTGCCACACTCTCCTCCACAAGCTGGAGGACCCGCCTGCTTTTCACCCAGGTCAGCCTCGAGCTGACTGTTAAAACAATGATTAGGCTTGAGATTCAGGGCAACACTTTTGGTATCTTGTCCACCGCTCCAGTCAGTACCAAGCGCCTGAAGTGTATAGGCACCCGCATCAAGACCATTTGTTGGCCAGCTAAGTTCAACCGAACCAGTTTTCTGACAACCGTTGATAGTTTTACTTCCCAGAGCTGTTTCACCTTGGTACAAAGAAACATTTTGTACCCCATTGTCATCAGTATACGAAACAGTAACAGGAAGTGTTGCCCCGGCCTGAAAGCTGGCGTTTGCCAAAGGTTGGGTGATAGTAATTTGAGGCGGCAAACGGTCAACACCCTCGCCAGTCGTAAAGGTAACCGGGCCACAACCCCCTTTTATACTGCAGTTAAGACTTTGTGTACCATCAGCACTTTTGATGGCCGAAGGATTTTGAAAAGTAATGGTATAGGCAGTTTTAGCAAGGAGACAATCCTGACCGGTGCTTGGCGCACAATCACCCTGAGGCACAAAAAATACCACGGCCTTTTTGCTGCCATATTCCCATTTTCCTGAAACTGCTGCACCGCCTGCTGCCGAGACGACTACATTCCCTGACAAGGTAGCTACATCAACTTCTTTGCTAAACACGATGGAAGGATGAACATTCCGAATACAAAGATTGCCATTAGGCGGGAGACTCGAAACATAAAAAGCATTACCCGACGTATTAAAACCTGTTCCTCCGGAACCTGAAGTATCGGGGCAATTTGGTCCGGTACAGCTTTGACCACTGTCTACGCCAGTAGACGCCGAAACTAAACGACTAATTACAAAACTGGTAATGGCGTACGAAGATAGGATGATAAGAAGACCAATACCGCCATTAACCAAGATTTTTTTAGCACTACCAACTTTTTCATCGTCGCCTCCAGCAGTCATGTACGAAAAGCCGCCGTACAAAACAATAAGTAAAGCAATAATTCCAAGGAGCCCGAGCACCGTCCGGATAATGCGCGCAACAACCAAACGAACATCGGTGGCCGCAAGACCGGTGGTTGCTGCAACATCCCCATTAAGACCAACGTCAAGTGCCGGTGTTGCGGCATTCACAACCCAGAGCGCCATGAGGGAGCCGAAAGTAACTACCAAAGTAAAACAAACTGTAAATAGTATTTTTTTGAGCGCCTGCCTTTGCACAAAACTTTGATTTTAAATAAATAGAACTACGGAGTTGCCTTTAAATATTGTATACACTGGGCCTGATTGGCAACATTTGGAACCACAACACCGTTACAACAGAACGCTCCGCCGCTAACTGCGTCTACTGGACAGCAATTTTTTCCGTCTGCGCTGCAAAGGGATGATTCTTGCAAACGTTTATTTACTTCGCTTGCTCCGCCTGGACCTTTCCCTGGAAAAAAACAATTATAGTGGACATCCTGAATCGCTGATGTCAGAACCGGGTAAAAATTAGCACCTTCTTTAGCTGGGAACGGGCAGTGGGTCAGCGTGGTAAGTGTCGTGTTATTTGCATTAAAATTCAATCGTGGTGTACGGCACAGCGGTTCACTATTAGGAAGCGACTGCTGCAAATCAATACCGTACATCGGTTCGACTTGCATACGCTTGCTAAACAGCATGGTTACATCATCCTTGGGGGCTACAAACTCAGCATTTAATCCCGGCGTAACCTGTATAAGGTACGGAGCAGTATTATCAATCTCATCTTTAATGGTGAAAGCCCACGAATAGTTATCTGGTTTATTTTGATCAGTAAAAATTTCACCTGTAGTAGGTGCTGCGTCAACTTTATTATTTTGGTTAGCATCAAGAGCATTACCCGAAACATCCATTGCCCCCGAGAAAGGAATTGATTCAAATGACGATGCACTAAAGGTGCGGCCGGCTTTTACCAGCACGGAATAGGCGTCTTGTTTACAAGTTGGATCAGTAACTTTATCGCAAACCGGCAGACAATAGATGGCCTGACCACACGCATTACGACCACATTCTTTGGTAGAGGTAAATTCAAGCGTGCGGTATCCGTTTGTCAGGTTGAATGTTCCTACCGGAACACTGCTTTTATTGCTTTTTAAGAAAATCGTATTGCCATCAAGCGCATAAGTGACTGCTCCGTCACGGAACGTACCCTGAATAGCCGTCGGATCCATGGCTTTGTTAAAATCAATTTGAATAACACTATTCTTTGTCTCAACACTGCTATCTGCCGGAAAAACACTCTTTACAATTGGCGGCGTGGTATCAAGCTCAGTACTACACGTAAACTCCCACTCATAATAATTTTTGCCGAGACTGCTTACTTGAAAAGCCGAAGGGTTATTATTAGCAGCATCATCGAGCAAAACAGCTGGACCCAAGTGAACTTTGTAGGTAATTTTGTCCTGGCTTGAACCGAGATAGTCATAAGGCCTGATGACTATAGTATACGCTTTATCATTCTGGTACGTGGCGAGAACTGCCGCACCTGTAATTGCTGCACCAGTATCGGCGCGGGTAATAGCAATATGATCAGCGTCCAGCGTGAGCGCGTCACAATCTGTTTTCCAATTCATGTTAACACCAATATTAATGCAGTCGCCAAAAACCTCTTTACCAGCAGCGTCTTTGCTTTGATTGGTGTTTTTAACAAAACTATCGACTTTGATGGCTTTGCGGAACGTAATAATGATTTTAGAATTTCGCGCTACACTTACCTGGTCGCGCGTTGGGTAATGATCTTTAATAATACCCCCAAGCGCTCCGCTGCCAGTAAAGTTTTGTGTACCCGTGCCGTTTACCCCGCCAAGGTCTCCCCCGCCCGAACCCTGACCAACACCAATGGCGCGCAGGACAAAAGTAACAATAGCGTAAGCACTAAGAATAATGATAAGACCGATAACCGCGTTGCGCAAAATAGTTTTAGCTTGAGCGACCTGTTCATCGTTGCCTCCGGCAGTCATGTACAAATAACCGCCGTACAAAACAAGCCCGAGCAAAATAATTCCCAAAAGCCCCAGCGCAACCTTAATAATTGTAGCGATAATCTGGCGAATATCAGTTGCCGCAAGGCCGGATGGCTGCTGCACAACTGCGATGCCCGTATCAATTGGCGCTTCAGGCTGAGCAGTAGTTTGGGCGAGCGCTGGAGTTAGTTTTAAAAACGAAAAAACTGCCACTAACAGTACCCCCAGGACCGTGGCAGTTTTTCGAAGTGTCATGTTATTTTGTTTAATCCATTGAAGCATGGGACAATGGAAAAAGGTATCCCCCTAAATAAAATTTACCGTTTGAAGTTTCTTCCAAGTTCTTCTGGAAGACGTCCAATTTTTTTGAGATATTCGATCTTACCGGCTACGCCCAATTTGTGCAGAGCACTCTTGCGACGCATATTTTTACTTTTTCCGCCGTCGTAAAATTGAATCTTCTTGACCTGTAAAATTTTACCGGATTGCTGCCAACGTTTTTTAACGCGACGCATGAAGGCCTCAAAGGACTCGGTTTTCTTTCGTTTGATTTCGGCCACAAAGTTCACCTCCCTTTCTAAGGAGTTACGTAATTAATATGCATAGTATACCCCACCCAAGAATATGCGTCAACAGCCTATTTTAGGCCTTTTTTAGCCTTAATTTAGACCAGCCCCAACTTCTTTTTGAGTGCCGGCTCAACTTTTTTCTGATCAACAATTTCTTGCACACCCGATTCCATATCGCGGATGATAATTGTCTTGTCCTGAACTTCTTTTTGACCCAAGATCAAAACATAGGCAACACCCTGGCCATTGGCTGCTTCAAGCTGCGTTTTGAGCGATGTCTTAAAGAAGTTGTACGCGATACGAAGCCCGCTTCCTTTAAGTTCATTAATAATCTTGAGACCGCGACGTTTTGCTTCTTCACCAAGCTGGGCAAAAAAGACATGCGGCTTCTTCTCGGTAAACTTCGGTGATTGGTTTTGACCCTGTTGCTTGATAACTGAAATGGCGCGCTCAAGACCTAAAGCAAAACCAGCGGCTGGCGCAGGCTTTCCACCGAGCTCTTCAACCAAAAGGTCATAGCGTCCGCCAGCGCCGAGCGCACTTTGACTGCTGGCATTTTCGGCATCTGTCGCAAAAATTTCAAACACAGTGTGGGTGTAATAGTCGAGCCCGCGAACCAAAAACGGTGTCAAAACATAAGGAACACCGACTTCATCAAGATATTCTAATACCTTCATGAAATAATTTTTGGAGTCTTCGGTAAGCCAGTCGATAATCTGAGGCGCTTCTTCTTTGACCGGCTGGCACTGCTCTTCTTTACAGTCAAGAAGGCGGAGCGGGTTTTTGGTCAAACGCAGACGACAATCTTCACAAAGATAACTGCGTTTGGTGCGGTAATAATTAACAAGTTCAGTCTTATAGCGATTGCGCTCGTCGACCGTACCAATACTATTTACGCGCACTTCAACAGGGATTCCAAGGTCTTTATAAAAGTTATACGCAACCAAAATAAGTTCAGCATCAATTGCCGGATCTTTAACACCGATTGTTTCATAACCAAGCTGATTGAACTGGCGATAGCGTCCTTGCTGCGGACGATCGTGGCGGAACATAGGACCCATGTACCAGAGCTTGATAGGCTGCGCTTGATTCCAGAGCCCGTTACTCGTGTACGCGCGGGCTACCGAAGCTGTTGCCTCAGGGCGAAGGGCGACTTTAGTACCATCACGATCTTCAAAGACATACATTTCTTTATCAACCACATCTGTTCCCCGACCGATCGAACGCACAAAAAGACTTGCCTCTTCAAGAATAGGCGTTTCAATACGACCAAATTGGAAGTACTCAGCCAATTCTTCAGCTTCGTGCTGGAAGGCTAACCAGTATTTTTCTTCTTTTGGAAGACTGTCATGCATACCCCGCACAACCGTAAAAGCTTTCTTATTTTTTTCACCAGCAGTGGCGACTGGAGCAGGAGCTTCTTTTTTAACGACAGGTCGTTTTTCAAACATTTTACCGGGTTTAGATTTTTTAACTTTTTGCATAGCACGTTCAATTAAGTGTTCGGTCAACTAAAAATTAGTATAGGTAGGGGTGGTAAACGTCTGCACGCGATCAAATGGCCAGCCACGGAGCCAGGCCCGGCCGACCATGCTCGAGCGAGCAATTGGGCCAAACCGGCGTGAGTCGTAACTATTAGGACGGTTATCACCAAGGACAAAGTACTGGTCAGCATTTAAAACAATATTTTGTTCACCAGTAGTTGCCAGGTCTTTGGGCAGATATGTTTCGTTGAGCGTAATTCCTTCGGGGTGTGCTTCGTTATAAATTGTAACATGGCCTTCGGCAACCTTGACGCGTTCACCCGGTAGACCAATAATGCGCTTCAAAAAAAATTCTTTTTGATCCTCCGGCGGACGAAATACGATAACATCCCCTCGAACAGGATCATGCAAGCGATAACTAAGTTCATCAATAATCAGATATTCCTTTTCATAAAAGGTCGGCTCCATGGAAGCTCCTTTGACGTAAAATGGCTTGAATAAAAAATAGCGCACCAGGAAAATGGTGATGCCAGCCAACGCGACGACCTTGACAAGCTCAAGAAAAAAAAGGCCCGCACTGGTAACAGCCGATGAAAAACGACTTTGTGGTTGGTCTGACATAGGCAGGAAAATAATAGTAGCAACCTTTACTCTACACTGTTTTTTGATTTTTAGCAAACAACCTGGTCTTAAATAAAAAGACAGAAGCATGCTTCTGTCTTTTACTGTGGGCGTGCCTGGAATCGAACCGGGGACCTCGTCATTATCAGTGACGCGCTCTAACCATCTGAGCTACACGCCCGTAAGTGGGCCACGTGGGCAATACAGGATTCGAACCTGTGACCTTTACAATGTCAATGTAACGCTCTAACCAACTGAGCTAATTGCCCAAAATTCTACCGTATTTTTTTAACAAAGGCAAGTATAGCAAATGGATTAAAAAAAGCAAGTGATTCTATCCGCTTGCTCTAAGGGGTTTGGTGGGGAGGACTGGACACCGGCAGCAGGGGTTTGCTGCCGGTGTCCGAGGAGGAAAGGAGGGATGGGTGACGCTCAGCCGTTGACCGCCGTCGCTGCAGTCGAGCTGCGGCGCAGACGCTTGAGCTGCGCGATGATGCGACCAGCGAAATCAGGAAGGTATGGAATCATCACCGCGAGCAGCACCACGAGCGAACCCGCGATGACCTTCCACTCAGGCCAATTGAGGCCGAAGTAGAGGATCACCGGGATAGGCCCGATGAGTGAGGCGACGATGCCCTGACCCTTGGTCATGACCATGCGCGCCTTCATGGAGGCGGGCTGATCTTCGCCTGGCAGACGATAGTCAGACACCATGATCATGACGGCGAAATAGCTCATGAGACCGAACGGAATGCCCGAGAGGAAAACCCAAGGCGCGAAGTAGAGGTACTGGGCCTGACCCCAAGCATACGCATAGAGCGCCGCGAAGCCAGAACAGATGACGCCGACACAAAGCATGCAGGCCAGCTGTTCGAGGGCGAACCACCACTTTTCAGCGATGGCGCTGAAGACCTTGGCCTCATCGGTGGTGAGCCGCAGCTCTTCGATGAGACGATTGATCAGCACTCGATAGCGACCGGCCAGATATTGACGCCGAGCGTAGGAGCCGGCGTAGATGAAGGCGCAGACGAGCACGGTGAGCATGCCCATACGGCTCGAATGCTTACTAAGGTCGAGCTTACCCCAAACGATCAAGCCGATCCCAATGATGGCAACACGCAGCGCCCAGGTGTCGAGCTGGCGCTTCGTAGGATCGGGCGCTTTCTTGAGCCCAGCCTTGACGAGAATGTTGTCGACCAAGGCCGAGAACTGCAGCGCAAGGCCCTTGAGGAGGCCCGAACCAGCCGTGACCGCCCAACCGGTGTTGGTGTACACAGCATTGGACGAGCCGACCACGACGCCGGTGTGCAGCCCACTCTCTACGATGAGGTGTGCTGGCATAACAGCGTTGATCTGGCGGATCTCGCTGCGGTGCCGCCGAAAGTAGCGAACCACAATTCCCGCAGCGATGATTCCGGCAGACAAACTAGCGCTGATACTGGTGTTCAGGAAGACGGTCGCCTGCTGAACACCGGCAACTTTCTTCCAGTACTCGATGAGGGCCATGAAGGCCCCATAGAAGAAGAGGCCTGCCCCGAAAAGGAACCAGACCTTCGCCACGTTGAGACCGTTCTTGAGCTCAAACTTGGTCATGTCACGCTCCCGTTTTTGTGTTCTTTTAGACCCAAACCGCTCGGGCCAACAATTCTGCAAAAATAAAAAAGTTCTTTCACAATCGCAATAATCTTCGCAAAAAATTGGCTCGATAGTTGGGCGGTTGTGAAAGAACCGTTCAATTGCCCCCACCCTACCATATTTTTCGAAAAAAATCAAGGGTGTTGACAAATGGGGAAAAACTGTTATCGTGCGCATAAGAAAATAATCGTTCATTGAGGGCAAAAAATGAAGGAAACAACACAAAAAACCATCTTGTTCAGCGACTTCGATGGCACGCTCGAAACCGACCTTCACACCGACCCGGCTACGCTCGACCCGTTTAGCCTGGAGTTTGGACGTCTTTTTAGCGCTCTTACCGAAGGTAAAATGAGCGTTGAAAGCGTCCATGCTTACATGCTCGAAGGCTATGGACGAATTCGGCGAGCACCTCAGTTGTACGGCTGGGTGCGCGGCGCCGAGGAAATGGTTGTGGCTTCGGCGTCTGACGCCTATCTTAGAGCGGCGGTCATGGGCGCCGAGATGCTCGACCGGCTTAATTTGCTGCGCAACCCAACCGATCGCGGTGACGCTTTGCACCAGGTGTACAAAGCTGCCTACCCCTTCGCACAATGCGCACTGCGCCCCGAAGCACCCGGTGCCCTCAACAGGCTGCACCAGGCAGGCGTATTCGTCGAGGTGGTCACGAACGCAGACCCAAAAAAAGTGCGCGACAAAATCGCTGCTGCGAATCAGGGTCTCGGACCGCTTTCACTGGACTGGATCCTGCACCATGTGCACGGGTTCGCCAACAAGAGCGTTGTCACCCAGCACCCTCTGATCGCGCCTGAGACGATCAAAAATCCCCACCTTAGCCGGCCTATCTACACCCGCCGAGGACACCTCTTTGAGCTGCTTGAGAGTCTTTGCTCCGAGGAGGACGATCTGTATTTCCTCGGCGACAACGCCGACATGGACCTGCACGGCCCCGGTGTCAGGTATCCGAACGCCAAGCTCATCCTCGTTGCGAACGATGATACCCCAAACTATGATCTTCGCTACTTCGCGACTACCCGGAACTGCTTTGTCATCCGGTCGCTGGCGGAGCTGCCTCGCATTCTCGGTGTCTGACCCTCTTGCCTCTCCACGGGACGCGCAGCCCTCCGGCTGCCGCCCCTTCTCCCCTGCTTCTAAATTAGTTGGAACTAGAGGAAATGTTAGGGGTTTGACAAATAAATCTAGAAAAGTATTAAGAAATACACTATACTATAAGCATTGACAAAAGTGTCAAAATGTGCTATATTCATTCGTTAATTTATTTAATTTATTTTTATGGGTGAAGGTATGAGCTATCAACCAGAAATGAAGCAACAAATTCCTCTAAGCCCTGAGGTAGAGGCTTTATTAAATGAGAAGACAAAGGACTATGTCGCAGGCAAGCCCGAAATCAAAAAGGAGACATTGAGACCGGAAATTAAAGAGGTTAAAGATGGAAAAAGCTTTCGTGAATTATCAGGTGACACAAAAGTTCCTCAACAAGATTTAAACTAAAACCCGCAACAAAAAACACTCGCTTACGCGAGTGTTTTTTTATTTGACTACACAAAGGTGATAAAAACCGGTCTACCTCCCCTACGTAGCTTTTGACTATGTAGAGTTCGACAGAAATTCACAGTCTTTCGACTGAGTATCTCCAGAAAGGAGGTGATCCATGAGCAGCTTCCGCTACCCATGCCTTGTT